>CAZDNG010000012.1:109172-146828 GCA_964506835.1 uncultured Polyangiaceae bacterium
CTGCGGCGTCGTCGCAAAACGGAGCCGCGACGACTGCGGCGTCGTCGCAAAACGGAGCCGCGACGACTGCGGCGTCGTCGCAAAACGGGCGCGGTGCGAACGCGGCGGTGCCAGCGCGCGCGACGACCCTTGCCGAGCGCACTTCGCGTGCGAAAGGGACGGCTAGCGCCTCCGCCGAGCCCACGGTGACCGGGGTGTCGTCGACGACGCCGAGCGTCCCCACCGAGGCACGCCACGAAGAACCGAGTGCCACCAAATCGATCGCGGGCGAGATCGCCGCGCTCGACGGCGTGCGCGCTCGCTTGAGCGGGTCGGACGCCGAAGGGGCGTTGCGCGCCATCGACGACTATCGTCGCGATTATCCCGAAGGCGCTCTCGGCCAGGAAGCGGCGCTGCTTCGCATCGACGCGCTGGTCGCGAGCGGTAACATCGCGCGGGCGCGCTCCGCCGCGGAACGGTTCCTTCGCGACCATCCGGGAACCCCCCACGAGAAACGCCTCCGGACCTTGATCGGCGGGTCGTGACGGCGCGACGCGCGACGGCGCTCGTGCTCGTTGCGCTGGTCACGACGCCGAGTTGCGGCGGCGAAGCGGTGTCCCTCGGCGACGGGCGAATCGCGTCGCGAACGCCGCCGGCACGCGACGCCGGGTCGTCCGGTGGCGACGCCGGCTCGAACGACGCGGGATCGGCAGGGGATGCGACATCGAATGACGCGGGATCGAACGAGGACGCGTCCACGTCCGGTCCGCCGTTTGCGGCTCCGGTCGCGATCGACGCCATCTCCGGCTCGGACACCAAGGACGACGATCCGTCGCTCACGTCGGATCTGACACTGATTTACTTCGACTCGACGCGCGACGGCGGGCAAGGCAAGGAAGACATCTGGAGCGCGTCGCGCGACGCGGCCGGCGATGCCTGGGGAAACGTCGCCGCGGTCACCGAGCTGAACACTGCCGATCGCGAAACCGGCATCGCGCTCGACGCCGACGGTCTCGAAATCTGGTTCAGCAGCAATCGCTCGGAGTCCGAGGGCGGCCTCGACGTGTTCCACGCGACGCGGGCGAGCCGGACCGACACCTGGTCGGCGCCCGAGCGGGTCGCCGAGCTCAGTACGTCGGGCGACGATCTGGTGAGCGCCGTCGCCGACCAAGACCGCACGCTCGTGCTCGCGCGGCGCGACAACGACTCCGACGACTACGATCTCTATCTCGCGACGCGCGCGTCGACGGCCGATCCGTGGAACGCCGCTGCGCCGATCACCGAGCTCAACACGAGCTCCGCAGAGTCGGACGGCTTTCTCGCCGAGGCCGACAGCGATCTCCTCTTCACGCGCTCGGAGAACATCTGGATCGCGACGCGCCCGACGCTCACGTCGCCGTTCGGCAAGCCCGTTCGCGTCGACGCGTTGAACAGCTCGAAGGACGATCGCGACGTGTGGGCAAGCGACGATCTGAGCTACGTCGTTTTTTCGTCGGACCGTTCCGGCAGCTATCGCCTCTACGAAGCGTCGCGCTGAACTAGGCGCGCACGCGAAGCGCGCCGGGCGCGATCCAGGCTTTGAGCGGAAGCTGTCCCGGCGTCTCGCCGTCGAGATCGACGAACACCGGTTGTCGATCGATGGCGGCCGCCTCGACCACCGAGGCGCGCGCCGTGCGTATCTTCTCCAGCCCCAGATGACTGCCGCGGTAGAGGTCCGGCGTGTTGCGCATGGATTCGAAGAACGTCAGGTCGCCGATCGCGACGACATCGAGGAGCCCGTCGGACGGCAGCGCCTCCGGCGCGATGTGCATCCCGCCCCCGAAGTACTGTCCATTCGCGATCGCCGTCGAAACGATGCGTCCCTCGTGCCACGGGCGCCCATCGAGGCGTATGGTCACGGGTGCGTTTCGGTACGTGCTCATGGCCCGAACGGTGGCGAGCGCGAATGCAGCTCTGCCACCCATCCACTTCGGGCTGCGATTCACGATGCGGTCGATGGCGCCCGACACGCCGAAACTCGTGATGTTGACGAACGCCTTGCGCGACGTCTCCCCGCGTTCCGTCGTGACCTCGACGATGCCGAGGTCGAGCGGTCGCGGTTCGGTTTCTACCAGGCGCCGGACGGCGCCGAGGAGATCCGTTCCGAGGCCGAAAGTCCTACGAAAATCGCCTCCGGTGCCCGAGGGAATGAGCCCGAGCGCGGGTCCGGCGAGGGGGTTTCCGGACCCGTCGAGGTACGCCTGGCAGACCTCGTTCAGGGTCCCGTCGCCGCCCATGACCGCGACGACGTCGATGCCGTCCTCCCGCGCCCGGTGAGCGAGCGCGGTCGCGTCCCCCGCCGCGCGAGTCGTCACGACGTCATGTTGGACTCCCGCAGCGGACAAGGCCCGGCTAAGATTGGGAACCTGGCGACCCGCAGAGCCCGCACCGGCCTTGGGGTTCACGATAACGCGAATTTTCATGACCAAGATTGAGACTCGTCCAAAAAATGGTTCCCGCTCTTCATGCTCCGCACGCTGGTGGAGACGGTCCGGTGACAAAGATCGCCCAAGCGTCTTGAACCCGCTAGGGCGAGGCTATATCTTGCTCGCCTCTAGGGGATTGAGCCCTGGCCGCAAGGTTACCTAGAGAGGCCGGGACCATATGGCGATCGACGACCGTTGCAAGCTCTTCGTAGCGGGCTTGCCCGATTCGATCTCCGAAGCGGTGCTTCGGCAGTTGTTCGAGGCCACCGGCGGAACGGTGGTCGACGTCAGTGTGCCGCGCGATCGGGCCACCGGGCGACCGCGCGGCTTCGGTTTCGTCACGCTCACGACGGAAGACGAGGCGCGATCCGCCAGGGAATCGCTCGACGGATCGATGCAGTCGGGCCGCTCGATCTCGGTGCGTCCGTTTCAAGCCGCACCGCCGAAGCGCCCGGACGGAACCGCTGGACCTCGCAGCGACGCGCCGCCCGATCGGAACGCGGGCCCTCCGGAAGATCGCACGCTTTATCTCGGCAATCTGCCGTACGACACGAGCAGCGTCGAGGTCGAGCAGATGCTCGAGCGCGCCGGCGTGGCTCAAGTGGTGCGCGTGAATTTGCCGCTCGATCCCGGCGGGCGACCGCGCGGGTTCGGGTTCGTCACGCTCGGCAGTGCGGAAGCGGCGCAAGGTGCCGTCGATGCGTTGCGCGAAGCGGAGCTGAAGGGACGTCGCGTCTCGGCGAGTATCGCGCACGCACGCGGTGAGCGTCCGGCGCGTCCACCGGGCGGCGGCCCCGGACGACCGATGTCGCCGGGTGGATTTCCACCGCGGCCTTCGGCGCCGCGCTGGGCACCCGATGAATTTCGTCCTCCTGATGCGCCGCCGCCGCTTCCTGGCGATGAGACCGACGATCGCAAGAGCGGCGATCGACGTCGGGGTCCGGGTCCCAAGGACACCAAGAAGAAAAAGGGAAAGCCCGCAGAGCGCGAGCGCACCCGTCGCGACGGCGAGGGCCTGCGTGGTCCGCGCGCTCGCGACAAGTACGGCGCCGACGACGACTGACGACCTTGTGTCGTCCGACGTGCCGGTTCTGCTTGCAGGCAACCCCGGCCCGTGTGAGGCTCGGCCGCCGTTTCAACGTGAGCAGATTGCAGGCTTCACCGCTTTCGATCTTGCATGTTTCCGACGGCGACTTTTTCGGCTGATTTCCGTGGCTTAGGTCACTGATTCGCAAGCTGGTCCGTTGGCCAGCTTCCTCGACGGCACGAATTGCATGGCTCAGGCGGACCGTGTTACGAACAGCGCCGACTTCGGGACCGGTTGGTCTCGTGGGTGCTTTCCCGCGTTTCGCCGCGCTACTCGGAGTGAGCTCGAATGATCTTCGATTGGCTGTACGGCCTTTTCTCGAATGACCTCGCCATCGACCTGGGGACGGCGACGACGCTCATTTACGTGAGAGGCAAGGGCATCGTCAGCTGCGAGCCTTCCGTCGTCGCTGTGCAACGCGACGCGCGCGGCGAAAAGAGTGTCCTCGCCGTCGGGCGCGAAGCCAAGGAAATGCTCGGCCGTACGCCGGGAAATATCCAGGCGATCCGCCCGCTCCGAGATGGAGTCATCGCGGACTTCGAGATCACCGAAGCCATGCTCCGTTATTTCATCACGCGCGCGCACAACCGGCGCACCTTGGTGAAGCCGCGCATCATCATCTGCGTGCCGTTCGGGATCACCGAGGTCGAGAAGCGGGCCGTGAAGGAGAGCGCCGAGAGCGCCGGTGCACGCGAGGTCTACTTGATCGAGGAGCCCATGGCGGCCGCGATCGGCGCGGGTCTCCCGATCACCGAGCCGAGTGGCAACATGGTCGTCGATATCGGCGGAGGCACGACCGAGGTCGCGGTCATCTCGCTCGCCGGAATCGTGTACTCGCAGAGCGTCCGCGTCGGCGGCGACAAGATGGACGATGCGATCGTCGCCTACATGAAGCGCAAGTACAACCTCGCCATCGGCGAGCAGACGGCCGAGCGCATCAAGATGACGATCGGCAATGCGTATCCGCTCGACGAGCAGCTGACGATGGAAGTGAAGGGCCGCGATATGGTCGCCGGCATTCCGAAGACCGTCGTCGTCAATTCGGACGAGGTGCGCGAAGCGCTCGCCGAGCCGATGAACGCGATCGTCGAAGCGGTACTGCTCGCGCTCGAGAAGACCCCGCCCGAGCTCGCGGCCGACATCGTCGACAAGGGCGTCGTGCTCACCGGCGGCGGCGCGCTGCTCAAGAACATCGACGTGCTCCTTCGCGAGGAGACCGGCCTCCCGGTAATGGTCGGCGACGATCCGATCAGCGCCGTCGTGCTCGGCAGCGGCAAAACCCTCGACCACATCGAACTTCTCAAGGAAGTCGCGATCGGGTGATTGTTCTTGGGGGGCGTGCCCGCCCCCCTCGCCCCTTCGGGGCGGTCCCCCTGGTATTCGCTTCGCTCAAAGTAACCGCGGCGTCGAGCTGCGAGTGTTCCGCGTCGAACCGCACCGTAAGCACTAAAAAACCCGCGCCGACCTCGCCGTCAGGTGCAATAACGAGCCGTTCTTCCGACGAGCAGGCCCTCGTGAACCGTTTCAGACGCTACCGCGACATCGTCCTCGTCGTTCTGCTGCTCGCCGTACCGTTCTTTTTTCTTCGGTCGAGCATCAGGAATCCCGAAGACCTGAACGCGATCGATCGGACGCTCCTCCGCGTCTCGGCGCCGGTCGAGTACGCGGCGGCCGCGCTCGCCCGGGTGGCGTCGAACGTGCTCAGCGGCTACGTCTACCTGGTCGACGTGAAGGCGGACGACAACAAACTCGCCTATGAAAACGCGCGCCTCCGCGGCGACGTGCGGCGGCTCTCGGCCGCCGAGACCGAAAATCGGCGCCTCCGCCGGCTCCTCACGTTGCGCGAAACCGCGAAGGCCGAAACCGTGAGCGCCGTCGTGATCGGCAAAGACATCACCGAGTTTTTCCGTGTCGCGCACGTCGTGCTCGACAATTCCGCCCCGGGGATCCGGCCGAACATGCCCGTCGTGTCGCTCGATGGAGTCGTCGGCACCGTGTCCCGCATCGCGGGCGACCGCGTCGACGTCGATCTCACGGTAGACAGCGGCTTCGGCGTCGACGTCGTCGTCGAGCGAACCGGCGCGCGCGGCTTCGTCCGCGGGGTCGGCGATCTGCAACGCTACAAGGTGAGCGTCGAGTACGTGCAGCGCACCGACGAGGTCGAGCAGGGCGACGTCCTCGTCACGAGCGGCTTCGGTTGCCGCTTCCCGAAAGGTATTCCCGTCGCGCGCGTCACCGATGTCGTGAAGCGCGACTTCGGCATTTACCAGCAGGTCGAGGCCGAGCCGACCGTGGACTTTTCGCGACTCGACGAGGTGCTCGTCGTGCTGACCGACACCAAGGACTGCACGACGCCGACCCAGCGGAAAAAGCACTGAGGCCCGGATGCGCAACGCAGCTTTTCTCGCCATGGCGCTCGTCCTCATCCTGTTCCAGGCGAACGTCCATCTCGTCCTCGGGCCGCTCGGCCTCCGCGGCTGGGCGCCGAGCGCGATCTTGCCGCTCGTGATTTTCCTCGGCGTGCACGAACCCTCGATGGCGAAGGGCGCCGTCCTCGCGTTCGTCATCGGGCACGCGCTCGACCTGTTCGCGTCGGCGCCGCTCGGCCTCTTCACGTTCCTCTACGTCGCGCTCTGGTGGCTCGCTCGCGTGGTCGGCGTGCGCCTCGCCGCGCAGACGGTGCCGACGCAGATGGCGCTCGCGTTCGGGTTTTCGCTCGCCGAGAGCCTCATCGTCCTCGTGCTGCTCGTCGTGTTCGGCGCCGATCCGTCGCGCCCCGTCGAGCTCGTGACCATCGTCGTGCCGCGGGCCGTGGCGACCGCTCTCGTCGCGCCGATCGTGTTCCGCATCGCCGAGCGGCTCCATCAGACCGCGCAAGCGACGCCGCGGGCGACCGAGGTGTCGTCGTGAATTTTTGGGTGGGGGCACCCGCCGCGCCACGGGCGTCGGAGACGCCGTCGTGAGCTTCCTGGTGCAGCGCTCCGACGTGGGCGAGTTCCGCCGGCGCTATCGCTGGCTCGTCATCGCCGTCATCGCGGCGTTCGGCATCCTCGTCGGAAAACTCGTTCAGCTCCAGGTGCTCGAGGTCGAGCTGCATCGCGCGCAGGCGCGGCGCAACATCACCGGCGAGATCCGGCTCGCGACGACCCGCGGCGTCATCCGCGACGCGTACGGCAAGGTGCTCGCCGCGAATCGTCCCTCGTACAACGTGTACGTCGTCCCCGAGGTGTTCGACCCGAAGCTGTGGCCCACCGTCGCCCAGCTCATGGCCCTCGACGACACCGAGAGCAAGGTGCTTTCGGATCGAATCATCGAGGCGCAAGCGGCGTCGTCGACCAAGCGGAGCCAGCAAATCCTTCTCAAGGTGGACGTGGATCGCAACGTCGTGGCGGCGCTGAAGACGCACGAAGACGATCTGCCCGGCGTTCAGGTCGTCCCGGTACCCGTGCGCTACTACCCGTTCGGCCCCATCGGCGCGCACCTCGTCGGGTACATGCGCGAGATCGATCCGGACACGCTGTCGCGCGAAGAGGACCAGGGCTACCGGGCCGGCGATCGCATCGGTGCCGTCGGCATCGAGCGGCGTTGGGAGAGCTATCTGCGCGGCGAACGCGGCCTGAAGAAAGTCGTTCACTGGCAGCGCGCGCACGGCAATCGCGAGGACATGGAGAAGCGGTACCTCGACGAGCCGCGCACCGTCGATCCGATCCCCGGTCGCGACATCACACTCACCGTCGATGTCGAGTTGATCCAGGCCATCGACCGCGCGATGCGCGGACAGCTCGCCGGCGCGGTCGTCGTCATCGACGTGCGTACCGGGCGCATCCTCGCCGAGCTCTCGAAACCGAGCTTCGACAACAACGTCGTGTCCGGCGGCGAAGGCACCGACGCGGTCCGCGAGGCCTTCCAAAAGCTGTACGCTGATCCGCTCAAACCAACCCTCGACAAGACCGTTTCCGCGGCGTACCCGCCCGGCTCCACGTACAAGCCGTTCAGCGCGCTCGCCGGCATGGCCGAGCACCTGATTTCACCGAGCTCGCACGTCGATTGCCACGGGGGCTACGAGTTCGGAAAGCGCTTCTTCCGCTGCACCGGCGTCCACAAGACCGTCGACCTCTATCAAGCCATCGTCCAGAGCTGCAACACGTTCTTCTACACGCTCGGCGAGCAGATCCACATCGATCGCCTCGCCGAGATCGGGCTCGCCTTCGGCCTCGGGGTGAAGACGGGCGTCGGAGTGAACCCCGAATCTCGCGGACGCATGCCGACCCGGGCCTGGTACACGCGCCATCAGAAGGGTGCGTTCCGCGGCGGTTTCACCCTGCTCGCCGCGATCGGCCAAGGCGCGTCGACCGTCACCGTCATGCAGCTCGCGCTCGCGTACGCCGCGCTCGCGAACGGCGGCACGCTCTATCAACCGCAGGTCGTGCGCAGCATCGAGACGAGTGACGGCACGATCGTCCAGGAATTCCCGCCGCGCGTCCGGCGCATCCTCGACATCGATCCGGCGCGTCTCGAGTTCATCCATCACGCGCTCCACGGCGTCGTTACCGAAAAGAAGGGCACCGCGTACGCCCAGCGCTTGCCCGAAGTCGACATGTCGGGGAAGACCGGCACCGCGCAGGTGAGCCACGTCACGCCGAAAGGCGTCGACCCCGATCGGCTCTGGTACTTCAACCGTGACCACGCTTGGTTCGCCGGTTACGCGCCGTCCGAATCGCCCGAGATCGCCATCGTCGTGCTCGTCGAGCACGGCGGCGGCGGTGGCGCCAACGCCGTGCCCGTCGGCATGCGCGTCGTGCGCGATTGGCAACGCCTCAAAGCAGAACGCCTCGGCGCGCAAGCCGACGCCACGCAAAAATCGGTGAGCAAGGGGGGCACTCCCTGATGCTCGGAGGCGGGGTGCGGGAGCGCCTCGACTGGCCTCTGTTTCTCGGCGTCGTGTTCGTCGCGATCGCCGGCGTCGTGAATCTGTACAGCGCGACGAGCCCGTACATGGGCATCGCCGGGCGCGAAGGCATCGCCGACGTCTACGTCTCGCAAGTCTACTGGCTCGTCGTCGGTGGGCTCCTTGCGATCGTTCTTTCGGCCATCGACTATCGCTTCTTCGAACGGCTCGCGTACATTCTCTACGCCTGCGGCATCGTCGCGCTGCTTCTCGTGTGGGTACTCGGCGCCGACATCCGCGGCTCGTCGCGATGGATCCAGCTCGGCAGCTTCGCCTTCCAGCCGAGCGAGTTCATGAAGATCCTGCTCATCCTCGCGATCGCCCGCTACCTCGCGGACGAGCCGAAGGCCGAGCCCCGCACCCTCGTGGACCTCGCGCCGCCTTTGCTCATCATGGCGGTCCCCACGGCCCTGGTGATGGCCCAACCCGATCTCGGTACCGGCGTCGTCTACGCGCTCACCGTCTTCGCGATGCTCGCCATCACCAAGATCCGACGCTCGAGCCTCGCCTGGGCATTCGGCTCACTCGGAACGGTCGCGTTCGTGATGTGGAAATTCGGGCTCCGCGACTACCAGCGTCTCAGGATTCAAAGCTTCATCGATCCGGAAGCCGACAAGACGGGCGCGGGCTGGCACGCCTTCCAATCGAAGACGGCGATCGGTGACGGCGGGTTCCTCGGGTCGGGATACCGCGAAGGGACGCAGAACCAATTTGGGTTCCTGCCGGATCAGTTCTCCGATTTTCCGTTCGCGGTGTTCGCGGAGGACTGGGGATTCGTGGGGTCGTTGGCGCTGCTCGGGCTGTATTGTTTCTTGTGTATTTGGGCGATCAACGTGGCGTCGCAGGCGAAAGACAGATTCGGCGCAGCGGTCGCGGTCGGTGTGGGGGCCAATTTGTTTTGGCAGGTGTTCTTCAACGTCGGGATGGCACTGGGACTCGTGCCGGTGGTCGGGATTACGCTGCCGTTGTTTTCCTACGGAGGGTCGAGCGTGATCACGACGCTGTCGGGATTCGGGTTGTTGATGAGCATCTCGATTCGACGGTAAACGGAAGCAGCCGGAAATTGCCCTGCCTGCTCGCGGGGCCTTCGGGTGACTATTTGCGCGGTCGGGACGCGGTGTTTGGTCCGGAGTGCGCTCGAATGAAATACCGCTGCAGTTCCCTGGTTCTATTCGTCGTTGGTTTTTTGGTTGGTTGCGGCGGGCCGCCGCCCGTTGACTCTGCCGCGGAGGCCGCGAGCAATCACCGAGCGATCGAGGAGCTCGAGCGGGATCTCGTGAAAGCGCACACCCCTGTCGTGAGCGCTTGCGACGATCCGAGTCGGTCGATCCATTCGGAACACGCGGAAGTTTGGGGAAAGGACGATGCGCCGCCCGGATTGCGGTCCGGCGAGGTGGAGACGTTTCTGTGTCGACACCGAGAGAGTCTCGAACGCGCGTGCTGGGACGAGAAGTTCGCGGATTGGCAGCGGAGCGAGATCGAGTACGGATTGGTGGTCGATCCGAGCGGCGCGGTGCTCGACGGAGTCGGGGGCGACCCCGGCGCTCCGGCGACGGCGGCACTCGAGCGGCACGCGGAAAAAGTGAGCAGCCCGGAGCTCGCGCGCTGCATCGAAGGCGTCGTGGATTCGTGGACGTTTCCACGAGCGACGATGCCGACCTGGATGCGATTGAGTCTGCGTCTGCCGGAGTAGGGGGTGCGGACGCCTGCGGTGTCGGTCTTCGCGTTCATCGTCGCGACGTCGGTACCCTTTTCGCGGCGACCGACGGCGGCGCGGACGCAGCAGACGCAGGCGGACCATCGCTCACGCCCGCCGAGTTCACCGCCCAGGCGGCGCAGGCGGTTTGTGCCCAGCAGGGCGCGTGTTGCACGCGGGCGCATCTCCCTTCCGACGTAGCGGCCTGCGTCGCCTACGCAAAAACGTCGATCCCCGCGAGCGGGAACTTCGGGCTTCCCGGTGAACATACGCGCTTCGACCCTCGAAATGCCGAGCTCTGCCTCGCGAGCATCGCGAGCGTTTACGCGACCACCTGCAATCTCTTTCGACTCCCGCCGAAGGTCTGCGCGCCGGTGTACGTCGGCACTCTGTCCGCCGGCATGGCTTGCCAAAGCTCCGCCGACTGCACGCCCCCCGGCTATTGCGGCCCAACGGGCCGTTGTGTGGGAGTCGTCCGAGGCAAAGCCGGCGATGGTTGTCAGGGAGCGTGCGTCACGGAACCGCCGGGTTGGATCTCGTGCGACGCTGTTGGCAAGTGAGCGGTCGACGGCGGGGCGAGCACGTGTTTCGACAGCGACGGCTTGTTCTGCACGAGCACCGGCACATGCAAGCGGTTTCTCGACGTGGGTGTGCCGTGCACCAACGCCGAACCGGACAGCCTTTGTCGTGCCGGCGCCTATTGCTTCCAATCCGACCGGAGCCGACGCGGGTGGCCGTCGGCCCGGCGTTGCGGACGCGGCTCCCCCGAACGATCAGGCGTCACGTGGGATCGGCGCATTGAACGGAGGTTGCGGTTGCACGCTCGCCGAGGGGCGCCAGGGTGCTCACGCGTCGATCGGGTGGCTCGCCCTCGCGATTTGTTTCGCGCGGCGCCGCGCGGCAAGGCGAGTTCGAGCCTTACGCTCAAAGTTTAGGCAGTTCGGCCAAGAGTCACTCACGGACAGGCGCTTCGCATCGCAACGATCGCGCGGCCACGAACGCGAGCGCGCCGAGCACGACGAGGTGAAGCACGTGGAGCCCGAGCTCGCTCTTCGGTGCTTGTTCGACGTGATCGAGGTGGGCGCCGGCGTGAAAGGCGAGCGCAACCGCCATACTGCGGTTCGAGCGCTCGAACACCCACGCGATGAGTAGCGAGTAGAGCGGGAGCTCGAGCATGCCGAGTCCGAAGACGAACGGGTCGAATGCCGCAGCTTGGGACGTGATGCTGTACATCAAGTGCCAAACCCCCCACGCGACACCGAGACCGAGGGAGCCGCGAACGATCCCGAAGCGTGCGACCATCCGCGGATAGGCGAATCCGCGCCACCCGAACTCTTCACCGAGCGGAAACACGATGAGCGCGGCGAGCTGCTCGGCGTGAACCGGTGGATGAAACCATGCGGCTGGACGGCCGCCGAGGCAGGCATAGAGCGTCGTCGCCATCAGATGGATGACGAACGGCGCGGCGAGCGCGAGCGCGACCCAGCCCGGATTCGTCCGAAAGCGACCGAACAGGGCGCCGAGGCGTCTCTCCGGAACCACGAAAACGAGCGCTGCGAGAAGGGGACCGAACGCGCTGAGTCCGGCGCACGCGACGGCGAGCGGCGAGGGAGCGTCGTGACGCATCCAGGCCACGGCCGTGGGCAATCCGAGTAGCCACGTGAGTGCGCACGCGACGGAGAAAAAACCGCAAGTGACGGACATGCTCGCGTCGCTTCGAGATGAATGCAGAGGCGTGGCGTGTGAACGGTGCTCCATTCGCGATGCGACAAGCCCGGCGGACAGAAGTTTCGACCTGGCGCGCCGTATCAGGACAATGGCGCGGCCTATCAGTTCGACGTTTGGTTTGCTCTCCCGTTCGCGATAGCTGTTGGGAGCGCGCTCGCGGTTGGTCCCTCTTTGTTCTCCTCGATGAGACGCCGTGTCGTCTCGCAAAAGAGTCGACGAGAAAATTCCGCGAAGAGGTTGCCTGCCAGTCGCGCCGGCCGGTGACTTGAGCTCTGTACGCGACGGGTGCAGCGCGAACATCGCTGCGCGTGTCCATCGACGCGGAAGGTCTCTCATGTTGCATTCATTGACGCGAAGCGCGGCGGTCGCCGCGGGCATCGGGCTCTTGTTCGGATGCGGCTCCCAAAGTAACGATGGAACAGCCTCGGGCGCGGGCGGGTTTGTCGGCGGAACGGGGGGCTCGTCCGCGGGTGGTGCTGGGATCGTTGGCGTCGGCGGGATCGTCGGGGTCGGCGGTGACGGGATCGTCGGGGTCGGCGGTGACCTCGGCGTTGGAGGAGCCGGCGCGAGCGGTGGTCTGGGATCGGGTGGCACCGGCACCGGAAACGGGGGCGCGTTCGGGGGAGGCGCCTTCCCGGGTTTCCCGGCCGACGGTGGACCGAGCTGTCCTGCGACCGCGCCCGCGAACAACTCGACGTGCGGTCAAGGCATTGCTCGGTGCACTTACACCGGTCAAACGTGTTTCTGCTTCAACGGCAACTGGCGTTGTCAGACCGCCGCGTCGATGAATTGCCCGAGAACTCGGCCGCAAAGTGGTTCTGCCTGTACGGCTCCGGAAGGAACGAGTTGTTCGTACGGTCGGCGCAACGCCACGGCGTGCACGTGCACCAGCGGAGCGTGGGACTGCCCAGCGACGGCGCGGCCCGACGGTGGCACCGGACCCCGGTTCCCCCCGCCGCGCGACGGCGGCGGACCCTAGTTGGCGGCGCTGCGGGCAGCGCCGTCACATTGCCCGTTCGCGTCGATAGCGCCGTTGCCGCATTGGGGATTGCACCCCGACGTGTCGTACCGGCAGTCCCAACGCCACAACGGCTCTGACAAGTCGAGAGGTCGTATTGGCACGTGGGCAAGCACGAGAGCTACAAACACACCCCATCTTTGCAGATGCCGGTTCGCATCACGGAACCGCCGCTTCCCGTTCCGTAGTTGGCCCAATAGACGGCCGAGGCATTGACGGCGATCGCCGACGGATGGTCGGCGCCGGCGACGGTGGTCACCGTGCCGCCGAGCACGCTGACCTCGAGAATTTGATTGACGCTCATCCAGTAGACATTGCCGCGATCGAGCGCGATGCCCGTGGGGGGAGTGGCAGCGAGCAGCGTGGCGGCAAGCGTCGTGACCGTGCCTCCGGCGATCGGTACCTCGAGCAGGGTGTTCAATATTGCCCCGTCGGAAGAACGATGAGTGATGCCCATCCAGTAGACGTTTTGTGCGTCCACGGCGATGGCCGATGGGCTGAACAAGTGCGACACGAGTGTGGTCGGAGTTCCACTTGCGATGGGCACCTTGACGATCGACGCGCTCGCGCTGCTTGACCCGCCACCTGCAGTGGCCCAGTACACGTTCGTAGCATCGAGGGCGAGAACGTAAGGCGCGTCGCCGGACGCCAGAGTCGTCGGGGTTCCCCCTGCTTTCGGCACTTTCATGACGGACGCGCCGTTGGCCCAATACGCATTCACGGAGTCGACGACGATGGAGCGCGCTCCGTTCTGTCCGGACGCGATCGGGACCGCTGCGCCGCCTTGGATCGGGATCCTCGAGACCGTAGTGGTGGTGGTCCAATAGACGTTCGTGGCGTCCACCGCGAGACTCACCGGCTGGTCTACGCCGGCGACGAGCGTGAAGGGGTTCGCGCCGCTCAATTTCGCCTCGAGCACGTTGCCACCGTTCGTGCTGCCGCTGCCCGCGTCGATCCAATAGATGTTCGCGGCGTCGATCGCCATCGCGATGGGCTGGGCCTGGACGCCGACCAGAGAAACGGGTGCGCAGGGCGTGCCGCACGACGCGTGTGCGTCGCTTGCATTGCCCGCGTCGACGCTCGTGCCGCCGCCGTTTGCCGTGCTGGAGTCGATGCTCGTGCCACCGGTTTCACCCGTGCTGGCGTCGATGCTCGTGCCACCGGTTCCACCCGTGCTGGCGTCACCGGTACGGCCGCCCGTGCTGGCGTCACTGGTACGGCCGCCCGTGTTGGGCGCGCCGCCGGTATTGCTGCTCGCGCCGCCCGAGCCGGTCGCACCACCAGTGCTACCGGCGCCGCCGGTCGCGGTGGCGCCACCGGTGTTCGCTACACCTCCGGTGTTGGTGGTACCCCCGGTGCTCGCAGCGCCCCCGGTGCTCGTCGTCCCGCCGCTGTTCGTGACACCGCCTGCATTCGCGTTGCCGCCGACACCGAGCGCCGAAGAGTCGCGTCCGGCATCGAACGCGTTGCCGCCCGATCCTGCGCGGCCATCCGACGCGCCGCCCCCGGTGCTCGCGCCGGCGTCGGAGCCCGCTGGTCCGTTGCCGTTCGAACAGGCGCCGGTGCTTCCACCGGTGATGCCGATCAGCCCACAGATCGAGATCAATCGTCGAAGCGTGAGCCGCATCATTCCCCTCCGTCGCGTTCAGTCGATCTTGAACAAGTCGTCCAGGTCGTCTCGGGTGAGCTTCTTCGCGCCGCCGGCGTCTTCGCTGAGGACGGAGGCGACGAGGTCCTTCTTCTTTTGCTTGAGCTCGAGGATCTTCTCTTCGATCGTTCCAGCGGCGACGAGTCGGTAGACGGTGACGACCTTGCTCTGGCCGATACGATGCGCGCGGTCGGAGGCTTGGTCTTCGACGGCGGGGTTCCACCAGGGGTCGAAGTGAACGACGGTGTCCGCGGCGGTGAGGTTCAGGCCCGACCCGCCGGCTTTGAGGCTGATGAGGAACACCGGGATCGTCGGATCGGTCTGGAATCGGTCAATGCGCTCCGCGCGATCCATGGTGCTGCCGTCGAGGTACTCGTAGCGGACCTTGTCCTCGTCGAGCGCCTCGCGGACGAGCTTGAGCATCGACACGAACTGACTGAAGACGAGCACCTTGTGGCCGCTCGACTGACACTCGTCGATGAGCTCGCGAAGCGCCATCAACTTGCCGCTGTCGTCGTGCGAGAACTCGCGCGGTAAGCCGAGGAGCCGCGGATCGCACGCCGCCTGCCGGAGCTTCGTGAGCCCGGCGAGGATGTGGATCTGGCTCTTGGCGACGCCGACGCGCTCGACCTCGCCCATGATCTGCGCGCGCACCTCGCGAAGCACCTGCATGTAGACGGCTCGCTGCTCGGGCGTCAGATCGATGATCTTGTCGCTCTCGATCTTCGGCGGGAGATCCTTGACGACCTCGTTCTTCGTGCGGCGCAGGATGAACGGGTGAATGACGGTGCGGAGCCGGGCCGCCTGCTTCGAATCGCCCTGATCGATCGGGCGCGCGAATTTCTCTTCGAATTTCTGGAGTGGCCCGAGGAGACCGGGGCTCACGAACTCGAAGATGCTCCAGATCTCGCTCAGGCGGTTCTCGATTGGCGTGCCGGTCAGCGCGAGCCGATGTTCGGCGCGCAGATCTTTGGCAGCCTGCGCGGTCGCGCTGAGCGGGTTCTTGATGTTCTGCGCTTCGTCGAGGATCGCATACGTGAGCTTCAGTTTCTTCAGGAGGTCGATGTCGCGACGAAGGAGCGCGTAGCTCGTCACGATGACGTTGGCGTTCTCGAGCTCGTCGGCTTGATCTTTGCGCCCTGCGCCGTGCCAGAGCGCCGTGGTGAGGACGGGGGCGAATTTCTCGATCTCGCGGATCCAGTTGGTGACGACGCTGGTCGGCGCGACGATGAGCGCGCGGACGTCCTTCTTGTCTTGCTTCAAGGAGAGCAAGAGCGCGAGCGTCTGGATGGTCTTGCCGAGACCCATGTCGTCGGCGAGCACGCCGCCCGCGCCGATGTCGTTCAAAAAGCGCAGCCACGAGAGCCCTTGCTCCTGGTACGGCCGCAACGTCGCTTTGAGGGCGCGGGGCTTCTTCGTCTTTCCGATCTCGGAGATGTTCGCCAGCTTTTCGAACAGCTCTTTGGTCTGACTGTTGACACTGGTGCTGTCGGCTTGCTGGAGTAGCTCCTGGACGCGGCCGGCTTGCGAGAGCGGGAGCTTGCCGGTTTTTCCGGCGGCGGTGATGAGCTCCACTTCCCGGTCCATCAAGGCGCGAACGCGCGCCGGATCGAGCGGCGCGAACGAGTTGTCCGAGAGCCGCACGTATTTTTGCCCGGTGAGCAAGCTTCGCTCGAGCTCGGCGCGGTCGACCGTGACGCCCTCGCTCTCCCACGAGATCTTCACGTTGAGCCAGTCCATCCCGCTCGAGACGCGGGCGCTCATCTGCACCGACTTCGAACGAACCTGGACTCCGACGAACTCCTCGGGGACGTAGAGCTCCCACGACTCCGGCAGCGAACCGACGCCTTCCGCCCAGAATCGGAGCGCGTTGTCTCCCTGTGCGATGAAGAACTCGCCGCTCTCGCTCGGCGAGAGACCCACGTTCATGAGCTCTTCGACGGCCTGCTGCTGCGCGGCGATGTCGGTGCGGATGCACTTCGCGCGCTTCTGGCCTTCCTCGGGCGGAAAAATGATCACGGGGGGAGACATGCCGTCGGCACGGACTTCGACTTCGGTCTTGCCGTAGAGCGCGTCGAGCCGAACCTCGACGTCGACGAGGGCGCCGGTCGCGCTCATCCGGAACTTCGGCTCCAGATCGATGACGTCGGCAACTTGAGAGAGGTTCGGCAGATCCGCACCAACCTCCAGCGCGACTTTCGGCAAGCTGGCGTTGATCATGTGGATGAGCTGCGACGCCGGCTCGGCGATCGCCGGGCTTCGGATGAGCCGCCGGAGTGCAGCGGGCGACACGCGCCGGTCGATGGGGCGCGCGGTGCCCTCGTTCGTGTCGATGTACCAGCCGGGCGCGCCTTCGTACCAGCCGCCACTCGTCAGTTGGAAGCGACGGCCATTGTTGCCCGGCCGTTCGAACGTCGCTTTCGCGACGATCGTATCCGCGCCGACCATTTCGAGATCGAAGCGCGGCCGGAGCGGCTCTTCGACGAAACGGAGCTGCATGAGCGCCGGCTCGAGGAGCACGCGGCATTCGGCGAGCACCGGGAGCAGGTCCGCGACGTCTTCGCCGCGAATGTCGACGGCGGGGTGCCGCGGGTTTCCGCTTTCGAAGCGCGAGAGTAACCGGAGCGCGTCACGGTCGACGGTCGGCGCGAGGGCCTGCCAGGTGAGCGCGATGCTGGGCAAGAGCGGCATGCGCTGGTCGACGTCGAGCACGGTGACCGTCAAGCCGCCTTGTCGGACGTGGACCCGGAACTCGAGGTTCAAACGGCGGATCGCGCCGTCGGGGGCGAGCCAGGCGCCGATGCCCGTGGGACGCGCGCTCGCGTCGGGTGCCGGAACGGCGATGCCGGGCGGCGCGGCGAGCTGCGGCGTCTGCGCGCGGCGCCGGCGGTCGCGGCGTCGGCTCGCCTTGCTGTCGGCGTTGTTGGCGTTGTTCCCGCCGTTGCCGTTATTGCCGGCGTTGTTGTTGTTGCTGTTGTTGTTTTGCTGCGGGGAAGGCGGAGAGTGTTGTTCTCGTCGGGGCAATTGGGACCTTGCCTGGTTTCTCACGGTGATCAGGAGAGCGGCGACGTGCTTGCAATGCTGTCCCGTCTTCTTGAACGCCGGACACGTACAGTTGGACGTGATCCCTTCGCCGCCGAGCTTGATCGTCGTCTCGTACGGTTCGGGGTCGGAGCCTTTGACGCGACCGGTGGCGCTCGCGTCGTTGATGGCGACGCTTTCGACGACGCGACGTTTTTCGTAGTCCAGACCACGAAGGAACGTGCGCGCGCCGAGCAAGCGCCGGAGTCCTCGGTCGGAGAGGGTGGATAACGCGTCAGCTATCGAGGCCAAACGATGGACCTGGTTTCTGGAAACGATGATGGGACGTCATGATCCGTAGAGAAAAGGCGCAACGATGAGCGCCGTTGCGGCGGAAGCTTTGATGAACAGGCTGGCGGCGGGCGCGACGGCGTTCCCCATGAAGCTACCGAGCGCGTGGCCGCCGGAGACGGCGTCGGCACCGGGTTCGCCGTCGCGCGGACGGCTCGCTCGGTGGGTCGCGCCGAGCACGGCGCCGGCGCCGCTTCCGGCGAGCGCGAGCGCGAGCCCGGTCGCCGCGGTGACCACGACGAATGCGGAGAGCCCTTCTGCCGCGAGATCGCTCGAGCGGCAAGCGAACCGGAGACAGAACGCGAGCGCCGCCGGTAGCGCCAGACCCGCGAGCACCGGCACGAGCAGGCCTTGCACCGACGAGCGCGACGTGAGCTCGATGAGCGTCCGGTAACTCGGGGTGTAGCCGTCGGGGACCTGCGCGACGTTGCCGTCGCGGAGAAACGAACGGAGCTGCCTGTCGACTTCGCCGACCACGCTGCGTGCGCCGCGCGACGCTCGATCGAGCGAGCTTCCCGCGAACGCGACGACGAGGCTCGCGCCGAGCACGCCGCTCCACACGATGGGCGATTTCGCGAGCGAGAGGGCGGCGTCGGCGGAACCTCCCGTGGCGTAGAGCGGAACGGCGAGACCCGCGACGGTCGCCGCGATCCCGCCGAGGACGATCGCGAACGAATCGGCTACGGCGCCGCTTTCGAATCCCGCGTCATCGAGGAGCAAGATGCGCCGACGAACGTCGGGACGGCTCGCGTCGGGGTCGAGCGCGGCGACCGAGATGGCTCCCGAGACGATCGGCCCGAACAGCCCTAGAGATAAAACGTAAGCATTCGTGGAGAGGAATGCAGCGAGCGCCGTCGCCGTCCCGAGTAGGGCGCCACCGGGAAGTCCAGAACGGTCGCCGAGGGAGAACGCGACGCCGAGCGCGACGGTCGCGACCGCGACCGGAATCGCGATGTGACCAAAACCGATGCCGAGGCCGCGCGCCGCCGTGACGGCGCTTCCCGAGCGGGTTGACTCGAGCATTTCTCGGACCGGCGCCGCGCGACGGTCGACGCGATGGCGCGCGGCGTGTCCGACGCCCATGCCCGCGGCTGCTCCGACGAGCGCCGCGCCGAAGAACGGAAGGAAGTACGCGCCGCCGAGGAGCCAGAACACGGCTCCCGAGAATCCACCGGCAGCGACGGCGGCCGTCGTGAGCTGACCCCGCACGAGCGCGCCACCGGCTCGCTCGGCCTCGGTCGTTCTCCCGGAGACCACGCCGAACGCGACGGCGAGGAGACCGACGCCACGCACGACGAGCGGCAAGGTCACGAGCGCCCACGCCCGCGTCCCTAACGCGCCCGCGTCGGCGCGAAACGCCGCCACGCCGAGGAGCACCATCGTCACGTTGGCGAGCGCGCCGCCCGCGAACAGATCGACCGCGCGGCCCGCACCGACTCCAACGTGTTCGCCGACCAACGTCGCGACGAGGGACGGATTGCGGGGATCGGTCGGCGAGAGCCCCGCCGCGACGAGACCGCCGAGCCGCGCCGACACGTGATACGTCGCGCCGCCGAGCCCGAAGACGAGCGCCGCGGCGATGGCACCGACGGCGAAACCGGGGAGCACCACCGCTGCCCGCACGAGGAGCGCCGTTGTCTGGTCGGACCCGATCGTCGCCCCGCCGCCACCGACGACGTAGAAGAGCGCGAGGAGCGCCGTCACCAGCGCTGCACCGAGAGCTTCGGTGGACACCGCCGTCACGGCTGCGGCTCGGAGCGCGACGGTCGCGCCTTGATTCAAACTGACCCCCGCGGCGCGCAAGGTCCGCGACGTTGCGCGAAGCCCCACCTGCGTCGCCAGGTGGGCGACGACCGCGGTGAATGTCGCGCCGAGTAGCGTCGCGAACGCGGACCACAAAGCAAGGGACGAACCCGAGTCGGGCAAGCGCTTGAGAAAGAAGAACCCGTGTGTGCAAAGGAGCAGCAGCACCGCCACGCCGGTCGCGGCGAGTGCGTATTTGCACTGTCGCCAAATGAATGACTCCGCGGCGCGGGTCGCCGCGTTGACCAACCGGCGCGCCTCGGCGCTTCCGGACGGACGCTTGAACGTGAAGCGCGCGAGGGCCCCGGCGAACGCGAGGCTCACCACATCGAGACCCAACACGAGTGCGAATTCAGTCAACACGCTAAAACCGCAGTGCACGCCCGGCTGGTGTGCGCCGTCTCACCCGACCGCGCCGGCAAAGGCATGCCCAGTTACGCCCGCCACGTCGCTCCGGGGCTCCGACGACGCGGGCGTCCCAACGAGCGTTCGTCGACGCAAGCCACTCCGAAGGCGCGACGAGCCGTAACCGACCAGGGACCTAGCACGGGGTTCGAGCGGCGTGCAAGGCCGTTCAGTGCGAGGCCGCCCAGACCCCCGGATCCGCGAGATCCCCGGCCTTTTTCGGTGGGCGGACTGCGAATGCCTCCGCCCAGCGATCGCGGCCCCGCAACGATCTGCAAATGCGCCGCCGCGTCGCCGCCGGACCGATCCGGCTCCGAAAACGGTCTCGACCCCGACCCGTCACGTCGCCGGGCTCGACTCTTTTTTCCGAAAACAGTCTTGCGAGGGCGCTTTCAGGTCGCCGTCTTTCGGGCGGGGCCGGCTCGCCCTGGCTCCGTCTCAAGCGCGACGCGGCTGCCTCAGAAACCGTAGCGAGCCCGCTGTCACGACGCCTAGGAAGGCCGACGCAGACGTAGATTGCTACGTCGAGGAGGCCGACCGACGCATTGGGGGGCGTAGTAGGTTTATGACGTAGCCGTCAGCTTGCGGATTTTTTCTGCATCACCATCAGGTGATACTTGCCGTACTCGTTCTGCCCGAGCGTGAAGAGCACCTCGATGAAGAGCCGATACGGCGTCGTGTAGTCGGCGATGATGATCGCCTCCGAGATCGACGCGTCGAGCCCCTTCGCCTGCCGGACCAGCTTGTCCGTTTTGCGGGCGGCTTGAAGCGCGTTGCCGAGAGGAACGATGTAGAGGTCGTTCGGGCCGCTGCGCTTGTACTGGGCGCCGACGCCGGATTGCGCGAGCGACTGCCGGCTCGGCAAGGTCATGATCTTTTCGTCGCCGACGACGATCTGCGATTTCGAAACCGTGACGATGACGCCTTCTTGGCTCGGTTGCGTCGTGATGATCGAGCTCGGGATCTTGAGATCGTCGCTCTGGGGAACCGCCGCGGTCGACTCACCGAGCGTCTTCAACAAGAAGACGAGGATGATCGTCATGATGTCGAGCATCGCGGTGATGTTGAGGAAGTTGACCTCTTGGTCCGCCGCGTTCTTTCGAACCGCCTTCCTGAGGGCCGCCTTGAAATGCGCGGTCGACGCCTTCGGCGGTTTCGCGCCGGGAGCAGCGGCTTCGGTCATCGCGGCACCTTGAAGTTCACGTCCGTGAATAGCGCGTCGCCCTGACGCGTGGAGCGGAGGGCGTCCATCGTGCTGATCACCGTCTGGTAGTCGGTTCCGGGGTTGGCGCTGATGTACACCTGCGTCTCGTCGGCGAAGTCGGCCGAAGATCCCTTCAGCTTCTGGGCGCAATCGGTGAGCGCTTCGTAGTCGAATTTCCCCGTCTTCATCGGAATGGCGAGCCCCTCACCAGCGCCTTCGCAGCCCGGAGCGACGTTGCCGCCCGCGGCCTTGATCGAGAACCCGTCGTTCACGATGAGCACGGTGAGATTCAGCGCCTTGCTCTCGATGTCCTTGCGAACACCGCTGCCGCCACTGGCGGGCGGCGTGGTCTCGATCGTCGCCGTGAACGTGACCGCGACGGTCGCGAGCACGAAGATGAGGATGTTGACGATGATGTCGAGGAACGGAACGATGTTGAGCTCGCCGCCCTCCTCGTCGGGAGACAGCTCCTGAGGCTGGCTCAGCCGCCGGATTTTGGCGACCTGCGCAGTACTGAGGCGTTGAGCCATTCTTTGGCGTCCGCGGAAGGTCCGTTAACCGCGCTGCTGAATCGTCAGCAGGTTGAACGTCTTTTCCATCGTGCTCTCGAGGTCGTGTTGAATGGCCTTCGCACGGGTGTGCAGGATGATGTGCGTGATCATGCAAAACACGGCGATGCCGAGCCCGAGGGCCGTGTTGTACATGGCTTCCGCGATGCCGTTGGAGAGCATGCGCTGCTTGTCCGCTGCGGAGAGGCCAGCCGCCGAGATGGCTCCGAACGTCGCGATCAGACCGCTGACCGTTCCGAGAAGGCCGATGAGCGTCGCGATGTTCGCCAGCGACCACAGTGCGCCGACGCGCTTTTCCGCTTGAGGCTTCAGCTCGCTCAGCTTCTCGCTGAGCGCCGCGTCGATCTCGTCGGGGCCCTTGTTCGAGTGCGTGAGGCCGGACTTCACGAGCTGCAAAATGGGGTAATCGCTCGCTTCACAGAGCTTGATGGCGCGGTCGATGTTGCCAGCCGTCACGAGCTTTTTGATCTGCGCAAAGAACTCCTTCGAGTTCACGCGGTACCGCGTAACCTGGAACGTGAAGCGTTCTACGACGATCGTCAGGACCACCGCCGAAGCGCACAGGTTCAAGACCATGAAGGTCGGATTGTGCTTGAACGCTTCGACCAGCTGGCCTTCGCTGGCGCCGCCGCTGGCTTCTTGTGCCGCGAGAAGCAGAAGTTGCATTCCCCATTTCCCTTTCTGGATCTTCAGTCGCTCGTGAAACGCGCAGCTGACGCGCGATAGGATCTGTCAAACGTGAACCGACTATAGCCGCCGCGCTAGACCGCTTGCAAGCACGGTAACGACGGGGACTTTCCGGCGGTTTTGATTCTCGAGCAACGGCCGCAGCAGCGGCCGTCGCCCATCGTTCGTGAAGCTAAACGGCCGTCGCCGTGGCCGCTTCAGCCGCTTCTTCAGCCGTCGGCTCCTCGAACAGCGGTCACTATCACTCGCGAGTTCGCCTCGAGGTCTCGTTCGTCGCGCGGGCAGGCACACCGCGGCGGGGGCGAGCGTTCGCATGATGGAGAGCGGCGGACGAAAATCGCGCGCGGTGAACGTGGACCAAAGTGCGACATGGGCCTGCGTCGCGAGTGTCGCATCGCGACTGTCCCCGGGCGCGCTTCGATAACTGCGCGTCGCTCGCTGGTTGCCCTGCCAGCGACGCGCGACGCGCGACGCGCGACGGGAAGAGGAAGCCGTTCGTCGAGTGGTCATCGGACATGAGGGGGGTGTCGCGCCACGGAGACCTGCGAGACCGCCGACACCTGCGACGCCACCCCATGCCCTCGCGATGAGGAGGCGACTCCGTCGTCGTCTGACGAACGGGTGCGCGCTCTTGCCGCGTCGCGGGCGCTCATTGTTTCCGGACGGAGCAATCCGACGCAACGCCCGCGTGCGCGATCGCGACTGCGACCAGGAGCATCAGTGGAGGCCGAGGCGGTGGCGGTGCACGTAGAAGAAGGCCACACCGGTCCGGCGGTCCGGGGGGGGGGCAGGAACTAGACCGCGACGAGAGCGACGGTGCCCCCATTGCCGACGTCGAGATGATTCACACTCTCGACGACTCGCGATCGACATCCGTATTCGGCATGTCCGGGTAATGCTTCAAAGACGCATCTCGGCGAGACAAACGACGTGCGGCAAAGTCGGTCTGGAGCCTCGCTAGAGCGGATAAACATGCAAACTTGCGGTGCGACGCGAAGATCCACGGGGCACCCAATCTCTCTTGACGGGTCCGGGTTTACTTCGCCAAGATGGCTCGGTCCCGGTGGTCTTGATCGGACGAGCCGTGGACGTAGTAGACGCCAGGGTGGACGAAGTGGTTCGAGCACGTCGTGTCCTTCGCACCTGGCACTGAGATTCGCCGTAACGGGAGAAAAGGTAGAGAACGATGGCTGACCTCTGGCATCACTTTCAAGAGGGCGGATGGGCCATGTGGCTCATTCTTTTCTGGCTGGTTTGCTCGATCGCAGTGATTGCCGAAAGGGCCGTCTATCTGTGGGGCGCTTCCATCAACAAGGAAGTGTTCCTCGCGACGATGCAAAAGTGCATTCTGGCTGGCGACGTCGCCAAGGCCGTAAAAATGTGCTCTGCCGCGAATGCTCCGCTCGCGCGCATCGTGCAGGCAGGTCTCGTCAAGGTGAACCGCCCGGACGAAGAAGTCCAAGCCGCCATGGACGAAGGCGCTCTTCAGGAAATGCCGAAGATCACGAAGCGCACGGGCTTCCTCGCGCTCTTCGCGAACCTCGCCATGCTGAACGGCCTCTTCGGGACCATCGTCGGTCTCATCAAGGCGTTCGGCGCGGTCGGTGGCGAAAGCGTCGACCCGAGCCAAAAGGCACGAATTCTCGCTGAAGGTATTTCCGAAGCCATGAACTGCACGGCATTCGGGCTCATCTCGGCGATCACGGCGCTGGCGGGTTTCGCGGTGCTCAACGGCAAGACTCAGTCGCTGGAAGACGACATCAACGAGGCGTCGGTCCGCGTGCTGAATCTCGTCGTGTCGAATCGTCAGAAGGTGAATCTGCAAGGCCTCGAAGGCTGAAGCAGTCGCGCGTGAAAGCGAGCCCGATTCTGCAAAGAAAACGGGCTCGCTTCGTGCGCATCGCAGAGACCAAGAAGAGGAAAAATGGCTGGTATTGATACCGGTGGCGGCGGCGGCGGACACGGAAGGCGATCGGTAAACCAGGAGTTGCCTCTGGTTCCGTTCATCGACTTTCTTCTCTGCCTGGTCATGTTCCTCCTGGTGACCGCGGTGTGGTCCCAGATGGCTCGGCTCAACGCCGACGCACAGGTCCCGGGCCCGCCGAATCCTGACAAGGACATCGACGAGCAGAAGAAAGAAAAGACGCTCCACGTCGAAATGCGTGGCGAGCGGAAGTTCGATCTCGTCTGGAAAGAAGGCACCACTGTCGTCAACACCATCGAGGTGGAGAAGAAGCAGGTGCCGATCGGGAACGACGGCGAGTACACGTACCCCGACCTCGCGAAGAAGATCCAAGACGAGTGGACTCAGAACGGCGCCCATCGCGCGGGCACCGACAAGAAGTTCGATCAGGCGATCCTGCACACGGACAACACGACGCCGTTCCAGGACATCGTCGCGGTCATCGATGCGATCTACACGCCCAAGCGCCAGATCAAGATCGGCACGCAAGAGCAGGACATCCCTTCGTTCAACGTGACGTTCTCGGTGAACTGAGCGCGCGGAGATATTCATGAGCAACCTCAAAGCTCTGTCGCGGTTCGAACAGCCCATTGCCGTCCCCGGACGGCGGCTCCTTCACCACATCAATCTCGACTTCGTTCGGAACAAGGTGGCCGGTGGTGGCCGCCGCTCGGTCAACCAGGAGCTGCCTCTGGTTCCGTTCATCGACTTCTTGCTCTGCATCGTGCTCTTCCTGCTCGCGAGCTTCTCGGCGACCGGCGAGCTGCCGATCGACAAGAACGTCAAGCTCCCGAGCGCGCAGAACGTGCTCGACATGGTGGAGGCTCCGATGGTCGCCATCACGGGGACGCAAATCCTCGTCGACGGCATCCCCTCCGGCAGCACGCGCGCCATCGAAGAGGCGAATCGCCTTCAGCGTATCGACGAGCTCTTCAACGTTCTGAAGAGCAAGCACGAGCTCTGGAAGCAGATCAATCCGGGGAAGCCGTTTCCGGGTGTGTGCGTCCTTCAGGTGGACAAGCGCGTCACGGCGCTGGTCGTGAAGAGCGTATTCCAGACGGCGGCGTTCGCCGGCTATCCGCAGGTCAGCTTCATGACCAAGCGGATCGGGAAGCCCGCCGGCGGGCACGGTTCGGGCTGACAGCGGCCCTGCCGGATCGTTCGAGCGCACGCCGTCCGGGGTGCGCTCGTTTTCCTTTTCGGGAAGGGCGCATGCGCTAAATGTCCGCCGTGCGAGATCCTCGACAGCGCGGGCTGCCGTCGCTCAACGAAGCCCGTGAAGACCGCCGCCGCCTGATGGCGAGCGGTAAGACGCGCATATACGGCGGCTCGCCGCAGTTCTGGCTCTGGACGGCGCTGACGCTCGTCACGTTCGGCATCATCTACTGGAAGTTCGCCGAGGGTGCGCTCGAGAGCCAGAAGAGCGCGGTGATGGCCAAGCAGCGCGCCGTCATGCAGACGCTCGGTCCGAAGATCCTTCCGGTCCAAGACGAAATCGAGAAATGGACGCTCGAGCTCGCGAAGGCGCCCGCGTCCGATCTCGTCGCGAGCGGCGTGTCGCTCGACGCGGTGTCGGCGGGGCCCGGGCTCTATCTCCGGCTCCGGTTGCCGAACGCCAAGGACGTCAAGTCGTTGCGTTCCGCGGCGGCACGCTCGCAGCGCGACGGCTTCACGTCGTGCCTCTTCGTGCGTCACGAGGAGACCGAAGGCAAGGCGTGCAAGTCTCCGGGCGACTGCAGCGGTGGGCTTCTCTGCAACGACTGGAGCGTCTGCGCGCGCCCGTCACAACCCTACAATTTGCGGCTCCTCTATCGGACGCTCCGCATCCTGTCGTCGGATTGGACCGACGAGTTGCACCAAGCCGGGACCGATCTCGCGGTGCGCGCGTTCGAGCTGGATCTCGCCGGCGTGACGCAGAACGACGTCCCGGTCGCCATCGAGGTGCTCTCGCGCGCGCACTACTTCACGGTAGTCCTCGACGAGGATCCCGCCGAAGGATTGCCGGCGGCCCTTCCGCACGCGCCCGACGAACGCGTCGAGAGCGAAGAAGAGCGGGTCCAGCGCGTCGACCACATGGCTCGCGTCGGGATCTGGGATCTCGGGGCGCATCGACAACTCGTTCGGCTTCGCGCCGAAGCGTCGGGCGAGTTCGTTCCCGTCGGCGATCGCGCCGCTACCGACACCGAGACGTCGGCCGCCGAGCAACGGCAGGTGAACAGCTGCGCGCTCGCTCTCGCGGTGAAGGAAGCCGTGAACGGCCCGCACGACGCCGCGGACGCTCCGGCGCCGCCGCCCGCTCCGGCGGCGCCTTAGCCGCGCGCTCCGTAGCCACCACCGCCCGGTGTTTCGATGCGCAAGCGGTCTCCGGGAACGGCGTCGAGCTCGGCGCTCCCACCGATGTCGCGACCGTTCAAGAAATTGCGGCCGAGAGCACCGGGCTCTCCGCCGTCGAGCCCGAACGGACGAAGCACGCGGCGCTCCGAGAGTACCGCGACGTGGACGGCGCGCAAAAACTCGAGCTCCCGAACGAGGCCGTCACCGCCGGCATATTTCCCCGCGCCGCCCGAGCCGCGACGGATCGAGAACTCGCGCACGCGCACCGGGTAGCGCGACTCGAGCACTTCGACGTCCGTGATGCGCGTGTTCGTCATGTGGGTGTGCACCGCCGATGCACCGGCGAACGTCGGACCCGCCCCGGCTCCGCCCGCGAGGGTTTCGTAGTAGCCGAACGTCGCGTCGCCGAACGTGACGTTGTTCATCGTGCCCTGGCTCGCGGCGCATCGTCCGGAAGCGCCGAGCAGCACGTCGACGATGCGCTGCGACGTTTCCACGTTGCCGCCGACCACGGCGCGCTCAGGTCCCGGTGACAAGAGGCTCGGCGAGGGGATGGTAAGACGAACGGGGCGGAGACAGCCGGCGTTCAGCGGGATCGGACGTTCGGAGAGCAGGCGCAGAAAATAGATGACCGCCGAGAGCGTCACGGCGCGAGGCGCGTTCAGGTTTCCCGCGTGCTCGCCGCCGGTGCCGGTGAAGTCCACGTCGAGCACGTCGCCGCGCGGACGGAGCCTCACGACGATCGGCGTGCCGTCGTCGAGCGCGTCTTCGAACCGATGCTCGACGTCGGCCATCCGCCGGATCACGGCGACCGCGGCGTTCGCGGCGTCGTCGTGCAGGTACTCGACGTACGCGAGCACCGAGCGAGCGCCGTGTTCCCGGACGAGCTCGCCGAGAAGCTCCGCGCCTTTTCGGTTCGCGGCGATCTGCGCCTCCAGATCGGCAAGGTTCATTTCCGGATCGCGGGCGGGCAAGGGGCCGCTGCGAAGGCGCGACAAGATCCCGGCGCGATCGAGCGACCCGCGGGTCGCGAGCCGTTCGGCGCGGAACACGACGCCTTCTTCGTCGAGCCGCTTCGAGAACGGCGGCATCGACCCCGGCGCGATACCGCCCACGTCGGCGTGATGGCCTCGATTGGCGGTGAAAAAGAGGAGGGCGCCTTCGGCGTCGTGGACGGGGGAGACCACGGTGATGTCCGGCAAATGCGAGCCGCCGAGCGCGGGATCGTTCGTCACGAATACGTCGCCGGGTTCGAGCACCGGGTGCGCGTCGAGCACGGCGCGCACCGATTCGCCCATCGCGCCGAGGTGCACCGGAATGTGCGGCGCGTTCGCGACGAGCTCGCCCTCCTTGTCGAAGACCGCACACGAGAAATCGAGCCGCTCGCGGATGTTCGTGCTCCGCGCCGTGCGCTCGAGCGCGTGCCCCATCTGTTCGGCGATCGCCATGAAACGATTTCCGGTGATCTCGAGGAGTACCGGGTCGAGGGCGTCGCCCGCTTCGCGCGTTCGGCGCGGCGCGGCGTCGGTGACGACCAGCGTTCCGTCGCCGGAGAGCTTCAGCGAAAAGCCGCGATCGACGACGATCGTGCCCGTCGCTTCCACGACGACCAGGGGTCCGGCGAGCTCGCGATGCGGCGACAGTGCCTCGCGCGCATAGACGGGAACCTCGGCAAAGGCGCCGTCTGTCCAAACGCGCGCGATCCGTGTCGGCGTGCACTCGTCGTCGTTCGACCGCGCGACCGCGAGAGGCGGCATCGCGCGCTCCCCGGTGAGCTCCATTCGCGTCGCGACGAGCTCGAGGTCCGCGCCGGCGAAAACGTATCCGAAGAGTCGTTCGTGCTCCGCCTCGAATGCCCGACGGCACGACGATGCCGAGCCGAGCTCGACCGTGAGGGGTACTTCGGTCCCGCGGTATCGTAGTTCGACGCGGCGAGCGACGCGGATCGACGCGCCGTCGAAGCCGTCTTCTGCGAGGGCTGCGCGGCCCTTGGCTTCGAGCGCGTCGAAGGACGGGGCGAGCGTGTCGAGCGCGCTCTCCGATAGATCGAGGCCGGTCGCGTCGTTGCTCCCGTGCCACGCCACGTTCGCGATGCCCATGCCGTACGCAGAGAGCACCCCCGCGAGCGGGTGAAACAAGAGCGTGCGCATCCCGAGGAGCCGCGCGACGGCGCAGGCGTGCTGGCCCGCCGCACCGCCGAACACGACGAGCGCGTGGTCGCGGACGTCGTAGCCGCGGAGCACGCTCACTTTCCGGACGGCGTCGGCCATGCCGTGGTTCAAGACGTCGAACAGGCCCCCCGCGACGGCTTCCGGCGTCCGCTCGAGACCCCGTTCGCCGAGCTCGCGAGCCAGCCCTTCGAGCGCCGTGCGCGGCCGGGCGAGGTCGAGCGGGAAGGGGAATCGATCGGGAAGCAGGCGCCCGAGAAACAGGTTCACGTCGGTCGCGGTGAGCTCGCGCCCGCCGCTTCGCCCGTAGCACAGCGGCCCCGGATCGGCGCCGGCGCTGTCGGGGCCTACAGTGAGGCGGTTCCCTTCGACGCGACAGATCGAGCCGCCGCCTGCGGCGATGGAATGGATGTCGAGCGTCGGAGCGCGCACGCGCACGCCGGCGACCTCCGTCTCGTACAGGAGGGGTACGCGATCGGAAAACCGCGAGACGTCGGTGGACGTGCCGCCCATGTCGAACGCGATGGTGTTCTTCACCGACGCCGAGCGTGCGACGCCCGCGGCCGCGACGACGCCGCCCGCCGGTCCGGAAAGGATCGCGTTCGGTCCGCGGAGCCCGCGCGCGCCGACCAATCCGCCGCTCGACTGCATCAACCGGAGTGAACTGCCCGGCAATTCCGCGAGGAGCCCGTCGAGATAGGAGCGAAGGAGCGGCGTGAGATACGCGTCGAGCGTCGTGGTGTCGCCGCGAGAAAGGAGCCCGAGGTGCGGCGCGACCTCGTGCGACAGCGCAATGTGGTCGAAGCCCGCCCGCTCCGCGAGCTCGCCCAGCTCGCGCTCGAGCTCCCCGGCGCGATAGGCATGCAATACGACGATCGCGACGCTTCGGGTGCCCCCCAAAACGAGCGCCCGCATCGCGTCGAGCGTGGGTTCATGCTCCGGACGGGCGAGCACCCGACCCTCCGCGTCCGCTCGGGAGTCGACTTCCAGAATCGACGAATAAAGTCGGTCGAGCTTCCGGATCTCGAGGTCGAAGAGGCGCGGTCTGGCCTGCGTGCCGATTTCGAGGACGTCGGCGAAGCCCCGCGTCGTGACCAGCGCCGAGCGGGCGCCTTTCCGCTCGAGGAGCGCGTTCGTCGCGACCGTCGTGCCCATCCGGACGTCGACGGGCGGAATGGGTGCGTCGAGCTCGAGGCCGAGGAGCCTTCGAATGCCGTCGAGGGGTGCTCGATCCGACGACAGGAGTTTTTCGACGCGGAGTTCACCGGTGCTCGGATTTCTGCCGATGCAGTCGGTGAACGTACCCCCGCGGTCGATCCAGAATTCCCAGCGCGCGTCGTGAGCAGTTCGGGGCATCGCGACGAGGGGATCAGGGGACGGCGAGTGAGGCGAGTCAAGCCGGCGCACGGTCCGGTTCGCGTGCAGGGCAGGGGGCCGACGAGCGAACGGGGCGAATTTCGGCAAAAGTGCCACGGATTTGCGAGCCCTCGGTGCGACGCGTCGGAACAGGGGCCCCTTTTCGACTGGCACTGAAGCGCTCGGAGGCCCTTTGAATCTCACCCATTCCGACTAGGATGCGCGCGCGTCATGGCAAAAGACATCTACGAACTAGGACAGATCCCCGACCTCGGTGTGGTGCCCGAGAAGATGTATGCGCAGGTGATTCGGGAGAGCCGTTTCGGCGAACCGACCACCGCGTTCGAACGAGAGCAGGTCCCGGTCCCCGAGATCGGACCGCGCGAGGTCCTGGTCTACGTGATGGCCGCGGGCGTGAATTACAACAACGTCTGGGCCGCGCTCGGCGTTCCGATCAACGTGATCAAGGGACGCCAGAAGAAGGGCGAAAAAGAGGATTTCCACATCGGCGGCTCCGACGCGAGCGGCATCGTGTGGAAGGTCGGCAAGGACGTCACGAACGTCAACGTCGGCGACGAAGTCGTCGTGCACTGCGGCTGGTGGGATCACGACGACCCGCACGTCGTGGCCGGCAAGGACCCGATGTTCGCGCCGTCGGAGCTCATCTGGGGCTACGAGACGAACTGGGGAAGCTTCGCGCAATTCACCAAGGTGCAAGATCACATGTGCCTGCCGAAGGCGCCGCACCTCAACTGGGAACAAGCCGCCGCGTACATGCTGGTCGGCGCAACGGCGTACCGAATGCTGCACGGCTGGCCGCCGAACGTCGTTCAATCCGGCGAGCCGGTCCTCATCTGGGGCGGCGCGGGCGGACTCGGCTCGATGGCGATCCAGATCGTCAAGGCCGCGGGCGGTCTTCCCGTCGCGGTCGTGAGCGGTCCCGACAAGGTCGACTACGTGAAGAAGCTCGGCGCGGTCGGGACCATGAACCGCAAGGAGTTCACCCACTGGGGCATGCTCCCTCACTGGAAAGACGACGGCGCGTACGGAAAGTGGATGCAGGGAGCTCGCGCCTTCGGCAAAGCGTTCTGGGAAGCGCTCGGTCAAAAGAAGAACCCGACCATCGTGTTCGAGCACCCTGGCGAGGACACCGTGCCGACGTCGGTCTTCATGTGCGAGACCGGCGGAATGGTCGTCATCTGCGCGGGCACGACCGGCTACAACGCGACCGTCGATCTGCGATATCTCTGGATGCGACAGAAACGATTCCAGGGGTCGCACTTCGCGAACGACGTGCAGGCGAAGGGCGTGAACGATCTCGTGATCGCCGGCAAGGTCGACCCTTGCCTCTCTCGCGTCTTCGAGTTCGACGAGACCGGCTCGTGTCACCAGCTGATGCGCGAGAATCGGCACCCCAATGGCAACATGTCCATCCTCGTGAACGCGACCAAACAGGGACTGAAAACGTTGAAGGAGAGCCGCTGAGTCGGCGCCAGGCACGATGATGAAAACGAACCCCGGTAACTTCTTCGAAGACTTCAAGCGCGGCGCGAAGCTCGTGCACGCCGTTCCGCGCACGATCACCGAGGGGGACGCGTCGCTCTACATCGGGCTCACCGGCGATCGCTCGCCGCTCTATTCGTCGGCGGAGTTCGCCCGCTCGCTCGGCTACCGGCGCGAGCCGATCAACGATCTCCTCGTGTTCCACATGGTGTTCGGCAAGACGGTGAACGACGTCTCGCTCAACGCCGTGGCGAACCTCGGTTACGCCGCGGTTCGCTTCCTCGAGCCGGTGTACCCGGGCGACACCGTGCGCTCGGTGACCGAGGTGATCGGCAAGAAGGAGAACAAGAGCGGCGAGAACGGCGTCGTGTGGGTGCGCTCGAGCGGCACCAACCAGCGCGGCGCGACGGTCCTCGATTTCTACCGCTGGGTCATGGTCAACAAGCGCGACCCGAAGACGCCGACGGACGCGAACGACACGCCCGAGATGCGCAAGGAGCTCCCCGCGGCGGATCTGCACGTTCCGCGCGGTCTCCACCTCGAGGAGTTCGAGTCCTGGGTCACCGGCGGCCGCGCGTTCTTCGAGGACTACACGAAGGGCGAGCGCATCGACCACGTCGACGGGATGACGATCGAAGAGTCGGAGCACGCGATCGCGACCCGGCTCTATCAGAACACCGCGAAGGTGCACTTCGACGGCTTCGCCGCGAAGAGCACGCGGTTCGGAAAGCGCCTCATCTACGGCGGTCACATCATCAGCCTCGCGCGCTCGCTCGCCTTCAACGGGCTCGAGAACGTTCTCGGGATCCTCGCCTGGAACGGCGGCACGCATGCGAACCCCACGTTCGCCGGCGACACCATCTACGCCTGGAGCGAAGTGCTCGACAAAGCCGACCTCACCGGGCGCACCGATTGCGGCGCGCTCCGCCTCCGCCTCGTCGCCTACAAGAACCTCGATGCCAAGGCCGAGCCGTTCCCGCTCAAGGTCGAAAAAGACGGCAAATCGACGTACCACCCGAACGTGGTGCTCGATCTCGATTACTGGGTGCTCGTTCCGAAGAAGCGCTGATCGAGGCTCGATCCCGAGAGCTGGTTGCTGCGAGCACTGGCCGATCTGACCGCTCCCATCTCACCGCGCTCCGCCGGGGGATGGCGGGCCTGTAACGCGGTCCCCGGCCTACCGCGGGCCATCTGGGATGGTCATCAGGGGAATGTCCCGAAGACTTTACCACACGCCTTCGGTGCGGTTCCTGGAGACCCGTGAAAGCGTCGGGTGACGGAAGCCGCCCATCCGGCGCTCGGAAGCGTTTCGAAGACGTTCGTCTTCCGGGCGTGGATAGACCTCGACGAGCGATCAGAACTAGGATGCCAAACTATGCGTGTCCTTCGTCGGCCAGCCGTCTTGGCCATCGGTGCGCTCTTACTCCTAGCATCATGCTCACCGGATTCGGGAGCCGGAGCCTCGGGCACTTCCGGCTCAACGGGCGGTGCAGCCACGTCGAGCAGCCCGGGCATTGAAGGCGGACCCTGCTACGGCAATGACACTTGTAACACCGGCCTAACGTGTACGTCCCACGTGTGCGCGAGCACTCCCAGTAGTTCAGGTGGTTCGGGGAATGGTTCGTTTAGCGGGACGTCGAGCGGCGGCACCGGGGTAGGCGGACTTTCAACTTCAGGCGGCAGCTCTTCGACCGGTGGGGCCTTGGGTGCTGGCGGCGGCACCGTCTCAACAGGAGGATTTTTGGGCGCAGGTGGTGCCACATCAATGGGTGGATCTCCCGGCTCGGGTGGGACGATGGTTGGAGCCGGCGGTACTCGATTGCCGGTCGACTCCAAGCGGTAGCCTGGCCGGTGGAAATGGCATCAGCACGGTCCACGGGGGCACGATCGGAGTTGGTCAAGTACCAAATACCGACCTGCGAAAGGCAATCACGGCTTCCCCGTTGTCCGGAACCGGCCTGTTTAGCGTCGGTCAGGCTTATGCGCTGCGTGAGTCCGTTCCCCAAGGAACGGACCCCGGTGGATTCTTTGCGGTTATTCCGGTTTCCAATATCTCGGGCGGACCGTTCTGCCTCGTGGAAGTCGGAAATGTCGTTTACCGAGATAACTCAGATTCTGCCCTTGAAGGGCCATCGACCCTTGGCTCGGCCGTTCTAGGGTCAGACGGGATCACTACATGGTCGATCTCGTCGCAAGCTCGCGGCCCTCGTCCGTCAACATCCTGCCTCGCGTCGGGAGAATTGGGTTACTTCGTAGTCGCGGCCCAAACAGCTCAATTTACCCAGGTGACCAAGGTCGAATTCGACATTTGTGCGGGCGGAATTTCTGCGTCCGAGGCGCAAACAGACCTTCATGCACTAAGCTACCAGTGGACGAGTCCAGGCGGCGACGTTGGCCTTGGCCACCTTGATGTCACGGTGCAGAACCAGGGGAGTGCCGACGCCACACTGGGTGATCAGTCTCAGTACATTGTTTTCGACGCGGGCTCGCTCCCTGTGTACGCTGGATTTCTCTACGTGGGCCAGGGGGTTGTCATTCCCCACGGCACGTCCTTGCAGGTCGGGGCACAGGATGCTGGAGCACTCATCGGTGGATCTGGAGCAAGCCTATTGTTTGCGGTGAGCCTTTCTAACGCCCCATGACGCGATCTCGTTCGTCCGTGACTCGATTGCGCTTGCAGTTGAAGGCGTTGGCTGCGGGCACCGCCAAGTCGTTTCTTCGCTCCCCCGCAAGAGCAGCAGTTCAAATTCACGAGCGCGCCGTCAAGATTGAGCCGTCGAGAACCGGCGGGTGGTTCACCCGCATAGGTAGTCTCTCGAGACATGGCGCCTTCGGGAGTTGTGGCTGGATCAATGGGCGAACACGGCAGAGCGCAATTTCTGCATCTGTCTTGCAGCGTCGAGGAGCCACGTGCGGAGGGCGGCGAAGGAGTTCGACCCGTCTCTCCGTTTTTCGAGCCGCAATTGCGAGACGCACGGTGATGGCTCGTTTCGATTGTCTCGGTCGCTTCCACGATCGGCCTTCAACCGCCCAATCATGGAATCGTACAATGATCACGAAGCATATATGACGTACTGCTTTCGTTCTGCTCCCTCGGTCGAGCAGGTCAGAGGGGTAATTGTCCGACTCGCCGGTCGTTTCGAAGGCGGCCCGTCGGAGCCAGAAGAGTTCCCTCAAGAACGCAACCGTCTTCGTGTGCGGCTACATCTTGTTCGGGAGCGATCGTCAGTTCAGGCCGACACCGTGAAGCGGAAGGCGAAGTTTACCTGCCAGGTTTGCAGGTTCAACTTCGGGGAAGAATACGGCGAGCTGGGTCAAGCTTACGCCGAGGCCCACCACGTGGTGCCGCTTTCGAAACTCCGCGAGGGAACGAAGATTCGAGAGAAGGACTTCAAGGTCGTCTGTGCGAACTGCCATCGGATGCTTCACCGAATGGGCGGCGAGCGAACCGATCCGGCAACGCTCAAGCGCCTGTTGCGACATGGCCGGCGCTGACGATGATGCTCGTATCCACCGCGGTCAGCGCCGCTTCGTGCTCGAGCGCCGTGCATGCAACAACGAGGTCAAAGTCGAACCGCGTGAGCCTGGCAAGGTTCGCCGGCTTGCGCGCTGACTTCTCCACGCCGAAGCGTACTTCACGGTAGATCGGGGACGCGACGATTGCTGCGCTGGCGCACGAAAAGCGCGTCGAGGTCGGTGCCGGTCTCGCCTTCCCACCGGCCGATCTCACGGAGGAGATCACCGACCGTCTTCTTGCCACCGCCCTCGTCCGATACCGCCCTCACTTCGACAGTCAGCTCGCCGTCGACACGAGCGCGAACCGGCTGCGACGGATCAAGCTTCAGAGCCTTCAAGGCTTCGTGCAAGGGTAGCGTCTGGCTCACGAAGGAAGAATAGCAGCCGTCGGATCGGATTCCACCCCATCAACGCCGCACCGACTCGAGCGCCGCGCGGACGGCCTCCGCCGTCAGTTCCGGCAGCTCATGCTCCGAAACCGCAACGAGGCCTTTGCCCGGCCGCACCAGGCGCATCGGAGTCGCGACCGGTTCCACCTCCAACCGGCCGTCGACGGCGCGTATCTCGAGCTCCTGGTTTTCCGCGAGCCCGAGCGCGCGGCGGAGCGCCTTCGGAACGACGATGCGGCCCGCGCCGTCGATGGTCGTTCTCATACCAGCAAGAAATTGCCAGTACTGATGGCACGGCGCAACCGGATGGGACACCACCGGCCAGCTCGCTCGCCTGCCGCCAGCCGTCGTCCTTCTTCCGCCGGATCACCGACCTGCACAACGCTCCGCCGCAGTTCCGTGACGTAATGACAACGTCAGTGCAATGTGGTAAATTGAGCCGTGTTTCCGAATTGATGGATCACGGCCATGCCCACGGCAACCAAACGGCAGACGCAGCGTCGTGAAACGCTGAATATTCGCATTCGCGCCGAGCAACGCGGCCTGATCGATCGCGGCGCAAAGGCGCGTGGCAAGAACCGAACCGACTTCATCCTCGATGCCGCATGCCGTGCAGCCGAAGACGCGCTTTTGGACCGCGCGCTGATCGGCGTAAGCCCGAAGGCCTTTGCCGACTTCCTGACGCGACTCGATGCGCCCGCAAAGCCCAATGAACGCCTGCGGCGCACCATGCGCGCGCGCGCTCCCTGGAAGCCTGGCTGATGCTGACGGCGCCGGAGGCGCTAGGTTCGCATCATCGCGTGGAGGAGTTCTCCAGCGGCGAGCACGTCCTCGACGACTGGCTACGGAAGCGAGCTCTGGCGAATCAGGCAAGCGGCGCTTCGCGGACCTTCGTCGTTTGCGAGGACGGCATCGTCGTCGCGTACTACGCTCTGGCCTCGAGCGCTGTCGGAGTCACCTCGGGTACTGGAAGGTTCAAGCGCAACATGCCCGACCCGATCCCGGTCGTCGTGCTCGGACGGCTCGCGGTCGCAACCTCCCATCACGGAAAGGGGATCGGCCGTGCGCTGTTCCAGGATGCGGCGCGGCGGGTCGTTGGTGCCGCCGATGCGATCGGCATTCGGGGGATGATCGTGCATGCCCTTTCGGAGAGCGCCGCCGCGTTCTACCGGCAGCTTGGGTTCGACCCATCACCGCTCGACCCGATGACGCTGATGGTGACGCTCAGCGATCTTCGAGCGGCCACGAGGTAGTGACTCATCGGCCTCGTCGTCCGCTCGCGTGATAGCGCCCAGGAGCCTCGCACGTATGGCCACGCCCCCACCGAAGCACCCATGAGGCTGAACTGTATGGTCACGACCCCTCCGAGGCTCCCAGGAGCCCCGACTCGTATGGTCATGACCCGTCCGAGGCTCCCAGGAGCCCCAAAAGTGGTCTCGCACACGTCGAGAAGGGCTCGTGGGCGCTCCGACCGGGCTTATCGCGACCGTTCGCGAGCTCCCGGGAGCTTCCAAGCGGTGACGCCGACCGATCCGAAGCTCGTGGGCGCTTCCAAGCGGTGACGCCTACCGATCGGAAGCTCCTGGGAGCTTCGAAGTGGTGACGTGCATCCGTTAAAGGCTCCCAGGAGCTTGGCGGACAGGTTTCTCGCAACTCGAATCGAGTTGGCCCGACGAGAACGACACGTGACGCCTGATGCGTTCAGGACTGTGACGAGTTGGTGGGCGCTGGCGCTCGTGTGGGGCCAGATGGAGGGCCGCGAATTTAGCGTCCGAGAGCCTTCAAAACGACGAAGATGAGGAATGCGCCGCCGATGCC
>CAZDNG010000013.1:0-142822 GCA_964506835.1 uncultured Polyangiaceae bacterium
ATGTGTTAGGCGCGCCGCTAACGTTCGTTCTGAGCCAGGATCAAACTCTCCAGTTCGAATCCTGTCGGCTAGCTGACTCGACTTGCGCCGAATCTGCCGCCAATTTTTTTCACTATCGACATCATCTTCCGGCCGCTTGCGCGACCGACCGATGTGTTCGGGGACCCACGATATCTATCGCAGGTTACGTAACGCTCAGTTTTCAAGGACCGAGGGGGGTTGGACTGAGAAGCTCCAGCGCCCGGCGGGGCGTGGAAACTAGGTCCCCTCCCCCTCTGTGTCAACGTCTTTTTCAAGAATCGGCGCGGTGAGGCCCGCGAGGCAAACCGTTGAGATCTTGGGGATATCTTGGGATCCGTTGAACCGATGAGCAGTCAGAGGTCGGCGTACCAGTGGCCGAAAGGCTCCCGGACTAGGGTCATTTCCGCGCCGCTCGGAAGGCGAGCTCGGTATCCGTCTTCGCGCGGCGCGCGGGTGGTCCAGCGCCCCAAGATTTCGATTTCGGACCAGGTGCCGCCCATCCAGACGGCCGACGGTCGGCGGGCTTCACGGGGCGAGCAGCGGACGTCGACGCGCGACCAGTGCTCGCCGCCATGGCGAAAGGACGCCGGCACGTCGAATCCCGCTTCACGGCACAGCTCGCGCGCCGCCTCCGACACACCGCGTCGCGATACGGTGAACGACCGCGGCGTGAGCTCGATCACGATCCCGTAACCGTTGCCTAGCCCTCGGACGAAAAAGCTCTTTCGGTCGCCGCGAACAAAGAGCTCCTCCGTCCGTTCGATCGCGGAGACGCGGGAGGTCTTCAACAGCGCGAACACGATCATCCACTCGGCCGCAGCGACCTTGATCTCGAAGGGATCATGGGAGCCGGCTGCGTAGTCCACGGTCTCACCTTCGCCGTCCACGAGGGCCGCTGCGACGGCGCCGGTCGCGTCGCAGAGTCTCATGAGCGCCGCGGCGAACGCCGAGACTTGCTGGTCGCGCGCAGCGATCGCGCGACGCACCGTCACGGCGTGACCTTGGCTCTGGCCGTCAATTCGTCGGCTGCACGATCGATGACCACCGCTTCGATTTGCCGTGAATGGGCGAGCGCGTCCAGTCGCAGCTTTTCGGCGCGCGTGACCAGGATTTCCGGCGCGAGCATTTTTCGCCGCTCCTCGAGTGGCACACGATGCTCGGGGATGACCGCAGTGACGAGGATGACGTGGTAGCCGAAGTCGGTGCGCACCACGGCGCTCTCTTGGCCCACGGCGCCGACCGCGAACGCCGCTTTGACGTAGTCGCCCGCGTAGCGCGCGACGGTCGAGCCCGGGGGCGGGGGCGTCGCGGGGTCGACGGCGCGCCCGTCGCGCGCCACGGGCATCAGATCCTCGACGCGCACCTCGAGGCCACCGGTGGGCACTGCGGTGGCCGCGGCATGAAACGCGGCGACGTCCTTGGCCGACGCGACGGCCAGCGCGATTTTCGCCGCGAGCGCGCGGGCGCGGGCGTCGTCTTCGGGCTTCTTCACGAGCGCGCACGCGTGCGTGGTGCGGAGGAGCACGGGTTGATCGAGCTCCCAGAATCGACGCTCCGTCGCGGTGGCGACCTCGGCGTCGGTGGGAGAGCCTGCGGCGCTCGCGGCGACCGTGAACGCGTCGAGGATCGCGCGCGCATGGGCCTGCCGTTTTGCGGCGCGCGCGGCAAAGGAGCCGTAACGCGACGTGGCCTCCGCGGCGAAGAGCGCGTCCTCGACCGCACGCGTGCGAGCCTGGTCGAATGCGATGCCCTGTGCCCGGGCGATGCCGGTCACGGTCGCCGCGGTGATCGAGTCGGTACCGACGAGCGCCGCGATTCCTTCCGGCAACGGCGCGTGGGTCGCGCCGTGACCCGAGCCGTTGCACGCCGCCGCGACGAGCGCGAGCAGCGAAGCGACGGCGGAGAGGCGAACGCCGGTCATCGAGTCTCGGGTTTCGGTCGCAAGAGATCCGTCGAAGAGCGTAAGAGGAGCGCGCCGGCCACGAGCCAGTACAGGGCGGCGAGATCATGCTCGTCGCCGAGGGCGCGAATGCCGAGGGCGAACGCGACGGCGGCGCACGCGAGCAAGACCACCGACAGCACGTCCACGACCTTCGTCATCGAAGAACCTTCACACGGAAAATAGCTCCACTACGCCCACGATGAGCACGAGACCGAGGAGCAACAAGGGAACGAGCGCCTGCCCGAGCCGCCGCGCGGGAGGCGTCACCGGCGCCCAATGACCCACGCCGACGGCGATTTCCGAACCGCTGGTCACCAACCAAATCGCCAGAAGGACTGAAATCGAGTGCGCGAAGAGGGCGTGGTAGGGGCGAGTCACGCGCCAGGCGAGGCACACCGGTAGCGCGGCTCCGACCACCGACACGGTCAGAATCGCCGCTGCAGCGCGCGAGAGCTGCCCCTTGGGCCGCAACAAGTCGCCCGCGAGCACCCGCGGATCGTCTTCGGGGACGCGCGCCGGCTCTCGCACTACGCCCCAGCCGAACGCGAAGAGCGCCCAACCGACGGCGCCGAGGGCGGCCTTGATGGGCTCGAGGTGATCGACGGCGATGAGCCGCCCGAGCGCGAGCCACGTCAGCACCGACAGCGCGACGAACACGTAGAGACCGAGCACGCGACGGAGCGCGCCGTCCCCGCGTGAGCCGAACGCGGCGGCGAGCGACAGCGCGACGAGCGCGAGCGCGGCCGTGACGCGCGGCAGCCAACCCGCGCCGTGAAACGACGCCGGATAGAAGACCGTCGCGGCCCACGCATAAAGCCCCGGCAGGAGAAGATTCGCGCGCCGGGCGAGCTCCGGAGCTTCGGCGGAATTCACCTGGTCGGCCAAAGACTCCTGAGTGAACGCTAGCCGGCGAGGGACTCGACGAACGTGACGAACGTGAGCACCGGATGACCGGTCGCGCCCTTCGGGTACAAGCCGGAGGGGCGATCGGCGTAGACGGGCCCGGCTACGTCACAATGTATCCAGGGCACTTCTCCGACGAACTCGCGCAAAAATAGGGCTGCGGTGATGGATCCACCGTAGCGATCACCAGTGTGTTTCAAGTCGGCGATGTCGCTCGCGAGTTGCTCGCGCAGCTCGTCGAGGAGCGGCATTCGCCAAAATTTCTCACCGGCGTCTTCGGCAGCCGTGCGGAACCGCTTCGAGAGCTTGTCGTCGGCGGTGTAGTACGCCGAGCAGTTCTTGCCGAGCGCGACGAGGCACGCGCCGGTGAGCGTCGCGGCGTCGATCATGACGTCAGGCTCGAGCTTCCGCGCGTACGCGAGCGCGTCGGCGAGCACGAGCCGGCCCTCGGCGTCGGTGTTGATGATCTCGACGGTCTTGCCGTCGAGCGACGTGAACACGTCGGCGGGACGGTACGCGTTCCCGTCCGGCATGTTCTCGGCGGCCGCGATGATCCCGTGCACCTCGGCGTTCGGCGCGAGCGCGGCGATCGCCGCCATCGTTCCGAGCACCGCCGCGCCGCCGCCCATGTCCGTCTTCATGTCGCCCATGCCGGGCGCGGGCTTGATGCAGAGGCCGCCGGAGTCGAACGTGAGCCCTTTGCCGACGAAGACGATTTTGCTCTTGGCGCGCTTCGGCGTGTACGACAAGTGGATGAACCGTGGCGGGTTCGCGCTGCCTTGAGCGACGGCGAGGTGAAGCCGCATGCCCGCCTTCGCCATGCCTTTTTCGTCGAGCACCGTGATCTTGAGCTTCCCCTCTTTCGCGACCTTGCGCGCGGCCTCGGCGAGGCCCTCGGGAGTGAGCACGTTCGGGGGCTCGTTCACCGCGTCGCGAGCGATGTTCACCGCGCGCGCGACGGCCATGCCCTGGTCGAGCGCGCGCTTGTCGGCCGTCGTGGCGCGACCGCGCTTGTAGACGGTGACGTCTCCGAGGACGCGCTTCGGCAGCCGTTCGCCGGTGAAGTACTTCGTGAACGTGTAGGCGCCGAGGCCGACCCCTTCGGCGACGCGACGCACGTCGTCGCTCGACTTGAAATCGCCGGGCACGATCGCGAACGAGGTGGTGTTCAGCGCTGCGCGCGTCGCGGTCGCGACGCTCGAACGAAGGCGCGCCCCGGAGAGCACCTTTCGCTTTCCGGTTCCGACGAGGATCACGCGCCGCGCGGCGATTCGTCCGAGCGTCGGCACGTCGAGCACCTCGTCGACGCGACCGCGGTAATTGGCCTCGCTCACGTGCGCCGCGAGGGCGCCGCCGAGCGCCTTGTCGAGGTGCGCGAACGCCGGCTGTTTTTCGAACCCACCCTCGGAAACCAACACCGCGAGGGCGTCGGCGGCCGAGGTCGCAAAATCGCCCGATTCGATCCGAATCTCGAGACTCATTCTTTTGTTACTTCTTCTTCAGCTCTTGTAGACGCCGATGATCTGCTTGAGGAGCGCGAGACCGTCGTCGCGCGAGCGCTGGAACGCGTTTCTGCCGACGATCGATCCGAAGGACCCGCCGGTGTGCAACTGGCGGATCTCCGAGACGACCTCGTCGGTTCCCTTGGCGGGACCGCCCGAGAAAATGAGGATGCGGCGACCCCCGAAGGCGGCTTGCGAGCAATAGCGAGCGCGATCGGAGAGCGTCTCGATGGGGATCTTCGCTTTTTCGATGGCCTTCTTCGCTTCGGCCTGCTCGATGAACGCCGTCGGCGGCTTGATCTTCACGATGTGCGCGCCGAGCTCGCACGCGATGTGCGCGGCGTAGGCGGCGATGTCGATCCCGGTTTCGCCGTCTTTGCTGATCCCGGAGCCGCGCGGATACGACCACACGACGACCGCGAGCCCCTTGCGCTTCGCCTCGAGGGTGAGCTCGCGAAGGTCTTCGTACATGCGGTTCCGGAGCTCTGAGCCCGGGTAGATCGTGTACCCGATTGCCACACAGCCGAGCCGGAGCGCGTCCTCTACCGAGCCGGTGACCGCCGAGCAGGGTTCCCCCTTCGAGAGCGTGTCGCTGTTGTTCAGCTTCAGGATGAGCGGGATCTGCCCCGCGAACTCGGCGGCGCCCGCTTCCAGAAACCCGAGCGGCGCTGCGTACGCATTGCAGCCGGCGTCGAGGGCGAGCTTGAAGTGATAAAGCGGGTCGTGAGCCGGCGGATTCGGCGCGAACGAACGGACCGGACCGTGCTCGAAACCTTGATCGACGGGCAGAATGACGAGCTTGCCGGTGCCGGCGAGCGCGCCGGAGTTCAACAGCCGGAACAGTTGCGTACGCGTCCCCGGCGTTTCCGAGGCATACCAAGACAAAATCTGCTGAACGCGCTCCGTCGTGCTCATGCTCGCTCTCTCCCGCACAATGTAGAGTGATTTACAGTTTCGCACTTCCGACGCGGGAAGGCGCGTGCTTCAATTCTCTTCCGAACCTAGACCTGATTCGCAGGCGTCGCAACGCCTCGCACGAGGGTCCCGAACGGCAAAATCGATGGGAAACACGTCCTGGAATCCAACCGACGCCCCGAAGATGGGCATCAACCTCGAGACGTTCATCCTCGAAGGCATGTTCGGCATCCCCGGAGCATCGGGCAACTTCACGTCGCTCCTGAATCAGATCACACTCGCCGCGAAGCTCATCACGGCACGGGTGCGACGCGCTGGCCTGGCTGACGCACTCGGCTACACCGGGGAGACGAACGTTCAGGGCGAACACGTCGCGAAGCTCGACGTCATCGCCAACGACATGCTGGTGGGCGCACTCCGACGCCGCGGACATTGCGCGGGGGTCGCTACCGAAGAGCTGGAAGACGCGATTCTCTTCCCGGATTCCACCGGGAGCTATCTCGTGGTCGCCGACCCGCTCGATGGGTCGAGCAACATCGACGTCGACATCTCGATTGGTACGATTTTCGGCATCCTGCGGATCGACCGGGCGAAAGGGCCGCCCACTTCGGCGAGCTTTCTCCGCAAGGGGAACGAGATGGTCGCCGCCGGCTACGTCATTTACGGCTCGTCGACGGTGCTGGTGTTCACGACGGGCCGCGGCGTCCACGGGTTCACCTGGGATCCGTCAGCGGGCGAGTTCTTCCTGTCGCACGAGAACATCCGCTGTCCCGATCGGGGCACTTATTACTCGATCAACGAAGGGTACTCGGGGCGCTGGACCGAAGGCGTGAAGAAGTGGGCGGCTCACCTCAAAGAGACGAACGTCGCGGATGGACGGCCTTACTCACATCGTTATGTGGGATCGCTCGTGGCCGACGCGCACCGAACCCTGCTCAAAGGCGGCATTTTCGCCTATCCGGCTGATTTGAAGACCCCGAACGGCAAGCTCCGCCTCCTCTATGAGGCGAACCCGTTCGCCCTCATCTTCGAGGCTGCCGGTGGCGTGGCCACGACGGGCCGCGAACGCGTGCTCGACATCACGCCGACCGCGCTTCACCAGCGGGTGCCGCTCATCCTCGGCTCGACGAGCGACGTCGAGACGTTCCGGCGCTTCATTGCGGAAGATCCGCAATATATGGCCAAGAAGGCATAACTCCGATGCGGGCCCGGGCGAACGCCGCGATCCTCGTCCTCGGCTTGGCCGCGCACCGCGCGAACGCTCAGAGCGGCGATCCCGCGGCCGTCGGAAGCGACACGACTACTCCGCCGCCGAATTCGGCTCCGGTGGATACGCCGCCGGCCGTCGCGGCGCCGCCGGCCGATGCGCCTCCGACGGTCGAACCGACGGCCCCGCCGGCCTATACCCCGCCCGCGTTCTACGAACCGCCGCCTCCGCCCACGACCCCGACGCCGCACGGGTTTCACATGCCGCCCTGGTCGATCCGGGTGGACCCCTTCAACCTGCTCCTCGACGGGCGCCTCGGCTTCGAGCTCGAAGCGGGCGTCGCGAGCTTCGTCACGGTCGAGCTCGTTCCGATCTTCGTCGTGAACAGCAAACCGCCGACCTTGAATTTCTCGGGCCTCGACAATCCGGTTCGGCAAGAGTCGAACGGGCTCGGCGCGCTCGCGGGGTCGAGCATCGACGTGGGCTTCTGGCTCAGCGGACATGCCCTCGAGGGCTACGTGCTCCGCGCGATGTTCCAGAACTACGGCTACGCCTACAAGACCGTGGACTCGGGACACGACTACGATCGGCTCGAACACACCGACCGCGTGCTGATGGGCATGTTCGGATCGAACAGCCGATGGGGCGCGTTCACCATCGCGGGCGGGATCGGGCTCGGGGTCGACCTGAACAATCAAGAGCGGTGCTTCACCGACGGGGACGTCGCCGCCGCCACGCCCACGTCGGTTCCGCGAGCCACTGGCCACGGCTGCGGCGAGCTTCAATTGCTCGACACGTCGGGCAATCGCTTGGGGGTTCAGGGGTGGGCGTATCCGGTAGTGCTCGACGTTCGCTTTTCGCTCGGTGTGAGCTTCGACTGAGGATCCCATGACGATAACGATGATCACGGTAGTGACGGGCGCGGCGGGTGCATTGGGTTCGGAAGTAGTGCGCGTGCTGCTCGAACGCGGCCATCACGTCGCGGCGCTCGACCGGCCGTCGAAGCGGCTCGACGCGCTGGCGCGACCCGGTTCGTGCCTTCCGATCGCGCTCGATCTGACGTCGGAGCCGTCATGGACGTCGGCGGTGGCGCGCATCGAAAGCGAGCTCGGCCCGATCACCGGCGGGGTGCTTTGCGCCGGGGGCTACGCGGGCGGCGCACCCGTGCGCACGACGCCGAAAGACGACGGCACGTACGCGCGCATGGTGGAGATGAACCTCGGCACCGTGGAGCGTTCGATTCACGCGCTCGTTCCGGCGATGGCGTCGCGCAAAAACGGCAGCATCGTCGTCATCGGTTCGCGCGTCGTCGAGCGCCCGTGGGAGGGCGTCGGAGCGGCCGCTTACGTTGCGTCGAAGAGCGCGGCTGTCGCGTACGCGCTCGCTACGGCGGCCGAGCTGACGGACGAGTTCGTCCGGATCAACGCCGTTCTTCCGAGCGTCATCGACACGCCAGCCAATCGCAGCGCGATGCCCCAGGCGGACCCGCTGCGCTGGGTCGCGCCGGAGTCGCTAGCGCGCGTGATCGCGTTCTTGCTGTCCGACGAAGCCCGCGACGTCTCGGGAGCAGCCATCCCGGTCTATGCCCGCGCCTAACGCCGGCATGTACTTGAGCCGACGCGCAAATCGTGAGTGAGCGCCCGCTCACTTCGGCAAGTTGAATGCTCGAAGTGCGCGGAGATAGATCGCCGCAGCGCCGGTTCGGTTTCGCTGCGCGTCGATCATGCTCTTGTAGAGGTAGGCTCGATCGACCGGGCTCGAAGTGAACGCCGAACGGAATCGCGGATCGCGCTCGAGCAGGTTGAAGTGCCAGGCGGTCTCGCGAACGTAAAGGCGGTTGCGAGTGCCTTTGGCGATGCGAATCCAGTAGGCGCGTTCGAACGGAAAACTCGCCGATACCTTGTCCTCGGCCGCGATGAACTCGTCGACGAGGCGTTCCAGCTCGTCCACCTCTTCGGCGGTCATGCGTTGCTCGGCGAGCTCGATCAGACCGGCGCCCGAGTAAATCTGACGCTCGGTGAAGGGGTCGACGCGGTCGCGCGATGGGGCGACGAGCTCGATTTCGAGGCCGAGTAGGCGAACGTCGATGGCGCGGTCGGGGTCGAGCACGATCGTCGGACTTCCCTGACGAACGCGGACGAGCTCGTATTCCTTCAAACGATGAATCGCCTCGCGAACGACGATCCGAGAGACGCCGAATCTACCGGCGAGCTCACGTTCCGGCGGTAGTGGCGTTCCGGGGATAAGCTCCCGGTTCAGGATTGCCGAGGCGAGCTCGTGAAAGACTTGATCCGAGGCGTGCCGGCGTTCGACGGGCGAACCGACGGAGGGAGGGCCATCAGGAATTTCCATTGTACGGACCGCTCCGGAGAAAGTCATCCGTCACTAAATGACTTGGTGACGGTCTCCCGTCAAGACGCGGGTATACCCGCGACGACTCGCCAATTCTTCGACGCGGCGCGCCAGGCTTCGCGGAGCTATCCTCGCGCGCCCATGCCCGAGCTCTTCGATCACCCCTACGCCCGACTCCTTCAGCGCGTCGAAAAACCGAGTCGTTACACCGGCGGTGAGCACGGCACACGGCGCAAGGATTGGGGGGCGGTGCGCGCGCGCATCTGCCTCGCGTTCCCGGACATTTACGACATCGGGATGAGTCACCTCGGCTTTCGAATCCTCTACAAGATCCTGAACGATCATCCGGAGACACTCGCCGAACGCGCGTACACGCCGTGGGTCGACATGCAGCGCGAGCTCCGCCAGAGCGGCCTGTTCTTGTTGTCGATCGAGACGGCTCGGCCGCTCGTGGACTTCGACGTGGTCGGGTTCTCGCTCCAGTACGAGCTCACGTACACGAACATCCTCACGATGCTCGAGCTCGGGGGCATCCCGCTCCGGAGCGTGCATCGGAGCGACGACGACCCGCTCGTCATCGCCGGGGGCCCGGTGGCCACGCACGCAGAACCGATCGCGCCGTTCATCGACGCGTTCCTGATCGGCGACGGCGAAAGCGCCGCGACGGAGATTGCACTCTGCTGGACCGACGGACGTCGCGCGGGCCTCTCGCGACGCGAACGGCTCGTCGAGCTCGCGAAACTGCCGGGCGTCTACGTGCCGTCGCTCTACGACACGGTCTTCGACGCGGATACCGGGTTCAACGTCGTTCGCGGCCCGATCGAACCGGGGATCCCCTTTCCGATCGAACGCCGCATCGAGACGGACCTCTCCAAATTTCCGTTCCCCGACGACGGACCGGTCGGCGGCCCCGAGGCGATCTTCGAGCGCATGAGCATCGAGGTCGCGCGCGGTTGCACCGAGGGATGCCGCTTCTGTCAGGCGGGCATGATCTATCGCCCGGTGCGCGAGCGCGACCCGGACGAGATCGTGCGAACGGTGACCCGCGCGCTCGAAAACAGCGGACAGGACGAAGTGAGCCTCACTGCGCTCTCGACAGCCGACGTGAGCTCGATTTCGCCGCTCATTCGCCGGCTGGCCGAGCAGACGGCGCCGGAACGCGTGAGCCTCGGCGTCGCGTCGCTCCGCGCGTACGGCCTCGCGCCGGAGCTGCTCGACGACATCCGGAAAGTGCGCGCGACGGGGCTCACCTTCGCGCCCGAAGCCGGCACGCAGCGCATGCGCGACGTGATCAACAAGAACGTCACCGAAGCGCAGCTCATGGAAACCGCGGAGCGCGTCTTCAGCCGCGGATTCGACTCGATGAAGCTCTACTTCATCATCGGGCTACCGACCGAAGAGGACGACGACGTGCGCGGCATCGCCCACGTCGGCATGAACGCGTTCGCCGTGGGGAAGCGCGTCGCCAGGGGTCGACCCAAGGTGACGGTCAGCGTCTCGACGCACGTCCCGAAGCCGCACACGCCGTTTCAGTGGTGCCGCATGGATCGCCTCCCGGAGATCGCGCGAAAGCACGCTCTCCTGAAGGACGAGCTGCGCACGACGCGCGGAGTGAAATTGAAGACGCACGACTCGACGACGAGCGCGCTCGAAGGCGTGCTCGCGCGCGGCGATCGAACGCTCGCGGACGTCGTGGAACGCGCGTTTCTCGGCGGCGCACGCTTCGACTCGTGGGAAGAGCATCTCCGCATCGATCTGTGGCAAGAGGCGCTCCAATACTTCGCGATCGACACCGACAAGTTCCTCGACACCATTCCGGTCACAGCGCGGCTTCCGTGGGACCACATCGACGTGGGGCTCGAAGACGGCTTTCTCGCGCGCGAATACCGAAAAGCGCTCGCGAGCCGCCTTTCACCGCCGTGCGGCAAGGTGAAGGGGATGTTCATCCATCACACGAACGTGGAAGACGCCGCAAAGGACGCGCGTCGGCTCGTCTGTTACGACTGCGGCATCGCCTGTGACCTCGGCGGCATGCGCGACGAGCGCATCGCCTTCTTGAAGAAGATGGGCGCCGAGCGGCCTGGTCTCCGCGCGCGGCTCCCCGTCTTGAATGACGCCGCAAACGCTCCGCCCCCTGTCGAAACACGCGCAGGGGACGCACAGGAATCGTCGCCCGTCGTCTCGGAGGCGTCCGACGCCGAACGACTGCTCGCCGAACGCGCGGCGAAAGAACGGATCCCTCAAGGCCCCGAAGCGGCGCGACCGCCGCGCGCCGGCGGCCCTGGCGAGCGCTTTCGACTTCGCTTTTCGAAGCTCGGTCCGTCGGCGCTCCTCGGCCATCTCGATCTGATCCGCGAACTGCCGCGCGTGATCCGGCGCGCCGGCGTGAAGACCGCGTACACGAAGGGCTTCCACCCGAAACCGGACATGACGTTCGCGCCGGCGTTGTCGCTCGGCGTCGCGAGCCTGGACGAATACATCGACGTGCAGCTCGTCGGCGCGCCCGACGCGACGAAGCTCGTCGAGCGATTGAACCGCGCCGCGGCGTCGGGTCTCGTGTTCACCGGCGCGTCTCGCCTCGGCCCGAGCGATCCGCGGCTGTCCACCGTGGTGGACGGGGCGCGCTACGTGGTCGCGCTCGCGCCGAGCGCGCTCGCGGCGATCGGCGGCGTGTCGGGTCTCGAGGAGCGAATTGCCGCGTTCGCAGCCGCGGAGAGCGTGCGCGTTCATCGCAAGATCCAGGGAATCGGCAAGGTGATCGAGCTGAAGCGATTCGTGACCGACGTGCGCCTCGGCGACGACGTCGCGCGCGCCGACGTGCGCGCCGCGGGCATCGTCGGCGGGATCGTGCCGCTTTCGGTGTCCGTGAAAGTGGGAGGCGACGGGTCCGCGAAGATCGCCGAGGTCGTCGAGGCGATCACCGGCGACGCGTCGTTTCCGTTCAAAGCGGTACGCGTCCGTCTGACGGGCCAAGGTGCGTCGCCGCTCGAGCTCGCCGCGCATCGTCGCGAAAAGCCCGCCGCGGTGACGCCGGCACTCGAAGCCGTCGCGTCGAGCGCGACGTAACCCGCGCGCGGGGACGCCTTCGAGGTTTACTTGAGGCGTCGGTACTTGATGCGGTGGGGGCGATCGGCGTCGTCACCGATGCGGCGGCGACGATCTTCTTCGTAGGCGGCGTAGTTGCCTTCGAACCAGACCACTTGGCTGTCGCCTTCGAAGGCGAGCATGTGCGTCGCGATGCGATCGAGGAACCAGCGATCGTGGCTGATGACGACCACGCATCCGGGAAACGACGTGAGCGCGCTCTCGAGCGAACGGAGCGTGTCGACGTCGAGGTCGTTCGTCGGTTCGTCGAGGAGGAGCAAATTGCCGCCTTGCTTCAGGAGCTTTGCGAGGTGGACGCGATTTCTCTCGCCGCCGGAGAGCGAACCGACTTTTTTCTGCTGGTCGCTGCCCTTGAAGCCGAACCATCCGGCGTACGCGCGCGCGGAGATTTCGCGTTTGCCGAGGATCATCTTGTCTTCGCCGCCGGAGATTTCCTCGTAGGCGTTCTTGTTCGGATCGAGCGAGGCGCGGCTCTGATCGACGTAGGCGACCTTCACCGTTTCGCCGACCTTGAGCTCGCCGCTGTCGGGTTTTTGTTCGCCGACGATCATGCGAAACAGCGTCGATTTTCCCGCGCCGTTCGGACCGATCACGCCGACGATGCCGGCGCGGGGCAAACGGAAATTCAGATCGTCGAAGAGGAGCTTTTCGGCGAAGGACTTCTTGAGCTGTTTCGCTTCGAGCACGTCGTCGCCGAGCCGCGGCCCGGGCGGCACGCTGATTTCGCCGGCGTCGGCCGGACCCTTGGCTGCTTCGGACGCGAGCGCCTCGTACGCCGCGAGGCGAGCCTTGCTCTTCGCCTGGCGAGCGCGCGGCGACGCGCGCACCCACTCGAGCTCTTGCCGGAGCCTGCGCTGCCGGGCGCTCTCTTGTTTTTCTTCGTCGGCGAGGCGCGTTTGCTTTTGCTCGAGCCACGCCGAGTAGTTGCCCTTGAACGGATAGCCGCGTCCGCGATCGAGCTCTAGGATCCACTCCGCGACGTTGTCGAGGAAGTATCGGTCGTGAGTGACGGCCACGACGGTGCCCGGGTATTCGTGCAAAAACCGCTCGAGCCACGCGACGCTCTCTGCGTCCAGGTGGTTGGTCGGTTCGTCGAGGAGCAGCATGTCCGGACGCTGAAGAAGAATGCGGCAGAGCGCGACGCGGCGCGCTTCACCGCCGGACAGATTCTTGATCTCGGCTTCCGACGGCGGACACCGGAGCGCGTCCATCGCGACCTCGACGGTATTGTCGAGGCTCCAGGCGTCGACCGCGTCGATCTTGTCTTGCAGCGCGCCCTGCCGTTCGAGGAGCTTCGTCATCGCGTCGTCGTCGAGCGGCTCGCCCAGCTTGGCGCTCACTTCTTCGAACTCGGTGAGAAGGGCCCGGGTGTCGGCCACGGCGTCGTCGACCGCGTCCTTCACCGTCTTGAACGCGCCGAGATCGGGTTCTTGCGCGAAGTAACCCATGCGCGTGCCGGGGTGAGGCTTCGCATCGCCGATGAAGTCCTTGTCGACACCGGCCATGATGCGAAGGAGCGAGCTCTTGCCGGAGCCGTTCGCTCCGAGCACGCCGATCTTCGCGCCGGGGAAGAACGCGAGATGGATATTTTCGAGAACGCGCTTTTCGGGCGGATGCACCTTGGTGACATCCGTCATCGTGAAAATGAACTCGGGCATCGGATCCTTCGTGTATCACCGCGCCCGAACCGCCCTCAAGCGAGGCGGGCGGCGTAGCCTCGGCCGGAGTCGAACCGGGGCGATCTCAGGGGGCTTTGCGCTCGCCCAAATCTTGCGGGCGCTCGTTCCAGCGACGGATGGCCGGCGTTTCATGCTCATGGCCGAGCACGCTGACCGACGCGGAGTCCAAGAGGAAAAACCTGCCCGCCCTGGGTTCGAGGCAGAGATAGCGCGCCGTCAAAATCCTGAGGATGTGACCGTGGGCGAAGGCGATGGTGTCGCCCTGAATCTTTTGGACTCGAGAAATGAAGGCGTCGGCGCGCCGAGCGACGTCGTCGACGGTTTCGCCGCCTTCTGCCGGACCGTCCCAGATCGTCCAATGCGGCATTTCGCGGCGGATATCGGCGCTCTTGCGACCCTCGTAGAAACCGTAGTCCCACTCGAGGAGGTTCGGCTCCAGCTCGGCGCGGTCGCCGAAGCCGGAGAGCCGGCAGGTGTCGAACGCGCGCTTGAGCGGGCTCGTGAACACGCGCGCGAACGTGCACCGGTCGAGCAGCGGCGCGAGGTTCCTCGCGTGCACTTCACCGGCCGGCGTCAGGGGCAAGTCCGTGCGACCGGTGTGTTGTCCCGAGATGCTCCACTCGGTTTCCGCGTGACGAACCAACCAAAGATCGCCCATGAGACCCATTTGGGGCGTCGACCGTCTCCGCGTCAAGCGCGATGCCGACCTTGGCAAGAACGACGACGGTAGCGACACTAGTCCCCTGAATCATTGATTCAGGGGACTAAGCGAGAAAGTCAGTACCCGGATCAGAACCGTGGCTGAGTGCTGAATTTTCGAGGCCCTTGCCCCGTCGGGGCCTCGAAAATTCTCCGACGAATCTTGGATCCGGGGGACTAGGCCGGCTCGACGAGGAAGTGCGTGTTCGCGCGGGCGATCGGACGGCTGCGATCGTCCTGCCACGCCTCGACGCCGACGTTCACGATGCGACGACCTTGCTTCGTGATGATGCCTCTCGCGAACGTGTCCATCGGCTTTCCGGAGCGCAAATAGTCGATCGTGATGGTCACGATCTTCGGGACGATGGCGGCCTCGGTCTCCCACAGGATCTGTAAAATCGCCGTCGATTCGAGGAGCGCGCCGATGGTGCCGCCGTGCAGCGCCGGGAGCGTCGCGTTGCCGATGTTCGACTCGGCGTACGCCATCTTGCCGACCAGCTCGCCACGGGACAAATCGACGGTCACGCCGAGAAAGCCGAGGTACGGGATCGCTTCGACGATCGGCGTGAAGTCCGCCTGCTTCTTGGCGTGGCGGACGATCTCGGCGAGTGAATTCATGCGACCCGCCGCATATAGTCCGGGCGCGGCGACGCCGCTAGACGCCGGCACGCGCTCGGGCGTGTGCCTCGCGATCCGACCCGCCGATCGACCGCGAGCGCACGATGAAACGCCTCACCTTGTTCGCTCACTACGACGGCGCCGGGGAAGTGAAGCGCTACGTGCTCTTTCATTTGAGCGCGCTTCGCGCCGTATCGAGCGAAGTCTGGTTCATTTCGAGCGCCACCCTTTCCGACGAAGAGCTCGGCAAGGCCCGGAAGGTGTGCGAGCGAGCGTGGACGCGCGAGAACGTCGGGTACGACTTCGGCATGTGGAAGGAAGCGCTCGCGCGCATCGACGCGACCGAATGGGACGAAGTCGTGCTCACGAATTCCAGCGTGTTCGGGCCGCTGTGGCCTCTCGACGAAGTGTTCGCGCGCGCTCCCCGGCGCGCCGATTTCTGGGGGATGACCGAAAACCCCGAAGTCACCTTGCATCTGCAGAGCTACTTTCTCGTGTTTCGCGCGCGGCTCCTGCGATCGCCAGATTTCGCGAATTTCTGGAACGGCGTCGCAGAGCTCCGCGACAAGCGCCGCATCATCGAAAACTACGAAGTCGGCTTGACGCACACATTTTCCGAAGCTGGTTTTAGGGGGGAACCCTTGGTGTCGATGGCGGGGTTGCCCGGACGATCGCCGCTGGTCCGTTTTCGGCGACCGCACCTCGAAAATCCGACCATCGTGCAGCCGGCGGCCCTCCTCGAGCGGGGCATGCCGTACGTCAAGGTCGAGCTCCTCCGCGACAACCCGGGCAAGGTTCGCCTCGGCCCGGTGCGCCAAGCGATGCTCTGCGCGGGATACGATCCGTCGCTCGTCGAGATCGACCCGCGGCCGCGCGAGCGACCGCAGCGGGGCTAGGGCTAGAGCTAGGGCTAGAGCTAGGGCTAGGGCTAGAGCTAGAGGGAAAAGCGGGAGGGAGAGGGAAAAGCGGGAGGGAGAGGGAAAAGCGGGAGTGGGCGCGCGGGCGGCCTTTTAGGGCGGCGGGCGTTTGGCGTCGTAGCGGTCTTGCGAGATGATGAACGTGCCGGTCGCGAGCGCGACGAGGTCATTTTCGCGTTCGGGATGAAATGCCTCGGAGCGGACGAACGCGACGCTCCGCGTGATCTTGAAGCACTCGGCGCGCGCATGAATTTCGATGTCGGGCGTCGCCGGCTTCACGTAATCGATGCGGAGGTCGAGGGTCGCCACCGGGACGGCCACGCGGAGCTTCAAGAAGACCGCGATGCCACACGTCGCATCCATGAGCGCGGTGATGGCGCCGCCGTGAAGCACGCGCGTCATCGGGTTACCGATGAGCTTTTCGTCGTAGGGCAGGCCGAGTGTGACGCTTCCGCGCTCGGTGCCGACGAATCGGATACCGAGTGCGATGTTGTGGGGCACGATCCTCGCCAGCGTTTCGGCGATATTTTGATGCGCCGCGTTCCTGGCACCGTCGTCGGACGGGTCGCTCTCCGCCATGTGCTCGGGTGGATATAGTTCTATCGTGAGATCGGCGCTAGGCTCGGTCGCCCATGCTCCGGCCGCTCCGTGCGCTGGCGCTCGTTCTGACAATCCTCCTGTCTTACGGCGTCCATTTCCTCGTGGCGCCCCTTCTCGGGAGAGGGCGCGCGGCGAAACGGCTCGAACGCGTCCACGAAAAGAACGCCGAACGCCTCTTCGAGGGAATTTCCCGGCTCCGCGGGCCGCTCATCAAACTCGGTCAGGTGCTGAGCGTGCTCGGCGGGTTCTTGCCGGCCGCGTACAGCGTGACGCTGGCGCGACTCCAAGACGACGTGCCGCCGCGGCCGTTTTCGGAGATCGAGGGACGTCTCCAAGAGGCGCTCGGAAAAAATGCTCTCTCGAAGTTCGCTTCGTTCGAGCGCGAGCCGGTGGCCGCCGCGTCGCTCGCGCAAGTCCACCGTGCGACGAGTCTCGACGGGCAACCGCTGGCCGTCAAAGTTCTCTACCCCGGCATCGAGGCGCTGATCCGAAGTGACGTCGGTGTTCTCCGGACCGTGCTTCCGCTGATCCGGCTCTTTCTGCCGATCGCCCGGTTCGAGCGGGTGCTCGACCAGCTGTCGTCCATGCTCGCTCGCGAGACGGACTACGCGCACGAGCGCCGGAACATCGAGCGGCTGCGCGCCGTGTTCGCCCACAACGATGACGTCGTGATCCCCGACGTCGTCGACGAGCTCACCGCCGGCGGCGTCCTCACGATGACGTTCGAAGAAGGGACCAAGATCACCGACTTCGACGAGATCGACCGCGAAGGGATCGACCGCGCCGCCGTCGCGCGGCTCCTGGTCGAGTGTTACTACGCGATGCTCCTCGAACACCGGGTGTTCCACGCCGATCCGCATCCCGGAAATTTCCTGGTGCGGAGCGGTCCGACGCTGGTCATTCTGGATTTCGGCGCGGTGGAAGACGTGACGCCGGCGCTCGCGAGCGGCATGCGACGCATCGTGATCGGCGGAGTGACGAAAAATCCGGACGAGGTGCTGCAAGGCCTCGAGGAGATGGGGTTCGTCGCTCCCGGCGGAGATCGCGAATTGCTCGAACGGGTCGGCCGCGAGTACCTCGGAGCGCTCGCGACGGTCCGCATCGAGGACTATTCGAAGATCGACCGCGGCGCCGTGGAAAAGCTCGCGGGCTACCAGAACGTGCGCGGCCGGCTCCGCGAAATCATGAAGCACGTCGAGTACCCAGAGGGGTACTTCTACGTCGAGCGGACGTTGGTGCTGCTTTTTGGTTTGGTGGGGCAACTCGCGCCGACCTTGGGTTTGCCGGGCGTCGCCGCGCCCGTCGCCGCCAAGGCGATGCTCCGCGCGTTCGCTGCCAAGGCCGCTGCCGAAGCCGAAAAAGACGCGCCCCTCTCGGCATGAGGGCGCGTGACCGCGTCGCCCTTCGAGTCGTTCACGACTCGAACGTGAGGAGCGGACGGAGACTGCGCATCAGCACCGACTTCGGGGTGAGTCGCATCGCGGTGTCTCTCACGAACCGCCGCAGGTCGCCGGACCACTGCGCCACGTCGCCGAGCGCGCGCGAACGCCGAACGATGTCGTTGGCGCGGGTCACCCGCTGCCCCTCGTATTGCCGGAACGCGGCGATCAAGTTGCGGTGCTCGCCGAGCGCCCGCGAGAGCACCGCGGCGTCTTCGATCGCCTGACAGCCACCTTGCCCGAGATTCGGCGTCATCGGGTGCGCCGCATCGCCGAGCAACGTCACGCGGCCGTCGCTCCAACGGCGGATCGGCGGGCGATCGTAAATGTCCGTCCGCAGGATTTGCTTCGCTGGCGTCGCGCGGATGATCTCCGCAACGGGCGGGTGAAAATCGTGAAAGCGATGAGCGAGCGCGCCGACCACGTCTTTCGGGTCGCGCTCGCCGGCGCGCGCGTTCGCGGTCGCGAACCAGTACACTTTGCCGCGCCCGATCGGCACGATGCCGAAACGGCGGCCTTTGCCCCAGCTCTCCGACGCGCGCCCGGGCGGCGTCAGATCCCAGCCGTCCGCGACGCCACGCCAGCTCGTGTACCCCGCGTAGATCGGCGGCCCGTCGCCCACGAGCGTGGAGCGCACGCGCGACCAGAGGCCATCGGCGCCGACGAGGATCGCGCCGTGCACCTGCCGGTCGTCCTCGGCGATGCAAACGACGTCCGTCGGTGTTTGCTCGTACGTCGCGACGGAGAACTTGGTCTTGACGATGTCCTTGCCCGCAGCGTCGAGGAGCACGTCGTGGAGCCAGCTCCGGTGAATCGCGAGCACCGGCGCGCCGAGCTCGCGCTCGAGCGCCGCGAACGACGTCGTCGCGAGCACCTTTCCGCGAAAATGGCGGATCGTCGCTTCGACGAGGCGATGGCCAGCGGCGAAAACGGCTTCGTCGAGACCGATGTCGCGGAGCGCCTCGAACGCGTTCGGTTGGAGGGTCATGCCGAACCCGATGGGCGCGACCACGCCGGAGCGCTCGAGCACGATGACGTGCCGGCCGCTCTTCTGCAGCGCGGACGCCAAGGCGAGGCCACCGATGCCTGCGCCGGCGATGACGATTCGTCCGTCGAGCATGTCGTGGAGCGCTCGACATGTTAGGGCAGATCGGCAAAAAAGGGCCCGCCAATCATGACCATCCTGGTGACCGGCGCGACCGGATTTCTCGGCTCGCACATCGTCGAACAACTCACGACCGCGGGCCGCGACGTGCGCGCACTGGTCCGAAAGACGAGCGACACGACGTTTCTCCGCACGCTCCCGCACGTGACGTTCGCCGAAGGCGCGGTCGACGATCTCGACAGCTTCGTGAAAGCGGCGAACGGCGTCGAAGCGATCATTCACTCTGCAGGGCTCGTGAAGGCGCGAAGCCAGAGCGAGTTCATGAAGACGAACGCCGAGGGCACCGCGAACGCCGTCCTTGCTGCGCGCCGTGCCGGCCGTCAGCTTCGACGCTTCGTGCTCGTGTCGAGCCAGGCCGTCGCCGGGCCGAGCGAAGACGGAAGCCCGGTTCCCGCCGATGGCGAGCCGCGCCCGGTGACCCACTACGGCGAGAGCAAGCTCGCCGGCGAACGGGCGGCCTTGGCGGGGAAGGCCGATTTTCCGGTCACCGTGCTCCGGCCGCCGCTCGTGTACGGTCCGCGCGACCGCGAAGTGCTCGCGTTCTTCAAAGCGGTGAAGACCGGCGTGCTTCCGTACATGGGAGCACCGACGAAGCGCATCAGCGTGATCTACGGAGGGGACGCGGCGAGCGCGTGCATTCGCGCCATCGACGCGGAAGTACCGAGCGGCAGCATCTATTTTTTGGAGGACGGGCTCACGCGGTCCTTCGGAGAGCTCGTCCTCGGCATCGAAGCGGCGGTGGGACGGCGCGCGTGGCTCAGGTTCCCGCTTCCCCGATCGGTGATCGAAGTCGCGGCGACGGCGAGCGAGCTCTACGGGCGAGCGACGAACCGTGCCGTCATGCTCACGCGCGACAAGTGCAACGAGCTCTTCGCCGCGAACTGGGTGTGCGACGCCGGCCCGGCGCGGCGCGATCTTTCCTGGAACGCCCTGGTGCCCTTCGACCTCGGCGCGAAGCGCACCGCCGACTGGTACCGCGCGAACGGCTGGCTCTGAGCGAGGCCGTCGCCCGTGCGACGGCGAGCGACGATCTCGGCGGACGCGCTGTTCGTCCCGCCGACGCCGTCCGTCCGTTCAGGGCTCCCTATAAAATCGAGGGACGCGGCGCGAAACGTTGGTGAGCACTTCCCACGGGATGGTGCCCATCTGTTCGGCGACCTCGGCGATCGTGATTTCGTCGGCGCCGAGCGGCCCGCGTTGAACGCCGATGGCGACGACTTCGTCGCGGAGATCGACGCCCGGGACGTCGGTCACGTCGATCATCGTCAGGTCCATGCTGACGGTGCCGACGATGGGAGCCCGCTTGCCGCGGACCAAGAAGTGGCCCTTGTTGGAGATCGCGCGCGACAAACCGTCGGCGTAGCCGAGCGGAACCGTAGCGACACGGGAAGCCCGCGATGCGGTCCAGGTCGCGCCGTACCCGGCGGAGTCGCCGGCGTCGAGATCGCGCAGTGCGACGACCTCGGACCGGACGCGCATCGCGGGGCGAAGCTCGGCGCACATTCCGGGACGCGGTTCGACACCGAACAGCGCGAGGCCCGGACGGACGGCGTCGAGGTGGCTCCTCGGAACTTGGAACATCGCGGCGCTGTTTGCGGCGTGACGGACGCGCGGCGTGAGGCCGTCCTCCACGAGCTCGGCGGTGACTCGGTCGAAGACGTCGAGCTGGTGTTCGACGGACTCGGTTTCGCCGGAATCCGCGCACGCAAAGTGCGTCATGAGCCCGTCCATGACGACCTCCGGATGACGGAGGAGCGCGCGCGCGACGCCCTTGACCGCGCGCGGCGTGACGCCGAGGCGCCCCATTCCCGTGTCGATCTTCAAATGGACACGAAGCGGTTCCGAACCGGAAAACCGCACTTCGTCGGCGAGCGCTTCGATCTGGCCCGCGTCGTACACGATCGGCGTGAGCTCGTGACGGAGGAGCTCGCCCCACGCGCCGCCGTAATAGCCGCCCATCACGACGATCGGCAGCTTGATGCCCGCTTCACGAAGTTCGATCGCCTCTTCGAGGAGCGCGACGCAAATGCCGGCGGTGCCGGCGCGCTCGAGCGTGCGCGCGACGGCTTTGGCGCCGTGGCCGTACGCGTCGGCTTTGAGGACGCTCCACACCGGGCTCCGACTCGCGCGCTCGGCGACGCGGAGGTTGTGCCGCAGGTGCGCGAGGTTGATCTCGGCGCGGGTCGGGCGGACGGCTTCGTTCGGCAGCGCTCGCTTCGGGCGCAAGACCCGGGGCAGCGGGGTGGCGAGCGGCGACGTGCCGGGTCGAAGGGGAAACAAACGTGCAGTCATGTTCCGACGCCTGGGAGCAATTCGTTAACGTGGACGCCATGACGGCGTCAACTTCCGTGCGACTTCGGGCTGCCGGGGCCCCGCGTCGTCGTCACTCGAAGCAACGCCGCATGCAATGCCGGTAATCCTCTCGGCACGTATTGCAGTCGGCCTGCTTGCCGTCGCAGAGCTTTCCGCACTCGGTGAGCGACTTATCGCATTCGGAACCGCAAGCCGCGCCCGGCAGATCCGACGCGGAGGGCGCGGGGTCCGGCGTCGCCGGTTTCGCTACAGGGACGGTCTTCGGCGGCGGCTCGTGCGCACTCGTCGGCGCGGGAGCGGCCATTGGCGCATCTGGGGGCGTGCCCGCGCCGACTTCGGCGAACACGCGCTCTTGAGCGTGCCGATGGAAGATCGTGACGAGCTCGACGTCGCCGGATTCGAGCGAGACGATTCGGCGGCGAGCGTACTCGACGCGGTCGAGCGGTTGACCGTAGGCGTACGTCTCCGTCCAGTCGCGCCAGCAATATTCGCGATGCGTGGGCGCGATCCGCGAGTCGGTGTCCAGGCGATAGCAATGCTCGAAGCGGACGTTGCCTTCGTGCAGCGCCTCGAGCCCGGGGCCACAAGCGGCGAGCGCCGCGGCGGCGATGGCCGCAACCGCGACGCGAACGGTCATGCGACGCGCGCCGGAACGCGACGCCGAAAAAGGAACTTCGGACAAAGGTCTCGGGCCGATAGTCTCGCCCGCTTCTCGGCGCCGCAAGCGTTACATGTCGGCGACACGGGGCGCCGGCCGGTGCTATGTGAGCCGCGTGTTCACCGGACTCATCGAAGTCACCGGGCGCGTGCTCCGGCGCACGCCTTCGGCGTCTGGGTTCCGGCTCGCCCTCGGCACGGAGATCGGCCCGCTTTCCCTCGGGGAATCGGTGAGCGTCAACGGCGCTTGCCTCACGGTCGCGGCGATCACCGGGACGGGGTTCGAGGCCGACGTGTCGACGGAGACCGTCCAGCGCACGAACCTTGGACTGCTCGGTAGCGGCGACGCGGTGAACCTCGAACGCGCGCTCGCGCTCGGCGATCGCCTCGGCGGACACCTCGTCAGCGGCCACGTGGATGCGATGGTGAACGTCGTCCGCGTCGCGCCCGATGGAGAAATGAGGCGCGCGAGCATCGAATTGCCCGGCGAGCTGGCTCGCTACGTCGCCGAGAAGGGCTCGGTCGTCCTCGACGGAGTCTCGTTGACGGTGAATCGCGTCGACGCCGCGACGTTCGACATCCTGCTCATTCCCCACACACTCTCGATGACCAATCTGAAGACGCTGTCGCCGGGAACGAAGCTGAACCTCGAAGTGGATCTTCTCGCGCGCTACGTGGTTCGCTATCTGGAAGCCGTCCACGGCGGCGCCGCGGAGCCCCGGCTCGAAGAAACGCTGCGCCGCGCCGGATTCACCCGCTGAACTTCGACTCGAACCCTCCATGACGTTAGACATCGAACCCGAATTGCTCGAGCGCGTTCAGCGCGCCATCGACGACGTGCGCGCCGGCAAAATGGTCATCCTCGTCGACGACGAGGACCGCGAGAACGAAGGCGACCTCACGATGGCCGCCGATCAAATCACGCCGGAAGCCGTCAACTTCATGGCCAAATACGGGCGCGGACTCATCTGCGTCACGCTCACCGAAGAACAGGTCGAGCGACTCGAGCTCCCGATGATGCAGGCGCCGAAATGGCGCGGCGGGCCGCAGTTCGGGACGGCCTTCACCGTCAGCGTCGAGGCGCGGCACGGCGTGACGACCGGAATCAGCGCCGCGGATCGCTCGCGCACGGTGCAAGTCTGCATCAATCCGCAGTCGCGCCCCGACGACCTCGTGACGCCGGGCCACGTATTTCCCTTGCGCGCGCAGCGCGGCGGCGTCCTCGTGAGGACGGGTCAGACGGAGGGGTCGGTGGATCTCGCGCGCCTCGCCGGTCGCCTTCCGGCGGGCGTCATCTGCGAGATCATGAACGACGATGGGACGATGGCGCGCTTCGCGGATCTCGAGATCTTCGCGCGCACCCACGGCCTCCGGATCCTCACGATCGCCGACCTCATTCGTTACCGGCTGCAGACGGAGCGGCTCGTCGATCGCATCGACGAGCGGCCGATCCGGCTCGATCGCACCGGCACGGAGTGGAAGGCCATCGTGTACGACGCGCCGAGCGACGGACGACAGTTCCTCGCGCTCGTCAAAGGCGAACCGAACCCCGAAGAGCCCGTATTTTGCCGGATGCACGGCGGCTCGCTCATCGGCGATCTGTTCAGTTCGAGCGTGTTCGAGGGCGGCCAGAACCTGCGCGAGGCCATCGACATCATCGAACGCGAAGGCAAAGGCGTCATCGTCTACCTGCCCGCGAAGAGCGATTTGCGCGGACAGCTCGACACGCTCGCGGTGCGCTCGGACCCGACGAAGCCGCCCGAGCCGTCGAATCCGACGAACGAGATTCCGCACCGCAGCGCGCTCCGCGAGTTCGGCCTCGGCGCGCAGATCCTGCGCGAGCTCGGCTTGCATAAGCTCCGCCTCTTGACGAACAATCCCCGGAAAATCGCCGGCATTCGCGGCTACGGCCTGGAAATCGTCGAGACGGTTCCGCTTCTCGAAAAGAAGGGGCGATGATCCGCGAGCGCTCGAAGGCGTTGTTCGCCGTTCGATGATAGGGTCGCCGAGATTCATGGCCAGCAAGAAAAGCGACGCGCTCCCTGCCGAGTTTTCCGGCGCGCTCATCGTTCCGAAGGGCACGCGGTTCGCCATCGTGGCGGCGCGCTTCAACGCCTTCATCGTCGAGCAGCTCGTGCTCGGAGCGAAGGACGCGCTCGTCCGTCACGGCGCCGAACCCGACCACCTCACGGTCGTACGCGTGCCGGGGTCCTGGGAGATTCCACACACCTGTCTCCGGCTTGCGCGCTCGAAGCGGTTCGACGCGATCGTCGCCGTGGGCGCCGTGATCCGCGGCGGCACGCCGCACTTCGACTACGTCGCGGGCGAGGTCGCGAAGGGCGTCGCGCAAGCGTCGATGGAGACCGGCGTCTACGTTTCGTTCGGCGTGCTCACGACGGATACCATCGAGCAAGCGGTCGAACGCGCCGGCACGAAGGCCGGAAACAAGGGCGCCGACGCGGCGATCGCCGCGATCGAGATGGTGTCGCTCGCCGCGGAGCTCGCGCAAGCGGGCCTCTGAGCCGAGGCCGCCGTGGGAGCGCGATCGAGCGGACGAGAGGCAGCTCTCCAGATCCTCTTTGCCATCGAGGCCGCCGGGGCGCCGATCGGCGAAGCGATCCGGAATTTCTGGCGCGAATTTCCAGGCGACGCAGAAGGAAAAAGCTACGCGGAAGAAGTCGTGCGCGGCGTGTCCGCCGATCGTCCGGCCGTGGACGAGCAAGTGACGCGCGCGAGCGACCACTGGCGCCTCGAACGGATGACGCGAGTCGATCGCAACGTGCTCCGCATCGGCGCGTGGGAGCTCATGCGGCGGCCCGACGTCCCGCGCGCGGTGATCCTCGACGAGGCCGTCGAGCTCGCGAAGCGATTCGGAACCGAGGAGAGCGGCGCGTTCGTGAACGGCGTCCTCGCCCGCGTGGCGGACGACACCGGGAGGCTCCTCGAGAACGAGCGCCCGAAAGACGCGGACCGGTAGCGGTGGATCTGCGCTTCACGACCCCGAATCTGAGGCGCCTCGACCTCGCCGGAACCGAAGTGCTCGTCGCCGCGATCGCCTCGGACGAGCGGCCGCCGCACGGGCTCGCAGGCCTCGTCGATTGGCGTCTCGCGGGACGGATCTCGCGACTCATCCACGCCGGTTTCGCGACCGGCGAGAGCGGCGAAGTCCTGCTCGTCCCTGGAAAACCGAAGCTCCCCTTCGACAAGTTGCTCTTCTTCGGCATCGGACCCGCGGCGGAGTTCGACGAGCCGGCGTTTCGCGTCGTCGTCGAGCGGATCCTCGAGACCCTCGAAGGCCTCCGCGCGAGAACGGCCCTCGTCGAGCTGCCCGGTCGTCACTTCGACGCGATCCCACCCGAACGCGCCGCGGACATCCTGCTCGAAAACGCCGGCACGCGCCGCGCCCACGACGTGTGGACCCTGGTCGAGCCCACCGAAGCTCAGCGGGCCATCACGCAGCACATGATTCAAGAGCGGCGACGCGTTCGCGAGGAGTGAGCGCGGGCAAGCTGGAGCTCGGGCTAGAGCTAGAGCTAGAGCTAGAGCTAGAGGCAAGGGGGAGAGCGGGAGCGGAGCCGGCCAGGAGATCGCGCTTAGTTCTTCACGAGGACGATTTCGCCGACCACGACCTTGTTCTCCGTCCGATCGAAATCGACGCGCATTCCTGGGTATTGCCAGCTCTCGACGGTGCCGTTCGAGCCGCCGTCGGCGATGGTTTCTTTTTTCGTCGGCGCGCCGATGAGCCCGGGCACGGCGCGTTCGAGGACGAGCGTGGTGACGCCTTCCGGGGTCGAGCCGTTGAAAATGCCGTAGACGAACCCCTTCGGCGCGGGGCGGCCGGGACGCGAGATGTGCATCTCTTTCACCACGCCGTCCTTCAGCAGAAACTCGATGCCGCGTGCGTAGTAGCGACACGCGTCGGCGTCGCGCGTTTCACACGGCGCTGCCATGAGCCGCTCGATGGTCGCGACGGTCGCGCCGAAGCGGATCGGCCCGACGCCCTTGCCAGCGAGGATCGCCATCGCCGGTCCACTCGCGACGGGCCACGACGTCGGCACGATGCGAGGCGCGGGGCCCTGGCGCGGGGCAGGAGCGTGGGGGAGCGTCAGCATCGTGGGGGGCGGGCGCTCACTCGCCACCGGCGCGCCGGTTTGCTTCGTGTTGCCGTCGCTTTTGCAGTGTAGCGAGCACCAGGCCGCGACGACGGCGATGATCGCTCCCTCGATTTTCGAACTCATTCCTCGACGAACCCCTGAGCAAGTGGAACGCGACGACCGGGACCGAATGCCTTGCTCGTGATGATGAGACCCGGCGCTGCTTGGCGTCTCTTGTACTCACTCGCGCGCACCATGTGAAGCACCCGCGAGACCACTGCGGGGTCGAACCCGCGCTCGACGATCGCGTCCTTCCCGAGCCCTTTTTCGACGTAAAGCTCGAGGATCGGGTCGAGCACTTCGTACGCCGGGAGCGAATCCTGATCCTTTTGATCGGGTCTGAGCTCCGCGCTCGGGGCCTTGTCGATTGAATTTTGGGGGATACGCGGGCCGTCGCGGTTCACCCATCGGGCGATCTCGTAGACCATGACTTTGGGCACGTCGCTAATCACCGAAAGACCGCCGACCATGTCGCCGTACAGCGTGCAGTAACCGACCGCGACCTCGCTCTTGTTCCCGGTGGTCAGCACGATCGCGCCGGTGCGGTTCGACGCGGCCATCAACGTCGCGCCGCGGATGCGGGCCTGCACATTTTCCCACGTGACGTCGCCGGGCCCGGCCGCTCCGAGCCGTTCCACGAACGGCCCGAGGCGCTCCAGGTAACCCCCAAAAATCGGATCGATGTCGACGACCTCGTAGGCGATGCCGAGGTTCTTCGCGAGCGCCCGGGCGTCGGCGAGCGACCCCTCCGACGAGTACCGGGTCGGCATGGAGACGCCGGTGACGTTCTTTTCGCCGAGCGCGTCCGCGGCGATCGTCGCGACGAGGGCGGAGTCGATGCCGCCGGAGAGGCCGATGACGGCGCGCCGAAATCCGCATTTCGCAGCGTAGTCGCGCACGCCGAGCACGAGCGCGCGATACGCCGCTTCGGCGCGGCTCTCCGCCTGCGCGGCGACGGCGCCCGGAACGTCGAGCTCGACGACCTCGAGCGCTTCTTCGAACATCGGCGCGCGAGCCAGGAGCTCGCCTTTCGCATTCCACACGCTGCTCCTTCCGTCGAAGACCAGCTCGTCGTTTCCGCCGACTTGGTTGACGAGGACGACCGCGACGCGGTGCTTCTTTGCGATGTCCGAGAACAGCTCCGGCCGGAACGCGAGCTTGTTCAACGTGAAGGGACTCGCGGAGAGATTCACGAGGACGTCCGCGGTCGCGGGTGACACGGTGTCGAGCGGATCGTCGGCGTAACGCCCTCCGACGCCGTCCACTTTGCCCCACGCGTCTTCGCAAATCGTGAAGGTCATGCGCTTGTCGCCGATGGAGAGCGTCGTCGCTTCGCGGCCCGGTTCGAAATGGCGCGCGTCGTCGAAGACGTCGTACGTCGGGAGCAGCCGCTTCTTGGCGACGGCGAGCATCGCCCCGTCGCGCGCGATGACCGCGGCGTTCGAGAGCAAGCGGTCGCTCGGAAATGCAGTGCCGAACGCGACGGTGATACCTGCCGGCATCCGCTCGAGCACGCGACGTCGTTCGCGTTCGACGGCCGCGACGAAGCTCGGTCGATCGAGGAGATCCCGCGGCGGATAGCCGATGAGCCCCAGCTCGGGGCCCACCGCGAGCTCGGCGCCCGCCGCGTGCGCACGGACGACCATGTCGAGGAGTCGGTCGGCGTTGTTGCCGAGGGCACCCAAGGTCGGGTTGAGCTGCATGAGGGCGACTTTCATACGGTGCGCTCTCGGAGTTTGAGGTAGAAAGACGCTTGCCTGGAGCGGACACGAGACGTGCCCGCACTCAGTATGACCGCGCTCGACCAACGCCGATTCTTGTTCGTCACGGGTAAAGGCGGAACCGGCAAAACTACGATGACCGCCACGCTCGCGGTGGCGCTCGCCGAACGCGGGCGTCGCGTTCTCATCGCTGCGAGTGAACCGAAAGAGCGCATCTCGGAGCTTTTCGGCGTGGCCCCGATCGGCGGGGACATCTCGTCGGTGGCGACGAACATCTTCGCGGTGAAGATTAGCCCGGAAGCGGCGCTCCGCGAGTACGGCGAGATGATTCTCCGGAGCCGAACCGTATACAACGCGGTTTTCGGCAACAAGTACGTCAAGGGCTTCTTCGCCGCCGTGCCGGGCCTCCACCAGTGGGCGATCTTGGGAAAGGCGTGGTTTCACTCGACGGAGACCGACGCGAACGGGCGGCCGCGGTTCGACGTCGTGTTGTTCGACGCTCCGGCGACCGGGCATGGCCTCGACATGCTTCGGGTTCCCAAGGTGATCGTCGACGTCGTGCCCCCGGGAATTCTTCGGCGCGACGCCGAACGCGCGTGGACGATGTTTCAGAACCCGGCCGAGAGTGGCGTCGTCATCGTCGCCTTGCCGGAAGAAATGCCGGCGAGCGAGTCGATCGAGCTCGCCGAGGCGATCACGACAGAGCTCCGTCTTCCGATCGCGACGGTCATCGTGAACCAGGTCATCGACGCCCTCTTCGACGTTCGGGAGCGTGCCGAGCTCGCGAAACCTCAGAACCTCGCCGCGGGCGATCCCGCCGACGACGCCGTCGCCGTGGCACGGCGTCGCGCAGCGACAGAGACGGTGCAAGCCGACGCGCTCGAACGCATCGGTAACGGCATCGCGGCGAACCTCGTCCGCATTCCGAGACAGCTCGAGTACCCGAGCGACCCGGCATCGATCCGGGGCCTCGCGAAGATCCTCGGCGCGGCGCTCTTCGGCGCGCGCGCCTGAGTCTCACGAACGCCGCGAGGACGGCGGAAGGCTCGGCAGCGCGAGGAACGCGTTCACCTCGAGCAACGTGGCATCGGCATCGCCGTCGAACGTGATCCCGATGAGCGAAACCGCGAGGCCGCTCGGCAGGAACGCCTTCGGCCGCACCCACGAAACGACGCCGGTCGCTTCGAGACTTTCGCCGCTCCGGCGAAAGCGAGTACAGACCGCGTCCGAACGCCGGAGCGGCGGCATGCGCGACGCGTCGAGCGGCGGCCGCACCGCGACGATCACGCCGTTCGCACGCAAATGCTGCGTGCTCGTGCGCCCTTGCAGCACCGCGCGCGCTTCGCCGCTCGGTAAGGACAAGGTAATGAGCACGTCGATGGGGCCGTGCTGAATGAGTCGTGCCGGCTCTTCCGGCATGCGGATTTCTTCCCGCTCCGCCATGGCGATGTCCCAAGGTGCTCCCTTCGCCCGCGCATCATGACAAATCTCGGCCCGCGGGGCTTGCGCGCGGGACGGGGAGCAGGAAAGATCGGACGATGGTCGACTTCGGCCGGGGCGGGAGGCGGATGCGTCGCGGCTGGGTCATTGCCGCGTTGTCCTGGCTCGCCACGGCCTGCAGCTCCGGAGTGGACGGCTACCGATTCGAGTCGCGGGACGGCAGCAGTGCCGCGACCGGCGGGACGACTGGTGGTAGCGGCGCGACCGGCGGTAACCCTTCGACGAACGTCGCGGGTGGTTCGGGCGCGGGTTCTGGCGGCGTCGAATCCGGGGGTGCGGGCGGCTTCGGCGGCACGAATCCGCTGGGCGGTTCCGGGGGTGCGGGGGCGCTGACCGGCACGGGGGGCTCGGGCGGCTCGGGAACCGTCGTGACCGGCGGCGCGACAGGCTCCGGTGGTAATGCATCTGGCGGCGCATCCGGGAGTGGCGGAGCACCAGGATCGGGGGGCACTGCGTCCGGCGGCGCGACCGCGAGTGGCGGCACGACGGCAACGGGAGGTACGAAAGCAACGGGGGGCACATCGGCTACCGGCGGCACATCGGCTACCGGCGGCACATCGGCTACCGGCGGCACATCGGCATCCGGCGGCACATCGGCTACCGGCGGCACATCGGCTACCGGCGGCACATCGGCTACCGGCGGGACGACGAGCACGGGCGGTCCACCCACGCCGGTTTCCCAGACGCTCTCGGGCACGCAGGTCGGCAACGTCACCGCGGCTGCCTGGAATGGAACGTCGTTTTTCCTTCTCGACGCGAAGGATCACGAATTTTACGCGCTCAATCCGACCACTGGAGTGGTCGCTGCCGGTCTTCAGTTGCCGCCGGGTACGGTGGAGCCAAACTGCTTCGGCGCCACGGCGACCTCGGTGTTCGTGGTGGTGAACGGCGGCGTGTACGAGCTGCCGACGTCGACCGGCTTCGTCAGCCAGACGCCTGCGAATCCGACGATCAGCCACCCGACGGGCGCACTCACCGGTGCCTCCGCCGGGGGGTACTTTTTGATCGGCAACGCCACGTCGGGCGCGTCGGCGAGCGCCCTGTTTTCCGGGCAAAGTACCGTCCAAACCGAGTCGACGCTGAAGGCGATCTACAAGGTTTCGTCGGATGGAAGCAGCTTCGTGTTCCGCACGAGCTCCGGCACCGCGAGCTTCATCCATCGCGTGTCGCTACCGTCACCGACGCTCGGCGCGGGGTGCGCGATGACGTTCCCCCCCGACCAAAACGGGCCCACGGCGGTGTACGGGAGCAGCATCGCGTGGGTCGTCTCTCCCAGTTCGACGAATATTCTGTATTTCGACACCATCGACGCGAGCGACACGTGCGGGACCGCGACGTCCGGAACGAGCGTCGGTTCGGCGACGACCGGTAGCAAAGCCGTGGGCCTCATCGACGGTTCGACCGCGCTCGTCGTGACGGTCTCGTCGGTCGGTCTCGCGACGGTCGAAAGCGTGTCGAAGATCGGAAGCACCACGAGCCCTACGGTGACCGTGGGTGTGGGCGGCAGCGGCGTCGCACAGTCGTTCGTGATGGGCTACGCGGATGGCCCGGCTCAGCACGCCGTGCTCGTCTCCGGCGATGTCCCCGCCTTGCTCTCGTTTTGAGGGGAGCGCCGAAACGGAGCCGGTTTTCGACCCTTACCCTGTGGGGGCAAGAACTAGCGGACGGTCAATTCGAGTGGGAACCGCTATAAGGCCGAGCCATGGACGCTCCGTCGCCGGCGAAATTGGTCGAGGTAGCTCGCGAGGTGGGCGCCGAAGCGGCGAAGGTACTGCTCGAGGGCTATCGGAGTCGCCCGCACGCAAACGAAAAGGCCGCCAAGGATCTGGTCACCGAGTTCGACTTGAAGAGCGAGGCGTTGATCCGCGAGCTCTTGTCGCGAAAAACGCCGGGCATTCCGGTGGTCGGCGAAGAGCGCGGGGGCACGCCGAGCGGCCTCACGTGGTTCTGCGATCCGCTCGATGGGACGATGAACTACGTGCACGGTCACCCTGTCTTTTGCGTCAGCATCGGCGCGATCGACGAACACGGCCCGGTCGCTGGAGCGGTGGTGGCGCCGGTCATCGGGATCGACTGGTGGGGCGGGCGAGGCCTCGGGGCTTTTCGAAACGGCGTTGCGTGCACCGTGAGCTCCACCGAGACGCTCCGGAGCTCGCTTCTCGGAACGGGGTTCCCGCTCGACCGCTCGACCGCTCCGGAGAATAACCTGGTCGCGTTCGCGACGGTGATCCAGGAGGCACAAGGCATCCGGCGCTGCGGCTCGGCGGCGATCGACTGCTGCTTCGTCGCCGACGGGACGTACGACGCGTACTGGGAGCGCGAGCTCCACGTCTGGGACGTCGCCGGCGGCGCCGCGATCGCGCTCGCGGCGGGCGCTACGTTGACGTCGCTCTCGGGCGGCGTCCCTGACCTGAGCCGAGGTCACATCGTCCTGTCGAACGGCAAAATCCACGACGAGCTGGTGCGCGTGCTCGACGAGCGCGCTTTGCCCTGAACGCGTGGTCGCGGGGCACTGGGACGGCGACACGCAGGCGTCGTCAGCCGCCGCGGCGCGGTCGACCGACGCCACGATAGATGAGCCCGGCCTCGACCATTTCTTCCGGAATGAGCGTGTTTCGGCCGTCGTACACGAAGCGACCGCGCATGCAGCGGCGGAGCCGCTCCGCATCGGGCGAGCGATAGTCGGACCATTCCGTCGCCACGACGAGCGCGTCCGCGCCGGTCGCCGCTTCATAGGCATCCTCACAGAGCACGACCCGCCCGGCGATCCCGTGGCTCTCGAGACGCGCGCGCGTCGGTTCGAGCGCCGCGGGATCCGTCGCGCGCACGTCAGCCCCCTTCTCGACGAGGAGCTCGATCAAGCGAAGGGCCGGAGCTTCGCGAATGTCGTCCGTTTTCGGCTTGAACGCGAGACCCCAGATGCAGATCGTCTTCCCGGCCAGGCCGCCGAGCGCTTCCTCGAGTCGCTTCAAGGTCGAACCGACCAAAGTATCGTTCACGGCGACGGAAGCGCGGGGAAGCTCGAGGCGAAGCCCGAGCTCGTCACCGGTGCGGACTAGCGCGCGCAGATCTTTCGGAAAGCAACTGCCGCCGAAGCCGAGCCCCGGATAGAGAAAGTGATAGCCGAGGCGATGATCGGCGCCGAGCGCGACACGGACGTCTTCGACGTCGCCGCCGGCCGCGTCGCAGAGCGCGGCGATCTCGTTCATGAACGAAATGCGCGTCGCGAGGAGGGCGTTGGCCGCGTATTTCACGATCTCCGCGCTCTTCGGGCTCATGCGGATCAATCGAGACCGTTGCCGGTTGAACGGTGCATAGAGGCGCGAGAGGAGCTCGAAGGCGCGGTCGTCGTTGGTGCCGACCACCACGCGATCCGGCTTCAAGAAATCGGAGACCGCGTCGCCCTCCTTCAGGAATTCGGGGTTACTCACGACGGAGATGCGCTGCTTGCTCTCGCGGCGCACGAGCTCGCTCACCTTTTCGTTCGTGCCGACGGGAACCGTGCTCTTCAAGACGAGCACGACGTCCGACTTCGCCAGGCGCGCGACATCGCGCGCGACCGTGAGGACGTGCGACAGATCGGCGGAGCCGTCCTCGCTCGGGGGAGTGCCGACGGCGACGAACACGATCGATCGCCGATCGAGCGCGCTCTCGAGATCGGACGTGAAGCGGAGGCGCGACGGATGGTTCCGTTTGATCAGATCTTCCAGACCAGGCTCGAAGAACGGAACGTCCCCGCCCTTGAGGCGCTCGATCTTCTTCTGATCGACGTCGACGCACACCACGTCGTTCCCGGCGTCCGCGATACAAGCTCCGAGGACGAGACCGACGTAGCCCGACCCGACGACAGCAACTCTCATGCGGCGGAAGCTATCGCAGAATCCGCCGGCGCGCTCGCAGCGGATCGTCGAAAAAACAGCCTACGTTCCGCCGGACTTGTCTTCTTCGAGCTCGTCCAAAATGACCGACGCGCGCTCGCGCGTGATCCCGAACCACCGAGCGAGCTCGCTCACCAGCCCCCGCTCCTCGTCGGCGACCTCGTCATCCGCCAGTGCGACGGCCGCCGCGAGCGCGAACGCACCCTCGGCGTCGCTCGGGGTGTCCTTCAACGAATCTGCGATGTGCTTGAGCCGCGCCTCGCGCCCCTCGAGTTTCAGGGTTCGTTCGTAGTTCTCGAGCATGACCTTCACGGTGCCGTCGTGAAGCTGCAGATCGGACAGTCCGCGAATCGCGCCGCGGATCGCGTCGCGCTCGTTCTCGGTGATCTTCCCGTCGGCGGCCATCATGAGGAACATCGTCTCGGCCACGGGGTCCACATGGACGAGCAAGGCGTGCTCTTCGGCGGTGAGCACCCCCGCGCGAGCCAACGTCTCGTAAGCGGGCGACAAGACCCCGCTGTCCCGGCGACCGCTCTGCAACAGCGCATCTCGTAGCCGGCGAATGGTCGCGGTCTCGATCCGCATGACGGAACGCTACACGGTGTCCCCCGGACGATCCAGCAGAACGAGGCGGGGCGCTAGTGCCGTGCCTACCCCGCGATGTCCTCGCACACCGACGCTTCGTCGCCGATGCTCCGCCCGTTCTCGAACTCGACCGAGCACGAGATCGGATCGCGGATGCTCTTGACGAGGTCGAGCACCATCGAGCTCGTCCAGTCGCGCGCGCCGTCGAAGCGCGCCCGGATGACGCCGTTTGCGTCGACGAGCCAAGTCTCGGGGTAGAGACGCGTGCCGTACTTGCCGGCCACGACGGCCGACTCCGGATCGACGGCCGCGACGAAGGGCGGGTCGCGTCCGAGCACCGAACGCAGGGTATTTTGCACGTCCTCGACGCTCTCGTCGGTCGAGACCGCTAGGACGGCGATGTCCGGTTCGTCGCGGAGCGACTGTGCGAGCTCGCCGAGCGACGGCATTTCTTCGAGGCACGGCCGGCAATTTTTCGTCCAGAAATTCAGGATGACGACTTTGCCGCGAAAGCTCGAAAGCCGGACCTTGCCGCGCCGCGTGGTGTCGAGCTCGAAGTCGGGGGCGAGACGGTTCTCACCGGCGTAGTTGGGCTGGAGGTGGCACAGCGGCCCACAAGCGCTCCGTCGTTCGCCGTCGCGAGCCGTCGCGACGAACGAGTAGACGGCGAACGCCGCCACGAAGATGAACGCCACCTGGACGAGCTGAGCGAGCTGCCGCATCGCTCGGCGTTCTAAATGACGGATGCCGTCTCGGCAACCCGCAGGCCCGACGCGAGCGGTCCGAGAAGCCGACCGCGACTCGAAAGTCGAACGGCGAGTCCGGGTGAAGGGCGGGCGTCCAAGCCGCGAACCAGCGCAATTGGCGATATAGTCGCGCGGTGTCGCTCGCGTCGCACCCGCCCTCCGCCGGCTTCGCGCCCGCCCTGGTGCGAGCCGCGGAACGAGCGAACGTCGGCGTGGTCGTCGCGGTCCCCGAAGGGGAAAACTGGCGCTCGGAGTTCACGAACCAGCGCGCCGCGCTCCTGTTCGGCAAATCGATCGATCGCGTCCCGGACGATCTCGGACTCGACGACACCCAGTCGAGCCGTCTGCGTCGCTGGTTCGAGTGCGACGCGTCGGAGGCGCCGCTCGTGCTCGACGCGGTCGAGTTCGCCCACGCGGCAGGTCCGCGCACTCTTCGGGTCATCGCGAGCCGCACGAGGATCGACGGCAGAACCGCCGCGGTATTGTTTCTCTACGACGCTTCCGGGCGCCACGAGGCGGAGCGCGCGCTCGCCGAGTCGGAAGCGCGCTTTCGGCGGTTGCTCGACGCCGCCCCCGACGCGATCGCGCTCGGGACGGAGCACCGCATCGTGTACGCGAACCCGGCGCTCGTGCGCATGCTCGGTTATGAGACGATGCAGGGTGTCATCGAGCGCAAGGTGAGCGAGCAGGTGCACCCCGAAAACCTGCTCCAAGTCCGGCGCATCAGCCGGCTCCTGCTCGAGGGCGATCGACCCGAACCGCCCATTCGCATTCGCCTCGCGCGGAGCGACGGACTCTACGTTCCCGTGGAGCTCCGTGTCATCGGGCTCGAATGGGATGGCGAGCGTGCCCTCCTCGGCATCGCGCGCGACTTGACCGAACGGCGGAGGATCCAGGCGCAACTCATCCGCGCCGACCGCCTCGCGGCGATGGGAACGCTCGCTGCGGGCGTCGCGCACGAAATCAATAACCCGCTCGCGTATCTGATGCTGAACCTGCAGTACGTGATGCGCGAACTGCCGCGCTTCGACGGCAGCCCGTCGCGGCTCGCCTTCTTGCTCGAGCGCCTCGCCGAGGCCGAGCACGGCGCGCGCCGCGTGAGCTCCATCGTAGGAGATCTCCGTACATTCGGCCGGCCCGAGCAGGTCGAGCGCGGTCCGGTCTCGGTAACCCGCGCGGTCGCCTCTGCCGTCAAAGTCGCCAGCACTCAGATCCGTCACCGAGCTCGGATCGTGGAGAGCTACGAGCACGTGCCGTTGGTCGACGGAAGCGCGACCCGGCTCGAGCAAGTCTTCGTGAACCTGCTCGTCAACGCAGCGCAGGCCATCTCCGACGGGAACCCCGACGGCAATCAGGTGAGTGCATCGGTGCGCTTCGAGGCCGATCGCGTGGTCGTCGAAGTGTCCGACACGGGGTCGGGGATCCCGCCCGATATTTTGACCCGCGTCTTCGATCCCTTTTTCACGACGAAGCCGCGAGGCGTCGGAACCGGGCTCGGACTGCCGATTTCTCGCGGGATCATCACCGCGCTCGGCGGCGAGATCACCGTTTCGAGCGCGGTCGGCAAAGGAACGACGTTCCGCGTGTCGCTCCCGGCGTTGACGGCGCCCGATCTCGCCTCGTCGCCGGAGGGGAGCGCTCCGCCGCCGCCCGATCTCCACCCGTCGCCCGGACGCGCCCGCGTCCTCGTGGTCGACGACGAGCCGCTCGTTGCCGACATGCTTCGGCGCGCGCTCGCGGATGCTCACGACGTCACCGTGGCCACCGCCGCTCAGACCGCGCTGGATCACATTTTATCGGGGCAGGAATTCGACCTGATCTTCTGTGACGTGCTCATGCCGCGCATGTCGGGGATGGACCTGTACGATGCCCTCCGGGAGCAGCGCCCCGGTATGGAAGCGCGCATCGTGTTCATGACCGGCGGCGCTTTCACCGACCGCGCGGCCCAGTTCCTCGCGAAGGTGCCGAATCCGAAGATGTCGAAACCGTTCGACCTCACCGAGCTCGAACGGGTCGTCGCTCGCGTGACGCGTGCAATCCCGAGCGCCAACCCCAACCCCAACGGCAACGGCAACGGCAATGGCAACGGCAACGGCAATGCGACCTTGAAGCAATGGCCGTGACGTCGGACGCACGGCTGTAACGCGCGCCGGGAACATACGCCCGGAACACACACCCGTAGCCCCCGCCGGTCCCTCCTTTTTGGCTGCCGGTTCCGCGAAAAAACGAGGATACTGCCAAGATGGAGCGGTCTGCGCGCCGCGCGTTCTTATGGGCCTACGCCGTGTGGCTCATGGGGATCGTCACATTCTTCGTGCCCGCGGCGACGTGGAGTCCCGCGTCGCGTTTCGGTCTCACTCGCGCGGTCGTCGAGAATCATACGTTGTCGATCGACGCCTTCGTCGCCTCGACGGGCGATCGCTCCCGCCGAGCGTCGCATTGGTACACCGACAAGGCGCCGCTCCCGTCGCTCATCGCCGTGGTGCCGTACGCGGTCGTTCATCTCTTCCACCGCGCCCGCGGGCTCTCGCCTCGTTTTCGCGCCATCGAAACACCCGCGATCCCGGCAAAACGGGTCGTCGTGAATCGGCCGTTCCAGCAGGCGCTCTACATCTGCTCGATCGCGACCGCGGGCATCGCCGGTGCGGTCGTCGCCGTCGCACTGTTCGAGCTGCTCCGACGTCGCGGTACACCGACCTCTGCACTGGTCGGATCGGAGCTCGCCGTCCTCGGCACGCCGCTCTTGCCCTACGCGACGAGCTTCTACGGCCACGAAGTCGCGGCCGCGTGTCTCGTTTGCGCGGTCATGTTGCTCGACGATGCGTCGCCCGAAAGCGGTCGACGCGCGCGCGCCGTTCGCTTCGCCGGTGCCTGCCTCGCCGCCGCCCCCGGAAACGAATACCTGACCGCGGTGCCCGCCGTGCTCATCGGCGCGTGGTTTCTCTTGCGCCTCGAACGCCGGCAAGTCGCGGCGGCGCTCTTCGATCTGTCGCTCGGCGCGCTCGGTCCGCTCTTCGTCATCGGGCTCTACCAGGCCATCTGTTTCGGCGCGCCGTGGAAGACGGGCTACTCGTTCATCGCCCGCCCTGAATTCGCCGCGGGGCACGCTCTCGGCTTGTTGGGGGTCCGCTTGCCGTCGTGGGAGGCGTTGTGGGGACTTTCGTTCGGCACCCGGCGTGGATTGTTCTACATCGCGCCGGTCGCCCTGGTCGGACTCGGCGGCCTCGGCGTCGCCGCCGTCCGCGACAAGGACCCCGCGGCGCGCATCGGGCTCGTCGTGTTCGGCGCGATGCTCTGGTTGAACGCGGGTTACTACATGTGGTGGGGCGGCGCGGCGGCAGGGCCACGACATCTCGTGCCCGCGCTCGCGTTCCTCGGCCTCGGCATCGCGCGCGCGTGGAGAACGCGGTGGCTCCGCATTCCGATCTTGGTCCTCGGTGCGGTCTCGATCGCCAACGCGCTCGTGATCACCGCGGTCGGCCTCGAAGCCCCCGACTTCGACGACATTCTCCGCCGCTACGCCTGGCCGGCGTTTCTCAACGGACAGGTCGCGCGCTTGAGCGGCGCGTCCAACGTCGGGCTCAAGCTCGGCCTCCGTTCGCTCGCGTCGCTCTTACCGCTCGCGGCGTGGTTCGGCTTCGGCCAGGTCTACGTGGCGCGGCTCCTCAGCACCGATCCCGACGAAAGCGGCGTTCCGTCGAGCATCGGGCGCGCGCTCCTGCGCCCCATCAGCGTGCGACCTCACGCCGCCACGCCGCAAGTTCGTCACGAAGCGCCGCGATGAGGGCTCGTTCGGCGTCGAGCGTCGCCGTCGCGCCGCGGTGAGCCCGAAAGCGCCTGCCTCGCGCGCGCACGATCTTGGCCAGGCGACGTCGGAGCTCGAGCTCGCGACGTTCGAACGACGCGGGAACCCACACCTCGGGAAGCGACGCGCTCGCATCGGCGACGAACGTCGCGGCACCCTCGAGCGAGGGTTCGAAGAGGACGCCCGCGCGCCACATCGACGGCGTGACCAGCACGGGCCAGCGAGCCCACGGAAACTGCGCCTCCGGAAGCTGTCCGAGCTCGTCGAGCATGGCCCGATGACGCCGGAGGCGATCCGGAGCCGAGCGGTTTTCTCCGTCCAATATCAGGATGACGCCGTCGCGCGGCGCGCGGAGGGCGAGCACCGTCGCTTCGAAACCCATCGTGTGCGCGGTGCGCGCGGCGTCGCGGAGCTCCGTTCTCGACGACACGACGGGGGCGGCGATCTTCGCGAGCGAGCCGCCCCGAGCGACGTCGGCCGCCGCTAGATCGATCGCTTCGAGGGCGGCCTCGAGCAACGTCGTGCGCTCGGGCGCGAGCGTCGAGCTCCATCGCGCGACGGGGGCGAGCGGCGAAGCGTGCTCGTTATCCCGTGCGAGCCGCCGAAGGGCTGGCGCGTCCCACGCCGCGGCGGCAGAGAGCAAGGTCCGGAGGGGGTCCAGTCGATCGCGCCCGGTGAGCGCCGCGAGCGCGTCGGCGAGAAGCCGCTCCGCGCCGCGATCCCGAATGAACGCCTCCCGCGAATCGTGCGGATCGAGGAGCGCCGGGCCGGCCTTGAACCATCGTCGGAGCGCGCGCACGAGTCGCTCCTGGCGAACGGCGTCGCCGGAAGGCCGGCGCGCCGCGTCTCGCCGATCGACGCCGCCGAGGAAGACCCAGCGCCGATCCAGGTCGAGCGCCCACGCGTCGCCGTAGCGCCGGTACAGGTCGAGATCGTCGAGGTCGACATAGTCCACGTTCTTGAACAACGGCCCGAACGCGTTCAAACGGCGTTGAACGCGCGCGATATCGTTTCGAAGCCGGAGCTCGTCGGCGAGCGACGCCGTACTCACGGCGAGCACCAGGTCGATGTCCGAATAACCGGGCGCGAGCGACTCGGGTCGCGTGAGCGATCCCGTCAGGTACACGCCGTCGACGCCGTCGAGTCGTCCGAAGAGACGCGCGGCAACGTCCGCGACGAACCGATAGCCCGAACGCGAGAGGCGAGCGCCGAACGCCGAGCGATCGGCGAGCCGAGCGGCCCGACGGAGCGCGCGGAGAGCCACGATCGACAGAAATACCACGGCGCCCGCGGCCCGCTTCGCGCGAAAGACCGCGAGAACGGTCTGCGATCTGACACACTCGGGAGCGGCATCCGATGCAGCGCGAGCGCGGAACACTGGTGGCGCGGTTCGTGAATGGCGTCGCGCTCCTCACTGCTGTGGCGCTCTTCCTGTGGGCGGTCGTGCTCGTGCTCGGAACGCCGGTCTACGGCGCGCCGGATCGCGGCGACTTCTACCGCGTCGCCGACTTGGCCGGCATTGGCGTCCCCGCGGTCGACCCGAAGCACCCCGTCGTCCACCCGGACTATGCGCTCACCGGCGCGCCATCGCTCGATCGAACGACGACGACGGCCGCGCTGTGCGCCGTCGTGGCGCGCCCCGTTCGGGTTGTCTTCGGCAAAGACGTCGATCGGTTCGCGCTCCACCAACTCGGGCTCGTCTATCTCGTGTTCGCGGCGGCGGTGCTCGGTGGCGCCGTGTTCGCCGGAGTGCCGAGCAGCCTGGTCTTGCTCTTGGCGTGGTCGCTCCTCGATCCCACGCGCCTCGCGTACTTCAACGCCTTCTCGACCGAAACGCCGGAGCTCATCGGCATCGTCGGGTTGACCGCAGCGTTCGTCGCGCTCGATCCGTTCGCGCGTCGCACGCGACGCCGGATGACGACGACCGAGCGCGCCGCCGCCGCCGTTCTGTTCGCGCTGCTGACGCTCGCCGTCGGATTCTCGCGCGCGCCGGCCGCGCTGGTGCCGCTCACGGTCGTCGGCGTCGTCGCGGGTCGATTCAGGCGCTTCGCCGCGCGGCCTTCGACACCGAAGACGACGCGTGTATTTTTTGTGGGGGCACTCGGAGCGGCCCTCATCGCCGCGGTTCCCGTCGCGTACTTCGCGGGCGGCGACGTCGCGCGGTTTCGGAGCATCAACGCCTATCATCGCGTGTTCCTCGGCATCGCCGCGGCGTCGCGGTCGCCCGAACGCACCCTCGACGGTCTCGGCATCCCCGCGACGGAACTCCCGCGAGTCGGGACGAGCTACTTCGATACCAAAGTCCCTGACGAGCTCGCGCGAACCCTCGCTCGCGTGTCGAGCGCCCGAGTCGCCACGTCGTACCTTTCCGAACCGGCGGCGCTCGCCGAGGCGCTGAAGCGCACCGGACGTTCGCTCGCGCGAGGGAGAAATCCAGGCGCGTACGACGCGCCTCCGCCGGCTCACCGGGAGCGACTTGCCGGCACGCAATCGAGCGTGCACGACGCGGTCTTCGGCGCGCTCCCGCCGCTCGTTTGGATCGTCGCACTCGGCGGGCTCGGCTCCGCAATGTTCCGGCGCGAGGGCCCGAGAAGCGCGCTCGTCTTTCTGTTCGCGACGTTCGTCACGCAGATCGGCATCGCCGTCGCGGGCGACGGATTTTACGCCCTCGGGAGGCATCTGATCGTCGCGCGCCTGACGTTGGACCTGATCGCCGTGCTCGTCGTCTGGGAGCTCCTTCGTCGTCCCGGAGAACGCCTCCTCTCGATGCTGCCGAATCGCGAGGCGGCCTCGTGAGGCGCGGGGTCGACGCCTTCGTCGATTGGGTCGGGCGCACGCCGTTCATGACCCGCGCTGGCCGCGTCGCGTACGCGGCGTTCGCGCGCAGCGCCGCGTCGTGGCTCGCGCGCATTCCCGGCGTTCGCGCGGTGTACCTCACGGGGTCGCTCACGCGGAGCGAGGTGTCGCTCCCGGGAAGCTCGGACATCGACCTGGTCGTCGTCACCGACGTGCCGACCCTCGGGCGAGAAGTGGATTTCGTGCGGCGCCTGCGACGCGAACACGCGCGGCTTCTTCGATTCGGCGGCCTCTTTTACAACCTCGACTACGTCGCTCTCGACGACCTGGACACGGCGCGTGCCTTCGGCGGCGCGTGGGAAATGGAGCTGGACGAGCAGGGGGTTTGCCTCGCCGGGACGCCGCTCTGGGAACGGCCCGCGGCGCGGCCCGCGCGCGAAGTGCGGCTCGAACGGTTCGGTCGCGCGCACCGGCGCTGGGTGAACACCGGGTCGCGATTCCTCCATCCGAGCACCGATGGACGACTCTCCCCAACGGCGCTCTGGTCGGCGACGCGTCTCCTCACCGACATCGGGTGGGCGTACCTCGATCAGCCGCGTCATCAACGCCTCGATGCGCTCGTGCGACAACTCCGCGACCATGACATTTCCATCGATCTACCGGATCTGCCCACACCTCTGCCGGCAGCGTCGAGACGCGTGCCCCCCAAAATAAAGGACGACGCTTCGACGGAAGCGTCGCGCGATGGGTTCACGCCACGATCGGAACGCGAGCTCGAGGTCGCCATCCGCGCGCGACTGGTCGCGGCGCTCGCGCTGCTCGGTCGGTTTGCCGAGGAGTGGAATCCCGGCGACCGTGAAGGCACGTGGACCGTCGTCGGCAAGGAGCCCGTGCCCGAAGCGCCGCTCGTCGAATCGCTCGGTCGGTACGCCCGCACGCTCCTCGGCACCGAGTTCGCGACCGCGGTGCTCGTCCGGCGCGCCCCGAGCGCGGACGACTGGGTGCCGCTGTTCGTCGGCCGGAGCGGGGCGCCGGAAGTGGCGCTCGTCGACGAAGCGTGGGTTCGATTCCGCCAGATCGACGACCCTCGCACGGAGTCCGGGTCGCCGTCGTTCGAACTCGCGCATCGGCGACCGGTCGTCGTGACGCGGGCGATCTACGAGGCTGCGGCCCTGTTCGACCCGGCGCCGTTCACCGGCTCGACTTGCCTCTCTCCGGCGTGGCAACTCGGGTTGCCGCTTCCCGCTCCGCGTCCGCTCGACGACGAAGCCTTCGACGCGCTCGTCCGAGCTCGGGCAGTGGAGTCGATCAGCGCTTGCCGGAGTCTCGGTCTTCGGCGCTGGGATCCGTCGCGGCTCGAGCGCGAGCGACGGCGCCGCTATGGACGGCTCTTACCCGCGCTTCGCCGCGCGCAATCGGACCGCGTCCTCGACACCGGGACGTCCCTCGTCGAAGACTCGGTGCCCGTTCACGACGACGAAGCCGTGGCGCGAGTGCGCGCCTGGGCGGCCGAGCAACGAGAACGGCTCGCGCCGCTCCTCCGCGCGCGCCTCGCGTGATGGCCCTTGTTCAAAAGTCGTAACGCGCGCCGACCGTCGGCGCGAACGCCACCATGGTCCCGAAGCCATTTTCGCTCGGCAACGTGACCTGCCCGGGCTGCGGGATCGGCGTGCCGTCGGGATACTTCTGTCCAGGCGGGGTGCCGAACGGGATCTCGCGGGGTCCGCCGTCGCTCGCGACGCGCGGCGTGGCGGCGGGGAACATCACGAACAACGTCATGCCTGCGTCGATCAGGAAATGTTTGCTGAACCGATACCCGATCCGCGCTTCCGGGCCGACCAAGGGGACCCAGATGTCCTGGCTCTGCTCGGCGAGATCGAAGTTGATGTTGAAATTGCCGGTCTGATTCGCGTTGGTCGGATCTCGGGAGACGCCGTTGAACACGCCGTGACCCTGGAAGTGAGCGGTGACGCGAGCGGCACCGGCCCAGACCCGGAACGTCAGCGGCGTCTTGTCGAGGAACGTGTAGCTCGCGGAGAGCGCAGCCATCGGTCCGTTCATGCGCGTGGCGTCGTGCCAGGCGTCGGTCTGTAGCGAAATGACGTGCGGATCGGCGGTCGCCGTCTGATGGCGCGTCATGCTCTCCTTCAAGTCGAGGTAACCGACGAAGAGCTCGATGCCGAGGCCGCTGGTCGCTTGATAGCCGCCGCGAAGTCCGCCGAAGAATCCGAACGGCACGCCTCGACTGCATTTGCCGGTGCACGCGCTGTCGGCCGAGCCATTGAAACCCGTCGCGAAGAACGGACCCACCGCGGCGGAGACGTAGATGTGCGGCCTGAAGATCGCGGCCCACATCGGATCGTTCGGGTTTTGCTCGAGCGATACCGCCGCGACGGCGCGCTTGTTCACGTCGACCGTCACTTGACTGCGCTCGCCGATGAAGCCCGGCGCCGACACGTCGACGTGGTGGAGCCCGTGTTGAACGGCGCCTTCCCAAACGCCGCTCCCGACGTTCACGCCGTCGAGGAAGACGCGGGCGTTCGACGGCGAAGGTTCGACTCGCAACGTCGCGTCGAGCAGCACCGCCTGGAGCGTGAGCCGCGTCGTGTGATTCTCTTCGATCTCCGCCGCGCTCGGCGGAGTGCCCATCCGGTCCGTCCCGCGAAGGAGCACGGTGTGCGAACCGAGGGGTTCGTCCGCTTCGAACGGCGTCTTGCCGGCGACCGCACCGTCGATGATCACGTCGAAGGAGCCGCCGCTCGACTCGGTGACTTGCAGACGCCCCGAGCGAGTCATCGGTTGAAGGTCGGCTTTGACGCTCGCCTTTTCACCGCCGGCGACCATGACCTGGCCTTCGAACGGCAAGAATCCCTCGTGGAACGCGCGCACCGAGTGCGTTCCCGCATTGACGGTGACCGGATGATCGAGCGGCGCAGAGCCGCGCTCTTGTCCGTCGACGACGATCCTCGTGCCCGCGACCGCCCCCTCTACGGTGATCTCGCCGACGCGACGCGCGAGCTTGCCCATCGTGTCGTCGATCGACTTCCGCTGCTCGGGCGGAATGGTCGCGGCGAACCGCGCGAGGAGCTCCCGGTACATGTCGAGCGACTCGGCGTAGCGGTGCAGCGCGATCAACGTCGTCGCCGCGTTGAGGATCGCCGCGCGCGTCGGAAAGATCTCGCGCGACGCGAGGAATTCGACCAGCGCCGCGTCGTAGTCCTGGGACTGACTGAGCTCGAGACCGCGGAGAAACCGCTGCTTGGCGTTCTCCTTCTTCTCTGCGTCGGGGTCCGGAGCTGCGGGCGTCGCCGCCGTCGCGTCCGCCGCAGCGGGCGGTGGCGACGTTCCTGCCGATTGCGGCGGAGCCGCAGCAGGAGCGGTGCTCTGGGCGTTCGCAGCGCCCGCTATGGACACCAGAGACGCGACGAGGGAGAGCCGTGCCGCCGCGCGAAAAGACACTCGGGACATACTGCCGCGAGAGTATCAGACTCGGCTTTTACTGAAACTCGTTTGTGTCGGTGACGAGATGCCGGTTTTCGGCCGGTGGGGTGGTCGCAGGAGTCACTGTAGGTTTTGCCGGACCGTGCACGTGGCCACCCGGAGGGACAGGAGTCGCGAGTGCGAGCTGAACCTTCGGCGGGACGAGACCGTTCTCGGTGATCGCGACGATCGTCTCACCCTCTTTGCCGCCCTTCGCGAGATGCACGGTCTTGGTCGTGCCCGGCGCGCCGGTGATCATGATGGCTTCGTCACGGACCGTCATGGGTTGACCATCGACGCTCACGGTGACATCGGGCGGCAACACGACGAGCTGGAAAGAACGCGTTTGAGCTCCTGCGGGAGCGGCGGCGGGCGCCGGAGTGACCGCGGGCGGCTGCGCAGCGGCGGCAACAGGCGGTGGGGGCGGCGGAGCGACCGATTCGGCGGCCGAGTTGCCGCGCGAATACCGAAGCGCCGCGAACCCGACGCCGGCCAGCGCAACGGCGCCGACGGCGAGCGTGGTGACCTTGACCAGGGCGCTCTTCGGCGGCGGCTTCTTTTTCGCGGTCGGCGTGGACGTCATCGCGAGCCCGGTGCGCACGACGGCCTTGAGCATCCCCTGGCTCAGCTCGAGCCTCGGCGCGACGATGGTCTGGATCGACGGGTCGACGCCCTTGAGTTGCAGCTTGGTGAAACGCGGGCCGTCGGGAACGAGCGCGGCAATCGCGTCGCGCATTTCCGTGGCGGTCTTGAAGCGCTTCTCGATGTCGCGGCTCATCGCGCGATGGGTGATCTCGGCGAGCTCCGGCGGGACCCACGGCGCTCGGTCCTGAAGGAGCGGCAGATCGGCGGTGACGATGGCGACGATGAGGTCGCCGAGGGTACCGGCCTCGGTATACGGGACGCGTCCCGACAAGAGCTCGAACATCACGACGCCGAGCGACCAGACGTCGCTGCGCGCGTCGACCGTGGAGAGGCCGCGCGCCTGCTCGGGAGACATGTAAAGCGGCGTCCCGAGGACGCTTCCCGTCGCGGTGAGTCCCGCAGACGACTGATCGCTGAATTTCTCGGCGCGGATCTTCGCGATGCCGAAATCCAGGATCTTGAGGACGCAGTCTCCGTCCTCTCGGGTGGTCAGATAGAGATTCGCCGGCTTGATGTCGCGGTGCGTGATCCCGTTCTCGTGCGCTTTGCCGAGCCCCATCGTGGTCTGAAGCATCAACTTGGCGACGACGAGCGGATCGAGCGGTCCGAGCCGAGCGACGACCTGCTCGAGGTCTTCACCCTGGAGCATCTCCATGACCATGTACGGAAACCGAAGCGTGGTGTCCGTACCGGAGTCGTAGATCGTGACGATATAGTCGCTCTCGATGATCGAGCTCGCTTGCGCTTCGCGGAAGAAGCGTTTCACGACGCCCTCGTCGCGCCCGAGCTCCTCGTAGAGAATCTTCACCGCGACGCGCTTCAAGGTCATCGCGTTGCGCCCCTCGTAGACGGCTCCCATTCCGCCCGTGCCGAGGACGCGAATGAGCTCGTACTTTCCGGCGATGACCGTGCCGATCAGATTGTCGTTGTTGCGTTCGCTCACGGGGATGCCTGAAAACGGTACCTCCGAGCAAGGCTTCACAAACCAACTCGGAATCCGACGATCAGTGAGCTTATCTCGCGCGTCATCGCCGTCAACTTGGCCGTCGGGGTCGCTTTCCTTCTCGTCTTCAGCTCCCGCGCTCCCGCCTCCGCCGGCGCTCACCCTACCCGCCGAGCCAGGGCCGGGCGCGCGCGTTTGTAACGTTTCGCATCGCCGCGGCTCCATCGCCTCGTATCGCCCCCTGCGTCTTCCGATTCATTAAGAAGGGCGCCCGTGGCCGAATCGGCAAAAGCGACCGCACGCCAATGGCCCATTCGCGCGTGCGCGCATGCGCCCGTGCGCCCATGCGAAGGGGTGACGAGAGACGTCGCCGCCACGGTGCTCCCTCACCCTCCTCCGGGTGCGACGTGTAGGACTCCATCCGCCAGCGCGCCCCGTTTGCGGTTTGCGGGCGACTGGCGAGCCGCGTCTCCGCGAGCACTCACCCGACCGAAAAGGGGCGTGATACTCTGTGAGGCTTCGGGTACTTCACCCTAGGCCCTCCTTCGCTCCGTCGAGGCTTCGTATGCGACGACCGTGGCTTCTCCCCGTCATTCTGCTTGCGCCCGCGTTGGGCGTGCCTTTGTTCTCCGGTTGCACCCAAAACAGTGGACCTGGCGCCGGCCTGACCGTGGGGCACGCGTCCGAATCCGTCCTCTGGCCACAGGTGCAGTTCATCGAGTCACAGTTCACGGCGAACGGCGAGCGCTTCGGAAATGCAGTCGCCGTCTCGAACCCCCGCCTGGTGATCGGCGCGCCCACCGCGGGAAACATCAAGGGCGAGCCGGGCACGACCGACACGCGCCCCGGACAGGCGTTCGTCTACGTGCGCAATCCGGGCTCGCCGATTTGGACGGCCGAACAGCGGCTCCTCGCTTCTGATCGCGCCGACTTCGACCAGTTCGGGAGCTCGCTCGCCATCGACGGCAATCGCATCGTGGTCGGCGCGACGCAGCACGCTGCGCCGAACAAGCCGCCGTACAACGCCGGCATCTCCGGGGCCGCGTACATTTTCGATCGCGATCCGACGAGCGGTACCTGGACGCAAACCGCCGAACTCTTGCCGGAACTCCTACCCTGTGAAGGCCTCACCGGCGGCATCTATTTCGGACAGGCCGTGGCCGTCGAGGGCGACCGCGTGGTCGTCAGTGCGTACAAAACGAACTGCGTCTTTCACGACGTCACTGCCGACGGCGGCGGCGGAGCAACTTGCGACCCTGGCGGAGCGCCCGTCGCCTGTGATGCGTCGGTCAACGACAACGGCTCGGTTTATGTGTTCGAAAAGCAGAGCAACGGCAAATGGCCGCAGGTGCAGCGACTTCAGGCGAACGACGCCCACGGGTTCGACAAGTTCGGGGTAGCGCTGTCCTTGGTCGGCAACCAGCTCGCGATCGGCGCGTTCGACGCGCCCAAGGCCTTGAGTGGCGGTGGAACGGCCACCGACGCGGGCGCGGCGTACATTTTCGAGCGAACCGGGGGTAGCGCGACGGACGGCGGCTCGCACGGCCACTGGGCGCAAACCGCGAAGCTCTCTCCCGACGACGGGGCGACGAACGACATCTTCGGCGTGAGCGTCAGCCTCCAGACGAACCGCGTCCTCATCGGCGCGCGCGACAAGGACAGCCAGCCCACGACCGACGGCGGCGTGGTCACCGACAGCGGCGGCGCCTACGTCTACGAAAAGCAGGCGAACGGCGCGTGGATCCAGACGGCGCTCATCCAGCCTCCCGATCCGACCTTGAACCTGCGCTTCGGCGTGAACGTTTCGCTCTCGGGCGATCTCGCGCTCATCGGCGCCTTCAACTACAACGACCAGATCCCCGAACCCGATGGCGGCGCCAAGGTCATCTCGCAGGTCGGCGGAGCCTACGTCTACGGCTTCGCGAACGGCGTGTGGACCTTGCAAAAGGAAGTGAACCCGACGCCGCTCGTTTCGGGCATGGGCTTCGGCACCAAGACCGCGCTCGACGGCACCTCGGCCCTCGTGGGTGCGTTCACCTACTTCAACACCTCCTATCCGGATCAGCCGGGCGCCGCGTTCACGTTCGAGAGCTCGGCGGGAATTCAGAACGGCGCCAAGTGCGCGAACGACGGCACCCAGGACAACCCGCAATATTGTTTGAGCGGCATCTGCTCACCGGACCACGTGTGCTGCGACGCGGCTTGCACCGGGACTTGCGAATCGTGTCTCGGAAAAGAAACCGGCAAGACCGACGGCACCTGCGCGCCGATCCCCGCCGGACAAGATCCGGACAACGAGTGCGCGACCGACGACGTGAAGACCTGCGGCCACGACGGCTTCTGCGACGGTGCGGGCGCGTGCCGCGCGCACTACGCGCTCGGAACGCCCTGCGGCGCCACGACGTGCATCGGTGGCATCCAGACCGGCAAGAGTTGCAACGGAGGCGGCACCTGCGCGTCCGCGACGATTCAGTGCGACCCGTTCGCCTGCGACACCGCGTCGTGCAAGACGACGTGCGCCCTCGATGGGGACTGCGCGCCGACCCTCATCTGCCGCAATTCGGCGTGCGTTTCGGCCGTTGCCCAGTGCAGCACCGACGGCACGAGCGTCCTCGATTCGACGGGCACGCTGGTGAAAAATTGCTCTCCGTACCTCTGCACCAGCGGCAATTGCGGAGAGCGGTGCACGCAGGCCGCCGATTGTCAGTCCGGGTTCGTCTGCGACCGACGGAAGAACGCCTGCATCGTGGCCGTCAAACCGCCGGTCTCGGTGGACGTCGGGTGCTCGGTCGGACGACGCGTCGGCGAAGCCGGCTCTCGCTCACTCTTCGGCGCCGCTTCGCTCGCGGGCCTCATCGCCGTCATACGGCGACGCCGCGGTTCGCGGCGGAACGCTCGGAGCTGAACGCCCCATCGCGGAGGTCGAGCTCCGAGATCCGGTTCTCCATCCAGCCGTCGAGGGCCAGGGCGAGCGCGTCGCCTGTCGCGTGCGGCTCGAGTCGCGCCAGTGCGTCGTCATGATGAGCTCGATATGCGACGCGAACCGAGTCCGGGTCGCCCGGCGTTTCCCCGTCGTCGATGAGCAGTGAGAGCGCGGCGAGGCGCCCCTCGGCGTACGAGCGCGAGCGGAAGCGCCAGTGATCTTCGACGCGGGCGAGCGGACCCGTCACGAGCCACGGCGTTCGCTCCGCCCGCCGAACCCGGGCGATGTCGACCGGGAGACGGATCAACGCGACCAGCGTCTCTCGCGTCGCGGCGCGCCGGACGAACGCGGCGGGCGGGGCGAGCGCGCGCGGCGGCTCGCCGTGAAGCACGATGCGGGACGCGCGGCGCGCGGCGCGGAGAAGAACCCCGTGCTCGAGCGTAGCGTCGGCAGCGACGGCTTCGACGGGAACGACGACGGGCCACGCGCTGCCGCGAAATGGCAGAGACAGCGGACCGAGTCGCGCCGCGGCGCGAAGCCAGCCGAGCCACTCCGAGTCGCTCCACGGATCCGCGGCCGCGAGCAGCATGGCGTCGGTGCCGCTCGGTTCGGTCGCGGTGATCTCCACCGACCGACAGCGAAGGCGCGCGAGCTCGCCCGCGTGACGACGTGCAATGGACTCGATTGCACCGGACCACGGTCGCGACGGAGCGTCGATGGGCTCCTCGGGTCGCCACTCCGTCGTGGCCGCCTCGAGAGCGCCGCGGAGCAGCCGATCGGCCGCGCGGAGCAGGTTCGCGACTTCTTCCGGCGGCATCCAGAGTCGGCGGTGTGTCACCGTCCGATCGAGCTCGGGGGGAATGACGAAACCCTCCCGCGCGAGCTCGGCGAGGTGTCGCTCACGCTCGCCAAGATGCTCGAGCAAGTAGTGAAATTGCTTGATGAGGGGCCCGGTGCGCGCGCCGCCGTCATGCCGGCTCTCTTCGAGTGCGACGCGTTCGAGCAAAATGAGCTTCGAGAGCGCCTGCGTGAGACCCCATTCGCGCGCGCCGTCGGGATCGATGCGCGGATCGGCGCCGTCCCCGGCGAGCGCGACGTGCGGCGCGTTCAACACCGGATGCCCGAGTCGACGCGCCCACGAGAGCACGTCCGCATCGAGCACGACGAGGTTCGAGCGACCGAACGGTGAGCGTTTGCTTCCGAGCGCTTCGCACTCTCGCACGGCGCGGGACAGCTCGAGCCCGGTGAGGCGCGTCGCGACCGTGAAATCGAGGTCGCTCGTGCCGTAGCGAAAGGCGCGGCGCCCGCCGGGAACCGCACTGCCGCTCAAGTCGACGCGAACGACCCCAGGGATATCCGCGAATCGACGGGCGAGCGCTCGAGCGTGTGATTCGACGGCGCGTTGCCGGACCGGTCCGGTGAACGGAACCTTCGCAATGAGCCAGGCCAGAGGCGCGCGGATCCCGGCGATCACGACGTACGCGTAGAGCCCCGCACCGACCGCTTCGAAGAGCGCGCGGAGGTCTCGCGCCGCGGCGGCTCCGGTCGTGCCGGCCATCGGAACGAGAACCCAGAGGGCGATCGCCGACAGCACGCCGGTCACGACGGTAAGCACCGCGATGGCGCGTTCGCGGTTCTTCGCGAGGAGCCACGCCTCGAGCGACCGCCCGATCGTCGTGAGCGCGATGACCGGGGCCAGCGTTCGCACGACGGCGATGGAGCCCGATTGCCACTTGCCGGTGATGGCGAACACGATGAACGGCGCGGTCAGGTACATCGCGACGCCGAGACCCACCGATAGACAGAGCACGACGGCGGCTTCGGTTTCGGTGATGAAACGGCGGTGTTCGCGGGCGAGCGTCGGGGTCGCGACGAGAAGCATCGAGCTCACGACGCTGAGGCCGCCGCCGATGACACGGCTCGCGATGCCGAGATGCGCCGTTGCGGTGAGGCCCAGGTAAGCACCGACCACGACCGTGTCGATGCGAAACACCGCGGATTCGAAGAGCGCCGCGAACCAGAACGGGAGCCCTTCGCGAAGGACCGCTTTCCGCTCCGGAGACGGAAATCCTTCGAGATCGCGGTGAATCGCACGGTAGAAGAAGAAGAGCTGCGCGAAGCCGGTGACGACGCGCCCGATGACCCACGGAATCACGCCGAGCCCGAACCAGATCGCAGGAATAGAGCAGCCGACCTCGAAGACCTTCGTCGCGACGCCGATGCGCGCCGTCGTCGCGAAGCGTTCGCGGCCGGCGAGCAGCGCCCGGGGAATTTCGTGCACGACGTAGAGGCCGCTCGAGAAGAAGAACGCCGAGACCAGCATCCAGCGGTCCGGGTACTGCCAGCGCGCGACCGCCGCGAAGACGAGCGAGAGAACGACGACCCCGACGAAGCGAACGCGAGTCGCCCACGACAAGATCGCGACGCCGGCTTCGTTCCTCGCGGCGCGACGCTGAAGCACCGGATAGAGGCCGAGATCGAGCAGCCGGAAAATCATCCCCCCCGCGGCGTCCGCGAGAAAATAAGTACCCACCTGCTCGATCGGCAGTTTCCGCGACACGACCGTGAGGAGCGCGAAATCGAGGATCTTCGACCCGTACAGGCCTCCGAAATGCGCGCCGAAATTTCCGAGGAAGCGCTTGCGCGGCGCGATCGACGTCACGAGCCGACTGTCCCCGTCTCGGTGGCGCTTGTGAGACTCAGGGCAGCGTGCGAAAGTGCCATGGCTGTGTACTCGGGAACATCGTCCCCTGTTCGGCGCGGCGTGCGCAAGGCCGGCACCTCGTCGGGAGCATAGTCGAGCGAGAACCCCAGGCGTCAGGAGTCGTCGATGAGACCGCGCCTGCTCGAGGCCGCCCAGGCCGTGCTCCGATCGCCGACGTTTCGCGACGTCGTGCTCCCGTACGCCCTCGAGCGGACGGCGCTGATGCTCGCGGTGTGTTTCGCGAATCAGTTCATCCCGCCGGGTGTTTCGTGGCACGCGCTCCCGCGAGCGGCGCTCTTCGATCCGTGGCTCAAGTGGGACAGCGAGCATTACCTGTTCGTTGCCTCGGTCGGATATGGACGCTCGGTGTGGGGCACCCCGAACGCATTTTTCCCGCTATATCCGTGGCTCGTTCGCGGCCTCGCGCACGTCGTGTCGTACGCGGCCGCCGCGCTGGTCGTCGCGCACGTCGCTTCCCTCGTCGCATTCGTGCTCCTCTACGAGTTCGTGCGGCGCGTGGACGGCGTCGAACGCGCGCGGCGTGCGGTGTGGATCGCGCTCGTATTTCCGACGTCGTTCTTCTTGATCGCCGGATATGCCGAGTCGCTCTATCTCGCGCTCACCTTGGGCGCGACCCTCGCGTGGCTGTCTCGCAAGCAGTGGGTGGCGTTCGGATGCGTCGTCGCGGCCTGCTTGACGCGACCGCCGGGTGTGTTCGCGATGAGCTTGCCGTTCGTCGCCGATTGGCTCGTCCGCGGTCGCAAGCGCGACGAGGTGCCGTGGTTCGTCGTCGGCAGCGTGCTCGGCGCGCTCGCTCTCTTCGCCGTGTACCAGGTGTCGACCGGAGACCCGCTCGCGTTCGCGCATTCGCCGACCGTGCTCTCCATGAGCGGCGTGGGGGGAATCGCGGCCGCCCACGGACATTCGCCGGCGCCGTTCTGGGCCGTATTGCTCGACGAAGGCATGGGGCCGAATCTCGTCCGTCGCGAGCTCAACTGGCTCGCGCTCGGACTGACGGCGTGGGCGTGCGCCGTTCTCCTTCGCAAGCGAGAAGTCGCGTTCGCCGGCATCACGCTGCTCAGCGTGCTCGTGCCGCTCGTCGCGCACGGCACCTTGCTCGACGCGGCGTCGATGGCTCGCTACACGATGGTCGCGTTCCCGATTTATTTGGCGCTCGCCCGCGCGCTGCCGACTGGGCCGGGCGCGCAGGCGCTCGACGCCGCATTTCTCCTGATGCAAGCCGTGCTCGCGTCGCTCTTCGGCGCGGGAGCGTGGGTCGAATGACGAAGTGGCTTGCGACCCTGCTCTTCGTCGTCGGCTGCGGCTCCGCACCGGGAACGAAAACCACGAACGCGCAGGGCTTCTGGGTCGTCGGCCAGCTCAATCTCGCGCTGTTTCAGCCGGACACCGGCGAGATCGCGGCGGCCGACGCGCGCACCGGGGCGCCGCTCTGGCGTGCGCATCGCATGCTGACGCCGGACCCGCCGTTTTCGCGGAATTTCCCGCAACCGCTGCTCTGTCCGCCGGTCCTCACGAGCGACCGTCATCTCGTGCTCCGCTATCCGGAGGGGGTGTATTCGATCGAGGCCGCGACCGGTCAGATCCTCTGGATGCAGCGACTCGCGCCGCCGGCGTTGTGCGCGGCGGTCACGCCGGACGGCGGCGTGATCGTGATTACCGCGCGTCGCAAGGTGGTGACGAAGTTCGATCGCGGCGGGACGCTCGAATGGAAGACGACGCTCCCGTTCGACGCAGTCGCACTGACGGGTCCCGACGTCCTCGAATCGACCGGCGACGTGCTCGTTCGCACCAATGGCCACCTCGTGAGTCTGACGTCGAAGGGCGACGTCAAATGGTCGGAGTCCGCGACGTCCCCCGAGCCGTGAGCTCACGGGTTTTTCAATCGCGTCCGGTCGCTCGAGCGAGCGCGCGGGATTTTTTCAATCGCGCCCAGTCGCTCGAGCGAGCGCGCGGGATTTTTTCAATCGCGTCCGGTCGCTCGAGCGAGCGCGCGGACGACTAACTCCAGGGCTTCGTCGGGGTTCGATACTTCGAGGCGGGCGCCGCGCGCGGTGAAGAGGAGGCGCTCGGCGGCGCGCACGCGACGGAACGCGGACGGCGCGAGCGAGACGAGGTCGCGGGCCCCGCGGCGCGCCACGAGCTCGAAGACCTGGGGCAACCCGAGACCGATGACGAGATCGCGAAAGAGGATGCGTCCGGTGTCGGCGCGAGAGAGCGGCTCGAGGCGGCTCGGTCCTCGATTCACGCGCGCGAGTTCGGCGATCAGCGCGACGGAACACGGACCGTCCGCGCGGCGATGCGACGTCGCGGCGAGATCCAGGGTCCACTTCGGCGGGTGATGGCGACGCCGAAACGGACGGACCGCGCCGAAGGCACGGAGAGCGTCGGCCGAAGCGCCGCCGACCGGCGAATGAAACGACGACGCTTTGCCGCTCGCGTCGATGAGCACCATGTCGTCGCCCAGGAGACGAACGTCGGCGCGCCGGAGCGCGGCGAGCGCGAGCGTCGATTTGCCGGCACCGGACGGACCGAGGAGCAGCGCCGCACGTCCGCCGAGCTCGAGACCGACGCAGTGTAAGCGAACGAACCCCCGTCGCTCGAGGAGCACGCCGATGCGCGAGTGCAGCATCAGGTACCCCATCTCGACGAGATCGTCGGTTTCGGGGGCCGTGATCGCGCCCCGTTCGGCGCCGAAATCGTAGCGAGTCACGCCGTGACCGTGATGGTCGACCCAGGTGACCTTGCCGGCGTTGTAGACGAGGCCGCGATCGAGCACTTGGTCGGCGCGAAGTCGCTCGCCGCCTTCGACGACGCCCGCGCCGCGAACGAAGTGGATGACGAGGTCCGGCGCGGAAACGGCCCCGGCCCGGTAAGCAAAAAAATGGGCGGCGAGCTCGTCGAGGGCGTCCGCGTCACCGGTGAGGCGCGCGGTCACGCCCTGGACGTCGAGACAGAGCGTTTCCACGCTCAGAGGATCCGAGACGAATCGGACGCGAGTTGGCGCGCGACGGCGGGCGTCTGACGAAAGAGACCGCGGAGCAGGCCGACCGCGTACGTCAGGTGCGTCGCGAGAAACAGCGGGGGCAAGAGCAGCGGAGCCGCGAAGAGCCGCGCGCGAATCGCCGCGCGGAGCGACGCGACCACCGTGAGAGCCGCATAAAGCGCGAGCGGCGCGAAGGCCCAGCTCGACACGCGAGCGAGGAAGGGCGCGAGAACGAGGTAGGCGAGGAACATCACCGGCGCAAAATACGCGACGTGGAACGTCCGCGGGGCACCTTTCAGCGCGATGGCTCGTCCGAACCCGTAGCGATGAATCTGCGACAGATAGCCGGACAAAGTCCGCCGGCGGCGGTGATGCACCCAGAGCTTCGGCGAGTACCAGAGCCGGTGGCCGCCTTCGCTCGCCTGTCCCATGAGCACGTTTTCTTCGCCGCCGAACAGCGCGGGAAACGCGAATCCGTCGCGGAACAACGAGCGCCGCGCCGCGAGGTTGCAGAGCGTCAGATTCCGTTCTTTGGCTTCGCCCGGCGGCGCGCACTCGTAGCGAGAGTGCGTGATGCCGGTGCCGAGCGGGCTCGCGAGGAGCGCGCCGGTGAGTCTCGCGAAACGCGGGTCGTCGGGAGGCGTCAGGTTCGGACCGCCGGCGATCGCGACGTCGGGGTGTGCGGCGAAGAGCTCGGCCACTTCGCGGATCCCGCCTTCGGGAACCTCCACATCGTCATCGAGAAAATAGAGGAGCGACGAGCGGGCCTCCGAGAGCCCGACGTTGCGCGCCTGGCTCGCGGTGGTGCCGCGCACGACGATCGGTCGAATCCGGGCGTCGAGCGCGGCGCGCCGCTCGACGTCCGCGGACACCTCGGCCGTCGCGCCGTTCAAGACGACCACGGCTTCCCACGACGATTCGTCCTGCGCGAGCAAGCTGTCGAGACACGCGCCGACCTCGAACGCGCGGTGGACGACCACGACGACCGCGCTCACGAGGGGGGGCTCTCGCATCGTTTCAACCTTATCGCGCTCTCCGCGCGCGCACCAAGTCGGTCTTCGTCGCTCTCTCTCGATTTTCTTGTCCGGCGTGGCTCGCTGTCTCTTCAGCTCTCCAGATTTCACCCAGACCGGGAAGAGTGCGAGCGGGAAGGCGCCGTTTTGCCGCACGAACAGAAAGCGTCGTGTCGCCGACGCACCCGACGTGAAGGGAGCCCCCCTACAAACCGTTACATGCGTCACAGGGGCGCGCAGATTCTAGGAAGCGCGTCGCGGTCGCGAAGCGCGCGCTCCGGAAATGTCGCCCGCGACAACGTCGCGCGGCACACGCGGTCGATTTGTAGGGGTGCTCAAATCGGGCAAAGGGCGTCGCGGTGGCGGACGTGCCGTGGCGGTTCGGACGAAGCGCGACGCGGCGCACGTCGAGTCCCATTCGGAGAGCTCAGATCGTACGGAGCGCGGCGCGGCGGCCGTCGAGCCACGCGCGGAGCTCGCGAATTTCGTCTTCATCGACGTCGGGCTCGGGACGAATCGGCGCGAACGGCGATGAGGACGACGCGCCGCTCGCGACGCGATCGTCGGCGAAGCGGAAGCGACCCGTGTCCATGGCGTGCGCGAGCGCGGGACGAAGGGCGTAGCGCTCGTAGTCGAGCTCCCTTCGAAATGCGGACGGCTCGCGGCGAACGCGGACGACGCGACGGACGAATTGTTGGAGCACGCGGGCGCGGACGAGCACCGACAATTCCTCGTCGGGGGGGCGACCGGGAACCGGCGGCCGCGGCCCGAGTGACCACGGCGTTCCCAAAGACAGCGCGGGCGCGACGAACGGAGACGGCGGGAACAACGCACCGGCGCGCCACATCGCGCGGGTCACGACGACCGGCGCGGCGAGCCATGCCGACGCGCTCGGGGACGCGGGAAACGCGGACTCGTTCGTCGGCACCGGAGCACCGTCGATGGCCGTCGCACTACGACGAAGCACGTCGGCGACCGCGTCGCCGTCGCCGGCGACCGCGACGAGATAGCCCCCGCCTCCGTCGGGTCCTCGGGGGCAAAACACCGCGGAAAAGCCCTGAGCCTCGAAGCGTCGAGCTACGTCGCGGAGCGCGGCCGCGGGTTCGACGCGCGACGGCACGCCGTCGCCTGTCCACTCATCTGGCCACTTCTCGGAAAGCTCGACGGCGAAGGCGTCGAGGAGGGTCAAGGCCGCCGCGAGGCGCACCGACGTCGAGGCGCCGTCCGCCGCGGCGGGACGAATTTCCGGCCGTCCCGAGCGCCGAGCCGCCCCATCGACGAGCTCACGAAGAGGCGAAAAGCGACTCTCGTCGGTGTACGCAGCCGCGACGTCGATGAGGAGGCGCTCCAGCACTCGCCGTTTCACGCGCGGCGACCCGGCGGGGCTTTGAACGAACGTGCTCGCCTTCATCCACCGCTTGAACGACAGCGCGGCGAGCTCGAGCCGGCGCTCACGTTCCGACCGCGACGGTCGCGACGGGTCGAGTCGATTGTTGCCGGCCGCGTGTTCCCATCGCCGGTCGAAGTCGAGAGTCCACGCATTGCCGAATCGTCGAAGCAAATCGAAATCCCGGGTCTCGACGACGTCGAGATTCGTGAACGCCGGCACCGCCGCCTGGATCAGGCCGTGCACGCGAGCGAGCCTGCGTCGAACGGCGATCTCGGAGGCCAGCGTGGGAACGGCGATGGCGATCACCAGGTCGATGTCCGAGCTTCCGGGTTCGATGAAGGCCGGGTGCGTCGTCGAACCGGTGACGTAAACGCCGTCGACGCCGTCGATTTGCGAAAAGAGCGCCGCGGCCGTTCGAGCGGCGGCGCGATACGCAAGGCGGAGCACGACGCCGCCCGCGCGCGTTCGCCCGAGCTCGCGCACGACGGCAGCGACCGCTCTCTGGGCGTCGCGGTTGCGCATCAAACGTCTCCGCGAGGGGCGGCGAGCAAGCGCGGGACATCGGCGACGCACCGGGCTTCGAGGTCGGCGAGGAGCGAAACCCGGAACGCGCGCGACGTCGTCGCGACGCGCTGGCGTTCGTCGGCGTTCGCGGGCGCGTCGGCGACGTAGCGCGTGACGACCTGGCCCGTCTCGGCGAGCACGCGAGCGGCGGGAACGAGTCCCCACGCGACGTCGGCGAGCTCCGCGGCGCTGCGACCGTCGAGACGCGCCGTGACGACCTCGTTCACGCGCATCGCAGCCGTCGCGAGCTCGAGCGCCACGGCGCGACGAATTTCGTCGAAGGTACCGCGCGGGATCACGTCGTCGCCGTGCAAGACTTCGCCGTGCCGCCGTCGAGCGACCGGTTCGGCGGCGGCCCACCGGAGAAACATCGCGCGCTCGAATGCGCGCCGGGTCACGACTTGCGGATACGACAGACGCGAAAATCGCTCTCGCGAAAAGGGTCTCTGTCGCATCAATCGGCCGAGCGCGGCGATCACGCCGCGCGCATCCGCGGCGCGAGGCTCGACGGCGACGTAAGAGCGCAGATCGTTTTCTCGTGCGCCTTCGACCGTCAGCACGACGCTCTGCACGCCACGTTGTCGCGCGAGCTCGGCGGTGACCGTTCGCGCGGCGTCACGAGCCTCGGCGATGTTCGGATGGGGTTGTCGTGACTCGACCGGAAGCTCGGGCGGCGCTTCCCCCTCGAGTTGCTCGTCGGTGCGCGCCATCAAGTCGAACAGCGTCGCGGGGTCGGCCGGCGTGAGCCGCTTCTCGGCGTAGGCCGCGGCGAGGTCCGCGAGACCATTGCTCGGACCGGGCGCGCAAACCGCGCCGCGCGCGGAAAATGCAGAGAACGCGGAAAATGCGGCCAGCGCCTTCGCGTGCGAGCGCGCGGCGAGCGCACTTCCGACGTGGTCGGCGTCGGCGAGATGGAGGAGCGACGTCGTCGTCCAGTAGAGCACCTCGCGAAGGAGCGTCTCGCGCCACAACGTCGGATCCCGCGCTGGCCCGGGGATCTCTTCCGCGCCGATGAGCGGCGTCGTGTCGGACAGGATGGTGGCGTGAAGGCCGCTCGACAGTCGCGCCATCGCCGACAAGGCCGCCGGCGTGAACACGTGCACGTCACGGACGAGCGGCGCGCCGCGGTTGATGCGTGCCACTCGTCGATACACCGCCTCGAGCGTCGCGAGACGGCGCGCCGCCTCGTCGGGGTGGACGATCACCACCAGATCGATGTCGCTGATCCCGGGCCGCACGCCGCCCAGCGCGGAACCGCGGAGGAGCACCGACCGCACGCCGTCCACGTCGGCGAGGGCCCGTTTCACGCGCGCCGTCTGCAGCCGATAAATTTCGCGATAGCCGCGACCGAGCAGTGGCCACGTCGCCGTTCGCACGACCAGCTCGCGCGCGAACCGAGCGACGCTCAGGGTGCGGCGTGCCACTCGACGCTGCCCGTCGGGGAATAGGCGTACACGCCGGTCGTCGTCGGGACCACGACGTCTCCGTTCTCGAGCGCGGTCGGTGCCCCGACGAAATCGCCGGACGGAATATCGACTTCCCAGCGCTCGCTGCCGTTGGCGAAGAGCGAGACGAGCGCACCTTTGCCGACCGCGAGCACCACGCCGCTGTCCGGAAGTGCGACCGGCTCGTACGTGCGCATTTTCGCCGGCGAAATCACCGTCGCGGTCAAAGCGTAGTTCCAGAGCACCTTTCCCCACGGGTCGACGGCGTGGATCGCCTTCGCGCCGCGCGCATACACCGAGCTATTTCGAGCCGGCGCGAGCGGCGCCACCAGCGTGTCGAAATCGGGCAAAGACAGCTCCCAGCGGACGTTCCCCTCGGCTCCCAGGGCGCGCAAGCGATTGCCGGAACCCTCGACGATCACTCGATTCGGGAGCACCTCGACGTCGGTGATCGACGTCGGAGGCGCCGTCGGCGGGTCGTTGCAAGCGACCGCGAACGCGCCAGAGAGCGCGATCGCCACCGGGAGCGCGACCACCCGATTGGCCATCACGTTCACCATCGCATGACCCATGGCCGGGTGGCGACTTCGGCGCCAGGGACGGGGAAGAAAAAAGGGGCGACTCTTCCGCGCAGTCCCGTCGGTCGTCAAGGCAACGATGGCCTCCCGCTCGTTCACTTCGTACGCCGCCAAAAGGAACGCCGTCAAGCTGCAGCACCCCGCGAACGTCTCCGCGGCGCCCCCGGTACGGCTTTGCGCTCGCGGGAGCGGGCAGCGCCCGGGCTCGCTCGCTCACCGGACTTGCGGACCGCTGGGCGCTCAAAGACAATCAGGACTTCGTGGCAGGATCAGGCTCGAACTGGGACAAGCTGTACAAGCGGCTGGACGAATCGCCCGTGGCGCAAGCCGAGCGACAGCACGCCCACAAGGCCAAGCTCGCGTCCGAAGCGCGTCGCGTCTTCGACGACTGGTGCGACAAGGCGGCCCAGGAAGTCCTCGAAGCCCTGCGAACGACCGCGGTCGAACGCTGCAAGGAGCTCGAGCGAGTGACGAGCCACAAGGTAGCCGTGACCGGCGGGACGGCGCGGTCGGCCGACGTCAAGAAGGCCGGAATGCCGTCGAGCTTCATCACGCTCGCCCTGAAAGAGGCGCTGGTCCACCTCTACGCTGCACGCGCTTCGGGGTCGGAACCGAAAATCCACCTCGCCATCGAAGCGGAGGCGCTGATGCCGCCGCAGAGCCGGAGAGCCGCGGACGCCGCACACCATCGACTGGTGAGCACTCCGCTCTGCGTGATCTTCCGCGCATCCGACGGGCGGCCGCGCCTCCGCAAGATCGTTCCGGGTGCGGAGCCCGGCCCGCTCATGAAACTCGACGACGTCGTGTACCGCGCCGTCGAAAAGCTCATCGAGTCTTACGAAGCCCTCGCGTCGACCGACGAGCTGTACTTCGAAGACGAGTGACCGCGCGCCGCGTCCTTCGCGCGGCCCTTCGCGAGCGAACCGAGCCTCACGCCGTGATGACGGGAAGGCGCGACGTCGTGGGTATTTTGGGCACCGTCGACGGCGGGAAGATCCGCGGGAGCGTCGGTCCGCGGAGGGCGTACCCGAGCTCGCCGAATTCGCGCCGATAGTCCGTGAAGCGTCCGCCGGCGCGCACGGCGCGCGAGAGCGCGAGCCCTTCTTCGTCGTCGCCTTGCGCGAGCGCGTACTCGACCCAGGCCCATCTCGCACTGACGGCGCGAACGTCGGCGCGGCCGCGGAGCCCGCTCCGGAGCCGCGCAATGTGCGCTTCCACCTCGTCGATGCCGGCAAAGGCGGTGCCGTCGAGCGGCGTCTTTCGCTTCGCGCAGAACGGCGCGACGCCCAGCGCGACGGGAAGCACCTTGGAGATTTCTCCGACGAATTTCGCGCACTCGTCGATGTCGTCCATGGTCTCGCCGGGAAGCCCGAGCATCAGGTACAGCTTGAGACGGTTCATACCGTAGCGTCGCGCCCGCTCGGCCGCGGCGACGTAGTGCGGCTCGCGCCCGCGCCGTTCGATGAGCCCGCGGAGCCGCTCGCTCGCGCCGTCGAGGGCCGTCGTGAGCGTGCGATATCCGGCGAGGCGGAGCGCTTCGACGAACTCGTCTTTCAAGCGATCCGGGCGCAAGCTGGAGAGCCCGACTTCCGCGCCGCGGGCCGCCAGTGCCCGAAGGATCTCGACGATCTTCGGGTGGTCGCTGACGGCCGCGCCGACCAGGCCGACCCGGCGCGCATCGGCGGGAATGATGTCGAGAATGACGTCCTTCGGAACGACACGCATGCCGCCGTTCGTCGAGCGCCGCATCACGCAATACGTGCAGCCCCGCGAACAGCCGCGCTCCGTCTCGATGAGGAACATGTTCGAGAGCTCGGTGTTCGGCGTCCGGATCGCGCCGTACGCCGGCAAGAGCGCGTCGTCGCACGCCGCGACGGGCGGGAGCACGCGGCCGTGAACCGCGGGGACGAAGATGTGCGGATGCTTCGCGAGCGCGTCGAGCGCCGCGCTCCGGCGGAGCCCCGAGCGGAGCACCTCGATCGCCCACTCCACGATGCCCTCCGCTTCCCCGATGATGATCGCGTCGACGAACGGCGCGAGCGGGAGCGGATTCGAGAACGTGAGCGGACCGCCGGCGAGAATGAACGGCGACTCGTCCGAGCGCTCGCGCGACAGCAGTGGAATCTTCGCCGCGTCGAGCAGGCGCACGACCCCGGCGAGCTCCAGCTCGTACGCGACGCTCAGGGCAACCACCTGAAAATCGACCAACGGGCGGAGACTCTCGTAGGTCACCGGCATCTCGACGTCACACGGCCTCGGCTCTTCGGCGCCGTCCGGCAAAAATGCCCGCTCGCAAGCCACTCCCGGCATCGCCTGGAGAGCGCGGTAAATCCGCTGATATCCGAGCGAGCTCATCCCGACGCGGTAGGGGGATGGGTAGGCGAGCGCGACCCGAAATGGCGCGTCCTTTTCGATTCGTCCGGTTTCGTCGGCGAGCCGTTGTCGAATCAGGGCGCGCGTCCCGGAGGCGATCATGAGGAGGGCCGAGTATAACCGCCGCGGCTTTTCGCGCACGTAGCCGGCGCGCACTCAGAGAAATGAACGACCCCAAGCGAACGCGCCACACCCCGATTGCTCGGGGCAAGAGCAAGCCGATTGCTCGAGGCAAAGGCAAAAAGAAATCCGATCCGCGACCCGATCGACGGAAGGACGACGCGAACGTCATCCCGCCGCCCGAGCCGGAGAAAAGGCCCGATCGACGGCCGCTGAGCCACGTCGGCGGGCGAATCGACGGACATTTGGGCGATCCGGCCGTGCTGGTCGCTCTCGAATCCACGCTCGCTGTGCCGAGCGAAGACCCCGAAGCGCGCGCGCACGTACACGGATTCCACAGTTACGCCGCGAGGTTGCACCCGGAGACCGCACGACGCTTGATCGAGCGATTCTCGACACCGGACGGCGTCATTTTGGACCCGTTCATGGGAAGTGGCACCGTGCTCGTCGAGGCGCGGCTATTGGGACGGTGCGCGTACGGCGCGGACTTGAATCCGCTCGCCGTCGAGCTCGCGCACCTGAAAACCCGCGGCACGACGGCGGCCGAGCGCGACGCGATCATGGACGCGGCAAACCGAGTGGCCGACTACGCCGACGAGCGCCGGCTCGAAAAGGCAGGGCCGACGAAGCGCTATGGCACGGTCGATCGCGAGCTCTTCGAGGTGCACGTGCTGCTCGAGCTCGACGGGCTGAACGACGGCATCGGAAAGCTGGAAACCGAGCTCGAGCGGCGCGTCCTCGGCCTCGTGCTGTCGTCGATTCTCGTCAAGGTGAGCCGGCAAGGCGGCGACACCGCCGAGGGAAAGCGCCCGCGCCGGCTCGCGACGGGGTTCACGATCCGGCTTTTTCGAAACAAGACCACCGAACTGGTCGCACGCCTCGCCGAGTTCGCGGCGAAGCTTACGAAGGACGCGCCGCCGTGTCGCATCGCCGTCGACGACGCGCGGCGCCTCGACTCGGTACCGGCGAACGCGGTGGATCTCGTCGTGACGTCGCCGCCGTATCCCGGCGTGTACGACTATGCCGTCCATCACGAGGCGCGCATGCGCTGGCTCGGCCTCGAAGCGCGCCGTTTCGAATCCGGCGAAATCGGCGCGCGCCGTCACCTGGAAAAGCTCACCGCCGGCGATGCCATCGATCAGTGGGGCCACGACTTCGTCGCGAGCCTCCTCGCGATGAAGCGCACCTTGGTCCGTCGCGGCCGCGTCGTGCTCATCCTCGCCGACTCGGTGGTGCGCGGACAGCCGCTCTTCGCCGACGACATGATGGAGTCGCTCGCGCACGACGCCGGGCTTTCCCTCGTCGCGGCCGCCTCTCAGCGGCGCCCGCATTTTCACGCGCCGAGTCGCGACGTCTTCAGGCGGAGGCCGCGTCGAGAACACGCCTTTTTGCTCGAAGGAAGCTGAGCCGTCAGGGCTTCGGGGCCGCCTCTGCGTCCGCATCGACTGCCTGCGCCGCTGCGTGCGCGTCGGCGAGACACGCGCCGTCGAACAAGACGTCGCTTCCCGTCGACGCGACGTCGCTCGTGAAGCGCCGCACGTCGGCTATACCCTCGTTCGCCCAGTACATGACGCAATCGGGGTCGTCGCAATGGCTCGGGTGACGCGGATCCTCGTGATTCGATACCAGCGGCAGACCGACGTTGACGAGCCCGAACGAGTGACCGAGCTCGTGGACCAACGTCGCTTGCTCGGTGAATCGGACGACGTCGGGCGACAGCGGATTGTTCACGCCGTCGATGGTCGGCTTGAACATCGCGATGACGCCGCTCCCGGCGAGCGCGGCGCCGAGCACCGTCTCGTCGACGTCGGCGTCGAGCTCGTAGCGGCCGTCGAGAAAAACGACGAAGAGCGACACCGTGTCCCCGGAGCTGTAGACGGTTCGATATTTCGCGGCGAGGGCCTCGATATCGGCGGTGCGATACGGACCCGGCGGCGCGTCGATGGCGTGCATCTCGGCGAGCGTGGACGGAATGACGAGCTCGCGCTCGGAACCGCCGTAGAGCGCGCTCACGTTGTCCTGGGTGATCGCCCACAGATCGGGAAAAGCGCCTACCGCGCCGGTGAAGGGCGCGGCGTTCGCGGCGTAGTCCACCTCGATCACCACACGCCGGACGCTGGGCGAAAACATGGCGAGCGGCGACGGCTGCGTGTGCCCTTCGCGCTCCGCGGTGCCGCACGCCGCGAGCACGAGACCGAGCGCGAGCGACGCGACACGTTTCGGGCGCATTCGGCGGAAAGCATAGCCCCAGACTCCCCGGCTTCGACCGCTTTCGGGCTCGATCGCTTTTCGGGGCGCTTCGCGACACGGGGCTCTTCGCGACACGGGCTCTTCGCGGCGCCCCGATTCGCGCGCCTGGATTCGCTGGCCAACGACGCGACTTCACGCGTTGCAGCGCGGAGCGCACAGCTCTAAGCCTGATCGGGAAGGGAACAGCATGCCGGCCCCGACGTCTCCGCAACCCAATCGCCTCGCGCATGAGACGAGCCCATATCTTCTCTCGCACGCGCACAATCCAGTCGATTGGCATCCATGGGGTCCAGAGGCGCTGACCACTGCGAAGCGCGAAAATAAGCCCATCCTCCTCAGCATCGGGTACGCCGCCTGTCACTGGTGCCACGTCATGGAGCGCGAGTCGTTCGAGAACGATGCGACGGCGCGGCTGATGAACGACCACTTCGTTTGCATCAAGGTCGACCGCGAAGAGCGACCGGACCTCGACGACATCTACATGGCCGCCACGGTCGCGATGACCGGCCACGGCGGCTGGCCGATGACGGTATTTTTGACGCCGGATCAGGAGCCGTTCTTCGCCGGAACGTACTTTCCGCCGGAAGACAGCCAAGGGCGCCCCGGGTTTCCGACGCTATTGTCGCGAATCGCCGAGCTCTGGGCGACGGGTAAGGACAACCTCGTCGAGCAAGCGAAAGACCTCACCGAACACGTGCGGAGCCGCTCCGAGCTCTTGCCGGCGCGCGCCGTCGGCGCCGAAGCCCTCGACGGCGCGCTCGCTCAGCTCGAAAAGGACTTCGACCCCGACTACGGAGGCTTCGGCGGCGCTCCCAAGTTCCCGCCGCCGGCTTCGCTCTCGCTCCTCCTTCGGATTCACCGAAAAAAGAAGGACCCGAAATCCATCGCCATGGTCGAGCGAACGCTCGACTCGATGAAGAACGGCGGCATCTACGACCACGTCGGCGGGGGATTCTCGCGGTACTCCACCGACGAACGCTGGCTCGTCCCTCATTTCGAGAAGATGCTGTACGACAACGCACAGCTCGCGCGCGTCTATCTCGAGGCGTTCCAAGTCACCGGCGTCGAGGAATACCGCCGGGTCGCGACCGAGACGCTCGACTACGTCGCGCGCGAAATGCAGAGCCCCGAAGGCGGTTATTACTCGGCCACCGACGCCGACAGCGAAGGCGTCGAAGGGAAGTTCTTCGTCTTTTCCCCCGACGAGATTCGCGAAATCCTCGAGCCCGAAGCCGCGGAGCGGTTCTCGGAATACTTCGACATCACGCCGGACGGAAACTGGGAAGGTCACAGCATTCCGAACACGCCGCGGTCGCTCCAGGCGGTCGCGTCGGAGCTCGGCGTGTCGCCCGACGAGCTTCGTCGTTCGCTCGCCGAAGCGCGACAGAAAGTGTACGCGGCGCGGCTCCGTCGCGTGCCGCCGCTCACCGACGACAAGGTGCTCGCCGCGTGGAACGGCCTGATGATCGGCGCGTTCGCCGACGGAGCGCGCGTGCTCGGCGAAAAGCGATACCTCGACTCCGCCGAACGCGCCGCGCGATTCGTCCTCCGCGAGCTCGCACGGCCCGACGGCGGCCTTTACCGCACCGCCCGCGCCGGCAAAGCGCACCTCGACGCGTACCTCGAAGACTATGCCTTCGTGGCCGACGCCCTCGTCGATTTGTACGAGGCCGGTGCCCCCGAGTCTCACCTGCACGAAGCGCTGCGCCTCGCCGAGCGCATGCTCACCGATTTCGGCGACGAGGGCGGCGCGCTGTTCCACACGGCGCGAAAGCACGAAACGCTCATTGCGCGTTCTCGCGAAGGCCACGACGGCGCGACGCCGAACGCCAATGCCGTCGCCGCCCGCGTGCTCGCGCGACTCGCTTTTCACTTCGATCGACACGACCTCCACGCCCGCGCACTCGACGCGATCCGCGCGTACGGTCGCCCCATCGAACGCGCGCCGCGGGCGTTCGCGACGACGCTCGGCGTGGTCGATCTCCTGCTCGAGGCGCCGATCGAGCTCGCGTTCGTCGGAGCGCCGGGCTCGCCGGATCTCGCGGCGCTCCTCGCCGAGGTCGCACGCCACTATTTGCCGAATCGCATCGTCGCGCATGCCGAACCCGGCCCCGACCACGTCGCGCGCTCCGCGCTCCCGCTCCTCGCCGAAAAGCGTCTGGTCGACGGCGTCCCCGCGCTGTACGTGTGCCGCAACTTCACCTGTCGCGCGCCGGTGTCGAAGCCCGCCGAGGTCGCGGTCGCCCTCGAGGAAGTCGATCGCGAGCTCGATCAGGCCCGCGCGCTCGCCGTCGGAGCCGTGCGACTCGCCGGCACCGCGACGCCCGAGGGCACGAGCTCGTACGCGGCGCGCTTCGCCGAGGCGCGCGGCACGGCCGCTTACGGTGAGCTCGCCAAGACCGGCCTCGTCGCGAGCGCGCTCGGATTCGGGACGTATCGCGTCGACGATCGCGTCGACGAGCATCGCGAAGCGCTCACCCGCGCCCTCTCTAGCGGCATCAACGTCATCGACACCTCGACGAACTACGCCGACGGGCACAGCGAACGATTGATCGGCGAGGTGCTGGAAGGGCTCTCTCGCACGTCGGGCTCGGTGCGAAGCGAGGTCGTCGTCGTGTCGAAGATCGGCTACGTGCAGGGCGCGAACCTGCGCATCGCCGAGGAGCGCGAGGCGAACGGCCGGCCCTTCCCGGAAATGGTGAAGTATGCCGAGGGGCTGTCGCACTGCATCCATCCCGAATGGCTCGAGGATCAGCTCGGTCGATCGCTCGACCGTTTGCGTCTCGACGCGCTCGACGTCTGTCTCCTGCACAACCCCGAATATTTCCTCGGCGACGCGGAACGGCGCGGCGTGTCGCTCGAAGCCGCGCAGGACGAATTTTATCGACGGATCGGCGACGCCTTTCGGCATTTCGAGGCCGAGGTACGACGCGGCCGCATTCGCTACTACGGCGTATCGAGCAACACCGCCGCGGAAGATCCCGCCGACCCGGAAGCGACGAGCCTCACGCGCTTTCTCGAGCAAGCGCGGACCGCGGGCGGCGACGACCACCACTTCCGGGTGCTCCAGCTGCCGATGAACCTCATCGAGACCGGCGCGGCCTTCGTCCACAACAACGGCGTCGAGAACGTCGAGACGGTGCTCGAGCACGCGCGCCGCCGGAACGTCGCAGTGCTCGTCAATCGACCGCTCAACGCGATCGTCGACGATCGACTCGCGCGGCTCGCGGATCCGCCGACGTTGCCGGACGCGCCGCGCTTGTCCGAGGCGCTCGACCGCGTTCGTCAGCTGGAGCGCGAGTTCGGGACGACGTTCGCGCCGTCGATCCGCATGGCGCCCGAGAGTCGAGTGCAGAGCAAGGATCTGCTCCAGTGGGCGACGCGGCTCGGTGACATCGCGTCGAATCTGAAGAGCCTCGAAGAATGGCAAGAGCTCGAAGCGCGTGCCGTCGGACCGCGAGTGCTGGAGACCATCGGCGCGCTCGACCGTGCGTTCCCCGGTCCCGCCGGAGAACGCTGGGTCGCATTTCGCGAACGATACTTGGCGGAGATCGAAGGCCTTCTCGCGTCGATCACCAGCCGCGCGGCCGACCGCTCGCGCGCCCGCGCCATCCAGCTCTCGCTCGCCGTCGATCCGTTGCTCCCCGCGGAGAGCCGCTCGCTCCCGCTTTCGCAAAAGGCCCTGCTCGTCCTCTGCAGTACGCCCGGCGTGACCAGCGTGCTGGTCGGGATGCGCGATCCGGACTACGTCGAGGACGCCATCGCGATGATGGGGTTACCGAGGATCGCCGACGTCGAGCCGGTGCTCGAAGCGTCGTCCGCCGTCGAGCTCAGGTGAGACCCGAGGACTCGTCGAAGTCGAGCATCAGATTCAGATTCTGAACGGCCGCGCCGGAGGCGCCTTTGCCGAGGTTGTCGAGGCGGGCGCTCAAGAGGATCTGCTCGTCGTTGCCGCTCACCAGGAGCTCGAGCACGTTCGTGCCGTTGCACGCGGTCGGCGAGAGCAACCCGCCTTCTACCGCGTCGCCGCCGCCCACCGGGAGCACGCGCACGAATCGCTCGCCCGCGTAACGCGCGCCGAGAACCTCGTGAACGTCGGCGAGCGACACCCGCTTCTTCAAGGCCCGCACGTGGAGCGGCACCGACACGATCATGCCCTGGTAGTAGTTGCCGACGATCGGGCAGAACAGCGGGGCGAAGGTGAATTTCCCGAAGACATGCATTTCGGGGACGTGTTTGTGCGTGAGCGTCAGAGCGTACGGACGCGCCGTCCAATCCGGGCTCTCGCCTCGATGATCGTGCTCCCGGAACGCCTGGATCATCTTCTTGCCGCCGCCGCTGTAGCCGCTCAAGGCGTGCACGGTGATCGGGTAGTCGACGGGGACGATGCCGGCATCGACCAGCGGACGGACCGCGAGCAAGAACCCCGTCGGGTAACAGCCGGGGTTCGCGACGAAGCGCGCGGTCGCGATCGCCCCGCGTTGCTCCGGCGTGAGCTCGGGCAGGCCGTATGCGAACGCGTCGTTCGTGCGGTGCGCCGTACTCGCGTCGATGAGCTTCACCGAGAGATCTCGGGCGAGCGCGACGGTTTCGACCGCGGCAGCGTCCGGCAGACACAGGATGGCAACGTCGGCCGCCGCGAGGATCGCGCGCTTCGCCGCGGGATCTTTTCGCGCCGCCGTGGGGATCTCGAGGAGCTCGACATCGGTTCGCCCGGCAAGCCGTTGGTGAATGCCGAGGCCCGTCGTTCCTTCTTGTCCGTCGATGAAGACTTTCTTTCTCACGACGATGAGGATCTGGATCGGCACGCCCCCGGCCGCAAGGACGGCGCCCAGTGCGGGACGAAACATTCAGGGCACGCGCGGGTGTCCGCGCCGAGACCGGCTTCGGCCCCCGAGCAATGGACGTGACGGCCGGGCAATGGCATGCGACAAGTGCCAGGTTTTCGCGGCTCAAGGCCGGACGATGAAGAGCTATTCGTACCGACTTCTCGACGTTTTCACCAACGTCCCCTTTGGCGGAAACCCCCTGGCCGTGTTCACCGACGCCCATGGGATGAGCGACGCCCAGATGCAGAGCATCGCGCGCGAGCTGAACCTGTCGGAGACGACGTTCGTGCTCCCGCCGCGCGATCGCAGTCACCACTCCCTGGTGCGCGTCTTCACGCCGCTCGCGGAGCTGCCGTCGGCGGGCTTTCCGACGATCGGCGCCGCCTACGCGCTCGCGCTCGAAGAACGGCTCCGGCAAGAGAGCCTCCGGCATCGCGTCGTGTTCGAGGAGTCGACGGGTCCGGTCTCGGTGACGATGGAAGCGCCGATGATCACGATGCAGCAGCCGCTGCCCGAGCTCGGACCGCTCTACGGCGAGCGCGACGCGGTGGCGGCGATGCTCGGGCTCGAAGTGAGTGCGCTCGCCGTCGGGTTGCCGCTCCAGAGCGTCTCGGGCGGCGTCCCGTATCTCATCGTGCCGGTCATCGATCTCGAAGCGATGCAACGCATCCGCTTTCGACAAGACATCTGGGAGCGAGTGCTCCGCCGCACGCCGCATCCGCACGTCTACGCCTTCACGCTCGAGTGCCGCTATCAGGGGTCCACGTGCCACAGCCGCATGTTCGCGCCGGGCCTCGGCGTGCTCGAAGATCCGGCAACCGCGATGGCCGCAGGGCCGGTCGCGATATACCTGGCGACGTACGGCATCTTGCCGAACGAGATCCGTCAGAATCTGGTCTGCGAGCAGGGCATCGAGATCGGACGACCGAGCTTCATTCACGTCACGCTCGAGAACTCAGAGCTCGGGCCGCGGTCGGTGCGCGTCGGCGGTCAGTGCGTCGCGATCGGCAAAGGCGAAATCCAGATCGAGACGTGAACGACGACGCGGGGCGCGCGACCGCAGCGTGAATGCGCCGCGAACAAGCCGAGCGCGGCCCGCGACAAAGTCGAACCAACAAAACCAAGAATGAACCGAGCGGTGACCAGACCTCGAGCAAACCGCAGCCCATTTTTGGCCCTCGCCCACCGGGGCTGAGCTCGATTCAAGGGGAACAGCAGAAGTCCCTGACGAAATCGTGACGGATGGATGACTCGATCCGTTCTGCCTGGGCCGAGGAGGGCGATGCTACCGTGAGAATGGCATGTCGTTCTTACCGCTCCCCATCGTGCTCTTTCTGGTAGCCCACTGGTCGTCGAGCGTTTTCTTTCAGACGTTTTATCTGCACCGCTACGGCGCGCACCGGATGTTCACGTTCGCGCCGGGCTGGGAGCGATTTTTTCACGCGTGCACGTACGTGACGCAGGGCTCGTCGTTCTTGAACCCGCGCGGGTACGCCATCCTTCATCGGATGCACCACGCGTTTTCGGACACCGAGCAGGATCCTCATTCGCCGAGCGTGCAGAAGAACCCGCTCACGATGATGAATCGTACGCGCGACATCTATCGCTCGATCAACGCGCGGACGTTTCCCGTCGAGCAGCGATTCGACGGCGGCTATCCGTCGTGGCCGGCGCTCGACGCGTTCGGCGGGCGCTGGATGTCGAGCGTGCTTTGGGCGACGGTTTACACGACCTTCTACTTCGTGTTCGCGACGGCGCCGTGGCAATTCCTCTTGCTCCCGATCCATTTTTTCATGGGTCCCATTCACGGCGCGATCGTCAATTGGTTCGGGCACTGGGTCGGCTATCGGAATTTCGACCAGGACGACGATTCACGGAACACGTTGGTGTTCGACTTCGTGACGTTCGGCGAGCTCTTCCAGAACAACCATCACCGAAACGGCTCGAACCCGAATTTTGCGCATCGCTGGTTCGAGGTGGATCCGGCGTGGCCGCTCATCAAGGCTTTCGGGTGGCTCGGCATCCTGCGCTTCCGAAGCGACGAGAAGCGCGCGCGCGCCGAGGCAGAGCTTCCCGTCGCAGCCGAGTGAGCGCGCGCGGCGAAACGAGACGACGAGACGAAGCGCCGCTCAGCGGCCTTCGTATTCGCAGCGCGCGTCGCAGGTTTCGAACACGGTGACCCGTTCGAGCGACGGGAGCGACGGCAAGAGCCGGTGCCAGATCCACGCCGCGAGGTGTTCGCTGGTCGGATTTTCGAGCCCGGGGATCTCGTTCAAGTAGCGATGATCGAGCGCGTCTTGGAGCGGACGGAACGCGCCGTCGACGAGGTCATAGTCGAGGAACCATCCGGTGTCGGGGCTCACCGGGCCGCTCACGGCGACCTCGATGCGGAAGCTGTGCCCATGGAGGCGCCAGCACTTGTGCCCCTCGGGGACGTTCGGCAAACGGTGAGCTGCTTCGAAGCGGAATTCTTTGACGAGCCGGACTAACACGGGTGAAGCCTAGCACCGACTCACCCGCGGTTCGAAAGGGCGCGGAGTACGACGGCAAGCGCACGCGCCGCCTTTCCACGATGGGAGCGCGCGTTTTTCTCGTCGCTCGAGAGCTCGGCGCTCGTCCGTCCGACGTCCGGCAAGTAGAGGAGCGGGTCGTAGCCGAATCCGTTTTCGCCCCGGGGTTCGTCGGCGACGAGGCCGTCGTAGGTGCCGCTCGATTCGGCGACGACGGTGCCGTCCGGTTCGGCGAGGCACATCGCGCAGACGAAGCGCGCCGTCCGCCGCTCTCGTGGCACGGCCGAGAGCGCCCGGAGCAGCTTTTCGTTGTTGGCTCGATCGCGCTCCGCGCGCGGTCCGCCGGTTCCCGAATACCGCGCCGAGTGCACTCCGGGCGCGCCGCCGAGCCCGTCCACTTCGAGACCCGAGTCTTCGGCGAGGCACGGAAGCCCGGTGCTCTTCGCGTACGCGCGCGCCTTCAAGCGCGCGTTGTCGGCGAACGTGTCGGCGTCTTCGACGGGCTCGGGCGGCAGAGTCGGAAGCGCGTCGAGCGACGTCACCTCGAACCCGAGCGGCGCGAGGAGCGCGCGAACCTCGGCGACCTTGTGCGGATTGGTCGTCGCAAAGAGCAAGGTGCGCATGGGCGTCACTCGAACTCGAGGCGCCATCGGACGTCGGCGCCGAGGTTGCCGAGGCCGGTCGTGGAGAGATCGTTCACGTTGTCGTACGAGCTTTCTACGCTGACTCGGGGGCTCAGGCGAAGCTCGACGTTGGACCGCACTTCGCCCGACTCGGTGAGCCCGCTCGTGACGTACGCGCGGATCCGTTGCGCGAGCCTTTTCCCGATGGTGACCGTCGGCTCGGTGCGACCGGTTCGCGACGAGTAGGCGCTGCCGAGCTTGAACTCGTCGATGACCGGGATGGTCTCGGCAACGGCGTTGTCGGCGCCGGTGAGCTGCCCGAGCGCTTCGAGCGCGACGCTGCCGCCCGCGGTCGCCGACTGCGCGCGGTCGAGCTCGGCGCGCGTGAGACCGAGCGTGAGCAAGAGAAAAATGTCGTCCTGGGAGAGCGCCGGTTCACTCGACAGATCGATGCGGAGCGTATCGGGGTCGCCGTAGGCGTGCATCGTGATGCGCCATTGGCCGCCCGCGGCGGCGCCCGACGCGCCGGTGCCGCTCGCGCCGGAGGCTGTCGAAGGGCCCGGCGTGCTCGACGAGCTCAGGGTGTCGTCGTAGCGGTGGTAGTCGGTGACGGCCGTCACGTCGACGCGCGGCTCGATGCGTTCGTCGTCGTCGAACCGCACGAGGCCCTGCGTGATCTCGAATTCGTTCCGGCGAAGACGAATACGACCGCCTTTCACCACGTCGAGCTCGCCGCGCATGCCGAACCGCTGATTGGTCCCCGAAAGGACGAGACCCGGCTCCTGGACGTCGAGCTTCGCCTCCACGAGGTCGTTGTCGATCTCGAGCGCCCGCGACGCCCGCACCCGCACTTCGAGCTCGAGGAGATCGCTCGACGGATCGTAGGCCTCGAAATGAGTGCGATGCCCGCGCTTCGTCAGCGAGTCGATGTCGGCGGCGACCGTCACTTTGCGCGTGTACTTGAACGACGTCACCGTCACGTCGCCGGTGAGCTTCGGCAACGCGCGATCGTCGTCGTTTTCGGCCGGTTGCCACCCGAGCTCGAGATCCGCGTCGGCCGCCATGCGAACGCCGTCGGTGATCGGGAGGTTCACGTTCCGAGCGGTGATGGCGGCGCGGGCGGCGCCGAGCGAGACTCCCTTGATCGGCGCGCCGCCGGTGATGTCGACGGTGCCGCCGCCCACCGTCGCGTGCGCCTTTTCGATCCGGAGCTCGTCGGGATCGACGGCGATGGCGACGTCCACGTTGGTGAGCGTGACCGGAGAGCCGCGAAGCGCGAGCTCGCCGTGTTCGAGCGTGAATTTGCCGCGCTCGGTGAGACGCGGCCAGCCGCCGCCGATGTGCACCGAGCCGCCGAGCGTGCCGTTCACGCGGTCGGCTTGCGGTAGAAAGCGCGCGAACGCCGAAAGATCCGTGGGCCGGAGGGCCAACGTCGCATCCACGCGCGGCGCCGTTCCGAGCCCGTCGATGGCGCCGCTCACGTCGAAGATCGCTTGTTCGCCGGTCGGCACGATGGCGGCGAGGGTGATTCCCGACACCGAGACGTGCCCGTGGTTGACGACGACCTGGGCGGGTTTCGCGAGCTCGACGCGGAGGCCGCGGCGCCCGATGCGCACCTCGTCGAGATTGACCGACGCGGTCGCCGAACCGGGCCGATCCGTCGAGAACTCGCCGATCGAGACCGCACCGGTGAGTCGACCTTCGAGTCGATCGTCGGCGAGGGCCGCGGTCGGCGACAGCTCCGCGAGCGCGCCGAGATCGAGACTCTTCACGCGCACGTCGCCGCGCACGGTCTTGTGCTTCTGCCGCGTGATCTGGAGGTCGTTCATCGCGACGGCGCCGCCGAAGAGCTGTCCGGTGACGTGAAAGACGCCGTCGGAGGCGTCGCGTGCGTACTCGTCGGGATCGAACGGCGGCGAGATCGGCCGTCCGCACCGCGTCTTTCCGCTCGATCGCGACGGGTGCACCATGGGCTCGAGGTGCACCTGGACGTCGGAGCCGGGCAACGTCGCGCGCCCGATGCGCACCGGGCCGATGTGTCCGTCGACGTCGGCCGACAGCGCGTCGAGCGTGCCGCTCGCCTCGAGGACGGCGCTCGCCTGCCCGTCGATGCCGCGGGCGATGGGGCCGAGCGCGTCGAGCCGTCCGATCGGGATCCCGCTCGCGACGAAATGCGCACGGACTTTCGCGCCGTCACCGAGACTGATACTGCCGAGCACGGCGCCCCCACCCTTCTTCAACGTCACGCTCGGTGCATCGAGCTGCATGCCGAGATCGCCGGCTTCCTGATCCATCCACCGGAAGTCGAAGCGCGCGCCTCCTGCGTCGTAGTGCTCGCCGAAGAGATCCAAGGTCGATAGATCCATGCCGCCGTCGACGCGGAGATATCCCGTGCCGCATTTGTCCTTCGGCCCGCGCATGTCGTAATGCACGCGCGCATCGACGGTGCCGCGCCCGGCAACCTCGTCGAAGCGCGGATCTTCGTCGAAGTGAAACATCGAGAAGAAATCGCGTACCTCGAAGCGGTCGCTCACGACGTGGGCGTCGACGAGGAGGGTCGCGCCCGCGTTGAAGTCGAGCCGCCCGCTCGGCACGATGAACCGCGTGCCGCCTTTCGTGCCGTGCACGTCCGAGAGATCGATGGCGAGCGCCTGAAATCGAATCCCGGCGCTGTCGATCGTGCCGATCGGAAAGCCCGCAAAGACGAAGTCGTCGATGTGGAGCTGACCGAAGAGCGGCGTTTCGCTCGCCTTGCCGTTCATCGCGGCGCTCACTTCGGCCATACCCTTCATCGGAATGTCGACCAGCGGGCTCACCGTCGCGAGATCGATCTTCGATCCCTTCGCGACCGTGAGCGCGATGTCGTTGTGAAACCCGATGACCACCGACGACGTGACGTCGCTCGCGCCGAACTGCGCGCGCGAGTTTTCGAATTGAACGCCGTCCGGTCGGACGCCGAAGCGCGTCCGTATCGTGGCCGAGTGCACGCCGATCACGTGACGCCGCTGAGGCGACCGGTAACTGCGGTCGAACACCTCGAACCCCGTCGTTTCGCCGTACAAGTCGCCGTCGAGCTTGAGGGGGGAGAGCGTGCCGCCGAAATCGGCGATCACCGTCTTGTCGAGGTTCCACTGCACGATCGTGTCGTTGGTGACGTCGATGTTCTCCATCAAGTCTTCCCACCTTAGCCCGCGGCTGTCGGTGCGATGGATCAGGAGCGGAACACCCGGAGCGCGCGGCTTCACCGTGAGCCCGTCGATCTGGACGTCGGCGTGGCCATACGTCGCGTGCATCGAGCGCACGCGCACCTCGTCGTTCACCAGCTCGACGTCGGCGTCGAAGTCCTTGGCGAACCGGTACGCCGCCATTTCGATCCCGCCGCCCTTGAGCTTGCCGCGCATCTCGGGAAGCCCGACGCCGTGCACGTCGTAGCGCGCGTCGGCGACGAGCCCGACCCAACCGCGGAACGGACCTTTCGCGAATCGATTGGCGATCGAAAGGGGGGCACGCATCACGACGTGGCCGTCGAAGAGGGCGGGTTTGTAGTCGTCGAGCACCATGCGCACTTCGGAGAGCCGGACGAGGACGCGGCTCGGATCCGTTTCGCCGCCACGGCAGCTTCCGAACGTGGACGGCTTTTCGTCGTCGTCGATGGCGCCGACGAGCGAGAGCCTTCGGACGAGCGCCGTGCCCTTTTGCACGCGAATGCGCGCGTCGAGCTCGCACAGCGTGTCGTCGTCGAAGGCCGTCGCGCCGGTCTTGGTCGTCCGCTCGCGCGTCACGTGGCTCTCGCCCGCGCGGAGCGCGATCTCGAACGCGAGCGCCGGTTCGGCGAAGACGTCGAGGTCGAGCGGCCCGGTTTCGACGCGAACGCCGTCCATGTCCAGCGACACGACGGCGTCGTTCAACGACAGCGACGTGAACGGCGTGCGTTCGAGGGGTTTCGCCGGCGTCTTCGATTTCGGGATCCGGTACGTGACGTTCACGAGCCGTCCGTCGCGAACGACGACCCGCGCGTGCGGATCTTCGACTTCCACTTCACCGGCGTCGATTCGCCCCGAGAGCAGCGAGAAGAGTCGAGGTGCGACGGCGATACGCTTCGCGGTGAACGCTGGAGCTCCACCGTCGGACGAGCGCACCGTGACGTTCTCGATGACGAGCTCGAGGGGCAAGAGCTGAACCGCGACGGCGTACGACGCATCGACGCCGACGGTGCGCTCGACGAATGCCGCCGCCTCGCGAGCGGCCCACGAACGAACCGAGCCGCTCTTCAACAGCGCGCCGGCGAGGAACGGTAAGACGCCCACCGCCGCGAGCGCGACGCAGAGGACTCGCGCGAGCGTTCGCCCGATTTCCAGCCGCGGCGCGCGGGGTTTCAGGCTGATCCGTCGTCGCGCCGCCATGCCGAGTCGACAAAGCGTAGCGTCGTCACAGACGGGGGGCCTCGTTTCCGGCGCAGCCGCGCGCGTTCATTCGGATTCACCCCCGATGAACCTGAACATCCGCCCCCTATCTGCGCGCTGACCGAACGGCGTGGCGCGCCTTCAGGCAACCTGTTAGACGGTCCGTCCCGCCGCGACTGGGCGGAATGACGACCGGGATTTCCCCCATATGGCATCGAGGCAACAGCAGGCCGTCGGCGAACCCGACCGAGCGATGCATGCGCTCGAACGGGCCGCCATCTGCGCGGAACGCGGCGTGTCCGATCTGCCGGTGCTGCTCGCGGTCCCCGACGATCTGCGTGCGCTTCCGCCGGAGGACATCCGCGCGCGGCTCGACCGGGTCATCATGGGAACCTACGCGGACGAGGGGCTCGACGCGCTCTTGGCCGCGGGCATCCTCGACACGCTCTTCCCGGAAGTGAAGAGCATGGTCGGCTTCGGCGACGGCGAGTGGCGTCACAAGGACGTGTGGAAGCACACGAAGCAAGTCGTGACCCAGGCCGAAGGCCGGCTCGAAGTGCGCTGGGCCGCGCTCTTCCACGACATCGGCAAAGTGAAGACGCGCAGCTTCGGCGCGAACGGCGAAGTGCACTTCTTCGGTCACGCCGAGGTCGGCGCGCGCATGTTCGAGCGGCTCGATCGCCGCGAGCGGCTCTTCAACGCCGACGACGCGCTGCACGCATCTATCCATTTCCTGGTCTTGCACCACCTCCGCGCGAGCCAATACGACGGTCAGTGGACCGACAGCGCCGTTCGCCGTTTCTCGCGCGACATGGGCGCGCACCTGGACGACTTGCTCTGCCTCTCGCGCGCCGACATCACGACGAAGCGCCCCGAGAAAAAGCGACGCGGCATCAACTTGATCAACGACCTGGCGGAGCGCATCTCGAACCTCGCGTCCGAAGACGCCGCGGTCGAACCGTTGCCCAAGGGGATCGGAAACGCGATCATGGAGTCGTTCGGCATTCCGCCGTCGCGCCGGATCGGCGAGATCAAGCGCGCCGTCGAAGCCGCGGTAGAAGCCGGGGAGATCCCCGCCGAGCAAGAGTCGGATTTCTACATTCAGTTTTTGGCCGAGAACAAAGCCCGCTTCGGCCTGGAATGACGTCGCGCTACGAGCCGAGAAGCAGGCGCGCCGCGGCGCTCGCGGTCTCGTCTTCGTAGGGGAAGCCGAGTGCGTCGAGAGCGCGCGCGAGCTCGTCGCGTTCTCGCGGCGGCACCTCGAGCCCGCACAAGACGCGCCCGTACGCCGAACCATGGTTTCGGTAATGAAAGAGCGAAATGTTCCAGCGCGTGCCGAGGCTCGTCAGAAATTCGAGGAGGGCGCCGGGGCGCTCCGGGAACTCGAAGGTGAAGAGCACCTCGTCGCGCGCCGTCGCCGAGCGACCGCCGACCATGTGGCGCACATGCACCTTGGCGAGATCGTCGTGGCTCAGGTCGTCGGTGCGATAGCCCGCCGTTGCAAACGACTCGGCGATGGAGCGGAGCTCGTCGGTACCGGCGACCTCGACGCCGAGGAACACGTCGGCTTGCGCGCGAGAGCCGAGCCGATAGTTGAACTCGGTGACGCTTCGATCGCCGATGACGCGGCAAAACTCGAGAAACGACCCGGGCTGCTCGGGGATCGTGACGACGAGGATCGCCTCGCGGAGCTGTCCGACTTCCGCGCGCTCGGCGATGTGTCCGAGCTTCGCGAACGGCACGTTGGCCCCCGACGCGATCGCCACTGCGGGGCCCGGGACGAGGCCGCGCGTCGCGGCCGCGCGCTTCAATCCGGCGATGGAGAGCGCCCCCGAGGGTTCCAGGATCGAACGCGTATCCTCGTAGGCGTCCTGGATCGCCGCGCAGATCTCGTCGGTGGTCACCGTGATGATCTCGTCGACGTAGCGACGGCAAATGTCGAACGTGAGCTCGCCCACCTGCTTTACGGCCACGCCGTCCGCGAAAATGCCGACCCGTGCAAGACGTACGCGGTGCCCTTCGCCGATCGAGCGGAGCATCGCGTCCGATTCGGTCGACTGAACACCGACGATGCGCACGCCAGGGCGAAGCTCCTTCACGACCGCGGCGATGCCGGAGATGAGACCGCCGCCGCCGATCGGCACGTAGATGGACCCGACATCGCGCGCTTGCCGTAGAATTTCGAGACCGATCGTGCCCTGGCCCGCGATCACGTCGAGGTCGTCGTACGGCGGAATCGGAACGGCGCCGGTCTTCACGGCGAGCTCGGCGGCGTATTCCGCGGCGTCACTGTAGCTGTCGCCGACCAGGTCGATCTCGGCGCCGAGTCGTCGAACCGCGGACACCTTGATCGACGGCGTGGTCCGCGGCATCACGATGCGGCACTGGATGCCGAGCCGGCGCGCCGCAAACGCCACGCCCTGCGCGTGGTTCCCCGCCGACGCCGCGATGACGCCGCGCGCGAGCTCTTCGGCGGACAGCGCGGTGATGCGGTTGTACGCGCCGCGCAGCTTGAACGAGAAGACCGGCGTCAGATCCTCGCGCTTCAAGAAGACCGCGTGCCCGAGCCGCTCGGACAGATTGTGTGCGCGATCGAGCGGGGTCGGCTGAGGGAGAACGTCGGTGACCCGCGCGTTCAGCGCGCGCTTCAACAGATCCGTCGTCATGCCGCGAGCGTCATCCTTCGTCGATCAAGAGGCGAGCTTCGTTGAGCCCGCGGCTCACCGGCGCGACGCGCGGATCGGTGCGAATCGTTTCGATGAGCCCGCCCATGGCCTGCCGGTAGGACGCGACGTCGATCTCGCCTCGGAGGAGCTCTACTCGCAGAAAGATGCCGGCCGTCTGCACGACGTCGCAGAGACAGTAATTCCGGACTTCGTCGATTCGCCCCGCATGGATCATCGGCCCCACATCTTGCCCTGCGACGCCGACCTTGCCCGGCATCCCGCAGAGCTTGGCGATGATGTCGAGCCGGGACGGCCGCGCGGCCCCGAAGTCAGCGACGTAATCCATCAGGTCCAGGTGCCCCTCGGCCGAGAAGCGATATCGGATCTCACGAGATCGGTAATAGTGCTTCAGCGGAATGCCGTGTCGAAGGCACCGTGCGCCAATGACCGGCATGTCGAACCCGCGTCCGTTGTACGTCACGAGCTCAGGGCGCCGATCCTCGAGAAATCGCGCGAAATCGCGGAGCGCACCGGCCTCGTCTTTCCCCTCGCCGAGCACTCCGAGGCGGCTCACCTTGTAGTTGTCGTCGAACCAGAGTGCGCCGATCACCGCTATCTGGTGGTGGGGTGGGGCAGGCAGGCGCTCGACGTCACCGGCCTCGGCGATCGGCAGCTCGGGGTCGAGGACCGTTTCGATGTCGAGGACGAGGTGCGAGCGGGCCACGCGCGCGAGAATGGGCCCCTTGTCCGAGCGCGGTCAACCGGCGCGGAGAAATCGCACAAATCCATCGCATTTCACTTACTTATGCTACATTGCGCCCGCTCCCGAATTGGCCGTGTAAGGGGGCACTTCGAGAACCTTTACGGAAAGGGGCGAGACGTGCCCAGATAGCGCGTGCCGTCCGGGCGCCGCCGAGCACATGGCCCGAAATATTCTCGTCATCAACGTCGATCTCCGTGAAACCCGCGTCGCACTCATCGAAGACGGAGTCATCGCCGAACTCCAGATCGAGCGCGCCAAAACCCGCGGCAGCGTCGGCAACATCGTTCTCGGCAAAGTCACGCGCGTGTTGCCAGGAATGCAAGCCGCGTTCATCGACGTGGGCATGGAGCGCGCCGCGTTCCTGCACGTCGAAGATCTGATTCGCCCGGACGACTTCGAAGCGTATCTCGCCGGAGGCGGCACCCCTGCTCGCAGCGACGAGGACGACGGAACGATCCGCGGCGACAACGCGCGGCGCGCCGACTATGCGAAGAACCCCGCCGCGGCACACGACGACGAGGACGACGACGACGATCGCGCGACCATCGAGGTGCGCCGCGATGCCGTCGAACCCGGTGCGCCCGACGCGGCGCCCTCGGCGTCCGATGAAGAACCCGACTCGGCGGACGACGACGACGACGAGCCGGACGAAGACGTCGAAGACGTCGAGCCCGAAGCGCACGACGGCACGGATGACGAAGAGAGCGCGCCGGAAAACGGCGATGTCGCCGCGGGCGACGAAGCGGCGGCATCGGCGGACGACGAAGACGACGAAGACGTCGAGGGCGTAACGCCCACCGACGAAGATGACGATGACCAGCCGATCATCGCCAGCGTGACCGATGACGATTCCGACGAAGACGAGGACGACGAAGCGACGCCGGTCCCCGGTGGCGGCGAGCAAGCCGTTGCGGAAGCGTCCGGCACCGCGGAACCGCAAGAAGACCTCCAGCAACGTCAGGGCACCGGCCGTCGACGTCGGCGTCGGCGTCGGAAGAAGGGCGCAGCGCCGCCCGCGCCTCCGCCTCCCCCGGCACCGTCGCGCGACGGCGGGGCGCGCCGTAGAGACGGGCGCGGCAACGCACGCGGCGGCGGCGATCGCGGCCGTCGTGACGGGCGCGGTGGCAGTGGCGGCGCGCGTCGCAAAGACGCCAGAATTTCGCGCTCGGTCCCGATCACCGAGGTCGTGAAGGAGGGCGACGAGGTCATCGTCCAGATCTCGAAAGAGCCCATCGGGACGAAGGGCGCGCGCGTGACGAGCCACGTCTCGCTCCCGGGCCGTCACGTCGTCTATTTGCCGACCGTCGAGCACATCGGCGTGTCGAAGCGCATCGGTTCGGCGCGCGAGCGCGCGCGGCTGCGCGAGGTCATCGACTCGATCAAGCCGCCGAAGGGCGGGCTCATCGTGCGCACCGTCGCCGAGGGGCTCACCAAGAAGCAGCTCAAGAACGACATCGGTTACCTCGTGAAGGTCTGGGAAGAGGTGTCGAAGCGTCACGACGGGGCGCGCGCGCCCGCGATGCTTTACACTGAGCTAGACTTGGTGCTGAAGGTCGCGCGCGATCTCTTCACCGACGAAATCGGCAAGGTCGTCATCGACGACCGTGAGCAGTTCGGCCGGCTCGTGCGCTTCGTCGAGATGTTCATGCCCGAACGCGCGGGCGACATCGAGCTCTACGCCGGCGATGAGCCGATCTTCGACGCCTACGGCATCGAGGACGAGATCGGTCGGGCGCTGAGTCGCAAGGTGCCCCTCGGGAGCGGCGGTTACCTGATCATCGACCAGGCCGAGGCGCTGACGGCGATCGACGTCAACACCGGACGCTTCGTCGGCAAGGGGAGCCGCGACCTCGAGGAGACGGCGCTCAAGACGAACCTGGAAGCGGTCGACGAGATTGCGTATCAGCTCCGGTTCCGGAACATCGGCGGACTCGTCATCCTCGATTTGATCGACATGGAGCGGCACGGCAATCGCGAGCAAGTGTGGCGCGCGCTCGAGCAGCGCCTCGCCCGCGACAAGGCCAAGACGACGTTGAATCGCATCAGCGAGCTCGGCCTCATCGAGATGACGCGAAAGCGGACGCGGGAAAGCCTCGGCCGCGTGCTCCACGAGCCATGCTTTTACTGTGACGGCACCGGGCAAATTCAGTCGCGCGCGACGATCGCGTACGAGATCCTCCGGCAAATTCGCCGCGACCGCGCGGAACTACCCGGTTATTCCGTCGTAGTGAACGCGCACCCGGCGGTGATAGACTTCATGCAGACCGAAGAGAAACAGGCGGTCGAAGAAGCTGCGCGCCGTTTCGCGCGGCGGATCACCCTCAATCCGAGGCCGGAATATCACATCGAGCAGTTCGATCTGCAGGGGAAGTGACGATGACCGGACGACAGAACGAGCGGGTCACGATCAACAAGGAGTTCGACTCGTTCGACCAGTTCATCCAGGAGTACGTCACGAACATCTCGCGGAGCGGCGTCTTCATCAAGACCGCGCAACCGCTTCCGATCGGAACGACGGTCAACTTGCGCTTCACGGTCATCATGGACGCCATCGAGACGATCGAAGGTGAGGGTGAAGTCGTGCGCGTCGATTCGGACCCGGCGGGCATGGGCGTCGTCTTCCGCAAGCTGTCGAGCTATTCGAAGGGGCTCATCGAGAAGCTCCTGACGCTGCGCACCGACTCGTAGCGCCGCGCTCGACCGACGAAGCGAGACCATTCGCCTCGCTGAGGCGCGTTCGCGAGACGACTCGCCGCATTTACGAAACCTGGCGCCGCCCTACGTTGTGGCGATGAGCCAGGAGCACGCGAACGAAGCCGAATCTCGCGCGGTTGCCGAAGGCGCCCGAGAAACCAGCTGGAAGGAGAAGGGGTTTCTCAAGGAGATCTTCCTCGGCAATTTTCATTTCGATTGGATCGATCCGTTCCCGCACACGGAAATTCGCCCCGAGGCCGCGGCGTTTCTCGACAAGCTACGCTCGTTTTTCGAGAACGAAGTGGATAGCGCCCAGATCGATCTGACCGGCGAGTACCCGCCGCGGGTGGTCGCTCGACTGCGCGAGCTCGGCGCGTTCGGCATGAAGATCCCGAAGGAGTACGGCGGACTCGGGTTCAACGTCGTCGAGTACACCCGCGCGATCGAAGTGGCGTCGCAGTACGACGCCAGCATCGTGGCGCTGCTCTCCGCGCACCAGTCGATCGGCGTCCCACAGCCGCTCATGCTGTTCGGAACCGAGGAGCAACGGAAGAAGTTCTTGCCTCGATGCGCGAAGGGCGCGATCAGTGCGTTCGCCTTGACCGAGCCCAACGTCGGCAGTGATCCGGCGAGCGTGGCCACGATCGCCGAACGCCAAGAGGACGGGAGTTACGTGCTCCGCGGCGAAAAGCTCTGGTGCACCAACGGCACCGTCGCCGAGCTCTTCGTGGTCATGGCGCGCGATTCCGCGACGAAGAAGATCAGCGCGTTCATCGTCGACGCTTCGTCGCGCGGCGTCGAGGTCGTGCACCGGTGTCGGTTCATGGGATTGAAGGCCATCGAAAATGGCGTGATCCGGTTCAACGACGTGCGCGTGCCGGCCGAAAACCTCGTCGGCGGAGAGGGACACGGTCTCCGGATCGCGCTCGCGACGTTGAACACCGGTCGCCTCAGTTTGCCGGCGGCGTGCGTCGGGTTCACCAAACGATGCAACGAGATCGTGCGAAAATGGTCGAACGACCGCGTCCAATGGGGGCGCGCGATCGGCCGTCACGAAGCGATCGCGCAGAAGATCGCGTCGATCGCGTCCACGACGTACGCCATCGAATCGATGACGCGGCTCGCGACGGAGCTCGCCGAACGCGAGGGCTACGACATCCGCCTCGAAGCCGCCGCGGCGAAGGAGTGGGCGACCGTCGAGGGCTACCGCATCGTCGATCAGACGATGCAAATCCGCGGAGGGCGCGGTTACGAGACCGAGACGTCGCTCCGCGAGCGCGGCGAAGAACCGATCCCCGTGGAGCGGCTCCTCCGCGACACGCGCATCAACATGATCTTCGAGGGCTCGAGCGAGATCATGCATTTGTTCATGGCACGCGAAGCGGTGGACAAGCACCTCGCGCTCGCCGGCACGATGATCGATCCCAAAGCGACGTTCGCCCAGAAGCTCCGCGCTCTGCCGGCGATCTTATTTTTTTACGCCTGGTGGTACCCGAGTCGATTTTTTCCGACCGCGTTCTGGGCGCGGCGGTCGGTCTACGGCGAGCTCGCGAAGCCGCTCCGCTTTTGCGCGCGGGCTTCGCGCAAGCTCGCGCGCTCGCTGTTCCACGGAATGCTGCTCTTCCGCGCGAAGCTCGAGTACAAGCAGGCGTTCTTGTTCCGAGCGGTCGACGTCGCGAACGAGGTGTTCGCGATGTCGGCGGCGATCTCGCGAGCGCACTCACTGACGCGCGCCGGCGATCCGACGGCGCGGAGCGCGTGCGAGCTGGCCACGGCGTTCTGCTTGCAGTCGCGCCGGCGCGTGCTCGCCAAGTTTCACGACCTCTTTCACAACGACGACGCAGCCGAGTACGCCTTCGCGCGACAGGTCCTCGACGGCCGTCACACGTGGATGGAGTCCGTCTATGCAACCGACGGCGTGCCGCTCTCGAGCGGCTACCCGCGCGCGACTCCCGCAGAGCCTCACGCGTTACGCTCCGCGTGAGCCATCCGGGGTCCGCGCTTGCCGAACCCGCAACGCGAAGCGTCCGCTTTGCACGCCCCAAACAACCAGCTGTTCCCGCTGGAGTGGAGCGTCCGACTCAGGCGAGGACGCTCTTACGGCGGCGCTTGTTCTTGGCCTTGAGCTTCGCCTTGAAGCGCGCGCTCCGCTTGCGGTCGCGGTTCTTGGGGCCGACTTTCGCGATGTACATGACGGGAGGCGGGTTTTACGGTCTCTTCTCGAGACCCGCAAGGTGGAAGCGCCCAACCTGCGCTACTCGCCCGTTTTCGACGGACTTTTCGCGGATTTCGACCCGTCAGCCGCCGCGCTTCAGCTCGGTCAGGACGAGCTTACTGACGGCCTTCAGGGTGTCGAAGACGCCGACGCCGGTGCGGGCGACGGCTTCGAAATCGGGGACGGTCGCGGGGTTCAGCACCTGGCGGAGCTCTTCGACCGTGACGGCGTTCGGCAGGTCGCGCTTGTTGTACTGCACGACGTACGGGATCTTCTCGAGCGAGTAGCCCTGCTCGGCGAGGTTCGTGCGCAGGTTCTCGACGCTCTCTTCGTTCGCCTCGAGCCGCTCGAGTTGCGAGTCCGCGACGAAGATGACGCCGTCCACGCCCTTGAGGATCAGCTTCCGGCTCGCGTCGTAGAAGACCTGTCCGGGCACCGTGTACAGATGGAAGCGGGTCTTGAAGCCGCGAATTTCACCGAGCGAGAGCGGAAGAAAGTCGAAGAAGAGCGTCCGCTCGGTCTCCGTCGCCAGGGAAATCATCTTCCCTTTTGCCTCGGGGTTGGTGCGCTCGTAAATGTACTGAAGGTTCGTCGTTTTGCCGCAGAGACCAGGCCCGTAGTAGACGATCTTGCAATTGATCTCGCGGGCCATGTAGTTGATGAAACTCATCGGCTGACCTGCTCAATCGTTGAAGAGGTTGTCGATGTCTTCATCGGTGATCTCGGCAAACGGAGAATCACCGCCTGGCTCCTGTACCTTCGAAAGCAGCGCCTCGAAGATGCGGTTCAGCTCTTCGCTCGCCTTGCGCACTCGGAGCCGAACCAAACCGAGGCTCGACTTCGAGTCGAAGATGACCACGAGAATGACTCGGTTGCCGACGAGCTGGATGTGGATGTTGGCGTTCTCGCCCTCGTGAAACTGGGTCGCGAATTCGTTCTCTCGAAGCAGCTTCGCGATGCCTCCCGTCGCGGCGATATTGCCGGCGGTCAGCGACGCGAGCGACGTGGTGTCGATGTTGTCGACCTCTCCACTCGCGGCGATGAGCTGGCCGTTTTTATCGACGATGAAGACTACCCTGGCGTTCGCCTCCTTCACCAGGCGGTCCACGACCACTTGGATCTGGTTGAACTCCTCTTCGTACATCACCATCTGCGGATTCATGCGGGCCTCCGCGCGCCTGCCCGAACCCCTTGCACCGATGTGAACGGTCGAGGAACGGGCGAGCCCGTAGACAGCGCGTTGCGAAGCTCCTCGGTGAGCGTCCGATACGTGCGTCGTGAGCTAGGCATGGCGCGCAAACAAAGAGTCAGCTTACTCGTGAGATTCCGAGCTCGATACGTGAACACCCCTTCTATCTGAGTGGAACCTTGCCAGCAAGGCGCTCGCAGGCTCCGAAATGCGCACCAGATGGGACCGAGGGGGCACCCGCGCCTACCTTTCGACCGCACCCTGCGAGTCCCACCATCCCGGTGGTCGAGTCGGAAGCGCGGATTTTCTGCGGCGTTCTACGCGGGCTCGGCTGATCTGGCGGAATCCCCGCCGCTACCCGCGCGTTTCGAGCCGGTTCTTGTACACTACGCGCCCCGACATGAGCATGATCCCACGCGACAAGAGGCTGTTTCTCGCCGTTGTCGCAATCGTCGCGTGCGCCGTTACGTCATCCGTCGGATCCGACGCATCCACTGCGGTGTTTCACCCCGATCTGGTGGAAGCCACCAGGAAGCTCGACAAGGCCCATGGTCCGGAGCTCTATTCGGCCCTGCGCGAAGTGTGGGACACGTGGGATCGCGCCGACCCGGCGCAGGTCGAAGACGTGCTCGTGCGCGCAGAATCGGACGCGCGGATCGGCCCGGGGCCGCGCGGGTACGCCGGTCTGCTCGCCGCCTATGCACGGCTTCGACGGGGTGACGTTGCGGCTGCGACCGCCCGGATCCGAGCGCTCGGGTACGTCGACCACTGGCAGATCGTCGGCCCGTTCGAGAACGACGGCAAGGTCGGGCTCGACGTCGAATACGGGCCGGAAGCGGAATTCGCGACGGCAATCGTTCCCGGTCGCGCCTACGCCGGCAAAGACCGACCCGTCCGGTTTCGCAAAGTGCCCGATCGGTTTCCGTGGGGTTACCTCGACGCCGGAAGCCTGGTGCGACCCGAACGCGCCGGGTGCGTGTACGCGACGTCGTACGTGTCGTCGAAGAAAGCGCCGAAGGCCGGCGAGGACATCACGCTCTGGGTCGGCACGAGCGGCGCGACCAAGGTGTTCTGGAACGGCGAACTGGTGCTCACCGATACGGCGTACCGTCACTACGACGCCGATCGACTCGCGGTCAGGGTTCACCTCGCGCCGACGATGAACAATCTGACGGTGAAGGCCTGCGGCGACGAGGCGGGCCCCGTGGTCTCGGTGCGCCTCGCCGACGCCACGGGCCGTCCCGACGCGTCCCTCGAAGCGACGAACGAGCTCGAGGCGAGCGCTCGAGCGGCGGACACCGTCCGCGAGCTGACGGCGAAGAAGGGCAAGCGGGCGACGCCGACGCAACCCTTCGAGGGTCCGCTGCAGGCGTTCGACCGACTGACTCAAGGAAAAAACCGGCGCGCCGAAGACCTGGAGAGCTACGCGCGCTATCTCGACGATACCGGCGGAGACGATCCCGCGAAGCACCTCGCCCGCGATCTCGCGCAACGCGCCGCGGATCTCGAGCCCACGCTCCCGCGACTCTTGCTCGCCGCCGAGCTCGCCGAAGACAGGAACCAGCGCGCCCGCTGGATCGAGCGCGCCGAAAAGCTCGCGGGCAAAGGTCGCCCCAACAAGGAGCTGCTGATCGCCAAGGCCGCGCTCGCGAAGGAAAGCTTGAACCCGCGCGAGGCGTTCCCATTGTACTCGGACGTCCTTCGCATCGACCCGGACGACGTGACGGCGCTGCAAGGGCACGTCGAGATCTACAACGACGTCGGGCTCAGACGGACCGCGCTCGCGCTCCTCGAGGGCGCTGCGGCGCGCAACCCGAGCTCGGTGCTCATCTCCAACATGTACGCCTCGGAGCTGCGCGCGCTCGGCCGCGACACCGAGGCTTCCGAGATGGAGTCGCGGTACGCGGGGCTCCGCAGCGACGACCGCACGCTGTTGTCTCGCCTCATCGATCTCGGCGTCGCGCGCCGCAATCGCTCCGCGGCGGAACGATGGGTCGAACGCCTGGTCGCCGTCGAACCCGACAGTCAGTGGGCGTATGGCGTCGCGGCGCGCGCGTATCGCGGGCTCGGCGAGCCGGAGCGGGCGGTCGCCGCGTATCAGATGGCGCTCGAGATCGCGCCCGACGACGTATCGACGCTGAAAGCGCTCGCGGACTTGCAAGGCGAGCTCGGCCGTCGAACGGAAGAGCTCGCGCTCCTCGGCAAGGTCCTCGAGATCGAACCGCAGAACAAGGACGTCCGCGAATACGTCGAACACCTCGAGCCGAGCGGCTCCCGTCTCGACGAAGCATATTCGTGGGACTCGGACCGGTTTTTGAAGCTGCGGCAAGCGCCTACGGCCGGCGAAAATCGACGGACGTTGCTCGACCTCACCGTGTCGACGGTGTTCGAAAATGGGCTCTCGAGCAAATTCCGTCAGATCGTCTTTCAGCCGCTCTCGGAAGCCGCCGCGGCGCTCGCGCGACAGTATGCGTTTCAGTACGAAGCCGACGTCGAACGCGTCCAGCTTCGCGGCGCTCGCGTCTTCCGGAGCGACGGCAAGGTCGACGAAGCGATCGAGAGCGGCGAAGGCGCGGCCGACGATCCGGCGATCGCGATGTACACGTCCGCGCGCACCTTTTACGTCCAATTCCCGCGTCTCGAGCCGGGCGACGTCGTCGAACTGAAGTACCGCATCGACAGCATCAGCGCCGAAAATCAGATCGCGGCGTACTTCGGCGACGTCGCGTATCTGCAATCGTCCGAGCCCATCTCGCACGCCGAGTACGTGCTCCTCACGCCGAGTAGCCGCAAATTCTACTTCGACTCCGTGCGCGTCCCGGGGCTCAAGGAAGTCACCGAGGCGAAGGGCGCACAGCGCGTCTATCGGTTCTTCGCCGACGACGTGCCGCAGATTTCGCCCGAGCCCGCGATGCCGCCGTGGCCGAGCCTCCTCGGTTATCTCCACGTCTCGACGTTCGAGAAGTGGAGCGACCTCGGCCGCTGGTACTGGGGCCTCATTCACGAGCAATTCGACGTCGACGACGACACGCGGAAGCTCGCCAAGAAGATCGCGGAAGGCAAGGAAACGCCGCTCGACAAGGTGAAGGCCGTCTACGACTGGGTCGTCAGCAGCACGCGCTACGTCGGGCTCGAGTTCGGCATTTACGGCTACAAGCCGCACCGCTGCGTCCAGACCGTGACCCGCGGGTGGGGCGACTGCAAAGACAAGGCGACCGTCATCGTCACGCTCTTGAAGGAGCTCGGCATCGATTCGACGTTCGTGATCGTGCGATCCGGCATGCGCGGCGACTTCGACTCGAAGGTCGCGAGCCTCGCGCCGTTCGATCACGCCATCGTGTACGTCCCGTCGCTCAAGCTCTATCTCGACGGCACCGCCGAATACACCGGTTCGTCGGAGTTGCCTGCGATGGACGCCGGCGCGCTCGCGGTCCGCTTGAACAAGGGCAACCCCGAGATCGTGCGCCTCCCGATCCCCGATCCGGAGACGAACGCGCGACGGCGCGAAGTGACCGCGGTCGTGCACAAGGACGGCGCCGCTGCGCTCGACATCGCGTACGAGACCGTCGGCACCACGGCGTCGGCGTGGCGACGGCGGTTTCACCCCGAGAGTACGCGCCGCGATCGATTGAGCGAAGACCTCGCCGGCGAGTTTCCGGGTTTCGCGATCGCGCCGGGCCCGACCGGCATCACCACGAGCGACCTCGACGATCTCGAGGCGCCGGTGAGCATGAAAATCCGCGGCGCCGCCACGCGGTTCGGTCGGAAGGAAGGCGACAACTTGAGCCTGCCGGTCACCTTGAGCATGCGCCTCACGCCGATCTACGCGTCCCTCTCGGCGCGAAAGCTCGACGTGAACTTGCCGCCACTCGGAACCCTGAACGATACGATCACCGTGAAATTACCCCCCGGATTCCACGTCGTGTCCGGGCCGGCCAACGCCAAAGGCGACACGCCGTTCGGCGCGTACTCGGTCACCTTCGAAGAGCAACCCGGGAAAGTCGTCGTGAGCAGCCATTTGACCGTCAAGGTCGTGAAGGTCACTCCCGATCGTTACGGCGCGTGGAAGCAGTTCTGTGAAGACGCCGACGCCGCACTCACTCCGCGTCTCGTGATCGGACCCGCATGAAGTCGAATTTTCGTTTGCTCGCGCCCTCGACGAACCGTTTTATTTTTGGGGGCGCCGTCGTCGTCGCGGCCGCCAGTGTGGGGACCGGGTGCGCGCACCAGAAGCCCGCGATCGCTCCGTCGCTGTCCGATGTCCGCGATCACGGCCGTTCGACGAGGGATCCGGAGGTCGCCGCGAGCTGGCTCCTCGGCGAGCTGGCGTCGCCGGGCGGCACCGCCGAAGCGGCAGTGAAAGCGCGCGCGCATCTCGACTCGCTCGGCGCGGGCGGCATGGTCGCCGCGCTCGCTCGCGCCCTCGACGACGGCCTCCACGGCCGTCTCGCCGACGCGAGCGTCCATTACCTGGAAGCCGTGGAGCGGGCGCGCGACTCGCGCGACGAACGTGCGCCGCTCGTCGCGTGGTTCGGCGCGAACCGCGGCGTCGCACTCAGTCACGACGCGCCGGCGCTCTTCGAAAAGTGGCACGGCTTCGTCGATCAGGTCATCGCCGATCCGCGGAGCGTCGGGTGGCGCGCGCGAAGCGAGCTCGTGGAGTGGGCGCTCGACGAAGCCTCTTCCGCCGGCGCAACCGACGCCGATCGGCGCGGCGTCGCGCTCTACGGTTGCATGACGAAAACACGACTCGCCGGGCCGTTCGGACGCGGCGCGGCGGTCGACGCGGTTCGCCACTTCAGCGTCGAAGATCCGGGTCCGTGGCCCGTGCACTTCCCGGCCGAGATCGGCGCTTCGCGGCCCCCGCGCGTCGTCACGGTGGAGTCGCACTCGTGCTCGCTGAAGGCCGAGAACTCGACCTCGGACGGGATTTATTACGCCGAGACGTATTTTTATCTCCCCGACGCGCGGGACGTGATCCTCGCCGTTCAGGGCACGCTCGCGCTGCGCGTCGATGACGCGCTCGTGCTCGATCGCGACGTTCGTCAGTGGGGCGTCTGGCCGAAGTTCGGCGTCGCGTTGCACCTCGGCGCGGGCCGTCATCGCATCGTGGCGCGTCTCAGCGAACCGAGCACGTCGATCCGGCTCATGCGCCCCGACGGCACGCCGATGCCGGTCACGATGAGCACCGATCCGAGCCCGGGTTACTCGCTCGATCCGCCGGTCGTCGTCGAAGACCCGAACGTGCTCGCGCGCTTCATTCACGGAGGCGTGCTCCGCGATCCCGGCGACGACCTCGTCCGGTTCCTGGGCGGATTCATGGCCCACGTCGAGAGCAGCGACGACGTCGCGTCGGTGTTCGTCGGTCCGCTCATCAAGGATCTGGATCAAGCGACGGGCCCGGATCTCTCCGTCGCCGCGCTCTTCGCCGGGGACGACCCGATCTTCGAATCGTCGCAAGCGACGGATCTGGTGCGCGAGCTGCACGAGCGCGCGGCGAAGAAGGATCCACACCTCTGGGCGTCACGGCTGTCGCTCGCGCTCGGCGTCGCCGAGAGCAAAGGCGCCGAAGAGGCGGTTCCCGAGCTCGGGCGGCTCGCGGTCGAGTTCCCCGGCGTCCCCGACGTGCTCGTCGCGCTGGCGCGCGTCTACGGGCAGCTCGGCTGGCAAGCGGAGCATTCGCTCGCCATCAAGACGTTGCTCGAGCGGTTCCCGAACGACATGGCCGCGCTCCACGCAGCCGTGGACGTCTACGAGGCCGAGGGAGACACCAAGACCGTCGACGGTCTCCTCGCGCGCATCCAGAAATTGGATCGCGACGACGAAATTCGTTTTACGCGGGCCCTCGCGCGCCAGGACTACAAGACCGCCATCGCCGAGCTCGAACGCATCGCGAAGCTCCACCCGGAACAAAAGGACATCGCCGAACGCATCGACGAGGTGAATGTCCGGGCCGGCTCGGGCGGCGAGGTGTGGAAGAAGCTCGACGCGGCGGTGAAGAGCGATCCGTCCAATGAAAAAGCGCGCCTCGCGCTCGCCGACGCGCACTACGCGCACGGCGATCAGCATGCGCTGTCGCACGCGCTCGCCGAGAGCGTCGAGGCCGGCGCGGACTCGCGCCCGCTCGCGAACGCGATCGACGTCGTGGAAGGCGCGACGGAGCTCGAGCCCTATCGCCTCGACGCGATGAAGATCATCGACGCGTTCGAGAAGAGCGGAAAACAGATGCCGGGCACCGCGGCGCGCATCCTCGACTACGCCGCGCTGTGGGTGCGAGCCGACGGTTCGAGCCGCATGCTCGAGCACGAAATCGTGCGGCTCCAGAGCGCGGAGTCGATCTCGACGTTCGCCGAACATCGCGCGCTCGAGGGCCTCGTCCTTCACATGCGGGTCATCAAGAAGGATCGGACGACCCTCGAGCCTGAAGCGGTGTCGGGAAAGCCCACGGTGACCTTCCCGCACCTCGAGGTCGGCGACTACATCGAGACCGAACAGGTCATTTTCTCGCCGAGCGAGGGGCACGGCGAGCAATACCTCGGGCCGCGGTGGTTCTTCCGCGAAGAAAACGTCGGGTACGCGCGGAGCGAGTTCGTCGTGATCTCGCCGACGAGCAAGGACCTGGTCGTCGAGACGACCGGTAAGGTGCCCGACCCCGTCGTCGAAACGCACGACGGCCTCGTCACTCATCGCTGGCGCGTCGACTACAGCCCTGCGGCGCCGAGCGAGCCCGGGAGCGTCCCGATCACCGAGTTCTTGCCGAGCGTGCACATTGGCTGGGGCGTGACGCTCGACCGTCGCTTGCAAGCGATCGCCGACGCACTCGCTCCGCTGGCTCCCGTGGATCCGCGCATCCGAGCCATCGCAGAAAACATCGCGTCGCCGTTGCCCGCGTCGGACCAGCTCGGTCGCGCCAAACGCCTGTATCGGTGGCTTCTCGACAACGTCGAGCCCGGCGACGAAGCGGACGGTCGCCGCGTGGTCATCGGCAAGCACGGTAACCTCTGGCACGGTTTCAAGATGCTCTGCCGCGCGCTCGACATCCCGGTGAGCTACGCCGTCGCGGAGAGCCGCCTCTCGCCCCCGCCGGAGGGGCCGCTATCGCGCGCCGCGCTGTTCGTGCAACCGGTCGCGCGCATCGACGCGACGGCGGGCGCCGCGTGGCTCACGCTCGGCAACAAGTACGCGCCGTTCGGCTACGTCCCGGCCGACGTGCGCGGCATGCCGGCCCGCCTCCTCGACGATCCGACGCGTGAAACGACGGTCCCCGAACAAGGCGGAGCGGACGGTATTTCGTTTTCGGGCACGGGGCAGCTCGATCCGAAGGGGCAGCTCGTGCTCGAACTCGTCCAGGAGTTCACCGGTCGCCTCGCGATCTCCCTTCGTCGTGGCCTTTCGCAGGTGCCGGACCGCGAGCTCCACGACGTGCTCGAACAGAATCTCCTCGCGCAAACCCTGCGCGGCGGAGAGCTCACCAAATACAGCGTCGAGCACCGCGACGACGTGGACTCTCCGCTCGTCATCCGGATGTCGGTGAAGGTCGCGCGCTTTGCCCAATCCGACGGGAAGACGCTCGTCGTGTCGCCGCCGCTCGCGCCGGATCTCGGCGCGATGGCGTCACTCCCCGAGAGACAAACGCCGCTCCTCATCCCGGAAGCGCTGCATCGACGCATCACGCTCGACATCACGTTGCCCGCGGGCGCGACGATCGCCGCGCTCGGTCCCGCATCGCTCAGCGACGGCGATCGCCGGGTCGTCATCCAAGACACCCAGACCCCCGGGCTCCTCAAGATCCAGCGCTCCGTCGACATTCCGGCGGGACGCGTTCACCCCGAGGACTATCCCCGCTTCGCGCGGTTCGCTCAGCAGGCGGACGACGCCTTGTCGCGGACGATCGAAGTCCGATTGCACGGCTCGTGAGCGCGGCGTGAGCTACGACCCGCTCGGCGTGGGCGCGACGCGGTCCGCCATGACGCCGGCGGCGGTGGCCACCGCGTACGCGAGGAACGCCGCGCCGAGCACCGCGGTGCTGCCGAACGAGAGTCCGAGGACGGCGGCCAGAACGGACGCCGCAATGGATGCCGCTCCGTTGAGCGCCCACATTTTCTGAACGGCGCGCTCGCCGGTCACCGCCACGCGCCGCACGCCGAGTGGAAACGCCAGCCCGAGCGCGAAACCGACGGCCGCGACGACGGAGCCGACGATGGCGATGCGAAGCGCCGCCGAGTCGAGCAGAGCCAGGAGCGGCACGAGCGGCTGGAGCGCGAGGAGCAGCGCGACCGCAACGAGGATCACGAGACCGGCGTGCGCGAGGCGACCTGCCGGTAACAGTCGCCCGGAGGACGCTGCGCCCGCGCCGGTTCCGAGGAGCATCGAGAAGAGGACGACGGAGAGCGAAAGTGTCGGATGACCCAAGACGAGCGTGAGACGTTGATGGAGACCGAGCTGCACCAGGATGTATCCGAACCCGATTCCGAGAAAATACAGGGTCATACGCCGGTACACGCGACGCTCTGATTGCGATGAAGCAGCGCCAGGCGCGCCGGCCAACGACAGCGCGGCGATGAACGCCACGAGGGCGAGCGAGCCCGCGGCGAGGATCATCATCACGCGCACCCCGTTGAACGTGATCTCCGTCACCGACCCGAACCTCTGCCGCGACAAGTTCACGAGGTCCGAAGGGCGGATCTGCAAGAAAAAGTAGGGCCGCGAATCGCTCGGCGGCGCGATGTCGTAGCGGCTCTGCGCGATGGTGCCCGAGCGCGTCGCGGGGTCCATGAGACCGCGAAGCGTGGGGTCGGTCGGCGGATGATCGAACGCCGCGACGACCTCCATGCCGTCTTCCGACGAGGACGCGCGGAGGCGCGCGAGCTCGTCTACGGAAAACGGCTGCTTCGAGACGAGGACGGTCGACGAGCCGCGGCCTTCCTGTCCCGTAAACGCCGTGCGCACCCCGGCGAGCTTCGACTGGATCAAGACGAGGTGCCGCGAAGCGTCGGGAATGCCCGCGTCGGCAAGCGCCGTCACCGCGAGCGCGACGAGTCGCTCCGTCTCCGCCGGCGCGTCGGGAATATACCAACGCGTCATCGTGAGAATGCCGGAAGGACTCAAATGGTCGATGAACGCCTGCCAACCTTCACGGGTGTAGAGCCCGTTCTCCGACAAGACGAAGCCGCCGTTCGCCGTCGCGGCCCACGTGTCGATGAGCGACGCTTGGATCACGTCGTACTGCACGTGAGAATGCGTGATCCCGACGCGCGCTTCGGTGTGAAGCAAGCGCACTTCCGGCCGCGACGCGAGGGCGTTGAAGTCGCTGAAATCGCGCTCGAGTAGATCGATGAGGATCTGGTTCAGCTCGTAGCCGTCGACCTGAGTCGCGCCGTAGTAGAGCGGCGGGAGTAGATCCGCGCCGCCTCCGACGCCGATGATCGCCGCCTTTTTCACGACGCGACCCACGCGATACGCGGCGTATTGTGGACCGCGACTCCACGCCGGATCGGTCCGGACGGTGCCGTCCGGTTGACGGGCGATCTTGCGCATCAACGTCCCGGCGGAGCGGTCGATGACGAGATAGCGGCCGAGCCCGGGAAATTCGAACGCCTGAATGCGGCTGTGCTCGTTCCAGCGCTCGAGGATCGGACGGGTCGTTCCGGTGCCCGAGGTGCGGAGACGAAGCACGTCGCCGTTCGTCGCCGCATTGACGACCAAGAGCGCGCCGAGAAGCACGGCGAGACCGACGCTCGCGACACGTTGGATTCGCGCGCCGGCGAGGAGTGCGCCGGCGATGGCGGCCAAGAGTGCCGGGAGCACGAGCACCGCGGGACCCGGCAAGACCCGCAAGAGTCCGATGCTCGCGACGCAGGCCAGGGCCGCACCAACCAAATCCCAAGCGTAGAGCGCGCCGATCCACGTCGGTCGCCGCGCGAACGCCGTCGCCAGGAACGCTCCGGCAGCGACGAGCCCCGGCAGGAACACGAGCGCGTCCCTCGTGACGGCGAAGACGCCGGGAGGCGCGTTCGCATCGGCGAGTGGAAACGTCACGACGATCGCGAGCGCGACGGCCGCGCATATCGCGAAGGTGAACGCGAACGACGACAAACGGCGCCCGAACGCCGCGACCGAAAGCGACGTCACGTCCGAGCGAGCCGCGACGAGGCCGCCCAGCACCAAGCCGGACATGACGAGCGAGATGGCGAAAAAGGAGAAGTGATAGAAGAAGAGCACCGAGAACAGCCGCGTCACGACGATCTCCAGCAGGAGCATCGCCGCTGCGACGAGCGCCACCGACGAAGCGATGCGAAGCGGAGGCGACGGAGCCTCGGGCGGCGCTGATCCCATGTCGGCGGAGCTACGTGGTCGGTCGACGGAGGGTGAAGCGACGCGGAAGCGAGGGCCGCACCGTCGATTGGGCGCGGCGCAATCTCACCGGTTTCGCGGCGACTGCGCGCTGTCGGCGGCTGACTTCTCAGCCAAGTCGAGGCGCTTCTTGATGCGCTCTTTCACGGCGCCGTAGTCCGTATCGAGCTGCGCCTTGTCGGCGATCCGCTTCTTGCGATCGGCGGCAGTGTCGGGGAACAGCGCGGGTGCCTTCGGCGACGCTTTGACGTGCGCTTCGTAGGCGTTCCAGCGATTGGTCTCTTCTTCGAACGCTTTCTGCCGTTCCTTCACGTCGGCGAGGACGAACAGGGCCTTGCCCTTCTCGCTCGGATTTTCCGCCGCGAAACGGAGGGCGGAATCCCAATCAGCCTCCGCCTCTTTCATGTTGCCCTTCAGGAGCTCGATCTCGCCGAGCCGGTAGTGAACGATCGAGCTGTGCGCGTCGAGGCGCAGGGCGTCTTGATATGCCGCCTTCGCGCCGTCGAGATCGCGCGCCGCCACCGCGTCGTCACCCTTCTTCAAGGTTTCCCAGAATGGGCTAATCCCTTTTCTTCCCGTCGGGTCCCGGTGAATCACGCCCGCAGGGGCAGGGGGCTTGGCGGTGGTATCCGCCGACGCGGAAACCGCCGCTGAAGTTCCGGGCGCGGTGTCGACCGACGTCGAGGTCGTCGCGGACGCGCCGACACCCACGTTGACGGCGGGGTCCGCCGCCGCATTGGGGGCGAGCGTCGCGACGCCCGTGAGAAACACACCGCTAAGTGCGAGCGCGAGCGCGAACCGTTGACGACGCATCGAAGCCTCCGAAAGGACACTATCACGCGCCTCTCGCCCGCGTCTCTCCGGACAATGGCCTTCAGGGGGTATGCGAGCCTTCCCGGGGCGACGGCGGCCGCGGCCGGTGATCGTAAGGATTGTCGCGATAGTCCGCCTCTCCTGCCATGTACGTGGCGAAGCCGAAGACCCCGGCGAGGAGCACGCCCACGGCGATGATGTAGTGGCTCAGCATCAGCGCGACGGCGAACGCCACGACGATGGCCATGAGGACGAGGATCGCATTCTTGTGTCGCGTCATGGTTCATTCCTTTCACCTCGTTGTCGAGCAAGGGCCATGCCTCGCGCATTGGGGATAAACCACCCTGATTTCCACATTTTCCCCCCTCGCGGTGTCGAAGTTCGCCTGGCGACGTGGCGAGAATGAGAGCGCGGCTGGAGAGAGTGGCATCGCGCCACGCGCGCGACGCGTCATCGGCGACGACGCGCGGTACACTGCGCGCCGTGGACGTCCCCGAGCTCGGCGCTTACCCGTGGCACCGATTGGACCGAGTTTCGCGGAAAGTCGTACGCGAAGCGCGGCGGCTGCGGAGGGCGTTCGGTTCTCGATTCGAGCCACGGGCCCTGAACGCCGCCCTGGGTGAGCTGCTCTCGGCCGATGTCTTCGTCGCCGTGCGGAGCTTCGGCGCGACCGACGCGCGCGACCCCCACGCAAGCGTCGTCCGGCTGTCGACGACCGACGGCGCGCTTCGCGTCGCGATCGACTGCGGACCGGACCTGATGAATGCCGTGCTCACTCGCTTGCTCGAACGCGGTGCGAAGATCAGCGACCCGAACGCGACGGAAAGCCCGGCGCTGCGCGGCGCTTTCGCCGCGTTCCTGATCGAAGCCGGGCGACGCGCCGGCGGATCGATCGTGTGGCGCGCCGTGCCCGACGGTCCGCCGACGAGCGACGGCGTCGCGATCGACGCGACGGTGTTCATCGACGAAAAGCCCTACGGGGTGCACGCCGTCGTGTCCGAAGACCCCAAACCGACGCACGAGGCCGCCGATCCCGTGCGCCTTCGCGACCTCGACTCGCTTCCGCTTACGCTCGTGATCATCGCGGCCGTTTCGGCGGGCTCCCGCGCCGCGCTCGCGGCACTCTCCGTCGGCGACGTCTGGTTGCCGGGCGAGGGCTGGTTCTGCAACACCCGGAACCCGGCGCCCGTCCGCTTCGAAGATTTACTCGTCCGCGCCGTGCTCGCCGGTCCGTCGAGCGAACGCGGCGTCGAAGTGGGGCGTTCCGAGGACGGACGAATCGTGTTACGCGAAAGCGTCGTCGTGCTCGCCGCGGACAGCGACTCTGACGAGACGGCGAAAAAAATGGGCACCATGAGCGACTCGGATCCCACCCTCGACGGACTCGTCCTCGACGCGCCGCTCGTCGTTCGGGTCGAAGTCGGGAGCGTGACCTTGTCCGCACGACAATGGGCGGAGCTTCGGGCCGGAGACGTGCTCGAGACCGGCGTTCGTCTGTCGGAACCCGTCGTGCTTCGCATCGCGGGTCGCGAGGTCGCGCGCGGAGAGCTCGTGAACGTGGACGGCGAACTCGGCGTCCGGATCCGCGAGCTCGCGGATCCCGGCCGCGCGCCATGACCGACGTCGCCGCTCGCCTCGACCAGGTTCGGCGCGAGCTGGCCGATGCGGCGCGGGCGAGCGGTCGCGATCCGACGGAGGTTCGATTGGTCGCCGTGTCGAAGACCAAATCGGCGCGCGCGATCCGCGACGCGTACGACGCCTCCCAGCGCGACTTCGGCGAAAACTACGTGCAGGAAATGCAGAAGAAGGCGGCCGAGCTCGCCGATCTGCCGGATCTCCGGTGGCATTTCATCGGGCACCTGCAACGGAACAAGGCGAAAGTCGTGGTCCAGATCGCGAGCGCCGTGCACACGGTCGATTCCGAGCGGCTCGCGAAAGAGCTCGGCAAGCGCACGGCGGAGGCGACTGCCGAGGGAGCGACGGCGCGCAGAGAACCTCACGCTCGCCTTCGGGTGTTCGTCGAAGTGAACGTCGGCGGTGAAGCGCAAAAAAGCGGCTGCGCGCCCGGCGAGCTCGGCGCGGTGCTCGCCGCGATCGAGAGCGAACCCGCGCTGTCCTTGGTGGGCCTCATGACCGTGCCGCCCTACACCGACGATCCCGCCGACTCGCGCGCCCCATTCGATCGCCTCGCGCGCCTGCGCGACGAGCATGGCGGCGCCGCACGCCTCCCGGAGTTGAGCATGGGGATGACGCGCGATCTGAAATACGCCGTGCTCGCGGGCGCGACGATCGTCCGCGTGGGCACCGGGATCTTCGGGGAGCGATCGTGAGTCGCCGATGAGCCCGTCGAAGCGCTCGAAGCACGCCTCCGCCGGGCCCACGTTGCTCGAGGCGGCGGCCCAGCGCGGCGCGATCGAAGGCACCGAGCCGCCGCTCGCCGATCGCATGCGCCCGCGAACCCTGGACGAGGTCGTCGGGCAAATTCACCTGCTCGGTCCCGATCGCGCGCTCCGAAACCTCATCGCCGCCGACCGCGTGCCGTCGCTCATTCTCTGGGGACCGCCGGGCTCCGGAAAAACGACGTTGGCCCGCGTCGTCAGTCAGACCACCCATTCTATTTTTGTTCCCTTTTCGGCGGTGCTCGGCGGCGTGCCGGAGCTGCGCGAGATCCTCGCCGAAGCCAAGCAGCGGCGCGCGTACGAAGGGCGTCGCACGATCCTCTTCGTCGACGAGATCCATCGCTTCAACAAGGCACAACAAGATGCGTTCTTGCCGCACGTCGAGGACGGCACGGTCACCCTGATCGGCGCGACGACCGAAAATCCGTCGTTCGCCGTCAACGCCGCGATCCTCTCGCGCGCGAAGGTATTTCGTCTGGAACCCTTGGGCGACGGAGAGCTCGTCGTGCTCCTCGAGCGAGCGCTCCACGACGAAGAGCGCGGGCTCGGCAAGCTTCGGATCCAATCGGACCCGGACGCGCTCGAAGCGGTCGCGCACGCGGCACGCGGCGACGCGCGGCGTGCCCTCGGGCTCCTGGAAACCGCGGTGGAGCTCCTCGGCCCGGGCAAGGATCGGCTCACGAAGGACGACATCGGTCGCGCCGCCGAAGAACGCACGCTCCTTTACGACAAGAGCGGCGAAGAGCACTACAACGTCACCAGCGCGCTCATCAAATCGATGCGCGGCAGCGACCCCGACGCGGCGATCTATTGGCTCATGCGCATGCTCGACGCCGGCGACGACCCGGCGTTCGTGCTGCGCCGGTTGATCATTTTCGCGAGCGAGGACGTCGGGAACGCCGACCCGCGCGCGCTCAGCGTCGTGGTCGCCGCCGACGCGGCGTTCCATCGTCTCGGCATGCCGGAGGGGCTTTACCCCATCGCGCACGCTTGTCTCTATCTGGCGTCGGCGCCCAAATCGAACTCGGTCGGGCGCGCGTATTCCGCGGCGCGCGCGCTCATCGAGGAGCGCGGCGCGCTGCCGGTCCCCAAAAAGCTCCGCAACGCCGTCACCGGGCTCATGAAGGAAGACGGATACGGCCAGGGCTATCGATACGCGCACGACTTCGAAGGCGGTCACGTCGCGGGCGAAACGTATCTCCCCGACGAGATCGCAGACGCCACGCTCTACGAGCCCTCGAGCCAGGGCTACGAAGCGACGCTGCGCGATCGCATCGCGCGCTGGAAACGCCGCGAAGGCATCTGAAAGCGCCGACGGGGAGCGGGCGCAAAGCGAGCCGCGAGCGTGCGGACTGTGACGTCGTGAGATTGTTCTTGGGTGGCGTCCCGCCTCGTCCCGCCCCCCTCGCCCCTTCGGGGCGGTCCCCCTGGATTCGCTTCGCACAAGGTAACCCGAGCGCGACGCTCGCGAAGCGAGCCCGCGAAGCGGCAGGGGGAGCGGGCGCGAAGCGAGCCGCGGGGGACAAGGTCCCCCCAGGACCTAGAGCGGGCGCGAAGCGAGCCGCGGGGGACAAGGTCCCCCCAGGACCTAGAGCGCTCGCGAAGCGAGCCGCGGGGGACAAGGTCCCCCCAGGACCTAGAGCGGTCGCGAAGCGAGCCGCGGGGGACAAGGTCCCCCCAGACTAACCCCCCCTAAAAATCATGTCTCACGAGGAGCCCGCCGAGGCCCGGACCGAGCAAGGGCGAAAACGCCGTTCTGCTTTCGCCGCTCGGCGCCGTGAACACGAGGATCAATCCGCCCGCGGCGAGCACCCCACCCGCCACGAATCCGACCACTGCCACGGTCGCATCGGTGCGGGCGTCGTCCGTGAGCTGGCTACTGCGAGCTTGATCGGCGGCGAGGTTCGCCGGCGGGCAGTTGCCGTTCGGGCAAATCTCGTCGCGGTCGCTCACCTTGCTCGACTTCGCTGACTCGAAGACCGCGCCGACGACGATGCCGGCAACGCCGAGTCCCACGCCGGTCCACCCGAGGATCCGCTGTACCGTTCCACTGCCGTGCGTCGGCGGCGCGCCCACGTCGGCCGGCAGCTCTTTGCCGCCGCCGAACGTGATGAGCTCGTGGCGGCCCTTCGCTCCCTCGAAGATGAGGAGCTGCTCGGTTTGCTGCGCTTGTCCCGCGGTCTCGAACACGAACGTGTGCGTCCCGGGGTCGACCGGCACCGCGTCTCCCTGGAGCGTCCCGACGAACGGGTGTCCGTCCATGGTCACCGTCACCGCGGGGAGATCGTTGCCCGCGCCGTCCTTTGCTTCGAACACGATCGTCGGCAAGGACGTGTTCACGTCCGCGACGCGGCCCGCGCATTCGTCGCGCACTTCGGCGGGACAGCTCGTGCTCGCGCAGGTCAGAAACGCCGCCCGCGCTTCGATGAGTTGGTGCTGATCGCGGAGCGTGATCGCCTTGTCGTTCGCGGCGATGCACTCGCTGGCGCTCGGGTCCGCGGCTTGCGCCAGCGCGGCAATGCCGAGGACGGCGCCAGCGGCGGAGAGGGTGAGCAGGGCTTTCGGGGCTCGAATGAAGGAACTCATCGCGGGGTGGGCTCAGTTTTTCCCGAAACACTCCGGTCTGAAATGTTTGTTTCCCTGCGCATCGAAATAGTATTTTTGGGTGCAATCCGGACCGTGCGGCGCGGGCGCGCTCGTCGTGGCCGGCGAGGGAGCGGGCCGCGGCGGCGCGGCCGGCGGCGGCGGCGCGGGATTCGGCTGCGACGGCGGCGCCGCGCCCGCGATCGCGGGGTGCACGGCGCTCGGCGATTTCCGGAACACGTGTGCGACCGGCGGCGGGGGAACATCCGGCGGCGAAGGAACGTCCGGCGGCGGTGAAACGGACACTGCCGGGACATCCGCGTTCGCCTGAGCCGCCGACTCGGCGGGCGCGACCACGAGGGACGGCGCGGCGCTGTTCGCGACCGGGAGCGGGGGCGCCGCGACGACCGGTACCGTCGAGACGGCGGCAATCGCCGAAGCGCTCGCCGAGGGGTCGACGCCGCTTCTACTGTGCAGCACGGTCGCCGTGATCCCGGCGGCGATCACCGCGCCCGCGGCGGCGATCATCAGCCAGCGACCCCGCCCGTTGCCGAGCGTCGTTCGTCCCCACGGAGCGACGGTGCCCGCGCCCGCACCGGGCTCGTCGCGATCGTCGGAAGACGGCGGCGATGCGAGTGCCGTGCTCGACAGACCCGCGGCGCTCATCACGCCGGCGATCCGATCCACCGACGACTTCGAACGCCGCGGCCCGAATGGCAAGAGCGCTACCGCGAGCTCGCCCACCGATTGATAGCGGCGTCCGCGATCCTTGTCCAAGCATCGAAAAATCACGGCCTCGAGACCGTCCGGGGCGTCGGGGAGCTTGTTCCGCAGCGGCTTGGGACGACCTTGAACGATCCCGAGCACCAGCTCCGGGATGGTGTTCCCCCCGAACGGCGTATCGGCGCTGATGAGTTCGTACAGAATGATCCCGAGCGCCCAGATGTCGCTCCGGACATCGACGTCTTTGGCCGACTGCATCTGCTCGGGGGACATGTAGAGTGGCGAGCCCATCATTCCCGACGTCTGCGTCATCGATGCGTTCGAGCCTTGGCCCACAGCGCCGGTCATTTTCGAGATTCCGAAGTCGAGAACCTTCACCGAGAGCACGCCGTCGGGGCGCCGGATGACGAAGAGATTCGCCGGCTTCAAATCACGGTGAATGATGCCGAGCGCGTGCGCCTCGGCGATCGCTTCCGACGCTTGCAACACGAACTCGACGGCCTGTTCGACCGAGAGCCGGCCGCGATCTCTGATCCACGCCGAGAGATCGACGCCCTCGAGGTACTCCATGACGATGTACGGCGCGCCGTTGGTCAGACGCCCCACGTCGGAGACGCGAGCGACGTGCTCGCTCTTGATCTTCACCGCAGCGCGGGCCTCACGAGAGAAGCGCGACACCGCATCCGCGTTGGTCAAGGTTTCGGCGAGCAAGAACTTGATCGCGACGCGCTCGTCGAGCTCGACGTGGTGAGCCGCCACCACGACGCCCATGCCGCCCACGCCGAGCACGCGCTCGACCCGGTACTTTCCGGCGAGAATCTCTCCTTCACGGACCGGCGCGTTCACGAAATGCGCCGCCGTTCATCCAGACGTGCCAACGGGTCTCCCTTCCGACCGAATCCCTGGATACAGGTTCCCGTGCCCGGCAGGGTTCGTCAACGAGCCGCCGCGGTTTCGAGCGAAATCAGCCGCTGTTCCGGAGACCTGCCGCGATGCCGTTGATCGTCAGGTGAATGCCGCGCGGCGCCCGTTCGACGCTCTCGCCGCCGCGGTACCGCTTCAATAGCTCCACTTGGAGGTGGTTCAGGGGGTCGAGGTAGGGCACCCGGCTCCGGATCGACCGCGCGAGCATCGGCGTGTCGCCGAGGAGCTCGTGCTCGCCGGTGATCGAGAGCACCGACTTCACCGTCTTTTCCCATTCGGAGCGGATGCGGCCGAAGATCGCGTCGCGCTGGGCGACGTCGGGTTCGAGCTCGGCGTACCGCGACGCGATCGCCATGTCGGCCTTCGAGAGCACCATCTCGAGGTTGCCGAGCACGGTCTGGAAGAAGGGCCAGCTCGCATACATCCGGCGGAGCTCGACGATGCCGGACGGGCCGGCGTTCTCGAGCCACGCGGTCACCGCCGAACCGAAGCCGTACCACCCCGGTAAGAGCACGCGCGCCTGCGCCCAGCTGAACACCCACGGGATGGCCCGGAGATCTTCGATGCGCGACGACGCCTTGCGCGACGCCGGACGGCTCCCGATCTTGAGGTGCGCGATCTCCGCGATCGGCGTCGTGTGTCGAAAGTATTCCTCGAAGCCGCGCGTCTCGTACACGAGCGAGCGGTACGCGCGGAACGCCCCCTCGGAGAACACGTCCATGATGGCGCGGAAGGCGCGGGCTTCGCTCGCCGCTTCGGTGTCGAGCAAGGTCGCTTCGAGCGTCGCGGAGAGGATAGTCTCCAGGTTCCAACGGCCGATGTCGGGGTCCGAGTACTTGCTCGCGATGACTTCGCCCTGCTCGGTGATGCGAATGTGCCCGCTCACTGCTCCCGCGGGCTGCGCGAGGATCGCCTCGTACGTCGGACCTCCGCCGCGGCCGACCGAACCACCGCGACCGTGGAACAGACTCAACGTGAGATCGTGCTTCTCGCAAACGGCCGCGAGCCGGATCTCGGCTTGATAGAGCTCCCAGCTCGACGTGAGAAAGCCGCCGTCCTTGTTGCTGTCGGAGTAGCCGAGCATGATCTCGACCACGCCGCCCCAGCTCGTTCGGACCAGATCGAGAATCCCGGGATACGAAAAGAGCGCTTCGAGGACTTCGCCGCAGCGCCGGAGATCGTCGATGGTCTCGAACAGCGGAATCACGCGCAGGGCGAGCCGAGGCTCGGGGCTCGTCGTCATGAGCCCGCACTCGCGATGAAGGAGCATCACCTCGAGCAAATCGGACGCCGACGTGGTCTTCGAGATGATGTAGTTCGGGAGCGACTCCGGTCCATACGCCTTCCGGATCGCGAACGCCGCGTTCATGATCCCGAGCTCGCTCTTTGTCTCGTCCGAGTACTCGAGGAACGGTGAATAGAGGGGGCGCACGGTGCGGAGCTCGCCGAGCAATCGTTCGACGCGAGCGGCTTCGCCGTCCGCGAGATAGTCGGAGCCGACGCGCGCGTGCGCGAACAGCTCGGCCACGACACGCTCGTGAACGTCGGAGTTTTGCCGAAGATCGATCGGCGCGAGGTGGAAGCGGAAGGCCCGCGCCGCGTGAATGAGCGCGCGGAGCCGGCCCTGGATGAGCTCGGCGCTGCGGTTCTTCTCGAGCGAATCGCGAATGACGACGAGATCGGCGATGAACTCGTCGGTGGTCGCGTAGGGCTCCGCTTCGGCCATCGCGGGCCGGGGCGGCTTCTGACGATTGAGCCGTTCCGCCGTCGCCCCGAGACGCGAATAGATCCCCACCAAAACTCGACGATAGGGCTCATCGCTCCGATGCTCCGACGGATCGGGCGACAGGGCCGCCAGCGCGGCGAGCTCCGGAGAGATTTTCACCATGCCGAGCGAGAGCGACAGCTCAGCGCCGAGCGCGTGGACTTCTTCGAAATAGTGCTCGAACGCCACGCACGATTGCGCGTGAATCGCGTCGACCAGGACGTCCTTCGTCACGAACGGATTGCCGTCACGGTCGCCGCCGATCCAGCTCCCGATGCGGACGATCGGACCGAGTTGCCACGGGCCGTCTTTGGGAAACTCGACTTCGAGTAGATCTTCGAGGGTCGCGTTGAGGGCCGGCACCGCGTAGAGAAACGTGGAGCGGTAGTAGCCGAGCGTGTTGGCGATTTCGTCGTGCACGGTGGGCTTTTCGACGCGAAGTGCGCGGGTTTGCCAGAGGGTCTGGATTTCGCGGCGGAGCGCGCGCTCGTTGGCCGCCATTTCGCGCTCGGTGAGCGTGCTGCGGTGTCGTTCGGACAAGAGCCGCGCGATCGCCACCTGCCGATCGAGGATGCTCTTTCGTTGCACCTCCGTCGGATGCGCGGTGAGCACTGGACCGACGGCCATCGTCCGAAGCGTCTTCTTCAGGAGCCCCGCGTCGACGTCGGCGCTCTTCAGCCGCTCGAGGGCCGCGTGGAGCGAGCCGCGCGTCTGATTCTTGCCGGCGAGCGCGTCGCGACGCGCTTCTTGCGTGCGCTGTTCGTCCTCCGCGATGTTCGCCAGGAAGGAGAAATAGCCGAACGCGCGCACGACGGAGACGGCTTCTTCGATGCCGAGCGCGTCGAGCACGAGCCGGAGCCGCGAACGCGCTTCGGGGTCGCCGTCGCGACGGAAACGGACGGCGTTCCGCCGCACCTCTTCGACGATGTCGAACATGCGCGACCCTTCGTGGTCGCGCAGCGTGTCGCCCAGTAAGCGCCCGAGGAGACGAATGTCGTCCCGGAGCGGTCCTCCGTTTTCGTTCAGCTCTCCCATGACCTCGGTTGTCCGGTGGACTCGACGACGGACATCCAGAGGTCGCCGTTCGTGTCGACTTGTTTGCGAAAGCGCGTGGCGAGCGGCATCGGCACATGGACGAAGCGTCCATGCCACCGGCCGATGAGCATTTCGGTGTTGCCGGCCATCGCCGCGTGCACGGCGTTGCGGGCGAGGTTCCAACAATAGAGGCTATCGGACGGACACGCCGGAACGCTCCGGATGTGATAGCTCGGATCGATGTACTTCAAGGTGACGTCGACGCCGCGCCGCGTGAGGTGCTCGACGATGCGGTCGCGGAGCACGGTACCGATGTCGTTCAGACGCACGTTGCCGCTCAAGTCGGTCTGACTCGGGCGACCGCTGTCGGTGAAGAGCTCTTGACCCGCCCCCTCCGCGACGACGATGAGCGCGTGCGCGTGCGCCTCCAGCCGGCGTTCGATGAACTTGAAGAGCCCGTACTCGCCTTCGAGCTCGATGGGCACCTCCGGGATGAGCACCGCGTCAACGTCGGTCGAGGCGATGGCCGCGTGACAGGCGATGAAGCCCGAATGGCGGCCCATCAGTTTCACCACGCCGATGCCGTTGCGGGCGCCGGTGGCTTCGACGTGCGCGCTCTTGATGACGTCGACCGCGGCGGAAAACGCCGTTTCGAAGCCGAAGCTCCGGTCGATGAAGTGCAGGTCGTTATCGATGGTCTTCGGGACGCCGATGACGGCGATGGGCAGCTCACGCCGCGCAATCTCGGCGACGATCGTCATCGCGCCGCGAAACGTGCCATCTCCGCCCACGACGAAGAGGACGCCGACCCCGAGCTCGACGAGCCGGTCCACCATCATGGCCGGATCTTTGCTGCCGCGGGACGTGCCGAGCGCGGTGCCGCCGTCGTGGTGAATGTCCGCGACGGATTCCGGCGTCATCCGGACCGGTTCGATTCCGGCGCCCGGAATGAGCCCCTCGAAGCCATAGCGGAACCCGACGATGTCGGTGACGCCGTAGCCTTTGACGAGCTCGAGGACCAAGCCGCGAATGACGTTGTTCACGCCCGGGCACAGACCCCCGCAAGTGACGATCCCGCAGCGAAGCCGCGACGTATCGAAGAAGATGCGATCGCGCGGGCCAGCGAGCTCGAACGCCGGTGGCGCGTCGAAGCGCTCCTGACGCGCCGAGACTTTCGAGAGCCGGTCGTCGATCAACACCCGATCGGCGCGCCCCACATAATGAACTGAGGGCGCGGCGAGCCGATGCGCGAGCGGCGAGGTGTACTTGCACTCACCCAAAATTCGAATCGCCGGATCGGCGGCGACCACGCGGCCCGTTCGCTCGGGCACGGTGAGAGCGATCGCCATGGGAAGAACAACTTGGCCCTGGACTCATTTCGCGCGGCTTTCGCGGGCGTTGCCACAGTGGGGCGGTACGAGCCACTGAACAAGACGGAGGGGTGGAGCGAGGCCCGCGATTTCATGAGCCGATCGAGCGCCGGTCCGTCGCTCTACCCTCGATCCCAAACGGAATTTGTGGCTCGATCCGCGTCCCCGCATGGACAGGCGTTTCAAAGTGCTCGGAGTCGTTCTGGCCGGCGGCGAAGGCCGACGCCTTTCACCGCTGACTCGAGATCGCGCGAAGCCCGCCGTCCCGTTCGGCGCCAACTATCGACTGATCGATTTCGCGTTGTCGAACTTGGTGAACGGCGGCTTCGTACGCATCGCGGTGCTCACGCAATACAAGAGCCACAGCTTGGATCGACACGTCGCTCAGACGTGGCGCATGTCGTCGATGCTCGGCGACTACGTCATGACGGTGCCGGCGCAGATGCGCATCGGCAAGCGATGGTTCGAGGGCTCCGCGGACGCGGTGTTCCAGAACATGAACCTGATCACCGACGAGTCGCCCGATTACATCTGCGTGTTCGGCGCGGATCACATCTATCGGATGGATCCGGCGCAGATGCTCAAGTTCCACATCGAGACGGGCGCCGGCGTCACCGTCGCGGCGATTCGCGTGCCCCGCGTCGAGGCGTATCGGTTCGGCATCATCGAAGCGGGCGCCGGGTGTCGCATCGCGCGGTTTCGCGAGAAGCCCACGGACGCCGTCGGTCTCGCCGATTCACCGGACGAAGTGCTCGCGTCGATGGGCAACTACGTCTTTTCGACGCAAGTGCTCGTCGATGCGCTGCGCGAAGACGCCGAAAATCGTGAGAGCCGTCACGACATGGGCGGCGACGTGGTCCCGAGCCTCGCGAAGCGCGGCCTCGCCGCGGTCTACGACTTCGCGCTGAACAGGATCCCCGGTTCCACCGAGCGCGATCGCGCGTACTGGCGCGACGTGGGGACGCTCGACACGTACTACGACTCGCACATGGACCTCATCAGCGTCCATCCGGTGTTCAACTTGTACAACGCCGAATGGCCGATCTTGAGCGCGCATCCGCCGCTTCCGCCCGCGAAATTCGTCCTCGATGGCGAAGGTCGCCGCGGGACGGCGATCGATTCGATCGTCGGCGCGGGCGTCATCGTGTCCGGCGGACTCGTCCGGCGAAGCGTCCTGTCACCGGGAGTACGCGTCGAAGAAGGCGCCATCATTCAGGACTCCGTGCTCCTCGATGACGTCAGCGTGGGGCCGGGTGCCGTCGTACGGCGCGCGATCCTCGACAAGAACGTCGCGGTCCCCGCAGGCGCCCGCATCGGCGTGGATCTCGAGGCCGACCGCGCGCGCGGTTTCACGATTTCCGACCACGGCATCGTGGTGCTCGGCAAGGGAGACATCGTCCCGGCGATCTAGTCGGCGCGCGCGACATGGCTCTTCCCGTGATGACGCCCGCTCCGGGCGAGCGGCTCCTTCGCTACATCGGCGATCGGCTCGTGGTGCGCCTCACGAATACGGCGATCCCCGACGGCGCGCGCGGCTTCCTCCGCACGAATCTGACGCGCGCGGCGCTGTCCCGCGCCGACGTGACGACGCGCGGACAAGATCGCCTCATGGGCGGCTCGCCGTTCGCCGGCGCGTCGTGGCGCGACATTCCGCTCGATCGCGTCGCGGGCGGATTCGAGGTGAGTCTCCCGCTCCTCGAGGTCGGCTACTTTCGGGCGAAGGCCTACTACGTAGTGCCGAGCGGCGCCCAGGTGTGGCCAGACGGCTCGGACGTCGGCGTCTCGGTGCACCCGAACTGCCTCCGGACCGCGAACCTCGTCTACTGCGCGTTCCCGCGCGCGTTCGGTTCCGCGAACCGCGCGATTCCGCCCGAGCTCGCGCCGGCCGTGAAGAAGCTCGACGAGCGCGATTTCACGGTGATTCCGCCCTCGGGAAAGCTCCGCGACGTGACGGCGATGGTGCCGCACATCATGGACGAGCTCGGGTTTCGCGCGCTCCATTTGCTTCCGATCGGGCCGGTGCCGACCACGCACGCGCGCATGGGGCGCTACGGAAGCCCCTACGCCGCGCTCGATCTGACGGGCATCGATCCTGCACTCGTCGAACACGATGCGCGCACCAACGCCGTCGATCAATTCCGGGAGCTCGCCGACGCGGTGCACGCGCGCGACGGCACGATGATGCTCGACGTCGTGTTGAACCACACCGGCTGGGGTTCGCGCCTCTTCGACTCGCACCCGGAGTGGTTTCACCGGAACGCGGACGGCACGTTCAAGAGCCCGGGCGCCTGGGGAAATACCTGGGCGGATCTGGTCGAGCTCGATCAAGATCACGTCCAGCTCTGGCACCGCCTCGCCGAGTCGCTCGCCACCTGGTGTCGTCGCGGTATCGACGCGTTCCGTTGCGACGCGGGATACATGGTGCCGCTTCCGGCGTGGCAGTTCGTCATCGCACGCGTGCGCATGGACTTTCCGGACACGCTATTTTTCCTCGAAGGGCTCGGCGGCCCGTGGGAAGCGACCGAGTCGCTCCTCACCGAAGGCGGAATGCAGTGGGCGTACTCGGAGCTCTTTCAGAATTATTCGGCGCGCGAAGTCTCCGGATACCTCGATCACGCGCTGAAGCAGAGCCGGCGCATCGGCTCATTGGTCAACTACGCCGAGACCCACGACAACGAACGCCTCGCCGCCCGCGGCGCGGCGTGGTCGCTCCTTCGTAATCGGCTCTCGGCGCTCGCCGCGCCGTCCGCCGCGTACGGCATCACCGCCGGCGTCGAGTGGCTCGAGACGGCGAAGATCGACGTTCACGAAGCGCGCCCACTCGGCTTCGGACAATCGCCGAACCTCGTCCGCGAAATCGCCCAGCTCACGCGGCTCCTCTCCGAGCACCCGTGTTTCTTCGACGGTGCGACGATCGTCCGCGTCAGCCCCGACGACAGCTCGATCCTTGCGCTCGAGCGCACCTCGGCCGACGAACGGGAGCGCTGCCTCGTGCTCGCGAATCTCGACGTCGAGAAAGCGCACACGCTCGAATTGTCGGGGACCTTGTGGCTTCACGGCGGCGAAAAAGTCGTCGATCTCCTCGGCGCCGCGCTGCCCGCGGTGCACTGGCTCGATGCCGACCACGTCGAGGTGTCGCTCGAAGCGGGCCGCGTCGTGTGCCTCTCTGCTTCCGAGTCGGGCGGGAACGGGCGCGGCAGCGTGTATCGAAAACTCCGCGCCCAGGCGGCGTGGGCGCTGTCCGCGCTCGGCGTCGTCTTGCCTCACGAAAACGTGGGCGACGCGCCGTTCGCGGAGCTCGCGGCGTTCGTCTCCGCCGATCCGAAGGCCTTTCTCGGAAGCCTCGGTAAGCTCGACGCGAGCCGCGCGAAGTCCGATTTGTTGGGGGCGCTCAAGGCGGCGTGCGAGGCCGATGGCTACGGCGAGGTCGTCATGTGGACCGCGCTCGATGCGCGCCGCATCACGCTTCTGCCGCCGCGGCACTGGCTCCTCATCGTCGATTCGAAGCGGTTCGAAATCGATCTCGAAGTGCTCGATCTGCCGCACCGCGTACGCTCGACGGAAACGGCGATCGGCTACGTCGTCGCCGTTCCGCCGCTCACCGGCCGCGAACGCGACGTCGTCCTGCACCTCGATCGGTACGAACGCGACGAGGCGCTCGTCGAAGCGCGGATCCGGGTCCTGTCGCCGCGCGGTGATCTCGCGGTCGATCCCTTCGACGCCGGTGGAGAACGCGTGCTCCTCACGAACGGCCGCGGCGGCATGGCGCGCCTCTCCGTCGATCTCGGCAAGATCCGCAGCAAATACGACTGCCTCCTCGGCGCGAACCTCCACCCCGACGTCCCGGTCGATCGCCACATTTTGGTGAAACGCCTCCGCGCGTGGGTCAACGCAGACGGCTTCATCACCGCGCTCGATCGCGAGAACGCCATCGACGTCGAGGCCGGACCGCCCGCCGTCTATCGCTTCGCCGCGCACGCGGGGGACGGTCGGCGCGTGCGCGTCGATCTCGAAATCGGGTTCGTCCCGAACGAGAACACCGTGACGATCCGCTGCTGCCGGAGAACGTCGGACACCGAGGACACCCTGCCGCCGAACCGCGACGTGCGGCTCACCTTGCGCCTCGATCTCGAGGATCGGAATTTCCACGCCGAGACGCACGCGAACCCCGACACGGAGACGCATTTCGTCACCAACACGCGCGCACTCGCAGGCCGCGCCGGTTTCGAATTTCGCCCCGCCCAAGATCGCTCCCTCGTCGCGGTCGTCGACGCCGGCGCGTACCACGACTCTCCGGAGTGGAGCCTCGGCCTCTTTCACGAAGAAGAAGCGACGCGCGGCTTGCCGGATCGCGGTGACGCCTGGAGCCCCGGCTGGTTCGACGTGCCGCTCACCGGCGGAGAACCGGCGCGCCTCACCGTGAGCGCGGAACCCCACGACGTCGCGTCGGGCGCGCATCGGCCCGACGACGTTCCCGTCTCGAGTCAGCGCGCGCCATCGATTCCGCCACGCCGTTCGGAACCGCGGCTCGTCTCGGCGCTCCGTCACGCAGCGCGCGCGTACATCGTGCGTCGCGGCGTCGACAAGACGGTGATCGCCGGGTATCCGTGGTTCCTCGATTGGGGCAGAGACTCGCTCATCGCGTCCCGCGGTCTCGTCGCAGGCGGCTTCGTCGAAGAGGTGCGCTCGATTTTGCGCACCTTCGGGCGATTCGAAGAAAATGGGACGCTGCCGAATTATCTCTCGGGCGTGACGGCGGGGTCGCGCGAGAGTTCGGATGCGCCGCTCTGGTATGCGCTCGCGTGCGAGGAGTACGCGCGCGTGGCCGGCGATCGAGCCCTCGCCGAGCGCGTCGACGATCGCCGCTCGATCCTCGACGTGCTCCGCTCGATCGCGACGCACTATCTCGAAGGAACGCCGAACGGCGTGCGCGTCGATCCGGAGTCGGGCCTCGTCTGGAGCCCCCCGCACTACACGTGGATGGACACGAACTATCCGGCGGCGACGCCGCGCGAGGGCTATCCGATCGAGCTGTCCGCGCTGTTCGCGCGACTCACGGCGCTCCTCGACCGGCTCGGCGCGCCCGCCTCGGGGGCGCCGTGGCGTGACGTGTCGGAGCGCACCCGGGACGCGCTCGCGCTTTACAATCACCCACACCTCGGCTTCTTCGCCGACACTTTGCATGCGTCGCCCGGCGTTCCCGCGAAACGAGCCGTCGCCGACGACCATCTTCGTCCCAATCAGCTCTTCGCGGTGAGTCTCGGATTCGTCACCGGCGCGCGCGCGCGGGCGATGGTCGACAGCGTCGCGCGCTTCCTGCTCGTTCCCGGTGCATTGCGGACGCTCGCGCCGAGAAAAGTCGAAGTGCCGCTCCCGGTCATCAAGGATGGCCATCTTCTGAACGACCCGGCTTCGCCGTACTTCGGTCACTACGAAGGCGACGAGGACACGCACCGAAAACCCGCCTATCACAACGGCACGGCGTGGCCCTGGCTCTTGCCGAGCTTCTGCGAATCGCTCGTCGCCGCGTATCCCGGCGACGACGCGGCGCGACTCGCCGCGCGCGCGATCCTCGGCTCGACGGCGCGATTTCTCACCGAGGGCACGATCGGCCAGCTGCCGGAAATCCTCGACGGAGACGCGCCGCATCGACAGCGCGGGTGCGACGCGCAAGCCTGGAGCGTGACGGAGACACTTCGCGTCGCGATCGCGCTCGAGGAACCTGGATGAGCGACGTCATTGCACCGGTCCTCGGCGAGCTCGACCGGTGGTTACTCGCGGAAGGAACGCACCGCGACGCGTACAAGAAGCTCGGCGCGCATCCGCGCGTGATGGACGGTCGCGCCGGAACGGCGTTCGCCGTCTGGGCGCCGAACGCTCGCCGCGTCGCCGTCGTCGGCGATTTCAACGGCTGGAACGACGCCTCGCATCCTCTGGTGTGCTTCGGCAAACCCGGCGTGTGGGAAGGCTTCGTCGAAGGGGCGTCGAAGGGCCAGCGTTACAAGCTCGCGATCGACGGCCCCGGCGGCGAACGATTGCCGCTCAAGGCCGATCCCTTCGCTTTCCGTCAAGAAGCCGCGCCGAACACGGCGTCGGTGATCGCGGGGCTCACGCCGCACGCCTGGCATGACGCGGAGTGGATGCGCGTCCGCGGCGGAAAGCAGCGATACGACGCGCCGGTGAGCATCTACGAAGTCCACCTCGGCTCGTGGCGCCGCCACGAAGACGGCTCATTCCTCACGTATCGCGAGGCCGGGAAACGCCTCGCCGAGTACGTCACCGACCTCGGCTTTTCCCACGTCGAGCTCCTTCCGATCAACGAGCACCCCTTCTACGCCTCGTGGGGCTATCAGCCGCTCGGCCTCTTTGCGCCGACCAGCCGCTACGGCGAGCCCGACGATTTCAAGGCCTTCGTCGGCGAGCTCCACGCCGCGGGCGTGGGCGTGCTCATCGACTGGGTTCCTGCGCATTTTCCCGCGGATGAGCATGGACTCGCGCAGTTCGACGGGACGCACCTTTACGAACACGCCGACCCGCGACGAGGGCGGCACCCCGATTGGGGAACCCTGGTCTACAACTACGGTCGAACGGAAGTGCAGAACTTCCTGATCTCGAACGCGCTCTTCTGGCTCGACGAGTTTCACCTCGACGGACTCCGCGTCGACGCCGTCGCGAGCATGCTCTACCTCGACTACAGCCGGCGCGCGGGTGAGTGGCTTCCGAACCGTTACGGCGGACGAGAAAACCTCGAAGCGGTCGCGTTTCTCCGCCGCTTGAACGAGGTCGTCTACGAGCATTTTCCGGACGTCGTGATGATCGCGGAAGAGAGCACCGCATGGCCGGCCGTGTCGCGGCCGACGAGCGCGGGCGGCCTCGGCTTCGGGTTCAAGTGGAACATGGGCTGGATGCACGACACGCGCGCGTATCTCGGGTTCCCCATCCCGGCGCGTCCGGAACGCCACGATCAGATCACGTTCAGCATGATCTATCAAAACAGCGAAAATTACGTGCTTCCGCTGTCACACGACGAGGTCGTCCACGGGAAGCGCTCGCTCCTCTGGAGCATGGCCGGCACGCGAGACGAGCAGTTCGCGAATTTACGGCTCTGGTTCGCCTGGCAATGGATCCACGCCGGGAAGAAGCTGCTCTTCATGGGCGGCGAGTTCGCCCAGGACCACGAGTGGTCGCACGACGGCGAACTCGCGTGGAACCTCGTTCAGTACCCGCAGCACCGAGGCGTGCAAGACCTCGTGCGCGATTTGAACCGGCTCTACCGCGACGTGCCGGCGCTCTACGAGCTCGACGTGGAACCCCAGGGCTTCCAATGGATCGACAGCCAGGACAGAACGAACAGCGTGCTCGCCGTGCTCCGGCAGGGAAAGGACGCGCGCGCGGTCGCGGTCGGCGTGTTCAACTTCAGCGGGCTCGTGCGTCGCGGCTATCGCGTCGGGGTGCCGTTCGCGGGTCGATGGCGTGAAGTACTGAACACCGATGCATCACGGTACGGCGGTCGGAACGAGGGCAACCTGGGCGGCGCGACGGCGGAACCCGTCGCCGCGCACCACATGACCGACTCGCTGTCTTTGACGCTACCGGCGCTCGGCGCGGTCGTGTTCGTGCCCGAGCCCGCCGGCGACTCGACCGTCCGCGCAGCGGATTCGACAGGCGGCGTTTCACGAGAATTTTCCGGCTGATCGCGGCGCTTTCGAAACCGTTCGGCACCGCTTCCGAAACAAAGCGATTTGGCGGCAAAGAGCCGGCGATGAAGCCTCGCGAAAGGGCCCGACGCGTTGGTATGGTGCTGCCCGCCCATGTCGACACTTCACGAGAAGCTTCGCGAGCTCACCGAAAACAATCTGTGGTGGACCTGGCATCCGCGGGTGCGCGCCATCTTCCGTGACATCGACTTCGAACTGTTCCTGAGCTCGCACGAAAACCCACTCGTGTTTTTGCGGCGCATCGATCCGGCGCGCCTCGAACAACGGGCCATGGACGTCGACGCGCCGGCGCGCATCGATCGCTCGCTGCGGCAGCTTCGCGCCCACCTCACCCGCGATCGCGTCTGGGGCCAGCTCAACGCGGGCGCGCTCGGTGCGCGACCGGTCGCCTACTTTTGCATGGAGTTCGGCATTCACGAATCGCTCCCGATCTATTCGGGCGGCCTCGGCATCCTCGCCGGCGATCATCTGAAGTCCGCCGCACACGTCGGCGTGCCGATGGTCGGCGTCGGCATGCTCTATCACCAGGGCTACACGAGCCAGGTTCTCAACAAGGAGTTCTGGCAAGAAGACGTGGTCGAACCGTTCCAGGTCGAAGACTTGCCGGTACGGCCCGCGATCGGAAAAGACGGCAAGCCGACGCGCGTGTCCGTCGAGCTCCCCGGACGCACCGTGTTCGCGAAGGTGCTCGAAGCGAAGGTCGGCACCGTACGGCTCCTCTTGCTCGACACCCGCGACCCCGAAAACTCCGAAGCCGATCAGGCGCTCGGCGCGCGTCTCTACGGCGGCGACCAACGCACGCGCATTCAGCAGGAGCTCATTCTCGGCGTCGGCGGTCACCGCGCGCTCCGCGCGCTCGGCATCACTCCCGGCGTCATTCATCTGAACGAAGGACACTGCGCCTTCGCGATGCTCGAGCTCGCACGGCATCGCGTGCAAGACGACGGTCACGAACCCCAGCGCGCGATCCGCGAAGCGGGCTCCACCACGGTTTTCACGACGCACACCCCGGTCGAAGCCGGCCACGACCGCTTCCCTGCCGATCTCGCCGCCGAACACCTCGGTTTTCTCGCGAACGGAATTGGTCTCGCCCTCGACGACGTGCTCGGTCTGGGCCGCGTGAACCCGAAGGACCACGGCGCACCGTTCCTGCCGACCGTGCTCGCGCTCAAGCTCGCTCGCCGGACCAATGGCGTGTCTGCGCTGCACGGCCAGGTGAGCCGGGCTATGTGGCAAGTGCTCTGGCCAGATCGCACCGAGGACGAGGTGCCGATCGGACACGTCACCAACGGCGTCCACTTGATGAGCTGGATGTCGCTCGAGCTCGACCAGCTCCTCCGCGGCCACTTCGGGCAGAACTGGGCCCGTCATCAATCGAACCCCGAGCTCTGGGCGCGCATCGAGGACATCGACCCGAACGAAATCTGGGAGCTCAAGCGGATCATGAAGGCGCGCATGCTCCGCTTCGTCGATCAAAGGAGCGCGAAGACGCACGAGCGACTCGGTCGCGAGCCGGCTCCGCCCCTCGACCCCGACGCGCTCACGATCGGGTTCAGCCGCCGGTTCGTGCCTTACAAGCGGCCGGATCTTCTGTTCCGCGATCCGGACCGGCTCGCCAAGATCGTGAACGGGAAGAACCCGGTCAATTTGCTGTTCGCCGGCCGAGCGCACCCCGCCGATCATCCCGGCAAGAGCATCATTCAGCGCGTCGCGAACTGGGCGGAAGATCCGCGCTTCAAGAACCGTGTCGCGTTCGTCGAGAACTACAACATCCGCGTCGGCAGAACGCTGTACCAAGGCGTCGATGCGTGGCTGAACAACCCGCGCCGTCCCCTCGAGGCGTGCGGCACGAGCGGCATGAAGGTCGTCATGAACGGTGGCCTCCACGTCTCGATCCTCGACGGCTGGTGGGCGGAGTGCTTCGACGGCAAAAACGGCTTCGCCATCGGAACGACCGAGACGCCCGCCCGCGAGGACGAGCAAGACGCCCGCGACGCCGAAGCGCTGTATCGCCTGCTCGAAGAAGAGATCGTGCCGCTCTACTACGATCGCGACAAGCGCGGCATTCCGCGCCGCTGGGTTCGGCGCGTGCAGCGGAGCATGCGAACGCTCGCGTGGCGCTTCAGCGCCGACCGCATGATGAAGGACTACGTCGAAGAGCTGTACGTGCCCGCGGCGCTCGGCTCCTCGAAGCGCATGACGGCTCCCTAGGACAGGACGAGCTCGCCGTACACGTCGAGGTACGCGCGCGCGGACGGAGCCCAGCTGAAATCGCGACGCATTCCGGCGCGCTGAAGCGCCTCGAATCGATGGGGCTCACGGCCGTAAAGGGCAACCGCGCGAGACAGGGCTTCGCCGAGCGCAAAGCCCGTCGCGAGGTCGAACGTGAACCCGGTAGCGTCATCTCCCGTGGTCACGTCGCGCACGGTGTCGGCGAGGCCGCCCGTGTACCGAACGACGGGCACCGCTCCGTATCGCATCGCGTACAGCTGAACGAGGCCGCACGGTTCGGCACGCGACGGGACGACGACGAAATCCGAGCCGGCGAAGGTCCTGTGCGCGAGTCGTTCGTCCTGGGCATGCAAGAACGCGACTCTTCCTGGATACCGAGTGCGCGCGTCGGCGAACGCCGCCTCGATGATCGGATCACCGCGCCCGATGACGACGAGCTGGGCGCCGAGGCTCGTCAGATGCGGAATATTTTCTGCGAGTAGGTCGAGCCCCTTGATCGCCGCGAGCCGGCTCACGACGCCGAAGAGCGGCGTGCGTGGCTCCACGTCGAGACCGGTCTCCTGTTGCAGCGCGTCCTTGTTCCGCGGCCGTCGCGCGAGTAGCGACACGTCGAACGGCGCGGCGAGGTGCGGGCTCGACGCCGGATTCCAGATCGCATCGTCGACGCCGTTCAGGATGCCGCGAACGTCCCGGGCGCGCGCGCGGAGAGTGCCGTCGAGGCCAAAGCCCCCTTCCGGCGTTCGAATCTCGCGAGCGTAGTTGGGGCTCACCGTCGTAATGCGGCTCGCGTACACGATACCGGCCTTGAGCAGATTGACGCGTCCGAAGAACTCGACGTCACCGGTGTCGTACGCGTCCCGCGGCAGCCACATCGACGCGAGCAGCTCCGGACTGAAATGACCCTGGTACGCGAGGTTGTGGAGCGTCATCACGGTCGGAATCGAGAGGCCGCCGAGAGCGACGTACGCAGGAGCGAGCGCCGTTTGCCAATCGTGGCAGTGGAGCACTTCGGGGAGCCACCCCGCGCCGTCACCGTCGCGCGCGATCTCGACCGCGGCGCGAGCGAGCGCCGCCGCACCGAGGTGTGAATCGCCGAAATCCGCGTACGGATCCGCGGAGCGCGCGTAGAGCTCGGGCGCGTCGATCACGTACACCGGCACGCCGCGATCGGTCACGCCGCGAAGGAGGCGCGCGTGTTCCGAACCCGGCAAGCCGCGCGCGAATCGACGTGATTCGGTGAGCGGTTTCACCCCGGTGAGTACTCCGGGAAATCCCGGCAGGAGCAAGCGCGCGTCCACTCCCAGCGCGCCGAGGGCGGACGGCAGCGCGCCGAGCACGTCGGAGAGACCCCCCACCTTGACGTAGGGGAACGCCTCGGTCGCCGAATGCAGAACCCGCATGTTCCGGAACCGACTACTCGATGGCTCAGGTGATGACGCAGAGGTCGGGCAAGTTGCGGTACTTCTGCGCGTGATCCAGCCCGTAACCGACGACGAATACGTCGTCGACGGTGAAGCCGAGGTAGTCGATGTCGACCTGGCGAATCGCCCGCGCCGGCTTGTGGAGCAAGCTGCAGAGCTTCACGCTCCGCGGCCTTCGCGCGGTAATTTGCTCGATGAGGTAGTGACTCGTGAGTCCGGTATCGACGATGTCCTCGACGATGAGCACGTCTTCGTTCTGGATCCCTCGTCCGAGATCCAAGGTGATCCGAACGACGCCGCTCGAGACCGTCGCGTTCCCGTAGCTTTGCACGCCGAGGAATTCGACGGACAGCGGCAGGTCGATGTGGCGGCAGAGATCCGCGAGGAAGATGAAGCTGCCCTTCAAGACACCGACGAGGAGCAGCGAGCGGCCGCGGTAGTCGTTGGTGATCGTCTGCCCGAGCTCGCGCACGCGCGCCCCGATTCGTTCCGCGCTGAAAAGCACCGTTCGAAGAGGATCGGTCTGTTCTGTCACGCTGACTTCGCTCACACGCCGAGAAAGGGCGTGCAGCGAAGACACTACCAGAGAGCGCTAGGCGAGGCGTCCCCGAAGATCCGCGCCCCCACGTCGTCGCCGTCGGTGCGCCACGAAATGGACCCGACACGATCGGTTCGAAACGCCGCGACGTGAAACGCGGCCAAGGTGTCGAGCGTGCTCGGGTGCGGGTGCCCGAATCGGTTTCTGACGCCGCAAGACACGCTCGCGAACGCGGGTCGTACGACGGAGAGCAACTCCGGGGTGGTCGAAGTACGGCTCCCGTGATGCCCGACCTTGAGAAAGTCCGCGCGGAGTGAGTCGCTCGCCGTCCGAACGAGACGCTCCTCGGTCTCGTGCTCCGCGTCGCCCATGAGCAACGCCCGACGGCGCCCATACCCGACGCGGATGACGAACGAATTGTCGTTCGGACCGAGCAGCGGATCGAAGGACGGACACGGCGAGAGCACTCGAACCCGTGCGCCTCCCATCGCGTGCTCGGGACCGCACAACATATCGGGTGTTCGCACCGGGACCTGGCGCGCCGCGAGATCCGCGAGAAGCGCGACGTACTCGGGGCCCGCGCCTTGCGCGCGTCCCTGACCGGTGTCCCAGAACTCCCCCACGTCGACCGTTTTGAGTGCAGAGGCGAGCCCGATGTAGTGGTCGGGATGCGGATGCGACAGCACCGCGACGTCGACGCGATCCCGACGGCGCATGCGAAGCAGCGGCGTGAGCACACTGACGCCGGGGTCCACCGCACTTCCGACGAGTCCACCCCCGTCGATGAGCATGAGCTCGCCGTCGGGAAGGTCGACGAGGGTCGAATCTCCTTGGCCCACGTCGAGCGCGACGACGCGCAACTCATTTTTGGGATGACCCGCGCGATACGCCGCGACTTCGAGCGCGAAGGTCGCGAGCGTGGTTCCGGCGATCCATGCCGCGACGATCGCGACGGTGGCATGAGACCGAGGGTGCACGTCACGCGCGCTCGACGACCGGCGACGCTCGTCGTTGCCATCGATCGGGCCGCGCGACGGGGCTCGCGCCGTGAGCGCGGAAAATACCCCTGCGGCGCCGACGGCCATCGCCGCGAATTGCCACGCGGTCGGAGGCGGCACCGGCACGGCGCACCACGTCGCCGACGCGCTCGCCTTTGCAATGGCGCGCACGACGAGGAGCGCGCCGGACGCGACCAGGGCGATCCCTCGTTCGAGCGGGCGGAACGTCGCGATCGCGTGCACGAGACAGAGCGGCAGGGACACGAGCTCGCCGAACGGCACGGCCGCGACGTTCGCGAGCATGCCGGCGATCGTGATCCGCGGTCCGAGCGTCGCCAGGACGGGCGCGCACGGAAGCGTCGCCGAAAGGGTCGCCGCGCCCGAGCCGACGAGGAAGCGCCGGATCTTGCCGGCTTCATTTCCGGAAAGACGCTTCACGAGCGGGCCGCCGATCGCGAAGAGCCCGCTCGTCGCGAGCACCGAGAGCACGAACGAGACGTCGAATCCGATGAGCGAATCGAGGAGGGCGCCGACGCCGATCGAGATCGCGAACGCGCGCACGGCCGACGGACGGCGCCCGAAGGCGCGCACGGCGAGGGCCGCGCTCAGCATCCACGCGGCTCGCCACGCGGAACCGCTCCCGCCGGCAAAATCCGCATAGATGGGCGCGAGAAGCGCGCCGAGTGCGGCAGAGACACGGCCGACGTCGAACCGTGCGGCGAGCGATTCGACGCGCACCAGGAGAAACGACAGCGCTCGCACGATGCCGAGCACGGCGACGACCAGGTGCGTACCGCTGACGGCGAGCAGATGCGCGAGCCCGCTCGCGCGGAACGCAGCGTTGTCGTCGCTCGAAAGATCGTTTTCGCCGAGCACCAGGGCGCGAGCCATGGGCGCCGCGTCGGGCACGAAGGTCGCGTCGATGCGGGCGCGCACCCGAGCGCGGAACCGATCGACGATCGCGAAGAGCGAACGCGCCGGGCGCACGATGCGCACGTCGAGCGCGGCGCCGCTCGCCGTGACACCGCTGCGAGCCGCGCTCGGCGCTGGATCGGCGAGCTCCGCATTCTGGAACAACTCGGTCGGCGCGAGCTGCGCCACGACGTCGATCTGGTCGCCGCGCGCGAGCTCGGGTGGTCCACCATATAAGTGGGCGCGCAGACCGACGATGCTCCGGCCCTCGCAGTCGAGCGATTCGAAATCCGCCACGAACCCGAGCGTGCCGGCGCGAGAGACCGGCGACGTGACGACGCGCGCGCTTCCCGAGCAACGTCGCGGAGCGCCGAGGGCCGACCGGACGTCGACGAGCGACCGCTCGAAGACCGCGACCGCGTGCCGTGCGCGCGCCGCCGACAACGCGAACACGACGAGAGCGACGACCAACGCTGGCCAGCGCGATCTCCCCGCCAAGAGCGCCGCGATGCACGCGGACGCGACCAACACCGCGCCGGCGTTGCCGGCGAGAAGTCCGCCGACCACCGCTGCACCGGCCACGACGAGCACTCCATCGATGCGCACGCGACCCGGCACTGCACGCCGCGAGCCATCGACAAAATCCGCCGCGCCGTCACGATCCGACGTGGCGACGCCGCGATGGCGCCGGCGTTTCGCCATCGACGACTTCGTCAACGCCGGTAACGACCGCCCCGCCGACGTCTCCGACGGCAGGGAACCCAGGAAGGCGAGCTCGGGTTTGCTCGACCGTCGTCGTTCTTCGACCCGGCCGCGAGTGATTTACGGGAAGTAGTAGAGCGCGGCGACGTTGCTGGTGAAGATGTCCCAGGGGCTGTTCTGCAGCGTCGTGCCGAAACTGGTGATGGAGTAGTCGGCTTTGGCGCCACCGGGCGCGTTGTTGGTGCTCGAGATGCTGTCGTGTGAAACGAGGAGGCCGAGGGTACCCTGGAGGGCGAGCTGCGGAATGCCGATGAAGCCGAAGTGGATTTCCGCGCCGGCGCGCGCGCCGATGTCGAAGTGGAAGCCGCTGCCGCTGAGGCCGCCGACGCCGGGGGCGCCGCTCACCGACCAGCTCGAAAAACCGAGATTCAACTCGGGGATCACCTCGAATGTGAAGTGCCCTGCGGCGCCGAGCGCGATGGGGACGCCGCCGTGAATCAGAAACGCGGTGGTGGACGGCAGGTTCACAGTGGCGCCGCCGTTACTTCCGCTCTCGCCGGAGAAGCGAAAGCCGAGACCGCCGTCGATGCCGAAGCGATCGGTAAGCCAGTAACGAACGCCGATGACCGGCGCGTCGAGCCCGACGGTGCCGACGCCGCTCGGTGCCGCGTTGCCACATTCGGGCCCGCCCGGGTTGTTGCAACCGACCTGAAGGGTACGGGTGCCGAGATATCCGATCGCCAGCGTCCCAACGAACATGTCGTGGTCCGAATCGGCCTCGGGCCGCAGGGGGCGCGCGGGCTGAGCCGCGGCGGGCGCCGCGCCGGGAAGCGTCATGGCGCCACTGGCGCTGACCTGGGCGTTCGCTTGCGCAGGGGGCGGCGCGGGCTGGGTCGCGGGTGGCGGCGGCGACGTGTTCTGCGCTCGTGCTCCCGGCGAGATCGCGATAACCGTCGTGGCTGCCAGTGCACAGGCGAGGGATTCCAACGTGGTGCGCTTCATGTGTTCTCCTTCGAGTCCGAGTGACGACGGCGACATTCGCTCCCGATGTTTCGAGACGTCGACAGTCTCTCCGGGCGCGCATCCTCTACGAAAAGATCGATCCGCACCAATTTCGGTCATGACGCGACGCGGTAGACCAGCAGGGATGTCAGAGGGCCATGCGCCTCGGGAAAACGACACTCACGATGGCGCGTGAACGACTCGATCGGCTCCTCGTCGCGCGAGGACATGCGACGACGCGCGCTCGAGCCCAGGCAATGGTCCGACAAGGTCAAGTGTCGGTGAACGGTCGGGCCGTGACGACGCCGGGCGCGTTTCTCGACGACGCCGCGGCGCTGACCGTCGCGGCCGCGCGCGAATTCGTGTCGCGCGGCGGGCACAAGCTCGACCACGCGCTCGACGCGCTCGGCATCGACGTGACCGGCGCGGTCGTCGTCGACGTGGGCGCGTCGACCGGCGGGTTCACCGATTGCGTGCTCCAGCGGGGTGCAAAAAAGGTGTACGCGGTCGACGTGGGCCACGAGCAACTCGCGCCGCGTCTCCGTGAGGACCCGCGCGTCGTCGTGCGCGACCGGACGAACGCGCGTGATCTCAGCGCCGCGGACTTCCACGAACCGGTGGACCTCGTCCTCATCGACGCGTCGTTCATCGGGCTCGAGTTGCTCGCGGGTCCCGCGGCGCGATTGCTATCGCCCGGCGGGAAGATCGTCGCACTCGTGAAGCCGCAGTTCGAGGTCGGCAAGGAATCCGCGCGACGCGCGCGCGGCGTGATCCGCGACCGTCGCGAACGCGAACGCGGCATCGCGCACGGCCGCGACGCCATCGCCCTCGCCGGGTTCACGATCGTCGGCGAATCGGACAGCGCGCTCGCCGGGCCGAAAGGAAACGTGGAGCGGTTCGTGTACGGCGTGAAGGCGTAATGCTCGTGTCGCCGACGGCCGCGACGGCTACAGCACCATCACCCAAAAATCGTAAACGGTGTGGGTCCAGACGACGGGGGCGAAGCCGCGAAGACGATAGATGAGGACGAAGACGAGCCCGCACACCCAGCGAAAGAGAAACGAGTCGGACTGGAAGGGTTCACCGAGCTCGCCGACGTAGTGCCACGCGCTGAACGCGCCCGCGGTAACGACGGCCCACAGGATGGGCACCAGGGCTTTTCGAAGCTGCGTGGTGAGTGGATAGAAGACGCCGATGATTTTCAGGCCGAGACCGAAGAGCACGACGCGGAACACGAGCTCTTCGTAGAAGCCGGCGCCGAGCGACATGATCGTGCCGGCGAATGCGCCCTGGGGAATGTCGCCCAGGAACACGCGCCCGACGACGTAGTTGGCGGTGAGACGCATCGCGACGGCGTACACGACGCCTTCGGCGGCCATCCACGCGAAGCGCTGCCAATGCAAGGCGTGTCCGCGACCGGCGAGGCCGAGGCCGAATACGTACACGAGACCAATGCCGAGGGTCATGCCGCCGTACGCGGCCATGTTGTGATCGGAGAGCGCGACCAGCTCGCGCGTGACCACGTCGGCCGCGTTGCGAATGGGCAGAAAGATGATCCCGAGGTGATAGCCGACGAACATCGGCAAAGTCAGAACGAGATCGGACCAGGGATCCGCACGACGAACTTCCGCGGCGGGAGCAGCGACGTCCGGTGCGGGCGAGCTCACGGGCGTCAGCTCGGCCGCAAGTTGTAGACGATGAAGATGACGACCATGACCCAGACCAGCACGGCCGCGACGAACGGGCCGTCGCGGAGCATCTCCTGAGTCGGGCTCTCGGCGCGCGGGCGCGAACGCACGAGGTGCAGAAACCGAAGGACCGCGAGCACGACGAAGATCGTCGTGAGCCAGAGGCGGTCCGAGCCGAAGAACTTCCGCGTCGCGTCGTCGACCGTGTACGCGAAGTACGTCCCGATCGTGAGAATGCCCGTGAGCGTGAGGGCGAGGTCGAGGCCGCGCGTGGTGTAGCCGGAGAGCGCCGCGCGTTGGATCTTGGCGCGCGCGCGATCGGCTGCAAGCTCGTGCCGCCGCTTGCCGAAACCGAGAAAGAGCGCGAGGAGGGCCGTGCACGCGAGCAGGTAGCCGGACACGTGGATGTGCGTGCCGTAGCCGCCGCCGATCACCCGGAGCACGAACCCGAGCGCGATGAGCACGACGTCGATGTACGGGTACTGCTTCAGCTTGAACGAGTAGGCGACGTTCTGGAGAAAGTACGCCGCCGCGACGATGAAAAAGGAGATGGGGCCGTACGCCGCGCCGCCGAGAGCGAGGATCATCAATGCAACGGCTAGGATCTTCGCGGACCGGATCGGCACGCGGCCCGACGCGATCGGTCGATTGCGCTTCACCGGGTGGTGGCGGTCGGCCTCGGCGTCGGCGATATCGTTGATCGTGTAGACCGCGCCGGCGAGAAGACAGAACACGCCGAACGCGCCGATGGCTCGCAGGAGAAGCCGCGGCTCGAAGAGATCCTTGGCGAAGAACACCGGCGCGAGGACGAAGACGTTCTTCACCCACTGATGCGGCCGAACCGTCTTGACGAGCCCGCCCACCCGCCAGAGAAACCCGTGTTTGCCGGCGTCGTCGGCGACCGACTGGCTCGCCGGCGCGGAGTTCGGGCCCGCGGAGCTCGGCGGAGGCGGATCCTCTCCGTTTCCGTATCCGGGCGGGCGAGCGCCGTGGTCTCGCAATGGACCCTGCTGCGTGGCCATCTCGCTCGGACCTTACCATCAATCGGCGCCGTAACGACTCGGACGCTCGAGCGGCTTGATTCTCGGGCTCGGCCCGGACAAGAGCATCGGTCACCCATGACTCGGGCCCACGACGACAAAGCGCGCCACGCCGTGCTTTCCCGCGAAATTCGCGCGCACGACTATCGGTATTACGTCCTCGATGATCCGATCATCGCGGACGAACGATACGACGTCCTCTACAAGGAGCTGCGCGATCTCGAAGCCGCGCATCCGGAGCTCGCCACGCCGGATTCGCCGACACAAAGGGTCGGTGACGCGCTGCGAAGCGACCTCCGTACCGTTCCGCACGTCGAGCGCATGATGTCGCTCGACAACACGTACGACGAAGGCGAGCTGGCGGAGTTTCTCCGGCGAGTCATGACCGGACTGCCGACCGGCGCGGACGTGGCGTATTGCGTCGAGCCGAAGCTCGACGGTGCGAGCATCGAGGTCTCGTATCGAAACGGGCGTCTCACGAGCGGCTCGACCCGAGGCGACGGCATTTCCGGCGAGGAGATCACCGAGAACCTCCGCACGATGCGATCTCTACCGCTCACCATCGAGTACGAGGAGCCGCTCACCTTGCGGGGCGAGGTGGTCATTTACCGGCGCGATCTGTCGCGCATCAACGAGGCGCGCATCGCGGCCGGGGAGGCGCCCTTCGCGAATCCGCGAAACGCCGCCGCAGGCAGCTTACGCATGATCGATCCGCGCGTCGTCGCGAAGCGTCCGCTGCGCGCGGTATTCTATTCGGTGGTCGAGGGAAAGTCGCTCGCGAAGACTCACTCCGAGACGCTCCGCCGCATCGCCGAGCTCGGGCTGCCGACGCACGGCAAAGAGAAGATCTGTCATACGCCGGAGGAGCTCTTCGCGGCGATCGGCGCGATCGACAAAGCGCGCGGCGACTACCCGTACGAAACCGACGGCGCGGTCGTCAAAGTCGATTCGTTTTCGCAGCAAGACATTCTCGGCGCGACCGCGAAGTTTCCGCGCTGGGCCATCGCGTACAAGTTCGGCGCCGAGCGCGCGCAAACTCGAGTGACGGACATCTTGGTTCAGGTGGGGCGCACCGGCGCGCTCACGCCGGTCGCGATCTTGAATCCCGTCGAGCTCTCGGGGACCACGGTCTCGCGCGCGTCGCTCCACAACGGCGACATCATCCGTGCCCTCGACGTGCACATCGGCGACCGGGTGACGATCCAGAAAGCGGGCGAGATCATCCCTCAAGTCGTGGGCGTCGACCGCGACGCGCGCACCGGCGACGAACGCGTTTTCGAGATGCCCGACCATTGTCCGGTGTGCGGCACGAAGGTGGAGCGAAAGCCGGAAGAGGTGGTGCTGCGCTGTCCGAATCGGCGCTGCCCGGCGGTTCAGAAGGGCGCGATCTTGCATTACTCGCGACGCTTCGCGATGGACATCGATTCTCTCGGCGAGGCGCTGATCGAGCAACTCGTCGATCGCGAGCTCGTGCACGACGTGGCCGACCTGTACGACCTGACGGCAGAAGGCCTTCGCGAGCTCGAGCGAATGGGAAAAAAGAGCGCCGAAAACGTGGTCGCAGCGATCCAGGCCTCGAAGGAGCGCACGCTCGATCGATTGCTCACCGGCATCGGCATCGAGCACGTGGGTCAAGTCGCCGCGCGTCAGCTCGCCGAAGCCGCGGTGTCACTCGATCTGCTCTTGTCGTGGAGCAAGGAAGAAGCGTCCGAGAAAGTGGCGTCCGTCGGAGGGTTCGGTCCCAAGATGGTCGAGAGCGTCGTGAATTTTCTCTTCGACGATGAATTCCGAAGGTTGCTCCAAAAACTCCGCGACCGTGGCGTATCGCGACCGCAGCCGCTCGATGCAGTTACCGAGGGCCCGCTTTCCGGCATGTCGTTCTGCGTGACGGGGGTTCTGTCCCGCAAGCGCGAGGACGTCCACGCGGCCATTCGCGCCAAAGGTGGCGTGATTCACGACAGCGTGAAGAAGGGGACGACGTTTCTGGTCGCCGGTGAAAAAGTCGGCAAGGCCAAGCTCGATCTCGCGAAGAAGAACGGAACGCAGATCATCGACGAGCCGGCGCTCGAAAAAATGCTCGCCGGCGACGATGGCGGCTCCCGTCCGAGTTGAGTCGGCAGAATCGCGGGGGACGCTCGCGCGGCTCTCGGTTAGGATGGTGCCCATGACGGCGCGCTACGTGCGGATCACGACGCCTTCGGGCGGCGCTTGGGCGCTCGCGGACGGCGAGCGAGCCGTCGTGCTCGACGGTGCGCCCTGGAACGGAGGTGCGCCGACGCTGACCGAAGAAGCGTTTCCCTTGTCGGCGGCTCGCCTCGACTGCCCGGTGGCGCCGAGGACGATCTTCGGCATCGGCAAAAACTACCGCGCACACGCGAGCGAGATGGGGGGTCCGGTGCCGACCGAGCCGCTCGTGTTCGCGAAGACCACGTCGTCGCTGCTCGCGCCGAACGGCACGGTCGTCCTTCCGCGAATCTCGAAGCGAGTCGACTACGAGGGCGAGCTCGGCGTGGTGATCGGCAAGCGCGCGCGCCACGTGCCGGTCGAGCGCGCGCTCGACTACGTCTTCGGCTACACCGTGCTCTGCGACGTCACGGCGCGCGATCTGCAGAAATCGGACGGTCAATGGACCCGTGCGAAAGGGTTCGACACGTTTTGCCCGACCGGGCCCGCCGTCGTGACGGGAATCGACCCCTCGAGTCTCGCGCTTCGCCTCTCGGTCAACGGCGACAAGCGGCAAGACGGCAACACGAAGGACATGGTGTTCGACGTCGCGACCCTGGTCGCGCACCTCTCGACGTTCGCGACGCTCGAGCCCGGTGACCTCATCGCGACCGGAACTCCGGAAGGCGTCGGCCCGCTCTCACCAGGCGACGCCGTCGAGATCGAGATCGAGCGCATCGGCGTGCTCGCGTTCCGCGTCGCCGCGGAAGACTGAGGGCGCACGTGACGTCGAGGGCGGCCATCGGGTTTTGGGTGACGGGTGCCCTGGCCACCGCGGCGGCGACGTACGGCGTGGTTCGGCTCGCGGCGCGCGATCGCGGCGATCCGACGCGGTGCGAGCCAGGATTGGTCGCCATGCGCGCGCGCTGCTGCGCCCCGGGACAGACCACCTTGCACGGCAAGTGCGTGGGCAAGCCCGCGTCGTGTCCAATCGGCATGCACCGCGCCCTCACCGGTACAGGCTGCGTCGGGAACGCGCGCCGCGTCGATTTCTCCGGCGGGCTCATGACGCTCGGAAGCGAGGATTGGCAAGCGGAAGGCATCGTCACGCCGCGCGCGGTTCAGGTCGCCGCGTTCGGCATCGACGCGCTCGAGGTCACCGTCGAGCGGTGGACGCATTGCGTGCGCGCCGGAATGTGTCGCGAACTCTCGGAACCCGAACCGGGGTTGCCGGTCTCGCTGGTCGATCCCAAGGAAGCCGAGCGCTTTTGCCGATTCGAAAAAGGACGACTCCCGACCGGCGATGAATGGCTCTTCGCCGCAACAGGAACCGACGATCGACGCTACCCGTGGGGCGCAACGGGGCTCGTGTGCCGGCGCGCGGCGTTCGGCGCGGTCGAAGGCCCGTGCGCGCACGGGGGCGGCGCCGACCTGGTCGGCACGCATCCGGACGGCGCGACGCCGGAGGGGGTCTTCGATCTCGCCGGCAACCTCGCCGAATGGACCCTCGAACCGAACGGCGGCTACCTCGCGCGCGGGGGCTCGTACCGTTCCACCAGCGCGCTCGAGCTGAAAAGCTGGGCTGCCGAGGTGTCACCCCCGCGGTCTCGTCACGTCGGTTTCCGCTGCGCCTACGATCCGCCGGCGAAGGCCGCGACGTTACGCTGAGTCGCCCGCGCCTCCGCGCCGATGACCGGGCGCGATGCTGGATGGCACGAGCAGGGCGGTGCACTAGGCTTCCCGCCGATGACCGCCGCCGTTCTTTCCATCGGAACCGAGATCACGCGCGGGGAGATCACGAACACCAACGGGTCGTGGCTTTGCGAAGAGCTGACGCGCGTGGGCCTGGACGTGACCGAGGTCGCGTCGATCCCCGACGAGCGCATCGCCATTCAAGAGACGCTCGCACGGCTCGCGGCGCGCCACGATCTCATCGTGTCCACCGGCGGCCTCGGGCCGACCACCGACGACATCACCACCGAGTGTGTCGCGGCGGTCCTGGGCGTGCCGCTCGACCACGACGCGGCGTCTCTCGAAGCGATCCGCACACGCATGACGCGCTTCGGACGGACCATGAGCCCGTCGAATGCGAAGCAAGCCGATTTTCCGCGGGGCGCCGCGGTGCTCGCGAATCCGAACGGCACCGCGCCGGGCTTCTCGGTGAAGATCGGACGCGCCGTCGCGTTCTTCATGCCCGGCGTGCCGTCCGAGATGAAGCCGATGTTCGCCGAATACGTCGTGCCCGTCGCGACACGCGCGCTCACCTCCGCGGTGCATCAAGTGCGCTTGAAGACGTTCGGCGCCGCCGAGTCGGCGGTGAACGACCGCCTCGCCGGAATCGAAGCCGCCCATGGCGTGATCATCGGGTATCGCGCGCATTTTCCGGAGATCGAGGTCAAGGTGCTCGCGCGAGCGCCCGACGCGGCGACCGCGGAAGCGACCGCGCGACGCGCCACGGCGGAAGTCACCGAGCGACTCGGCGATCTCGTGTTCGCCGAGGGCGACGTCTCGTTCGCGAGCATCATCGGCCATCTGCTTCGCGATCGATCGCTGACGCTCGGGACCGCAGAGTCGTGCACCGGCGGGCTCGTCGGCGAACTCTTGACCGAAGAAGCCGGCGCGAGCGACTTTTTTCGCGGGGCGATCGTCGCGTACGACAACCGGGTGAAGACGTCGCTCCTCGGAGTCGATGCCGCGCTCATCGCTCGCGAAGGCGCCGTCAGCGAGCCCGTCGCGCGCGCCATGGCCGAAGGCGCGCGCCGAGCCCTCGGCACCGACTTCGCCATCAGCGTCACCGGCATCGCAGGGCCCGGGGGAGGCACGCCGGAAAAACCGGTGGGCCTCGTTCACTACGCGCTCGCGACACCCGATGGCACCACGGCGCGCAAGATGACGTGGGCGTCGACCCGGCGAAACATCCGTTACATGTCCGCGTACGCGACGTTCCGTCTCATACGCGACGTGCTCCTTCACGGTCACGACCCCGCAGCGACGCCGTAACACGCGTCCCGCGAGGTGTGAGCCCGTACGCGCCGCTCAGTTCGGCGCGCGTCGGGTGATGACGAGGGCGCCGTCTTTGCCACGATCGGCGACCACGGCGTCGCCCGGCGTGAACGCGCCTTCGAGTACCTTTCGCGCCAGCGGATCTTCGAGGTACCGCTGGATCGCGCGCTTCAGCGGCCGCGCGCCGTACTGCGGGTCCCAGCCGACCTCGCCGAGAAAATCTTTCGCGGCCGTCGTGACTTCGAGGCGGAGCTCGCGACGGGACAGGCGTTCGGCCACGTGCTTGAGCTGGATATCGACGATGCTGCGGAGCTCGTTGCGGCCAAGTCGGCGGAACACGACGATCTCGTCGAGGCGATTCAAGAACTCCGGCCGGAAGATCTCGCGCAACGACTCCATCGCCGTGTCGCGCATCTTCGTCGCCTTCTCCGGGTCGCCGAGATCCGTCCGCTCTTCGAGCGCAGAGAGCGCAGCCGTGCCGACGTTGCTCGTGAGAATGACGACCGTGTTCTTGAAGTCCACGGTGCGTCCCTGTCCGTCCGTGAGCCGGCCGTCGTCGAGGAGCTGGAGCAGCGTGTTGAATACGTCGGGGTGCGCCTTCTCGACCTCGTCGAACAAGATGACGCTGTACGGGCGTCGTCGAACCGGTTCGGTGAGTTGCCCGCCCTCTTCGTAGCCGACGTAGCCGGGCGGCGCGCCGATGAGCCGCGACACGGTGTGTTTCTCCATGTACTCGCTCATGTCGACGCGGATCATCGCTTTCTCGTCGTCGAACAGGAACTCGGCGAGCGCCCGCGCAGTCTCGGTTTTTCCGACGCCGGTCGGACCGAGGAACAAGAACGACCCGATCGGCCGTCGATCGTCGCCGAGCCCGGCGCGCGAACGCCGCACGGCGTTGGCGACCGCGACGAGCGCCGCGTCCTGGCCGATCACGCGCTCGCGCAGGTTGTCCTCGATCTTGAGGAGCTTCTGCATCTCGCCTTCGAGCATTTTGGACACCGGGATCCCGGTCCACTTCGAGACGACCGCCGCGATGTCCTCTTCGGTGACCTCTTCCTTGAGGTACGAACCGGATTTTTGCGCGGTGGCGAGCTCGCTACGGAGCTTCTCCATCTCCTTCTCGAGATGCGGGATCTTGCCGTATTGATACTCGGCCGCCTTTCCGAGGTTGCCGCTGCGTCTCGCCTGCTCTTCCTGCACTCGAAGTTCTTCTAGGGCGCGCTGCTTGTCGCGGACGGCGGAGATGATCTCCTTTTCGCGCAGCCACACGGCGCGCGCCGTATCGCGCTGATCGGACAGTTCGCCGACTTCGCGCTGCAGATCGGTGAGCCGCGCCTTCGACGCCTTGTCGTGCTCGCGCTTGAGCGCCTGCTCTTCGATCCGGAGCTGAAGCAGTCGCCGATCGAGCTGGTCGATCTCGAACGGCATGCTGTCGATCTCCATCTTGATCTTGCTCGCCGCTTCATCGACGAGGTCGATGGCTTTATCGGGCAAGAACCGCTCGGTGATGTACCGGTTCGACAGGGTCGCCGCGGAGACGAGCGCCGCGTCGCGGATCCGGATCCCGTGATGCACCTCGTAGCGTTCCTTCAAACCGCGCAAGATCGCGATGGTGTCTTCCACGGTGGGCTGATCGACCATGACCGGCTGAAATCGCCGCTCGAGGGCCGCGTCCTTCTCGATGTGCTTTCGGTATTCGTCGAGCGTCGTCGCGCCGATCGCGCGGAGCTCACCGCGGGCGAGCGCCGGCTTCAGCATGTTCGCGGCGTCCATGGAGCCCTCGGCGGCGCCCGCGCCCACCAGGGTGTGGAGCTCGTCGATGAACACGATGATGCCGCCAGCCGCGGCTTCCACTTCCTTGAGCACCGCCTTCAACCGGTCTTCGAACTCGCCGCGGAACTTCGAACCGGCGACCATCGCCGACAGATCGAGCGACACCAGCCGCTTGTCCTTCAGCGACTCGGGAACGTCGCCGTTGGCGATGCGCTGCGCGATGCCCTCGGCGATCGCCGTCTTGCCGACGCCCGGTTCCCCGATGAGCACCGGGTTGTTCTTCGTGCGCCGGCTCAGCACCTGCATCACGCGCCGGATCTCTTCGTCCCGTCCGATGACCGGGTCGATCTTCCCGCGGCGTGCGAGCTCGGTGAGATCCTTCGTGTACTTCTCGAGCGCCTGGAACTTCCCCTCGGGGTCCTGGTCGGTCACCCGCTGCGAGCCGCGAATCTGCGACAGCGCATGGAGGAGCTTGTCGTGAGAAACGCCGTGACGGTCGAAGATCGCCTGGACGTCCTTGTCCGACTTTGCCGCCGCCAAGACGAAGTGTTCGACCGAGACGAAGTCGTCCTTCAGCGCCTTCGCCTCGTCTTCGGCCTTGGTGAACAGATGAGTCGCCCGCCGCCCAATGTTCGGCTCGGAGCCGCCGGTCACCTTCGGCAACGATTCGAGGCGTTGCTCGAGATCCCTTCGGACGGCGCCCACCGCGGCCCCGGCTCGCTCGACGAGCGGGCCGCCTACGCCGTCGCGTTGCTCCAAAATGGCGACGATCAGGTGCTCGGGGACGAGCTCCGGATTGCCCGCCCGCACCGCGCGGTCCAAGGCCGCCCGGACCGCCTCCTGGCTCTTCGTCGTCAGTCGATCCATTCGCATGGCCAAAACCTCTGCGCCCGAGCAACCGACGCGCCCCCGCGGCACGCGCGCTCGAACTCAAGGCAAATTAAGTCCGGATGCCGCGACGGCAAGGGAGCGAGGCGAGGAGGTTTCTTGCAGATCACTCATGAGCCTCCGCGGCTTTCCCTTACTTCCAGGACGTGCGAGGCCGCGGTAGAGGCAAGAGCTAAGGCGAGAGCATGAGGGGAGGGGCTGCCCGGCTAGGCCCTCGGCATCGCCTGCGCAGGTGAAGTGCTCGCTTGCTGGGAAACCGCGAAGACGCAATAGGATCCGATGCGTTCTGGCCCGAAGGCATTGAGCGGGCCCGCGTGGTCATAGAAGAAACGCCCGGGGGCGATCGCAAAGACCGCGTACCCGCCCGGCTGGGTGAGGCGCGGAGCCGTGCGCTTGCACGGCGAGCACCGAGAGCAGTCGCGCGGGTGCGTGCTCGCAGCGAGCGCCCGCGGGCGACCCTAGATATCCAGGTTACGCACGTTCAGCGCGTTCTGCTCGATGAACTGCCGCCGCGGCTCCACCTGGTCGCCCATGAGGACACTGAAGAGCTCGTCGGCTTTGATGGGATCGTCGACGCGCACTTGGAGGAGCGTCCGAGCGTCCGGGTTCATGGTCGTTTCCCAGAGCTCTCCGGCATTCATTTCGCCGAGGCCCTTGTAGCGGGAGATCATGATGCCTTTTCGGCCGCGCTCTTCGATGAAGGCGTCGAGGCTCTCGGTGTCGTCGAGCTGGACGGGCTCGCCGCTGGCCACCGTCGCGACGTAAGGCGGCGGCCCGATCGAGCGCACGTCGTCTTCGAGCGAGCGTAGCTCCTGGTATTCGGCGCTCTCCGCGAGTTGCCAGTCGAGAATGGCCGGCCGCGGGGAGGCGCCGGGCCGGAAGCGGACGACGATGCGCCCCGCGCCGTGCTCTTTTTCCCACTCCACGACCACGCTGAGGGGCGCGAGATCCGGGTAGCGATGCTCGAGCCGCGCGCGAAGGGACGCCGCCGCGGCTTCCACCTTGGCGTTGTCGCGAAAATCGGCGAGCGCGAGATCGCTCGAACGGAGCAGCGCGGCGACCACGCGGGCGTCGCAACGCCGGTCGATTTTCGCGAGGATGGACCGGAAGCTTCGGAGCCTCGACGCCAGGTTGAAGAGCGGCATTCCAGAGAGCGCCGGCCCTTTCGACGCCTGCACCGTCAGCCCGTCGATGCCGTTTTCGATCAGGAACCGATCGAGGCCGGGCTGATCCTTCAAGTACAGATCGCGCTTCCCTTTCCGCGCGCGGAAGAGCGGCGGCTGAGCGATGAACAAGTACCCCTTGTCGATGAGGTCGCGCATCTGCCGATAGAAGAACGTCAGGAGCAAGGTGCGGATGTGACTGCCGTCGACGTCGGCGTCGGTCATCAAGATGACCTTGTGATACCGAAGCTTCGATAGATCGAACCCTCCGGTGTCGCCGATGCCGCACCCGAGAGCGCTGATGAGCGTCGCGACTTCTTGCGACGCGAGCATTCTGTCGAGCCGCGCCCGCTCGACGTTGAGGATCTTTCCCTTGAGCGGAAGGATCGCTTGAAAGTGCCGATCGCGGCCTTGCTTCGCGCTGCCGCCGGCGCTCTCACCCTCGACGATGTAGATCTCGCTCTGCGCCGGGTCCTTGCTCTGGCAATCGGCGAGTTTCCCGGAGAGCGACGTCGTGTCGAGCACGCCTTTCCGGACGACCTCACGGGCTTTGCGCGCGGCCTCGCGGGCCTTGGCGGCGAGCACGGCCTTGTCGAGGATCTTGCGCGCGATGACCGGATGCTCTTCGAAGTAGCGTCCGAGTTGCTCGGAGACCGCGTTCTCCACGATGCCCTTCACCTCGCTCGAGACGAGCTTCGACTTCGTCTGCGAATCGAACGAGGCGTCCGGGTGCTTCACGTGGATGACGCAGATCAGGCCTTCGCGCGTGTCGTCGCCGGAGAGGCCCGCTTTGACGTCCTTGAGGAGATTTTGCGCCTGACCGTAGGCGTTCAAGGTGCGCGTGAGCGCCGAACGAAGCCCCGTGAGGTGCGTCCCGCCGTCCTTGTTGAAGACGTTGTTGGTGTAAGGGAAAATCTGCTCTTGGTAGCTCGCGGTCCATTGCATCGCGACGTCGAGGACGACGGTCGCCTTGGTGCTCGAGTCGCTCGGAACTTCGACGTTGAACGCGACGACTTCGTCGTGAACGGGTTCCTTCGTCTGGCTCATCAGCGCGACGAATTCCTTGATGCCGCCCTTGTACTCGTAGCGCTCGCGCTGCCCTTCGGCGCGCTCGTCCTCGAGCAAGATGACGAGACCGGAGTTCAAGAACGCAAGCTCGCGGAGTCGGTTGGCGAGTGTCCCGTAGTTGTATTCGGTGTTCGTGAAAATTTCGGGATCCGGCTTGAACGTGATCTTCGTGCCGGTCGCATCGCTCTCGCCGATCGGCGCGAGCCGTTCTTGCGGAATCCCCCTGCGGTACTCCTGAAACCAAACCCGCCCTTCGCGCTTGATCTCGAGCCTGAGCCACTCCGAAACGGCGTTCACCGCGCTCACACCGACGCCGTGCAACCCAGCGCTGACTTTGTAACTCGAGTGATCGAATTTGCCGCCGGCGTGGAGGACGGTCATCACGACCTCCGCAGCGCTGAGCCCGCGTTCCTTCATGATCCCGACGGGAATGCCGCGTCCGTCGTCGTCCGACGTCACCGACCCGTCGAAGTGGACGGTCACCTTGATCTCTTTGCAAAACCCCGCGAGGTGTTCGTCGACCGCGTTGTCGACGGCCTCCCAGACGAGATGGTGCAACGCCGATCCGTCGTGGACGTCACCGATGTACATCCCGGGGCGCTTGCGCACGGCCTCGAGACCCTCGAGCACGGTGATGTTGTTCGCGCCGTAGTCCGACTCGCGCGGTGCTGGCACGGGCGGCTCGTCGTGAGTCGTTTCGATGGTCACGCTCGCGTCTCGCAGGGATTGTGTTCTTCGAAAAGCATCGGAGTTGCCGTGAGGAAAAAGTCGCGTTGCCGCGGGCCTCACCGCCTGGAATTTCCTCGGGGAAGCTGTTTGCTAATCGCGAGCGGCGGCCTTCAATAGGGCGGCGTCGCGCGCCGAAAAAACCCGCTTTGGTATACCCCTCTCGCACGCTTCGGGCAAGGGATGCACGGCCCTTCCGGCGTGCCCGAAGTCAGCTTTTTCGACGCACAAAAGTTCGACTCAAGCGTCGCTTTTCAGCGCGCCTTCCACGACCCTGAAGTCCGCTCGTTCGCTTCCAGAAATTCCCGGGAGCACGAAGAGCTCCGGACGCGTCGTCGTGACGAATACCTGACTCGGCGTTTCCCTCAGAAACTCGTAAACCGCTCCCGTGCGCTCGGGATCGAGCTCGCTCGAGACGTCGTCGAGGAGCAAGATCGGCTCTGCGCCGCGCGCCGCGCGGACACATTCGAGCTCGGCCGCCTTCAACGCCAACGTCAGGATTCGCTGCTGGCCCTGAGAAGCGTGTCGGCGAACGCTCCTGCCGGAAAGGTCGAGCCCGAGCTCATCGCGTTGGGGCCCGAGTGTGGCACGACGGCGCCGGCGGTCGTCGTTCCGCCGTTCGCGCAGGGCGGCCTCGAGCACGGCCGGATCTTCGGGACCTCCCGGGACGAATTCGGAGCGGAGCTCGAGCGAGGAAGGCGCCATCTTCGCGAAGATCGGCGCCAGCGCCGTGACGAGACTCGTGGCGGCCCGTCGGCGCGCCCGGCAAAGCGCCGCGCCGTGAATGCCCATCAAGTGCTCGAGGATGTCGAGCTCCGACGCGGAAGTGCCGCGCTCGTCGAGAGCGACCTGGCGCGAACGCAGGGCCCGCTCGTAGCGCGCGCGATGATCGCCGCTCGACGGATCTTCGAACAACGCGATCCGGTCGAGCAGGGTGCGTCGCTCCGAGGCGGGTCCCGTCACGATCGCGAGGTGTCCCGGGTGAAACACGACGACCGGGGTACGGGTGGCGTATCGCGCCAGGGTCTCCGGCTTCTTCCCGTCGATCTGCATCGAACGGACCGCGCCTCGGAGGGCCGCGCGTTGCTCGCGCACGATGCCGTCTTCGTCGAGGCGCGCGCGGACCACCGCGACGTCGCTCCCTTCCTTCAACATTTCGCGCGGCCTCTCGGCGCGGAAGCTCCGGCTCGTCGCGACGAAATAGAGCGCTTCGAGGATGCTCGTCTTGCCCTGTCCGTTGTCGCCACTGATCACGTTGATCCGCGGGACCGGCGCGAGATCGATGGATCCGATATTTCTGAACGCCCGGATCGAGGCGGCTTCGATACGAAGCTTGGCGGTCAAATCCGCATCGGCATGATGACCGATAGGTAGTCGGTCGAGCCGTGGGGACGGAGCACGACGGGATCGAGCTCGCCGCCGATCCCGATCTCGACGCGTTCCTCGTCGAATGCACCGAGCACGTCGAGGAAGTAACGCGCGTTGAATCCAATCGTGATCTCTCCGCCGTCGTAGTCGACCGAGACCTCGTCGAACCCTTCGCCGCTGTCGGGGCTCTCGCTCGCGAAGCGCATGGTGTTCCGCGTGAGCGAGAGCTTCACGCCGCCAGTGCGGTCGCTCGCGGCGATCGAAACGGCGCGCAGGGCGTCGGCGAGAGCGAGCCGCGGCGCGACGACGATGCGATCGGTCGAGCGCGGAATGACCTGCTGGTACGGCGGAAACTGCGCGTCGACGAGCTTCACGCTGAACTGAAGCCCGGGGAGACGGAAGAACGCATTCGGGCCGCTCTGGAGCAACGTGAGCTCGTTCGCCGTCTCCATGCCTTCGCCCTTGGTATCGCCTCTCGCTTCGTCCGCGAGACGTCGAAGCTCCTGGATCCCCTTCAGCGGAATCAGCATCGTCGCCGCGGCCGGCCTGCCCGGCAGATCGATTTCCATCTTCGATAGCCGGTGACCGTCGGTCGTCACCATTCGGATGCGATTGCCCTCCCACTCGAAGAGCGCGCTGTTCAGGTGAAGCCGCGTATCGTCGGTCGAGATCGAAAAGTGCGTATGCGCGATCAGCGACGCGAGCATCTCGGTCGGGAGCGGCAAGGCTTGCGCCGCCGCGTCCGGCTCCGGAATCGCCGGGAACTCTTCGCCGGGCATGCCGTGCAACGTGTAGCGACGCGCGGACGTCGACGCGCGGAGCGTCGCGCTCGACCCTTCGCCGGTCGTGATCGTGAGCGGGCCGTCCGGCATCATCTTCACGCGCTCGAACAGGTCCCGCGCACCGACGGCGACCGAACCACCCTTCTGAACTTCCGCAGCGATGCGTCCGCTGACGGCGAGATTCAGATCCGTGGCAGCGAGTCGCAAAGAATCGGTACCGTCGACCTCGAGGAGCACGTTGCCGAGCACTGGCATCGTGCTTTTTTTGTCCGCGACGCCTTGGCAGCGAGCAACGACGCGCAGCAGGTCTCTTTTCGTAACGGCGACTTGCATTGGCTCAACGTGTAGTCGTGTGCAGCGGTGACTTCCAGCGGCGAGAGAATTGCTCTGGCGTCACCGGAGCGCCACTGGATCGACCTCTTCTATTCTGAAATAAGAAATTGAGTCGTAGTCGTCGTAGGGGCTGTGAATGCTGGGGAAACGGCTGGAATGGCCGGAGATCGTTGATCGAATCGGCGACGCCCCTGGGGAGAGCCTCTTTTTGACGCATAGCATCAAGCTGGGGAGCGTTTCACGAGCTGAAATCCCCAGCAGGACGCGGACGGGTTGTGCGGAGGCTTTTCCCAATCTTGTCCCCAGCTGGGGATAAGCCGTTGAGTCGTGGTAACTGGCTGAAACAAGGCTTCTTTTCGGTTCAAGTTACCCCCACCGCATTTTCTAAGTTTCGGCCAAATTTCGTGCATTCGGTGAGCTCACCGAGCGCCCCCGGAAGGGTCGAGCACCAAGACCGAGTGGCTTCGGCGCTGTGGGGGCGATCGCCAAGACCGAGTGGCTTGTCGGCGCGGTAGGGGTGATCGCCAAGACCGCGTGGTGAGATGACCGGGTGAGGCCCGGAAGCGTGCATCCGCACGCTGAGGACCGAGAGCGGTCAGATCGCCGCGTGCTCGCCGGCGAACGCCCCTACCGCGGGGCGATGCGGGCGAGGGCGTCGAGGAGTTCAACGCGTGTCTCGGCGTAGGTGCGCGGCCCGACTCGCTCGGCGCGGTGTGCACGTTCGAGCGACACGAGCTCGTCGAGAATGAGCTCCGACGCTTCCTCCGCGTCTTCGGTTCGAGCGACCGTCTTGCCGGCGGCGTTCTTTCGGCCCAGCGCCTGGAGGACGCCCCCGATGGCGACCACGGCGGCGAGCGCGACGGCGTACCAGCGCCCGGCGCTCGGGACGGGAAGATCGGCGAGGGCGATGGACAGCTTGTCGAGAGCGGGTTCGCCACGAGCCAGCTGCCGGCCCGTCACGAGCAAGCGACTGCCGTCTTGACCCTGCATCGGCTCCGCGTCGGGGAAGCCGTCGACGACCAGGGACGTGCCCTTGCCGGCCTCGGCGACCACGCGAATTTCGGCGACGTGCGGCGGTAGCTCGATTCGAAACGTGCGCGCGCTGTCGTGGTGATTGTCGACCTGGAACGTAAAGCCCACCTCGTGCTGACCCGGCGAGAACGTCCCGAGGAGCTCGACGGGGCCGGACCCGTTGCGCTCGACGCGCGCGTCGTTCGTCGAGTCGGCGGCGCGAAACGCCTTCGCGCCCTCCGGGAGCTCGATGCGCACGCCTTCGGGGACCCACGAAATCCCACCGACGTTGAGCACCTGGAAGTTCGCTTCGATGTGAAAGACGTCGTCACGCGGCTCGATGAAGAGCACGCCGCGGACGCCGACGAGTGCTTGGCGGAGGTCGCGCGTCACCGGAAATACGTGCACGAGCACGCGGCGCCCTGCGGTCTCGTCGAGACGGAACGATTCGGACGCGTACGTCGCCGCGTCGTGAGGGACGAGCACGCGATAGCTGTACGAGCTCGACCTCGCGAGATCGTGAAACGTGAGGACGCCCGCGCCGTCGGTCGTCGCGTCGCGTTCTTCCTTCGAATCACCGGTCGCGACGTCTTGCCGAAGAACGCCCAGGCGGAAATGCGTCGCGGGGAGCGGCTTGTCGCTCGGGTCCACGAGGTGAACCTCGACGTCGCCTGGCGGCAGATCGGCGGCCGGCGCGACCCTGTCCGGGGGCGGCTCCTTGAACCCGGTTCCCGGGTGTCCTTGCGGAAGCGACCCGCTGCCGTCGTCCGAGCCGGCGTTGTCGTCGGTGCCGTCGTCGCCCCCGACGTCGGGATGCCCGGGGGGAAGTGGCGCGTCCGCCGTCGCCGCCGCTCCAACGGCCGGTGCCGTCGCTGAAGCGGAACCCGTCGCCGTCGCGCCCGGCCTCGCTGCGCCGCCGGAGGGCTTCGCTTCGCCGAGCGCAGCGTTCGAGCCGGCGAGGAGCGCGAAAAGAACGAGCGTGGCGCGTCGGCGCGTCGCACTACCGCTCGTCATTTGGCCTCCGTTGCGGGCGCGCCCAAAGTCGCGCCGCAGCGCTTGCAGAACCGCGCATCGGCGTCGTTCGGGGTGTCGCACGACGGACACGTCGGTCGCGGCGCGTCGGCGGACGATGCAGCGGGGGGAGCGTCGGCATCGGCGTCGGTCGTTTCGGCGTCGGCCTTGCCGTCCATCGAGTCTTCCGCGGCCGCCGAGACGTTCGCACGCTTGCCCTCGGGCCGGGTCTTCGTTCCCTCCTTCGAACGGCGCGATTTCTTCTTCCCGCCGGAGCTCGCGTCTTTCTTCAGACGCAGGGCGAGCCGCGCTTCGGCCTCACGGCGTCGTGGCGCGAGCTCCTGCTCGAGCGCGCGGAGCAGTTCTTTGGCCTCCGCGCGGTAGCGCACGGACAGCTCGGCGAAGTCCTCTTCGCTGATCTTCCCGACGCTGCGCTCGTATTCGAGGTCCTTCAATGCGCGGAGGATCGACCGCTTGCGCTCTTCCTCGGGGCTCGGAGCGCCGAGGCCGACCGCTTCTTCGAGCGTGAGCGGCGACTCGCCCGTGAGCCGGCCGAGGCTCGACCAGAGAAGCGTCACCGCGCCGAGCAATGCGCCGCTCGCAAGCGTGAGGAGCGCCGGAGCGAGGCCGCTGAACGCCCCCACGACGAGCGCCGTCGCGACGACCAACGGCACACCCCATGCGGGTGCCAAAGTGAGGAGGCGCCGAGAATCGATCATCGGGAGACAGCGGTCGTCTGCGCGGACGGCGTCATCGAGGGCGAGGCGTGCGGCG
>CAZDNG010000014.1:0-24811 GCA_964506835.1 uncultured Polyangiaceae bacterium
GCGGCCGAACGGCGCGGCAAGTACTTGGAGCTCAAAGGGAATGATTCGATGGCGCAGCAGGCGTTTGCGGCGCAAGAGAGGCGAGGGAAGGCGCGACTAGCGGTGAGGTGAACGGCCGGATGGTGGTGAACGCCATTGACCCGCAGGCTCACTACACGAGCCGCGCCGCGCCCGAGCGGACATGGGTCGAGGCGAAAAAAACCCTATTACGCGAGCGGCTTCGCATCCGCTCCTGGCGTCACGACGTCGTCTAACCAGGTCCAATGAGCACGGCCATCAGCTGTTCGACTATTTTCGAATAGCGGGTACGCGGTGAGATGCGAGCGTTGAGCGAGTCGGGGGGAACCGACAATCGGTCGCGTTGTCGACGCGTTCGAAGGCTGCCGTCTCGGTTCGCCGGAAGCATTCGATACCGTGTAAGATCGCCAAGGCAACCGCGTCGAGGTCGTAGCCGGCGACTCCGGAAGCCACCATCACCGCGTCAGGCTGCCACTGAGCGGCCGGCTTCGCGCGCACGTCGGCGACGGCAGCGACGAGGTTCCGGATCTCGCGAGTGCTCACCGGTTTGGCCGCGTCGAGGCACTCCACCCACGCATGTCGCTCGGTTCGGAGCCTTCCGGCGTACGCCGCGACGAGAGCTGCCGCTCCGAGGATCGCGAGCCGATTCGGTGTCGCTCCGAGTTCGGCCAGGCCAACGGCGTGCACGTTCTGCTGCACGATGGCGAGCACCGCCACGCCGACCCCGAAAGAGAACAAGAAGCGCCACGTTGCTCCGACCGATCGTCCGTGAATCGTAACGACGTACGGCGCATGGCCAGCCTGGCCGCGGACGAGCACCCGGCGCGTCGTGATCTGGTAGCCGAGTTGGGTTTGCATCCACTTGCAGAACGCGGTTGCGAGGACTCCCGCGCCGGTGCCTTCGCCCATCCTCGGGTTCGTAGCACGGCAACGATGGACGTTTGCGGTCACGCGGCCGACGGAACCTCGCTCGGAAAAATTCCCACTTCCGGGCCGGGCCACGAGCTTCTGGGCTCGAGAAGGTCGCTCCGCCCGACCTCGATAAGCCTCGTTACCACGGCGTGGCCGTGACAGAGTGACCTGAGGAGAGAGAGGATGACGGCTTGCGAGTCCATTCGTGCATGAGAAGAGACCTGGGCCGCTGGGTGTCCCGCTACGCGGCGGCCGCAATTGCCATCGCGAGCCTGATCGGCTGCGGCTCCTCGATACAGGCAGGTCTCTCCAATTCACAGAGTCCGAGCCGACAGAGCCGGCCACGGCGGGAACACGACGCGGTTGCGAATGGACCGGAAAGCTCGGCGTCGAGCCAGCTTCCCCCTCCTGCCGCCCCGGCGCTCCATTGACGAGAGTGACGTCGCGTTCGATCCCGTCGAATCTTGCGGTTCGACCGGTAGTCAACACCAAGAGAGCTGACCGGCGGGCTTTTCGATGAGCTCTCGAACGTTCGCGGCGATGATGCGGTAGCCGACGTTGCCGTTCAACCGCTGGCGGCCGTCGTTCAGAAGGACGCTCGGACTCACGCGGACGTCCTGGTCGCGGGAGAGCTCGACATCGCCGGCGAGCTCTGCGTGCGCGCGACCGGAGCTGAGTTCTTCGTCAATCTTTGCGCCGTCGAGGCCTTGCTCCGTGAATATCTCGGTGAGCACCTCGCGGCGCGAGACGTCTCGAGAGTCCCGAAAGAACGCGTCCCGCACACGAGCGTCCGCCGCGAGGAACGTGCCGTTCGCGATTTCGCCGTTTCGTTCGAGCGCCCGAACGGCGCAGAGCGAGAGATGAGCAGGCCACGAGGAGTTCGGCACGACGCGGCTCCAGGCGTCGGGATGGATCGCGACGTGCTCGAAGCCGGCGGCGACGGTCTTCACATGCGTTCCGTACTCGGCGATGCCCCCCTTGTCGCGGAAGCGCTCTTCGAGCCGAAGGCGCGCGAACCCGAAGATCGACACGAAGCGATAGTCGAGGTTCACCTGGCTTCCGAATTCTGCGCGCAGCTCCTCCATGCGCCGCTGGGCGACGTACGCCCAAATGCAAAGGACGTCGGAGAAGTGTGTGACTCGCAGGGGAGGCGTCATTGCGTCCTCAACGAAACACCGTCGCGAGCCATCGTCCAGCTCCGACGTGCTCACGGCAGTAATGGCGTACTACGGAGGGGAACTGCGAGGTGGCACCACCCACCGGTTCGTCGGCGCGCGGGTATCGGAGCGCTGCTTGGAAAAATTCCCACCCCTCGCGCGGGTCGTGCGGAAAATCTCCGACCCGCTCGGCGCCACGCGGCTCCAGCCGACCACGGTCGCTGCCCCGTTGAACAAACGGGAGGATGTGGCAATGCACCGATCAGCTGGCGAAAGGAGAATTGGGGCGATGACTGCGTACAGATTTCTAGTACTCGCAGCGCTCGCTTCGGGGTGTGCTTCCGCGGACATCCCCCAAGCGTACAAAGGTCGCTTGTTCGACCGGACGGGGCCGTTCGCATTCTGGTCGGGCGGGACGGGGTTGACCGGGCCGGTGCTCGGTCCCGGAACCTATTTCACCGGGGCTTACGACGAGCTCCGGCTCGTCGAATGCGGCATGGTCACGATGCGCGAACCGCTCACGGCGCTGACGAAAGACGGTGTGCAGTTCGGGCTCACCATCTACGTCCGGTTTGCCGCGGACTGCTCCGGAACGGGTGTAAACACCCTTCTCGCGATGATGGCGCCAGACCGCGGGAACGCGGTTTCGACCGGAGCCGTCTATGCGACGTTCGTGCAGCCCGCCATCGGCGAGGCGGTGCGCGAAGTCGTCTCTCCGTACCGGGCGAACGACATCAACGAAAACCGCGAGGAGATCTTGATGCACATCCGCAAACGGTTCCTCGAGATCGTCAACCATCGCGAGCAAAATATCGTTCGCGTCTACGAGGTCAACCTATCGAACCTGGACTTTCCGGACGAGATGGATAGGGCCAATGCCGAGCGCGCGGTTCAAGCAATCCTGAAGGACAAGGCGATCGCAGAACGCGAGCGGGTCCAGGCGGAGATCGAAACGATGAAGCTTCGACGCGATCTCGCCGAGAAGGAAGGCGAGGCCGACGCGGCCCGGATCGAGAAGGTCGGGCAGGCCTTGCAGCGCTACCCGGCGTTCCTACAGTTCGATCTGCAATCGAAGATGCCGGACATCTATCGTGCGGCAGGGGCGAGCGGCAATCTCGTGCTCGCCGCGCCCAATCCTTTGATGATCGTCCCTCCCAGTCCCAAACCGCCGACTTCGACCGGGGGAGCTCAAAGAGGGGAGTCGGCCGCGCCGCCAAGCAGTCCGTGATTCTGGCGGGCCCCGCGAGGTCCGTCGCCGACGGCGTGGTTCCGCGGTCTGTTCACCGAGTAATGCCACGGGACGAGATCGCGTCGGCGCCCGTCGTGGCTCTCGATGCGAGACTCGTCGCGGGTCATGTGTCGACCGCTCCCTCAGCCGTGATCGCGTGCCCCGCTTCGCTTTCGGCGGAGACGGTTCGTTTGGCGAGCAGCACGAAGATGCACGGGACGAGAAAGAGAGACATCACGGTCGACGACGTCAGCCCCCCGACGACGGTGAGCGCCAAGGGTTGATTGGCCTGAGTCCCGGCTTCGATGCCAATGGCGGTCGGAAGGAGACCGATCACCGTTGCCAAGCTGGTCATCGCGATGGGAACGAAGCGAGTCCGCGCAGCGAGAACGATGGCTTCCTCCTTCGACTTGCCTTGGGTGAAGTGAACGTGCCCCTCGTGCACCAGAAGGATGCCGTTCGAGACCGCGATCCCGACCACCATCAAGATGCCCATCAGCGCCGTGATCGAGAAGCCTTGCCCTGCGGCCATGAGGGCGATGACGATCCCCACGAGGCACACGGGGATCGTGAACAACATGACGAGCGGAAGCCGCAATGACTTGAACTGAATCGTCATGATCATGAAGACGACCATCACCGCGAGGCTGATCGCGAGCCCCAGCCCCGAGAACGTCGTGCGCATCAAGTCGACCTCGCCCACGTAGGAGCTCTTGATCCCTCGCGTCCGTGGGTCTGCTTTGAGCTTGTTCTCCAGCTCCTCTGCGGCGCTGCCGATGTCTCGTCCCTCCGTCTGCATGAAGACTTCAGTGACCCGCCGCATGTGATCGCGTTCGATCGCGATGGGCCCGACTTCGCGGCGAATATTTGAGTAGGCGCCGAGAGTCACGGCCTTCCCGTCGGGCGCGACACGCGCGGGAAGCTGCCCCATGGCGTTCACATCGGGAACCGCCCGTTCGTCGTAGTAAGTCACTACGTAGTAGGCCTGACCGTTGTGAGGATCGATCCAGACGCTCGGCTGGTTGATGTCGCCCAGCGTCGCGTCCAGGGTCGCCTGCGCTACCGTGCGGGATGTCAGACCGACGAGTCCGGCTTCGGAACGATCCGTGTCGAAGTGAATCTCCGGGTAGTCCGTCTCGAGCTGGACCCGGACGTCCCGAACCCCGCCCACGGATCGCGCGACCTCGGCGACCGCGCTCGCCTGATCTTTCAGTGCGATCAGATTGTCGTTGCGGAGCTCGATGGCGATCGGCGCAATGTACCCGTTGGAAAATACGCTGGCGACGAGGCCGCCCGGCCACTGCAGGAATTCGACTCCAGGATATCGATCCTCGAGCAGTTTTCGCATCGTGTCGGCGATCGCTTGCTGCGAGTGCTTGCGCTTCTCTGGGGCGACGAGCGCCACGCGGATGAACCCCATGTGCGGTCCGTCGTTGGGGCTAGTCATCGCGCTTCGTGCATTTCCCGGCGAGCCCATGTTCGTCAGCACGAGCTCCTCCTCCCCCCGGGGTAGTTCCTTCGAGAGCATCTTCGCCATCCCGCCGATCCTCCGCGACGATTCGTCGAGGGACATGCCGGGCGCGAAACGCACGTACACGCGCTCCATGGACTCGTCGATCTCCGGGAAAAAGGTGCTCGGTAGTTGTGTCGTGGACCATGCGGCTCCGACGGTCAGAAAGAGACACGCTGCGATGACGAACCACCGAGCGGGAAGAACGGCTCTCAAGAGCGACGAATATTTTTCGGCGGTCTTGTCGATCCATTTTTCGAAGAACTTGCCGACCCTTCCGTGCTCTTGATTCTTGAGGAAATAGTGGCAAGCGACCGGTGTCACGAAGATGCTGACGAAGTAGGACGCGATCATGGCGACCGCGACGGTAAAAGCGAGTGGTGCGAAGAGCTTCTTTGCAAGCCCGGCCAAGAGCAGCACCGGGAGGAGCACGGCCATTGTGGTGAGTGTCGACGCGAGTACGGGAAGAGCGACCGCGTTCGTGCCTTTCAGCGCCGCTTCGAAAGGGGACAGCCCCTCGCGTTGGTGACGATGGATCGATTCGAGAACGACGACGGCGTCGTCGACGAGGCGTCCCATCGCCAGCGTAAGGCCGCCGAGCGTGAACGCGTTCAACGTTTGGCCGGTGGCCGAAAGCGCGATCAATGTGATGGCGAACGAAAGCGGAATCGCGACCGCGACGATCAGCGTGCCGCGGACGCTCTGCAGGAAGATGAGAATGACGATGGCGATGAGGATGAGCGCCTGGATAATTTCTTTCTGCAGTCCCTCGTACGACGTTCGCACGAACGTCGATGCGTCGAAAACCGACTTGACCTCCACACCTTGGGGAAGATCTTTGAGCCCTCCGACGATCTTCTTCACGGCGTCTACGATTCGGAGCGTGTTTCCCCCGGGCACCCGTAGAACGTTGAGGTAAACCGCGTTTTTTCCGTTCACCGACACACTTTGTGTCGCTGCGGCGCCAGCGTCCTCGACGTGGGCGACGTCGCTGATCAACACGCCCTTGTTGCCGGCGACCTTGATCATTGCGTTACCGATCGTCCGGACTCGGAGTGGCACGGCGTCGGTGTAGACGTTTGCGTCGAACCCCGGCGAGATGAATTCACCGGACGGCAAGAGCGCGTTCGATTGAGCAATGGCGTCGCTCACATCCCTCGCCGTCAAACCTCGCGCCTGGGCAGCGGCGGGATTCACGACCACGTTGATCTGTCGCTCCTGGCCGCCGTTCACCGCGGCGCTGGCGACGCCTGGGATCCCTTCCAGCAAAGGCTCGATGTTGTTGAACGCGAAGTCGTAGAGCTGCGGACTCGTGAGGCTTCCGCCCGACACGGCGACCTGCACGACCGGTGCGTTCGTCGGATCGAACTGAAGCACGAAGGGTGGAATGACCCCGAGCGACTTGGGAACCGCAGACATGGCAAACGCGACTTGCTGTTGCACCAGCGTTTGCGCGGAATTGAGGTCCGTGCCCCACGCCATCCACACGTACACGATGCTGAGGTTGTTTCGCGATGTGCTCTGAACGTGCTCCACGCCAGGCGTGGCGCTCACGTACTTCTCGATGCGCCAGGTCAGCGTCTTCTCGACGTCTCTTGCGGCCAATCCGGGAGCGAGCGTTCCCACGACCAGCACGGGTGGCGTCAGATCGGGAAACGTGTCGATGCTCATGCGCGGCGTGAGTACACACGCGAAGACGATGACCCCGATCGAGAGCATCAAGCTCGCGAGGGGGTTTCGAAGCGAGAGTCCGGTCAGAGGGGCCTCGCGTTTCCCCCGCCGCGCGCGGACGATGATTCGCGGGTCCTGGGCGGCGCTGGCGTGTCCGGCTTCGCGGAGACGCGGTCATTGTTTTCCAGAAGTGCCTGACCTTCGGTCACGACGTCGGTACCCGCGGGCAGCTGGTCGGGCTCCACGAAGAGTGACCCGCCCACTTCTCCCAGGACGATGAGTTCTCTTTTGTGGGCTGATCCGTGGTCGACGACGAACAGCGCCGCCTTGTTCTCCGTGACCGTGGCGGCGTAGATGGGAATCTCGATCGCAGGAATGGGCTCTCCGACATCGATGTGGATGACCCCGGTAGTGCCCACCGGAATGGTTCGATTCGGATCTGCGACGTCGATCTCGAAGTGAATCGTCCGAGTGCCAGGATCCGCCTTCGGCGCGCGTCGCGAGATTTTCGCGCTGATCTTCGAGCCAATGGAGAGCGCGTCGATGGTGACGATGGTGTCGAGCCCTACCACGGCGAAATCCTTCTCGGGCGCGTCGGCCGTAACGCGAAGAGTCTTGCGATCGACGATGGATACGATCGTGGTTCCCGGCCGCACGAACGCGCCTGGATCGATGACCCGCGCCGCAATTTCTCCGGTGAACGGAGCGCGGAGGATGCAATCTTTGACGTCCAGGGACGCGGAAGTGAGCTTTGCATTGGCTTCGAGGAGCTGCGCTTGCTCCGCTTTGCTTTGCGCGTCTTTTTTCTCCGATTCGTTCGGCGCGACGAACCCTCCAGCGAGCAAGGTCTGGACGCGCGCAGACTCGTCCGCGAGTGCTCGCTGGCTCGCATCGACCGCGCGCGCCTGCATCGCGGCCGCGCGCGTGGACGCGTTCGGATTCGAACAATCGAGCGTAGCGACGATGGCGCCTTCCGCGACCATGTCCCCGGGTCGCACCAAGACGGTTTGCACGTATGCCGAGATGTATTGGGGCCCGATGTCAGCTTCGACCCAGGGTTGGATCGTTCCGACGTATGTTCGTGAATCGCGGAACGAACTCGCCTTTGCGGCGACCACCGAGACGGGGCGCGGGGTGCCGGCCATCGGCGTCCGGTTCACCCCGTGGGCTGCGTGCCAGACCATGAAACCACCCAGCGCCGCGATGCCGAGCGTAGCTGCCCCGATCACGATCGGAACCCGCTTGTTCCCGAGGTGCGTGGGCGCGGCGGGCGAACTGGACGGAACCTCGATCGCCGGTGGAGGGGACTCTCTTTCCGTCATTCAGGTCGCTTCGCGCGCTCGGCAACGGTGCATGACGACGGCCCCTTCGGGCGTGTCGTTAAGCAAGTGCTATGCCTCGACTTCGAATCGAACGCCGAGGCACCACGCGAGCCGCTTCCGCCCGAAAGCGAAGCACTCGCGCGATTTCCAGTGAAGCACGGTCGGGCGATCGTCGAAATCCACAGGGTGCCCTGTGCGCGAGCGCCACATCTGCGAGATTCTGCAACGTCGTTGCGAGTTTCTTCCTCCTTCGTCCAGAGTCGTCTTGCGGATGGCTGGCCCAAGCGCACATGGACATTCAAGTCCAAGTCGGAACAGTGAGGAGGAGGTATCGGCTCACGGCGAGATCCTGCCGTCCCGCACCTGCTCGGCCCCATAACTAAATGCTACTTCCGGATCCACAACGAGTAGGTGTTCATCCTTACCCTTGTAGTCGATGCCGGCGAGGATGGCCTTGATCACGTTGAGGCGCGCCGTGCGCTTGTCGTCGGTGCTCACCAACTCCCAAGGGGCGAACGCCGTGTGCGTCCGAGCGAACATTTCGTTCCGGGCTTCGCTGTATTTTTCCCAATTCTTCACGGCCACCTCGTCGATCGGGCTCACCTTCCATTGCTTGAGCGGATTGTGATGTCGGTCCGCGAGGCGACGCTCTTGCTCAGCCTTACTGATGTCCAGGTAGTACTTTCGCAAAATGATCCCGGAGCGCACGAGGAGCTGCTCGAATCGCGGGGCGTCTTCCATGAACGACTCGTGCTCAGCGGGCGTGCAAAACCCCATCACGTGCTCGACGCCCGCGCGATTGTACCAGCTGCGGTTGAAGAGCACGATCTCACCTCCTGCCGGCAGATGGGGCACGAACCGTTGAAAGTACCAGCTCGACTCGTCACGATTGGACGGTTTGCCGAGCGCCACGACGCGTGTCTCACGCGGGCTGAGGTTCTTGGTGATCCGCTTGATCGCGCCGTCCTTGCCGGCGCCATCGCGGCCTTCCAGCACGACGAGGATCCGGAGATCTTTGCGAATCACCTGATTTTGCAGCTTCACCAGCTCGACACGCAGATCGTGCAAGGTTTGCTTGTACTCGGAAGGCGACGGGGAATCGTCGTGATGCTTGGTCTTGCTCATGATGGATGCTCCAACAGGGCTGGTTGCCCGCCTTTCTTGGTCGGATCGGCTTTTTTAGGGCGCGGGCCGCGGAGGGCTCGCGCGCAGAGGAAGGTCTTGACGACGTCATTCGGGCCGAGCGAGCAGATGGCCGCGTAGGCGAAGATGACCGCGCTTTCGGCGAGCGGAAGGGGCGCGAGCTCGGCGACGCCGTGGACCCCGATGATCACTCCGCCGATCGCTGCGCCGGCGACGGAAGCTGCGAGCGTCGCGCTGGGCCGCGACATCCAGAACGAGCGCCTCTCGCGCACGGACACGAGTGAGGACAGCGCGAAAAACAGGAACGTCTGCAACGTAAAGGTCTGGAGCCGTCCAGGGTCGTCCGAGAGACCGAACCGGCCCCAAGTGACGACGAGAAGCCCGAGCGTCTCGATCAACGTCATGACGCCGAGGACGACCGCGACCCTCACGAGCGGCCCGATGTTCCAGGTTTCCGGCTTCGGCGAAGGCTCTACCCGATCAGTCGCCAGCGCGATGTGCGTGACGTCGGTCAGGCAGACGAGCAGGAGCATCACGAGCGCCGAGATGACGAACTTGCCGGTGACGAGGAACGCGATCACGACGAACCCCGCCTTCAAGATGCTTCGACTGATCTTGTTCATGATCCACGTGAGTACCCGCTGATAGGTCCCGCGTCCGCTCTTCACCAAGTCGACGATGTTCACGAGTCCCTCCGTGGTCAGGACCGCGCTGGCAGCGCCCTTTGCGACGTCCGTGGCGCCGCTCACCGCGATACCGACCTCCGCCTGACGGAGGGCTGGCGCGTCGTTGACTCCGTCGCCGGTCATCCCCACGACGTGTCCGGCGGACTGCAAGCTCTTGACGACGAGGAACTTGTCTTCGGGAAACACCTCCGCCAAGCCTCCGCCAGCAAGATCCGGCGCAACTGCAGGGGCCTGCTGGTCGGGGTGCTTGGGGGCGCGGGCGATCTCTCCCAAACCGAGCACGCGCGCGATCTCGGTGGCCACCGGGAGCGCGTCGCCCGTCAACATGAGCACCTTGATGCCGAGTGAGCGCAGCTCGTCGATGAGGCCGCGCGAGTCAGGACGGGGCGCGTCGTACAGAAGAGCGAGCCCGCAAAGCCGCAGCGGTCCGGCGCCGTCCGCGCGTGCCACTGCCAACGCACGGACGCCTTTCCGCGCTTGTTCGTCCGCGCGCTGCTCGAGCGCGGTGATCGCTGCAGCGTCGAGGTTCGCGGCTTCAGCCACGGTGCGCAACGCGCCCTTGACTACGCGCACCTTCTTTCCATCGATTTCCACGACCGCTTCAGTGCGCCGCGTCTTTGCAGAGAACGGTTCGAACGAGACGGTCTTGGCGGTCGTGTTTTCCAGCTTTCGATCTTTGGCCGCGCGCAGGAACGCCACGTCGATCGGATCGGCGTTGGCTTCGTTGGACGCGAGTGCGCCGGCCAGAATGACGTCGTTCTCGGTGAAATCCGCCTCCGGGACCGCGCCGGTGAGCGAGAGCTGGTTCATGGTCAGCGTGCCGGTCTTGTCCGCGCACAGGACATCCATGTTCGCAGCGTCTTCGATGGCGCTCAGGCGGGTGACGAGGACGCCGCGGCGCCCGAGCTCCATGGAGCCTACCGCCATGCTGACCGTGAACATCACCGGCAACGCCACCGGTACCGCGCTCATGAGAAGCACGAGCGCGATGGGCAGGACGTCGATCAGCGGCAGCCCGCGAAGAAGCGCTGTGACGAGCGTCACGGCGACCATCGCGCCGACGATGATGAGCAGCCACCTCACGACCCGCGAGGTGACCTCCTCGACATGCAACTTCGGGCGCGCGCTCTCGACGAGCTGAGTGGTACGACCGAAGTAGGTCCGCGCGCCGGTCGCCACGACGACGCCGGTCGCCTCTCCATCGCGCACGGTCGACCCGGCATAGACGGTGTCGTTGGCTGCCTTGTCGACCTGGTTCGACTCGCCGGTGAGCGCGGATTGATCGATATGCAGAGCGCCGTCGAAGAGCTCCACGTCGGCAGGGACGAAGTCGCCGCTGCGCACGCGCACGACGTCGCCCGTGACGAGTTCGCGTGCCGGCACGGCTTGCCAGCTCTTGTCGCGCAGGACGCGTGCTGTCACCTGGAGCTTGCTACGTAGCGCCGTCACCGCCGCCGACGCCCGCTGCTCCTGGAAGAAGCCGAGGAGCGCGTTCGCTACCAACAGCGAGAGCGCCACCCACATGTCCGCGTGCTTGTGCAGGAAGAAGGAGAGCGCCGCGATGAGCTCGATCATCCATGCAGAAAGCCCCCAGAACTTCTTTGCAAACCGAAGAATCGGATGGTTCGGCTTTTTCGGTACTTCGTTCGGCCCTTGCTTCACCAGCCGCGCCTGGGCGTCCGTCTTGGCGAGGCCGTCCTCGCGGTTCGCGCCCAGACTTTTCAGCGTCTCTTCCGCCGTTTTCGACGGCGCCCCTACCGTCGTCATGTTCCGACGGATCCCTCAGGCTCTCGCGAAAGCCATTTGGTGAGCGTCTTGTTGTCGATGCCGAGCAGGTCCGCCGTCAGGAGCTTGCGCGATCCCAACCGCTCGTACGCCCAGACGACGTATTTTCGCTGAATCTCCCGAAGCGGAAGCACGACGGAGCCGAAGTCGATCGGCCCGTCTTCGGGTGCCTCCATCGAAGGAGGCAAATCGGTGATTTCCATTTCCGCGTTCCTGCCGAGCAGCACGGCTCGTTCCATGAAGTGCTGGAGCTCGCGGACGTTCCCCGGCCAAGCATGGTGGACGAGCCGCGACATAGCTTCGGGTGAAATGCGCTCGACGCGCGAGTCCGGATGCCTGGCGAGCGACTCGTGTAGAAAGTGCTCGACCAACCCCGGAATGTCTTCTCGGCGGTGCCGAAGGGGCGGCAGTTGAATCGTCACCACGTCGAGTCGACAAAGTAGATCCTCGCGAAATCGACCGGTCGCCACGCCGTGCCTCAGGTTCCGATGCGTCGCCGCCACGATCCGCGTATCCACCGAGCGCTCAGCGTTCGCACCGGCTGCGCGTACGACACCCCGCTCGAGAACGTCGAGGAGCTTGGCCTGGAGTGGTGGCGGCAGCTCGCCGATCTCGTCGAGGAACAACGTGCCTCCACTCGCCTCCTCGAACAATCCGGAGCGATGAGCCATCGCGCCGGCGAACGCTCCGATCGCGTGCCCGAAGAGCTCGCTTTCGAGCAATGGTTCCGGAAGCGTCGTGCAATTCACCGTGACGAAAGGCGCATTGGCACGACGGCTCTGCAAATGTAACGCACGAGCGATGAGTTCCTTGCCGGTTCCGGTCTCTCCCACGATCAACACGGGGACGTCGGTGTCGGCGACTCTCCGCACCAAGTCGGCAACTTCGCGCATCGCCTCGCTCGCGGCGACGAAAGACGGCATCGAGAGCTGCCCCAGGAGCGCGCGGCGCAAGGAGGCCATCTCCCGACGCAGACGTGCATCTTCCAAGGCTCGTTCGATGAAGAGCACGAGTTCGTCCACCTTGAAGGGTTTGGTGAGGTAGTTGTAAGCGCCGCGCCGGATCGACTCGAGCGCGGAGTCGACGGCGCCGTATGCGGTCATCATGATCACGGGGCGCTGGGGATCGACGTGCTTGGAGGCTTCGAGGAGAGCGATGCCGTCGGGTTCCGGCATCCGTAGGTCCGTCACGAGAACGTCGACGTCGCCTTTGACCAAGAGTCGTGTGGCCTCACGCCCCGAGTCGACGGGCACGGCGGCGTAGCCGCGGTCGCTGAGGCCGTCGGACAAGGTTTCGGCCATGGCCAGCTGATCGTCCACGACGAGTACGCGAATCGGGGCTCCAGGTTCGGCGCCCGCGTGAAAGTCGCCCTTCATCCTGTCCCTTTCGAGATCGGCAATTCAACGGAGGCGCGGGTTCCGCGCGTCCGATTTCGAGCGCCCATTTGAGTCGAGCGGGGCGCGATCGAAAGTTGTCCGCCGTGATGCTTCACGAGTTCGCTGGCGATGGCGAGCCCGAGGCCCGTGCCGTGCCCTGGCTGCTTGGTGGTGAAGAACGGCTCCGCCGCCCTTGCCGCGGCTTCGGGAGTGATGCCGACGCCGTCGTCGACGACGACGAAGCCGACGCGTTCGCTGTCTGCTCGTACCAGGAGCTCGACCACGCCGCCGCCGTTGCCGTCGTCGCAAGCATCGCAAGCATCGCAAGCATTGAGGAGCAAGTTGATCAGCACCTGCTCGATCAGCCGCGGATCGCAAGCGACGTCCGGGAGGTTCGGGTCAGCCGTTACGTTCAGCCGAACCCCCGCCTTTTCGAACCGGTGCTCGACCAGCTCCCTCGCGGCTTCCGCGACGACACCGGGATTCACGTGCTCGAGAGAGGGGGACTCGCCGCGCGCGAGATTCAAGAACCCTCGAATGACTCGACTGATTCGAGTCCCTTGTTCGATGATCGACCGGACCCCTTTGGTCGCGCGTTCGTCCGTCGCAACCTTGGGGAGGAGCTGCTCGGCGCGCCCGACGATGACGCCGAGCGGCGTCGACACTTCGTGCGCGATCCCCGTCGCCAGGGCGGCCATGGTCGCGAGCTTGTCGATTTGAACGAGTTGCTCGTCTCGCTCACGCTGGAAGTCCGCTATCGCGAGCTCGCGAGCGAGCTCGAGCTCCTGGCGTTGCTTGCGCGCAGCGAGGCCTCCGAAGACGAGGACGAGGCCGGATGCCAGGACCACTGCTACGACCGAACGCCACTGGGCGCGGACCTCACGGTCACGCTCCCGGAGTGCCGTCGCCGCGACGACGACGCCCCAGCGTCCGCCCGGGCCGTCGAACTGGGAGAGCCCGGCGACGGCCGTTCGCCTCGGAAGGCCGAACGCGGGAGCTTCATTGCGGTCGAGCGGGACCCAGGAGTCCCCGTTTCGGAGTCGGCGTTCGACTTCTGCATCGTGAACGATCTTCCCGTCGCTGGTTCGGAGGCCGTCCCGGTCGGGTCGCATGATGAACAGCCGCAAGCTCGAAGGCTGTTCGACATTGCGGACGTCGGCGAAGAAGTCGTGGGAGCGAGAAGCTGAGACGGCGCCCGGGGATTTCACGAGGCTCGCGAGCGAAGCGGAAATGCCGTGCGCGAGCGTTGCTTGTTCCCGACCGAAGTCGGCGAGGGCATTCCGAGATTCCCCTTGCGCATCCCAGTACGCGAGCGCGGCGATGAGGGTAATCGCCAAGGCCATCGAGGCGCCGACCGAAGGCGCTCGCGGGTGCGCGGAATGAGCCTCTTGCGTTCGCCGCCGCGGAGCGTACTGGCTTTCGTTTCGAAGGATGCTCAGCATGCGCTATCGCCTCAGCAGCAACACTCGCGCCAATTTGTCGTCATCGGTTTTTCTCGCACTCGCCTTGCGTGTGAGCGGGCGGTGCTCGGAATTTCTCCGAATCCGGGTCGGAGTTTTTCCGAACGCAAATGAGCTCGAAGGAGAAAACGCCGCGATTTCGCGGCGTCTGCCGCCGGCACGCGATGTGCTTTGGTCGCGAGCGCGAATGGCGCACTTCGCAGTCGAAAAAGTCCTGACGCTCGTCATTTTCGTCACGGCAGCCGCACACGCCGAGAACACCGGCCCGTTCGAGAACGCGCCGCCGCCTCGTGCCGTGGGTCTCGCCGAGGCGATCGCCTTCGCCAGAGCTCATCAACCCGCCGTCTTGGCCGCGATGGCGCGCATCGCTGCGCAAAAAAGTTTCGCGGACGTGCCGCGCGCCGAGTGGCTTCCGCGGTTCGGCGCGACGGCGCAGCTTTACGGCGCGACAGCGAACCAAACGACGGCGAGCTACGTGAACCTGGATCTCCCCGATCTGCCGCGCATCGGGGGAGAGACCGCGACGTCCAAGGGAAGTTTCAAGCCGTACGCGTCGACGCTCGTGGGGGTCGGCGGCAATCAGGAGGTGTTCGAGTTCGGCCGAATCGCCGCTCAGGCGGCGGCGGCGGACGCGCTCGTCGCAGTGGAGCGGGAGCGCGCGAGTGCGGCCACCTTGGACGTCACGTACAACGTCGAGGAGGCTTACTTCGCGGTATTCGCGGCGAAGTCGGTCGTGAAAGCGTCGGAAGATGCTTTCGAACGGGCGCGCGCTCACCGCGATCTCGCGAAGGCGGGGGTAAGCTCGGGCTTGCGTTCGCCCATCGAGCTCACGCGCGCCGAGGCGGAGCTCGACAAGCTCGATATCGGACGAATCCGAGCGCGCGGGAGCGTCTTGACGGCACAGGCTGTTTTCGCGGCGGTCGTTGGTTCGCCCGACGCAGCCCTCGACGTGGCTTCGAGTCCTCCGACTCCAGCCGAAATGCCGTCGATCGACGAGGCAGTGCGCCAGGCCAGCACGCGCGACCCGCGCCTCCGCGAGGCGTTGGATCGCCTCCGGGCCGAAGAAGCGCAGACTCGAGCGATCGGCGCGGAGCTCCGCCCCGACGTGTCTCTAACCGCGACCCTTACCGGTCGCGCGGGCGGCGCGATGCCGTCCGGGACTGGAACGCCGGCGGACGGGAACGGATGGGTTCCGAACGTGCCGAACTGGGACGTCGGGATCATCCTGAGCATTCCGCTGTTCGACGGCGTCGTGAACGCCCGCAAGAGCGCGTCGCGAGCGGGCGAACAGGTTCGGCGCGAAGAGATGGAACTCGTTCGGCAAGAGGACGTGGCAAGGGTCCGTGAAGCCTTCGTCGGTGTGGAGGTGGCGCGAGCAGCGCTCCCGGGCCTTCGCCGTTCCGTGGACGCGTCGCACGCGAACTACGATCAGGCCGACGCACGATTCCGGGCTGGTCTCGGCACTAGCGTCGAACTCGCCGACGCAGAAGCGATACGAACCGATGCGGAGATTCAACTCGCGCTCGGCGACTTCGAGCTAGCTCGCGCCCGTGCCGAGTTCGGGCGCGCCATCGCAGAAGGACTGTGACGTGACGGAACCCCGCATCTCCAACCACCCTCCCGACGTAACCGACTCGCGACCACGAAAGGCTGTTCCGTTGGTCATCGGCGCGGTGGTCACCGTGATCCTCGCGCTGGGTGCGTTCATGATGTGGCGGGCCGAGGCGAAGACGAACAAGGTGGCGCTGTCGGCGACCGCGAAGCCCGCGAGCGTCGTCGCCGCCATTGCGGCGACCTATCGCCCGTCGCGCACGTACATCGGCACGCTCGAGCCGTGGGTCGAAGCCAGCGTCGGCCCGCAGTTCGTGTCGGCCTACGTCGATACCGTTCTCGTTCGTCCTGGCGCCGTCGTGAAACGCGGAGAAGTGATCGCGACCCTCGACTGCCGGAACGCGAGCGCTGCGCAGCAAGCCGTCGCGAATCAGGCTCGAGCGCTCGACGCGCGGCAAATGGCCCTGTCGCATCAGGCTGCACGTACCCAGGGGCTTCTCGACGGGGGGTTCGTCTCGCCGAACGAAGCGGAGCAACAGGTCGCGACGAGCGCAGCGGAGCTCGCGGAGCTCGAGGCGACGAAATCCAAGCTCGCCGGCACGGCGCTCGAGGTCGGCGACTGCGTCCTCCGCGCTCCGTTCGACGGCGAAGTCGCGCGGCGAATGATTGATCCGGGCGCATTCGTTCGTCCGGGAACCTCCATCGTCACGGTCGTCGACCGCAGTACCGTGCGGATGACCGCCGACGCGCCGGAGCTCGACTTCGACGTCGTCTCCGCCGGAACGCCCGTGAAGATCCACGTGTTCGCGACGAACAAAGACTTCGCGGCCACGATCACTCGGCGCGCGCCGGCCGCCGACCTCGGCACGCGCACGGTTCATTTCGAGATCGACGTCGTGGACCCGAACCGTGAGATCCCCGTCGGCACCACGGGGGAGGTGCACATCGACGTCGGCGATCCAGTACCGGCGACGGAAATCCCCTTGTACGCGGCCACCTTGCGAGGGTCCAAAGCGAGCATTTTCACGGTCGAAGCGAACGTGGCCCATTCGAGGACCTTCGCCGTGAAGGGCGAGATTGGCGGGACGCTGTACGTCGATTCCGCGCTCGCGGCGGGCACCGAGGTCGTTACGGAAGGGCGCGCGCTACTCGAAGACGGCGACCGAGTGGCTGCAAAGGAAGTCACGGAGAGCGGCCTCGCCACCGCCGCGCCGAGCGCATCGACCGTCGGCAACGTCGCGCCGCCCGTGGGCGCGGGCGTGCCGAAGGCGGGTAGCGCCGTTGCGCGGGAATCACATCCGTGACGGGTCTTTCGCTCAAAAACCCGATCGCGGTGCTGATGATCTGCATCGCGCTGGTCGTGTTTTCTCTCGTGGTGACGCCGCGGATGAGCGTCGACACGTTTCCCGAGCTGACGCCGCCCGTGCTCATCATCGGCACGCTGGCGCCGGGCCTCGGTCCGAAGGACGTCGAAAAGACGCTGACCTGGCGGCTCGAGAAATACGTCAGCGCGACCCCCGGCGTCGATCACGTCGAGAGCGTGTCGCGGAACAGCCTCTCCATCATCTACGTGTGGCTCAAATGGGGCACGGATCTGAATGCGGCTCAGACGCTCGTTCAGCAGCAAGCGGCGTTCGCGATGGCCGCCGTGCCGAAGTCGCTCGGCGTCTTGCCGCCGTTCGTATTGCAATACGATCCTTCGAACGCCCCTGTCGTGCAGGTCGTGATTTCCGGAGCCGGGTATACGGGGCCGCAGCTCTACGACTACGCCTTCAACAACATCGAACCGTTGCTGGAGGGCATCCCGGGCGTGGCCAGCGCCGCGCCCGATGGCGGGCGCATGCGCCAGATCAACGTGATCGTCGATCCGGCGAAGGCTCAGGGGCGCAACGTGACCTCGAGCGAGATCGCTCTCGCAGTCTCCAAGTCGAACGCGCTCCTCCCGTCAGGCGAGTTCATTTCGCCCAAGTTCGACGCGAACGTCTACACGAACGCCATTCCGGCCAAGGTGAGCACCATCGGCGAAGCGCCGGTCAAGGTCGTTCAGGGACGGCCGGTGCTCATCCGTGACGTCGCGCGCGTCGAAGACGGCGGGACCCCGCCGACCCAATCGGTGGCCGTCAACGGTCAGGACGCGGTCTACTTGAACGTGCTCCGGATCCCCGGTGGCAATACGATCGAGATCGTCGATTCGGTGAAGCGCGTCGTGAGCGGGTTGAAAGACTTACCCCCGGGGATGCACGTTCAGGCGTACTTCGACCAGTCGACGTTCGTTCGGACGACGTATCACGGCCTGAAGAAGGAGATCGTTCAGGCCCTGGTCCTGATCGGGATCGTGATCTTGCTGTTCCTCCAGAGCGTACGAGGAACGCTCATCGTGTCCGTCGCGATCCCGCTCTCCTTCGCGATCACGCTCATCGTCCTCTACGCCTCGGGGCAGACGCTCAACGCATTCACGCTCGGCGGGCTCACGCTCGCCATGGGGCGGCTGGTGGACGACGCCGTGGTCGTGCTCGAATCCATTCACCGCCACCAACGCCTCGGCATGAGTACCGAAGAAGCCGCGCTGAAAGGCGCGAACGCCGTCGCTCTGCCCGTACTGGCGTCCACGTTGACGACGATGGCTGTCCTTCTGCCGGTGTTGCTCCTCGCCGGTCTCGCGAAAAAACTGTTCGCGCCGCTCGCGCTCACTGTCGCCGTCGCCATGATGGCGTCTTACTTCGTGAGCATGGCGGTGACGCCGGTCGCGTGCCGCTACCTGCTCGGGCACGCCGAGCATGGGCGCGTCGGAAAAGCCATCGAGGGGTTCATCGACGGCATGGCCGACCGGTACTCGAAGCTCTTGCGCGGCGTCCTCCCTTTTCGGTTCACCATCGTCATCGCATCGGTCGTCCTCGTGGCAGGCAGCGCATTTGCGGCCTCTCGTCTGCCGAGCACGTTTTTCCCCGAGATCGACGAGTCGATGGACCAGATCTACGTCCGATTCGCGCCGGGCATCTCGCTCGAAGACGCAGCAGAAGAGTTGAGCAAAATGGGTCGAGCACTCTCGAAGGCGCTCCCCGCGGGCACCGTCAAGATGGTCATTGCAAATGTCGGCATGCCGCAGAACGCGCGCAGCGCCATCGTCAGCCCGAACGTCGGTCCGCATACCGGGTTTCTCCGTCTGGCGTTCTCGGATCCCGAAGAACGGGCGATGTCGCAAGGCGAAATTGCCACGCGTGCCCGCGAGATTCTCACGAAGGAGTTTCCTGGGGTCGAAGCGCTGCAGTATCCGGGCGGCCTCGTCGCGAGCGTGTTTGCCAACGGGTACATCGCTCCCGTCGTGCTCGAAATACGGGGAGACAAGCTCGAAGAATTGTCGGCGGAAGCGAACGCGGTCGCCGAGGTTGCGCGCACCGTGCCGGGAGTTCGCGACGTTCGCTCGTCGCTTCAGGTCGACTACCCGGAGATCCGTGTCGAGACCGATCGCGAAAAGGCGGGTCTGGTGGGCGTCACGCTCCGAAACGCCGCACAGACTACGCTCGAAGCCACGCTCGGAAACATCAATACCCCGAGCGTCTGGATCGATTCGAATAACGGACAATCCTACTACGTCGTCACGTCTTACGACGGCAAGAGCGTCGTCGACACTCAGGCCCTCTCGCAACTCCCCGTGCGAGTGAGCGATCTGGGGCTCCCGGTCACGCTCGGCGCATACGGAACAATCCGACGTTCGGCGGGGCCGATCGCGGTCGAACGGAATCAACTCCAGCGAGCGGCGCACGTGCTGATGCAAGCGGAAGGCCGTGACATCGGTTCCGTCGCTCACGATCTCGAGACCGCGCTTGCCAAGGATCCGCGGACCACGGCCATCAAGTTCAACTTCGTGGGGCAAGTCGACCTCATGCGGACGACGTTCTCGGGCCTCGGCCTCGCGCTCGGTCTCGCCGTGATGGTCGTGTTCATGATCATGGCGTCTCAGTTCAAGTCGCTGCGGCTGCCGTTCGTGATGCTGTTCACGATTCCGGTTTCGCTCGTCGGCATCGTGCTCGCGTTGATGGCGGCGGGGCAGGGGTTCTCGATCACGGCTTTGATGGGGATTCTGATGGTCATCGGGATCGCGGTTTCCAACGGCATCTTGCTCGTCGACGACGCGAATCGCCGCATGAACGACGGCGCGGAGAAGGTCGAGTCCATCGTGGCGGCCGCACGGTCGCGGTTCGTGCCGATAGCGATGACGAGCCTCGCGACCGTCATCGGACTCATCCCGACGGCGATGGGCCTCGAACGCGGCTCGGAGGCGAATCAGCCGCTCGCGCTGGCCGTCGTGGGCGGCCTCACGTCATCGACGATCCTTTCGCTATTCCTCGTTCCCGTCATGTTCCTGTTCTTCGCGAAGCCGGCGGTGGGGTCCGACGAAGACGAGGCCGCCGCAAGCGGCGCGACCCAGGCGCACGCATGACGCGGCTCTCGCTCGCGAACCCGATCGCCGTGCTGATGATCGCGATGGCGCTGGTCGTGTTCGCGTTCGTCGTCACGCCGAGAATGAGCGTGGACACGTTTCCGGAGCTGACGCCGCCCGTGCTCGTCGTGGGGACCCTGGCGCCGGGCCTGGGTCCGAAGGACGTCGAAAAGACGCTCACGTGGCGGATCGAAAAATACGTGAGCGCGACGCCGGGGGTCGAGCACGTCGAGAGCGTCTCGCGGAACAACCTGTCGATCGTTTACGTCTGGTTGAAGTGGGGGATCGATCTGAACGCGGCCCAGACCCTGGTGCAGCAGCAAGTCGCGTTCGCGATGAGCGCCGTGCCGAAGTCGCTCGGCGTGCTTCCGCCATTCGTGCTCCAGTACGACCCGTCGAACGCCCCGGTCGTGCAGGTGGCGGTGTCGGGCGGCGGATTCACCGGCCCCCAACTCTACGACTACGCGCTGAACTACATCGAACCGACGCTCGAAGGCATTTCCGGGGTCGCGAGCGCTGCCATCAACGGCGGCCGGCAGCGCCAGATCAACATCGTCGTCGATCCGGTGAAGGCCCAGGCGCGCGGCATCACGTCGAGCGACATCGCGGCCACGGTTCACGATTCGAACGCGCTCCTCCCTTCAGGGGAATTCATTTCCCCCAGGTTCGACGCCAACGTCTACACGAACGCCGTGCCTCCTCGCGTGAAGGCGATCGGCGATGCGATCGTGAAGGAACACAATGGCGCGCCGGTGCACGTCCGGGACGTCGCACGGGTGGAGGATGGCGGGGCACCCGAGACGCAAGCCGTCGCCGTCGGGGGGCGGAACGCGGTGTACTTGAACGTGCTGCGTGTGCCCGGCGGCAACACGCTCGAGATCGTGGACGCGGTGAAGAAGGCGGTCGCCGGTCTTCGAGATTTGCCGCCCGGGCTCAAGGTCACCCCCGTCTTCGACCAATCCACGTTCGTGCGCACCACGTACGACGGCCTCAAGAAAGAGGTCGTTCAGGCGCTCGTCTTGATCGCGATCGTCATCTTGATCTTCCTCCAGAGCGTCCGCGGGACGCTCATCGTGTCGGTGGCCATTCCGCTCTCGTTCGCGATCACGCTCATCGTCTTGTACGCCTCGGGTCAGACATTGAACGCCTTCACGCTGGGCGGGCTGACGCTCGCGATGGGTCGTCTCGTGGACGACGCGGTCGTCGTACTCGAGTCGATTCATCGCCATCAGCGTGCGGGACTGAGTCGATACCGCGCCGCGCTCGAGGGAACGAACGCCGTCGCACTCCCCGTGCTCGCGTCGACGTTGACGACCATGGCCGTGCTCTTGCCGGTGTTGCTCCTCGCGGGGCTCGCGAAGAAGCTGTTCGTCCCGCTGGCCCTGACCGTCGCCGTCGCGATGATCGCGTCGTATTTCGTGAGCATCTGCGTCACGCCGGTCGCGTGCCGCTATTTCCTCGGGCACGTCGAGCACGGATCTTTCGCAAAACGCGTCGAAGCCGCCATCGACGGACTCGCCACGCGCTATTCGATTGTGCTGAGGCACGTGCTTCCCTTTCGCGCCGAGGTGCTCACCGCCGCGTTCGTGCTCGTGGTCGCGAGCGGGTGGGCGGCATCGCGACTGCCGAGCACCTTCTTTCCAGAAATCGACGAGTCGATGGAGCGCATCTACGTTCGCCTCGCGCCGGGAATGTCCCTCGAGGAAGCGTCCAACGAGATCAATGAGATGGGTCGAACCCTGGAACGGGAGCTCCCGAAGGGGACTGCCGAGCTGGTTCTCACCAACGTCGGGTCGCCGAACAATGCACGCAGTGCGATGACGAGCCCGAACTGGGGACCGCACATGGGGTTCATCCGCGTCGCGATGGTCGACTCCGAACGCCGATCGCAGACCCAGCGCGAGATCGCGGACCGAATCCGGGAAATCCTGAACCGGAACTATCCCGGCGTGGAATTTCTCCAGTGGCCCGGCGGCCTCGTCGCGAGCGTGTTCGCGAACGGCTACATCGCTCCGGTCGTCGTCGAGGTGCGAGGTGAAAATCTCGAAGAGCTCGACGCCGAGGCGCGGGCGGTCGCCGAGGTTGCGAGAACCGTGCCGGGAATGCGCGACATTTGGCCGTCGCTCCAGATGGACTACCCCGAGATTCGCGTGGAAACCGATCGAACGAAGGCCGGAATGGTGGACGTGACCGCGCGTGACGCCGCGCAGACGACGCTCGAAGCGACGCTCGGGAACATCAACACGCCGAGCGTCTGGATCGACCCGGACAACGGGCAATCCTACTACGTCGTCACGTACTACGACGGTAAGCAAGTCCCCGACATCAACGCGCTCGCCGCGCTTCCCGTCCGGTTCGGCGACGACGGAAAACCGGTGACCCTCGGCGCTTACGGCGTAGTCCGGCGTTCGGTCGGACCGATCGGCGTCGAGCGAAACCAGCTCCAGCGCGCGGCTCACATCTTCATGCAAACCGAGGGACGCGACATCGGCACAGCCGCCTCGGACCTCGAGCGGGCGCTTCGCTCGGATCCCAGGACGCGGGGCCTGAAGTTCGACTTCGTCGGCCAGGTCCAGCTCATGCGAACCACGTTTTCCGGGTTGGGCGTCGCGCTCGGGCTCGCCGTCATGGTCGTCTTCATGATCATGGCGTCGCAGTTCAAGTCGCTCCGGCTCCCGTTCGTGATGCTCTTCACGATCCCGGTGTCGTTGGTCGGAATCGTCCTCGCGCTCGCCGCCGCGGGACAGGGATTCTCGATCACTGCATTGATGGGTATTCTCATGGTCATCGGCATCGCAGTGTCGAACGGCATCCTCCTCGTCGACGATGCGAATCGGCGCTTGGTGGAAGGTGCCGAACCGATGGAAGCCATCGTGTCCGCGGCGCGGTCGCGGTTCGTTCCCATCGCCATGACGAGCTTGGCGACCGTGATCGGTCTGATCCCCACGGCGTTCGGTCTCGAGCACGGTTCGGAGGCGAATCAGCCCTTGGCGCTATCGGTGGTCGGAGGGCTCACGTCGTCGACTCTCCTCTCGCTATTTCTCGTTCCCGTGATGTTCCTGATGTTTGCGCCGCCTAGCGCTCCGAACCCCCAACACAGGGGGGGCACGCCGGGCCTCGTCACCAGTCCGGCCAATGGTTGAAAGGACGATCCGCTCATGTTCCTAAAAATCCTCGCCGCGCTCGACGCCTCGGAACGAGCACACGATGTGTTCAGTCTCGCAGTGGGCGTTGCTCGAGTATTCAGCGCTAGGTTGTACGTGGTCCGTGCGATCTCGATCCCACCCGAGTTCCCGCCCGCCGCACCGGGTTCCCCGACAGATCCTCTTATCGCGCGGACTGCGAGGAATGCGATGCGAGACCTGTCGCGGCTCGTTTCGTCGGCGCCGGACGACGTTTCCATGCAACCGCCCGTCGTCCGATTGGGACCGCCCTGGAAGGTCGTCGTCGAGATCGCCGACGAGCGCGACATCGATCTCATCATCGTCGGGAAGCACGGCTACCAGGATAGGGACGGCGTTCTCGGCACGACAGCGGGCAAGATCGCGGCCGTCGCGCGGCGCAACGTCCTCATTGTCCACGAACCAGAGCGGAGAGTCATTACGATGGCCGAGAGCTCCATGGAGCCTGGCGATGTAAAAGGTCGTCTCGAGGAGGACGACCTCGACCCAGAACGGCTGAAGCGACTTCGGTCGATGAATTGAGCTACGTCCAGCGCTCGCGCGCCCGTTCCGCGGGTCCTCCAGCCCGCCGAGGTCGGACCTCTCCGCGACCTAGTTGTTCCGGTAGTGAGGCACCCAGCCGCTCTTGTCCTTGAAGAGGCGGACGCAGCGAATCGCCTTCTCCTCGGTGAGCATGAAGCGGTGGTGGCGATCCTTCGGGACGACGATGAGATCGCCCTTCTCGACGATGACCCGCATCCACTCGTCGTTCGTCGAGCGAATGTCGAAAATCCCTGCGCCCTCGAGCACGAACCGCACTTCGTCTTCGTCGTGATGGTGTTCGTCGATGAATTTCGCGCAGATGGCGTCGAGGTTCGGCGTTGCCGGTCCGAGCTCGACGATGTCCTCCTCGATGTAACCGCGATCGTCCTTCACGTCATCGAGCGGCGCCCGATACGACGCGGGGTTCGCGTCGAGGAGCGCGTAGTAGACGCCCTGTTCGGCGAGGGTTTTCTCCGAGATCGCTCCCGCTCGGTCCAGCCAATGTGCCCTCATCGCTTGCCTCCTTCGTACATCTCGAGAATCGGCGGCGTTGCTCGGCGCGTCTCGTGGCCGAGTTCGCCCATTCGAACCGCCGCTTCGAACAGGTAGTGATAACACTCGGCGTGCGTCTTGGCTTCGACCCAGTCCTTGCCCCAGACGTAAACGCCGTGGCGACGGACCAGCACCGCGTAGGTGCGCGGGTGGCGCTGCATCGCCGCGGCCATCGAGTCCGCGAGGTCGCACTCGTGCGCCGTATTTTCGATGATCGGCACGACCAGACGGTCGTGATAGCCGTGCCCGGCGATGCCCTTGATCATCTCGAGCTCGGTGCACTCGAACGTGTCGC
>CAZDNG010000014.1:24911-28268 GCA_964506835.1 uncultured Polyangiaceae bacterium
TCAGTCGTCTTTGGGCTCGGTCTTGCCGCCACCGCGCCGGGCGTCGAGCACCGCGCGAAACGCCGTCTTGGCCAGCAAGGGTGTCGAAAAGAGCGTGCGAGCGAGCGACGCGGCGAGCTGGGCCGGCGTCGTGCCGTGCGCTTCGATCGCGACGCGTTCGCCGCTGGCGATGTCCTCGACGGCGCCGCGGGCGATCGTGCGCGAGCCGTCCGAGCGGATCTCCACCATGAGGCGTGCCACGACGGGCGGTTCGTCTTCGGCGTTCGCCAAGGGAGGCGGCGGCGACGTCAGTACCAGCGCCGTCGCGCGCGCCTCGTCGAGCGACTCTTTGAGACGTGTTCGGATTTCCGAGAGCCGGCTTCTTAGCGCCACGTCACCGAGTATAGGTCCGAGCGTTGCGATCCGCCCCTCTCGTGTTTCACGCGACGTTTCACGTACGTCGAGAAAAAGACGACGCGGGAAGCGCTCGAAAACTTCGAGCCGGCGCTGGATTTGGCGGTAGTCTGACGGCGTGGCTCGGTCGTTGAGCGGCTCGGGGGCAGGGCAGGACGCTCCTCCTCCAGAGCCGGTCGGCGACCTGCACGAGGTGATCGCCGGCAAGTATCGCCTGATCCGGATACTCGGTCGGGGGGGAATGGGTGAGGTCTGGGCCGCCGAGAACGTTGCGTTGAACGCCCGCGTGGCGGTGAAGCTCGTGCGCTCGTCCGATCCGATCCTTTCCGAGCGCATGGTGCGCGAAGCGCAGTCCGCGGCGCGGCTCGAGCATCCGGCGATCGTGCGCATTTTCGACCTCGGCGTGCACGCGGGAAAACCGTTCGTCGTCATGGAGCTCCTCGACGGCGAGGATCTCGGCAGCGTGCTCGAGCGCCACGAGAAGATCGGCCCCGTCGCTGCGATTCGCACGCTCTTGCCGATCGCGCACGCCTTGGTGACGGCGCACGCGAACGGCGTGGTTCACCGCGACGTCAAGCCGGAGAATATCTTTCTGGTCCGCACCAAGGCCGGCCGGCAACCGAAGCTCGTCGATTTCGGCGTCGCCAAGGTGATGGACTCGCGCGAGCAGATCACGCGATACGGCGCGATGGTCGGAAGCCCTGCGTACGTCTCGCCGGAGCAAGCGATGGGCGATCCCGTCGATCATCGGAGCGACGTGTGGTCGTTTTGCATCGTCGCTTACGAGCTCGCCGTGGGGCGACTTCCGTTCGACGGCGATACCGTCGACGGGATGATCCGCGCGATTCTGAGCGCGCCGGCGATACCGGGCACGACATTCGGCCTCGACGAATCGCTGTCGCACATCTTGGCGCGCGGACTCGCGAAAGCCCGCGAAGCGCGCTGGCAGTCCATGGCGGAGCTCGGTGCGAAGCTCGCGTCGTGGCTGCTCGAAAACAATGTGACCACCGACGTGGCCGATACGTCGCTCGTCGCGACGTGGGCGAACATGTTCGAGACGCCCGACAAGGGTCCGGCGGCGCACAAGAACACCATCGAGCTCCTCACGGGCGATCACTTCGCGCTGGGTGCTCCCTCACCCGGCGCCCCTCGCCCCGAAATCGTCGTGCCTCGGCCGGAAATCGAGTTGCGCCGGACGACCGGCTCCACATCGACTCCCGCGCTCGCGAACACGCGGCCGTCGGCGACCATGCTTGCGACGCTCGGGGCCGCGGTGGGCGTAGCGATCGCCGGAGCGGCGTGGTGGGTGCTGAACTCACACTCGACCGAGCCCGCGCTCGGCGCGAGCGAACCCGTCGTCGTCTCGGCGTCGTCCGTGCCCGCGGCAGCCGCCGTTGCCGCTGTCGCACCGGCGAGCGCGCGTCTCGCGCCACTCGATCACGATGACGCGGGAGCGACTGCGGCGTCGCGAACGCGCCCGAATCCTGCTTCCGGTGTCGCTATTCAGTCGCCTGGAGCCGCGCCACAGCCATCGATTGCATCACGCCCTGCCGTTGCGCATGCGCCGTCGTCGCCTACTGCTCGCACCAAGTCGTCGTCCGCTCCCGAACCCGGTTCGCGCGCGCCGAACCATGCCGATCGCGTTCCGGGTTCGGATCTCATGAACCCGTTTCACTAGAAACGGGTGAACGTGTTCGTAATAGCGCGGAGTTCGGGTTTCAGCTTGGCGGGGAAGGGCCGTATAGTGGACGTTGGTAGACCTTTGCCCGGAGCCCCGAGACCAGCGTGACGACACGAGCCAAGCGAATGAACTGGACTGCCGCGGGGGCGGAGAAGTCGGCGCTGCGTGGTGTACGCGCGCTCACGGCTCTGGATATCGGCGTGGTGTTTCAGCCGATCGTCGACCTCGCGACGGGAAAGGCGTTCGCTCATGAAGCGCTCGTCCGTTGCAAACGGCCGGAATACCAGGCGCCGCCGGTGCTCTTCGACGCCGCCGTCGAAGAAGGCGCATGCGGGTACCTCGGGCGCATCATTCGAGAGGTGACGTTCGCCACCTCCGGCGACATCCCACTGTTCATCAACTTGCACCCCGAAGAGTTGAGCGCCCGCTGGCTCGTGCGCCCCGACGATCCCGTCGGGTTTCATACGCAGCCGGTGTTCCTCGAAATTACGGAATCCGCCGCGTTCACTCACTTCGAGGTCTGCGTCGAGGTGCTTCGCGAGCTCGCCCTCCGAACCGGCGCGCGCCTCGCGATCGACGACTTCGGTTCGGGCCACTCGAACCTCGAGCGTCTCGTGAATCTCGAGCCGGCGATCGTAAAGCTCGATCTCGCGCTCACGCGCGACGTACACATGCAGCCGCGCAAGCAAGCCGTCGTCCGTCACATGGTCAATCTCTGCACCGAGCTCGGCGCCGCGGTTGTCGCTGAAGGCGTCGAGCACGTGGAAGAGCTCCGCTGCGTGCGCGATCTCGGCGTGCAATATGCACAAGGGTATTTGCTCGCGCGCCCGGCAGCGCCGCCGCCGCCGCCGAACTGGCCGCTCGGGGGTTCCGAGCCCAGCGAGGAGAAGCCGCGTAAAATGTCCCAGCGCGCCGCGCCGCGCGCGCCCGTGCCGTTGCCCGCAGGGCCGAGCAAGCGCCCGCCGCGAAACAGCCAGCACCCGGGCCGTGAGTCGAAAGCCCTGCTCAGAACGACTCAACGATCCGTGTCGCGTTCGACGGCGCCCGGTAAGAACGCGCCGTCGACGCGTCGTTCAACGGCAGGCTGAAGACGTTTCGCGCGTGTCGCCGACATCTGCGGCGCGTGTCGAAATGGCCGCGAAACGCCCGCGCGCGTTCGACCGCCGGAAATTTGGGTTTGTCGCTTCGGCTCTGCTAGCGCCAGGAACACCTCTCGAAGGAGAACGAGCAATGGCAAAGCAGGCAGTTTCACGAAAGACACCGTCCACCCCGCCGAAGCCGCA
>CAZDNG010000014.1:28368-139739 GCA_964506835.1 uncultured Polyangiaceae bacterium
CAATGGCAAAGCAGGCAGTTTCACGAAAGACACCGTCCACCCCGCCGAAGCCGCAAAATAAGAAGGTGCTGAGCCTCGCGCGTGCGCTCCCGCCGACGCACGACGCAATCGCGACGCGCGCGTTCGAGCTCTACCTATCGCGCGGCGCGATGGAAGGCAGCGACGTCACCGATTGGATGATGGCCGAACGCGAGCTGTCTGCGGCGAGCAGCTCGTAGAGAGCGCCCCAAATAAAAGCCTCGCGGCGGCACTCGCGCCCTCGGGCCGCCGTCAGCGGTCCGTGCCGATTTTCTCGATCAGCTTCGCGACGCGGCCGTCTTCGGGCCGGATCTTTCTCGCGCGTGCCGCGGCCATCTGCGCGGAAGCGATCGCGCCGGCCTCGGTATAGACCTGCGCCAAGAGAAACCACGTCTCGAAGCGCGTGCTCACGATCTTCACCGATCGTTCGGCGTAATCGGCGGCGTCCGCGATGCGGCCCATGCGATAGAGGCAACCCGCCGCCTTGTAGAGCACGGACGCATCTCGCGGGGCGAGTAGCGCCGCATCCTGATAGGCCGCTCCCGCGACCTCCCACTCGCGCGCCCGCGCGGCGTTGTCGCCCACGACGACGAGCTTCGCCGCGCGCTCGGTCGACGCGCGCATCTCGGCGCTCGCCGCCGCGCATTCCGAGAGCGCGCCTTGAATCGCTCCGTCGTCCGGCGCGATTTGCTGCGCGAGCCGGTAGTAATTGGCGGCCGCGAGCGCGTTGCCCTCGTCGATCGCGACGCGCGCGCCGTCGAGGTAACGGCGCAGCTGATCGCGATGCCCGGGCCGCAGCGTCGACGGCCGGTGCGTTGCCGGGACAGGCGTGAGCTTTCGCGCCGGGCCCGACGGAGAGACCGGCGTGATCGACGTGCGCTCCGGCACGACGGCGGTGTGCGCGCGCGGCGAGTTCGACGGCATCGCCGCCGGCGCTCTCGAGGTGCGACGGCGGGGCTGCGGGCCGCTCGCGGGCGCAGGAGGCGCCGTGGGCGTCGCCGGCGCGGCCGCGCGCGGGCGCATCGCCGACACGGCGCGCTTCGGTTGACTCGCGGCGAACCTGAGCGCGCCGAGCGATGCCAGGCGGTCGAGCGCCTCGCCGACGAGGTCCGCCTGAAGTCCGGTGCACGCGACGAGATCGTCCTCGCTCGTGTTCCCGTCGACGCGTGAAAATACGTACGCTTCGAGGGGCGAGATCGGGAGCTTCCGGAGATTGCAGCCCTGAACCACGTGGGGCACCCGGCCACCTCGGAGCTCGATGGCAGCAGACTCGAAATTCATTCACGTCCTCCGGGGTTCGCCGTCGAAGCTCGGGCCCAAGAGGAACACGACACTCGCCGATCCGTCGATGTAGGTGTTCTAGGCCGACCGGCCGCCTTCGGCTTTGTCACATTGCCTCACCCGGTCCGAACGGCGAGCGACTCGGAAACGTAAGTCCGATTGACCTTCGTGCGTCATCATCGACGTGAACGGCGTGCTCTCGCGTGCGAGCGCGCCCTACACCACGCCCACGCCGGCTACTCGGAGTCCGCTTCGCGCGGCGCCTGATCGCGGAGGCGATAACCGACGCCGGGCTCCGTGATGAGCAGTTCGGGGCGCCGAGGATCGCGCTCGAGTTTCTTCCTGAGCTCGGCCATTCGAACGACCACGTAGTGAGTCATCTTCACCTGGTCGGGGCCCCAGACGTGTTCGAGGATCTGTCGGTGCGTGACGACGCGGCCGGCGTTGCGAGCGAGCAGCTCGAGCAGCGAGTACTCGGTCGGCGGCATCCTCACCAGGCGATCTTCGACGTGCACTTCGCGGCGCTGCGTGTCGACGCGAACGGCGCCGAATTGGAACACGCCGGACGACGTGTCTCCGTCGTTGCGCGCATGGCGGAACGCGACGCGGATGCGCGCGAGGAGCTCGACGACGCCGAACGGCTTCGTGAGATAGTCGTCGGCTCCGGCGTCGAGCGCCTCCACCTTGTCGGCGTCGCGACCGCGAGCGGAGATGACGATGATCGGGACGCGGCTCCACGTGCGCACGCGCCGCGTGAGCTCCACGCCGTCCCCGTCGGGCAGGGTGAGGTCGAGCAAGATGAGCTCGGGTGACCGTGTTTGCGCCGCGAGTAGCCCTTCCGCGGCGGTCTCGGCCTCGAGCAGCCGGAACCCCTGTCCGGTGAGCGACGGCCTCAGGAAGCGTCGCATCTGAGGCTCGTCTTCGATGACGAGCAAAAGCGGTCTTCTCGCGCTCATGACGACGGGTGAGCTTCGGCGTGGACCGCCGATGAGGGAAGAGGAGGGGCATTGATGGCGATCGGGAGAGCCACGCGGAAGCGGACCCCGCCGCCAGGTTGGTTTTCTGCCCAGAGCGCGCCGCCGTGCGCCTGCACGATTCCGCGGCAAATCGCGAGGCCGAGGCCGGCGCCCGGCGGTCCGCCTGGCGCGCCCCGGACGAATTTTTCGAACACTTTTTCCAGCATGTCGGGCGGGACGCCGGCGCCGTGATCGGTCACGTCGATCTCGATTGCGTCACGATGTTCGCGCGCACGAATTTCGATGGGGGTACCGGCGGGAGTGTATTTCACCGCATTGTCGAGGAGGTTCACGAACACCTGCGCGAGGAGCAACGGATCGACGAAGACGAGAAACGTCTCGTCCGGCATCTCGAGGTTCACCCGCCGCGCGCGCAACGTGGGCTCGACGCGCGAGAGAACGGACGCGAGCAATTCGTCGAGCGAGGTCCACACCCGCTTCACGTCGAGGGCGCCGGATGCGACGCGCGTCATCGCCAGCAAATTTTCGACCAGGCGCTCGAGTCGTTCCGCCTCTTCACAGATCGCGGTGATGAGATCCGAGCGCTGGTCACGGGAAACGCTGTCGGGTTCGTCGCGGAGCGTCGTCGCGGCGCCGGTGATGGCGGCGAGCGGCGTTCGGAAGTCGTGGGACACCGCACTGAGGACCGAGCTTCGCATCGCCTCGGTCTGCGCGCGCAACGTCGCTGCTCTCGCGTCGTCGGCGAGCCGGAGCCGCGCGAGCGCGAGCGCGGCCTGTTGAGCGAACGCGTCCACGAAGGCGCGATCGACGGTGCCCGATCGCGCCGCTTTTCCGAGCACCGCGAGCACGCCGAGCACGTTCGTGCCGACCCGGAGCGTGTGAAACGCCGCCCCGGTCGGCGTCTCGTCGCGACGGGGTTGTCCGGGGTTCTCGAACACCGCCGTCGCGGCGCGCTGTTCTTCGGCGCCGAAGTACACGGGCCCCGCGCTCCCGACCACGACGAGCTTGCCTTCTTCGTCGGGCAAGAGAACGCGCACGCTCGCTCCGAGCAAATCTGCGGCTTGTCGCGCCACGAGGTCGGCGACCTCTCGCGCCACGGACGCCGCTCCGAGAGCTCGGCTGAGCGCATACAGGGCCGCCGTTCTCTCTTCGCGAGCGCGGGCCTCGCGCTCCTGCCGCCGGATGCGAGACGTCAGCGCGCTGATCGTCAGCCCCACGCCGAACATGGTCGCGAACGTGAGGAGGTGACGTGAGTCGTAGACCGCGAACGCGAGGAGCGGCGGCACGAAGAAATAGTTGAACGACAGCACGGACAGCGCGGCCGAGAAGGTAGATGGTCCGGCGCCGTAGCGGGCCGCGACGAACATGATGCCCAGCAAGTACATCATGACCACGTCCGGGGGAGCGATCCGCTGGCGCCCGAACCACGAGAGCCCCGTCGCGGCCACGACGAGGACGACCGCCCAGGTGTAGCCGCCCGAGTGTCGCGCGGTCTGCGTGTCCGAGCTTCCGCGCGAGGGCAATCGTCGTCTCCTGTCGACGACGATTGTACCCGCGGCTACCGGGTTGCAAGGACCGGGTAGCTCACCCGAGCGAGAGCGAGACGCCGGCGCGTCCCGCCTCGGCGATCAGGGCCGTTTTCTCGGGCGATTCGAACCGCGCGATCGCCGTCGAAACCGCCTGGAGCGTGGCCGCCGTCGTGTCCGGTGCGAACGCCACGCCGACGCGAACGTCGCTCCCCGCGCGGACGCGCACGCAGGCCATCGCGCTCGCCCCGGTTCCGGCGCCGAGCGCCATCTCGTCGAACGCCTCCACGGTGAAGGGTAGCTGCCGCACTCGCTCCCAGGCGTCGATCAGCGCTTCGACCGCGCCGCCGCCGTTTCCGGACAGCCGTTGACCGTCCGCGAGCGTGACCTCGGCGCACACGCGTTCGCCGTCGCGAGCCAGGTCGTAGCCGACCACGCGCGCGTCGTCCGGGACCGCGACGTACGCTGCGTCGAAGAGCTGCCGGACGCGGCGCGCGTCGACTTCGCCCCCGGTGCGTTCGGCTTCCGTTTGTACGACCTTCGCGAACTCGATCGTGAGCCAGCGCGGCATGGTGATCCCGAAGTCCCGCTCGAGCACGTGCAGCACGCCACCTTTTCCGGATTGGCTGTTCAACCGAACGACCTCCTCGTAGCGACGCCCGAGGTCTTCCGGATCGATGGGCAGGTACGCGACGTTCCAGGGTTCGTCGTCGGTCCGCCGCGCGAGACACTTGCGGATCGCGTCCTGGTGGCTCCCCGAAAACGCCGTGAACACGAGCTCGCCGACCCACGGGTGGCGTGGATGCGTCGTGATCTCGGTGCACTCTTCGACGGCCCGCACGATGTCCTTCATGCGCGACAGATCGAGCTTGGGATCGACGCCTTGTGAGTAGAGGTTCATCGCCATCGTCACGAGGTCCATGTTGCCCGTGCGCTCGCCGTTGCCGAGCAACGTGCCTTCGACGCGATCGGCGCCGGCGATCACGCCGAGCTCGGCCGCCGCGACGCCCGAGCCGCGATCGTTGTGGGTGTGCACGCTGACCCGCAAAAATCGACGATGGTCGATGTGATCGATCATCCACTCGATCATGTCGGCATAGACGTTCGGCGTCGCGACCTCGACCGTGGCGGGCAGGTTGATCACGACGCGCTGCCCGCGGTCGGGTCGCCAGACGGCGGTCACGGCGTTCACGATCTCCGCCGCGAAGTCGAGCTCGGTGTTCGTGAAGCTCTCGGGCGAGTACTCGAACTCGAAATCGGTCTCGGGCTGGTTCTGCGCGCATTCCGCGATCCACATCGCCCCGCGCACGGCGATGTCGACGATGCCCTTCCGGTCGAGACAGAACACGACGTCGCGCTGAACGGTCGAGGTCGAATTGTAGAGGTGCACGTTGACGCGCTTCGCGCCGCGAACGGCCTCGAAGGAGCGGGCGATCAGATCCTGGCGGCTCTGGGTCAGGACCTGCAGGCGCACATCGTCCGGGACGAGGTTCTCGTCGATGATCCGGCGCACGAAGTCGAAGTCCGGTTGCGACGCCGCCGGAAAGCCGACCTCGATTTCCTTCACGCCGATGTCGACCAGGACGCGAAAAAGACGAAGCTTCTTCTCGACGGTCATCGGGCGGACGAGGGCTTGATTGCCGTCTCGGAGGTCCACGGCGCACCAATCGGGGGCGCGGTCGATGACGCGATCGGGCCAGCGGCGGGCCGGCATCGGGATAGGCGCAAACGGTCGATATTTCGATGAGTTGAAAGACATGGATTCCTCGAGAACGAAGCTGAATCGGGGAGCGAGCCCGAGCGGCTCTCGGTGCCGCACCGTGGAGCTCACTTTAACCCTCCAGGTGCGCAAAATCATTGCAAAGACCGTGCTCCGTTCGTCAAATAGGGTGAATGATTGCGCTTAGTGCTCGATTATCGAATAAAGATTGCTGATGGCGCGCCGCGACCCTCCGCCCCTCGCTCTCGACGACCTCGATCGCCGGATCCTCGATGCGCTTCAACGCGACGGTGGCTTGTCGAATCTCGAGCTGGCCGAACGCGTCGGGCTCTCGGCGTCGCCGTGCTCACGGCGGGTCAAGGCGCTCGAAGACGCGGGCGTCATCGAGAAGCGGGTCACCTTGCTCGATCGGAAGAAGCTCGGGCTGACCCTGACGGCGTTCATCCAGATCTCGATGGACCGGCATACGCCCGAGCGCTTCGAGCATTTCGAGACGCGGGTCCGCGGCTACCCCGAGGTGCAAGCGTGCTGGCTCATCACCGGACACGAAGCGGACTACCTCTTGAAGATCGTCGTTCCCGACATGGACCACTACCAGGCGTTTTTGCTCGACAAGATCACGCGCATCGACGGCGTGACCGGGGTGCACTCGAGCTTCGTCATGCGGAACGTCGTCGACACGACCGAGTTGCCGCTCGGCTACGTCTGACGGTGGCGTCTCGAGAGAGGGATTGCGCTGACGTCGTCAGGGAGATTTCTGGCTGTCACCCGGCAACGTCTTGCGCGGCGCCTTGTTGCGCCACGTCGACCATCCGTTGGCGGGGCCGCCGAGCGCGGCGTCGCACGGCGGAGGGTGTCCGGCGCCGAGGTAGCGCGGCGGCGACCCGCGCGGAAGATCGAGCACGAGAATGCGTTCGTGCTCGTCGGTGAAAAAGACGGTCGTCATCCCTTCGGCAATTTCGGAGGGCCAGCCATAGACGAGGAATCGCCGCTCGGAGAGCTCGTCGTCGATGTCCGTGCGCTCCGTGTTCCAGCCGCCTGACTTCGTCGGCAAACACACGATGAACAGATAACCCTCGACGTCGGCGGCGGGGCCGAGCGCGGTTTCGATGGAGTGGTGGAAGGTGTAGTTGAGGAGCGCGGGATCGAGGCGAGCACCGTTGCCGAGCGGCGCGGCGCCCGCGAGCTCCGTCACGAGAAGTGCCGAGCCGACGTGATCGCCGTCGGGGTCGTACGGCGCGGTGAGGCGCGCCGCGTCTTCGGCAGAGACGATTTCGCGAACGCGCGAGAGCGCATTCTGTGCCGACGCGCTCTCGCCGGTCTCGATGATGCCGAGCATCGCTTTCGACGTGGCGAAACGCGCCAAGCCGACCAGGCAACCCAGGACCGCGCTGGCCAGGGCGGCGCGACTGACCCAGCGCGCCTTGCCGATCATCTCCGGCAAGCTGAGCGAGAGGATGAGGACCACGACGCATCCGGGCACGGCCAGCGGCGGCTCGATCGCCGTCGCCAGCGAAAGCACGACGAAACTCGCGATCCAGATCGCCCCTCGCGGAAACGGCGAAGGGGTGGGGTCGGCCACGGCGCGCGGAGCGTAGCCGCCGGCAACCCGGAGCGCTATGAAACGCGGATGGTCGCTTCGCCAGACATTCTCGGTCCTTCCGTCGGCCCCAACCCGCTGCGCTCGTTCGACGCCCGGCCCGCCACGGCCGAGCCCGAGCTCGACCGTCAGATCGAACGTCTCGGCGGCCAGAAGCGCGAGTTCGCACGGCTCGCGATCCAGAAAAAAATCGGGCTGCTTCGCGACATTCAGCGTCGCATGCACGAGGTCTCGCGGGAGTGGGTGGAGGCGGCGTGTCGCGCGAAGGGCATTCCCTTCGACGCACCCGTCGCGGGCGAAGAATGGCTCGGCGGTCCGGCGATCACGCTGCGCAACGTGCGATTTTTGATCCGCGCGCTCGAGGACGTCCAGAAGCAGGGGGTGCCCGCGCTCGACGAAGCGCGCATGCGCGATCTCGCTCACGGGGCCGTCGCGATCGGCGTGACGCCGTACGACGGCTACGACCGCGCGCTCTACGGGAACGTCACCGCGGAGACCTGGCTTCGCTCCGGCATTCCGCGCCACGAAGTGGGCGCCTATCAGGCCGCCTTCTACAAGAAGAAGGATCCGCAGGGCGGCCTTTCGTTGATCCTGGGCGCCGGCAACGTCGCGTCGATTCCGCCGATGGACGTCCTCTACAAGATGTTCGTCGACGGCAACGTGTGCCTCTTGAAGATGAACCCGGTGAACGAATACCTCGGCAAGTTCTTCGAGCGCGCGTTCAAGACGCTCATCGACGCCGGGTACCTCGCGATCGCGTACGGCGGTGCGGAGGTCGGCTCGTACCTTTGCTATCACCCGCACGTCGACGACGTGCACATCACCGGCTCGGACAAGACGCACGACGCCATCGTTTGGGGGCCACCCGGCGCGGAACGCGAAGACCGCAAGCGCCGTAACGACCCGATTTTGAAGAAGCCGATCACGAGCGAGCTCGGCAACGTGAGCCCGGTCATCGTGCTCCCCGGTCCGTACACGGACGCCGAGCTCCTCAGCATGGCCGAGAACGTCGCCGGCATGGTCACTCAGAACGCGTCGTTCAATTGCAACGCCGCCAAGATGCTCGTCCTACCGAAGGGCTGGAGCCACCGCGAGCGATTCATCGCCAACGTCAGCGACGTGCTCGCTCGCGTGCCTCCGCGAAAAGCCTACTACCCCGGCGCGTTCCAGCGTTTCGACGCGCTGACGTCGGGGCACGGCGACGTGCGGAAGATCGGCGCCCGGAGCGATCAAGCCTTGCCCTGGACGCTGATCCTCGGCCTCGACGCCGGTGACGAGCGTGAGCAGAACTTCGTCACCGAGCCGTTCTGTTCGATCTTGAACGAGGTCTCGATCGGGAGCACCGACGTCTCGGAGTTCCTCGCGGCCGCCGTTCCGTTCGCGAACGACCGGGTGTGGGGCACCTTGAACGCGATGCTCTTCGTGCACCCGAAGCTCGAAGCCTCGAGCGAAAAGACGGCGATCGACGGCGCGCTCCGCGACCTCCGCTACGGCACCGTCGCGATCAACGCCTGGCCGGCGTTCGCTTACGCGCTCTGCTCGACGCCCTGGGGCGGCCACCCGAGCGCGACGCTCACCGACATTCAGAGCGGGCTCGGATGGGTCCACAACACCGTGATGCTCGAAGACATCGAGAAGTGCGTCGTGCGCGCGCCCCTGAAGCCCGTGCCGAAGCCCATCTATTTCCCGTCGCACAAGACGTTGAACAAGCTCGCGGAGCGCGTCGAGAACTTCGAAGCGTCACCGAGCTGGCTCAAAGTGCCGGCCCTGGCGCTCGCGGCGATGGGCGGCTGAGCCGCACGGCCGAGAAAACTCGGCCCGTGCGCCGTGCCCCGCGCGCCGCGCACCGCGACGGGTCCGCCGAGGTGTGGACTTGCGCACGCGCACCCACCTCATCGCCAGACTTCCTGAAGTAGACGCCGCTCGTTTTCACGGGCGTGCGGATCTCGACGTCGTGGCGCTCCGCGGCTGCGTCTGGCCCGTGCGTCCCTGACAGCGGCTCGGACGGTTCGGGGTCGATGCCCCAAATCGGCGGCCGTCCTGATAGGATGTTGGGTTGATGCGGTCTCGTCGATGGGTCGCGCCGTTCGGGCTCAGTCTGGTGGTCATCTGCGGGTGCAGCAGTGGGGATCACGCGCCAAGTTCCGTGCAGCGATCGCCGGAGCCGTCGGCGTCGGTCGCCAAGACGCCGGAGGTGCCCGCGGTGCCCCCGGTGCCGGCCTCGCAGGCACAAGAGGTGTCGTTCGAAACGAGCGACAAGATTCCACTTTCGGGAACGCTGTACCGGGCCGGGGATGACACGGCGCCGGTGCTGGTCTTCGTTCATCGCTTTCGCGGCGATCGAAAAGAGTGGGAGCCCCTCGCCGACAAGCTCGCGGGCGGCGACAAGCGATTCAACATCGTCAACTTCGACCTGCGCGGACATGGTCAATCCGTGTCGGCGAGCGGCAAGAAGCGGCTCGATTGGTCCACGATGAAGCCGAAAGACATGCCGGCGTTCGTGCTCGACGTGCGGGCGGCGATCGCGTTCGGTGCGTCGAAAACCGCCGACAAGGCGCGCGGCGTCGTGGTCGTCGGGTCGTCGCTCGGCGCCGCTTTCGCGGCACGCGCCGCCAGCATGGAGCCGAAAGTGACGGCGATCGGTCTGGTCTCGCCCGGCGCTGCCATCGAAGGGTTCGACGTCTATCACCCGTTCGCCGACGTCCGCATGTTGCCGTCGTTCATCGCCGGCGCGAAGGACGACAACGTCTCGCGAGAGCCGGTCACGTCGCTCGCTCAGATGGCGAAGGACCTCGGCACCGTCAAAGTTTACGACGGCAAAGCGCACGGGGCGCTCGGGCTGTCGCAGGAGGGCGACCCGATTTTCGCTGATCTCACCGATTGGCTCGCGACCGTTTACGATGCGGCGCCGAAGGATCGCCCGCTCTTTTCCGATCGAAAGGAGGCGAAGAGGTAGCCGCCGTGCCGAAGATTCTCATCGTCGAAGACTCCTTCAGCATGCGGGCGTTCGTGCGCTCGGCGCTCGAAGGCGACCGAGCCGAGCTCGGCGACGTCGACGTCGTGGAGGCGACGGGCGGCTTCGATGCGCTCCGGCTGCTTCCCCGTGGGCCGTACGACCTGGTGATCACCGACATCAACATGCCGGACATCAACGGGCTCGAGCTCATCCATTTCATTCGTACCAACGAGCACCATCGCTCGACGCCCATCTTGTTGATCTCGACGCAGTCTTCCGAACGCGATCGCGCTCGCGGGCTCTCGCTCGGCGCCGACGGGTACCTCGCGAAGCCGTTCAGCGTCGATGACCTCCGCACTGCGGCCAAGGCGCAGCTCGCCCGGAGCAAACCCGGCGGCACGACGAAATGACGGACGGGATCGACAAGGCTCGCGAGGAGTTTTTTTCCGAGGCGCAGGAGCTCGTGGAGTCCCTGTCGCGGAACCTCCTCGCTCTCGACGCGAGCCTCAAACGCGGCACGCTCGATCCGTCTCTCGTGAACGAAGCGTTCCGCGCCGTTCATACCTTGAAGGGGCTCGCGGGTCTCTTCGGGGCCAAGCGCGTGGGCGCGCTATCGCATCGGCTCGAGGACGTACTCGACGGTCTCCGGCTCGGCCGCCTCGCGCTGACCGTCGAGGTCTTGGACCTGCTCTTTCGCGCCGTCGAAATTTATTCCGCGGCGCTCGCCGCGGAGCGTTCCAAATCCGACGACCCGTTGCCGCATCTCGACGACATCATCGGCGAGTTCGGGCGGATCGGGTCGACCGCGCCGGCGCAGAAGAACACGCTCGCCCGCTTCGAGCTCGACGCCGCGATGCTCGCCGTCTTGACCGAGTACGAGGAGCATCGACTCCGGACGTCGGTCGAGCAGGGCTTGCTCCTCTATCGAGTACGCGTCGATTTCGATCTCGCCACGATCGACAAGGCGCTCGAGGACATCAAGGCGCGCGCCAAGGTCCACGGCGAGGTCATCACGTATCTGCCGACCGGTTCGGCGACGAGCACCGACACCATCGAGCTCGATCTGCTCCTCGCGTCCTCTTCGACCGAGGAGGAGTTACGCGACTCGCTTTCCGGCGAGCGCGTGAGCGTCGCGGCGATCCCGGTTCGCTCCCCCGCGTCTCAGCCCAAAGCGACCGCGCCGCCCGAGCGCGACGGAGCGTCGCGGCCCCCGCCGCTGCCGTCGCTCGTGCCACGCCGAGGCGACGTGGTCTCGGAACGCGCGCCGATCATGGAGCCTCCGGCGGAACAAGCTGCGGCGCTGCGCGCCGTCGCGCAGACGGTGCGCGTCGACATCCGCAAACTCGACGCGTTGATGAACGTCGTGGGCGAGCTCGCGATCGTCAAAAATACGCTGGGGCGTCTCGCCGAGCGGATCCGCGCGGAGGGGCATCGCCAGCTCGGCTCGGAGTTGCACAGCGTTCAGCGGAGCTTCGATCGAAGGCTCGGCGAGCTGCAGGGCGGTATCCTGGAAGTCCGCATGGTGCCGCTCGGGCAGGTGTTCGATCGGCTCGCGCGAGTCGTCCGGCAGATCGGCCGCGAGATGGACAAGGACATCCGCCTCGTCATCACCGGCGCCGAGACGGAGATCGACAAGCTCATCGTCGAAGAGTTGAGCGATCCGCTGATGCACGTCGTCAGAAACGCGATCGACCACGGCATCGAGCACGCCGACGAGCGACGGCGGGTCGGCAAGCCCGTCGCGGGCACGATCGCCCTGAACGCGTTCCAGAAGGGAAATCACGCGGTCATCGAGGTCGAGGACGACGGTCGCGGCATCGACGAGCGGGCGATTTTGCGGCGAGCCGTCGCGCTCGGCAAAGTCGGCCCCGACGACATCGGGCAACTCGCGCGGAACGAAATTTTGAACCTGGTCTTCTTGCCGGGCCTCAGCACCCGCGAGGAGGCGAGCGACTACAGCGGGCGCGGGGTCGGCATGGACGTCGTCAAGACGAACATCTCGAAGCTCGGCGGCGTGATCGATCTTCACAGCGAGACCGACATCGGGACGAAGCTGACCATCACCTTGCCGGTGACGCTCGCCATCGTGAGTGCGCTCCTCGTTCGCGTCGCGGGGCGCGTCTTCGCGATGCCGCTCACCAGCGTCGCCGAAGCCATCTCGTTGAACGAAGCCGAAATCCGGACACTCGACGGTCGCGAAGTCACGACCCTGCGCGGCGTGACCTTGCCGGTGTGCCGTCTCGCGAAGATCTTCGGGCTCGCGCCGCTGCCGGGGAGCGCGCCCCATCGCCGCGGGTACATCGTCGTCGCGTCGCTCGGGTCGCGCCGGCTCGGGTTTGCGGTCGACGATCTTCATGGGCAGCAGGACATCGTCATCAAGGCGCTCGGCAAATCGCTCAGTCGCGTTCGCGGGTTTTCGGGCGCGACGGAGCTCGGTGACCAGCGCGTCGCCCTCGTGCTCGATCCGGCGGCGCTCATCGAAGAGATGTTCAGCGGCGAAGTCGTCCGGGAAAGGCGGTTGAGCCATGGCTGACGCGATGAGGGCCCCCGCGTCGCTCGCGGAACGAAGGGCGCCGGCCGAGTCGCTCGGTCCGCGCGAATTCTTGTCGTTTCGTCTCGACGCCGACACGTACGCGGTCGCGCTGGCCGGCATTCGCGAAATCGTGAGCCCCCCGCCGGTCACCGAAGTGCCGCGCGCTCCCCCCGACATCATCGGCATTTGCAGTGTTCGCGGACTGCTCGTCACGGTCATCGATCTCCGTCGCCGGCTGCGGCTCCCGGAAGCGCCTCCGTCGCGTCTCTCCCGCATCCTCCTCGCGAACACCGAGCCCGGCGAAGTCGTGGGCCTGTTCGTCGACGAGGTCCGTCAAGTCGTCCGGCTCGGAGCGAGCGAGCTCGAGCTCACGGCGAACGTGCTTGGTGGCGATCTTGCCGATCACGTCCTCGGCGTCGGACGCCCGGACGGAGACTTCGTCGTACTCCTCGATCTGAACCGCATCGTAGGGACCTGAGCGCCGCCATGCGGAAACGAACCAAAAAAGAGCGACCGGATCCGAACAAGACGCTGGTCGGATTCATCGTCGGCGACGTGGCCTATGCGATCCCGATCTCCATCGCGCGCGAGATCGTGAACCCGGGTCCGCTGACCGCGTTGCCACACCTGCCGAGCGCGGTGGCGGGCGTTGCCGATCACCGCGGACAGGTCATCGTCATCGTCGATCTTCGCTCCCGATTCGGTCTCGGCCCGGCGATGGAGCAGTCGCGTTCGAAATGGGTTCTGGTCGCCGTTCGCAATCGCACGGTCGGGCTCATCGTGGATCACGTGACCGACGTGTTCGGCACCGGCGGAGAACAGGTACGGCCACCGCCGTCGCTCGGCGGGGGCGAGGACAGCCGCGGCATCGTCGGCGTGATTCCCCACAACGGCGTGCTCACGTTCGTGCTCGACGTCGATCGATTGGAAGGGCTCGCCGAGGCGGCGCTCAGCGAGCACCCGCAGCTCGGTAACGGCTTCGAAGGGCAGGGCTTCCGCCATGAATGAGCAGAACCTCGAGCTCGCGATGGGCTCCGACGATCCGGAAGAGCGGCGGCGCGCCGTCGCGAGCATCGCCCACGCCAAGGAGAACGATCGTCCGCGGCTCCTGATCCGAGCCCTCGGCGACCGCGACTGGCGCGTCCGAAAAGAGGCGGTCGGCGTCGGTCGCGGGCTCGCGTCGCGCGACGTCATCGACGCGCTGGTGGACGTGCTCCGTTCCGGCGACAACGTGGGCCTCCGCAACGCCGCGGTCGAGTCGCTCGGCGGGTTCGGGTCGCTCGCCGTCGACGCGCTCGCCGTCGCCATTCCTTCGCTCGACGCGGACGGCAGAAAGCTCGCCGCAGAAGCGCTCGCGCGCTCGCGCGACGCCGCATCGCTCGGGGTGCTCGAGACGATGCTCGAAGAAGACGACGTCAACGTGCGGACGGCGGCCATCGAAGCCATATCGGCCGTCGGCGGCACCGACGTCGATCGCGCCGCGTCGCTCCTCGAGCGCTGCCTGCTCACCGACGATCCACTGTCGGCGCTCGCCGCTCTCGACGGGTTGAACCAACTCGGCGCGCGAGTCGCGTGGCCGATGCTGAAACCACACCTCGGCAATCCGGTGCTTCGCGAGGCGCTGCTCACCGCCGCTGGCCTGTCCGGTCACGCCGACGCCGCGCCGTATCTCGTCCGCGCGCTCTCGGGCGGAGACGGGCGCGGGTTCATCGCCGCCACGCGGGCGCTGGCGACCCTCGTCGTCAACGATGCCGCTGCTTATCGCGCTGCGCGAACTGCGCTGTCGTCGCTCGGCGATTTTTCGAAGCGTGCGCTCGTGGAGCAGGCGCGTGCGCCGCGCGACGATCTCGAGACGCGACGCTGCCTCTTGCTCGTCGTCGGTGTTCTCGGGACGACCGAAGCCGCGGGCGCGGTCATCGACGCGCTCGCCGACGACCGCATCGCCGCCGAAGCCGAGCAGGCGCTCGACATGCTCGGCCCGGCCGCGATCCTCGCGCTCGCGCGCCGTACCGGGACGGGGTCGTCGGAAGAGCGAGCCAAGTGCGTCGAGCAACTCGGTCGCCTCGCGGACGAGTCGACGCGCTCCGTCGCGTGCCGAGCCATCATCGACGCGACCGAAGAGCAATCCCCGGAGGTCGTCCGCGCGGCGCTGGTCGCGCTCGGCCGCATCGGCGACGAAAGCACCTTGGGGCTCGCCGGGCGCTGGCTCGTGGCCGACGCGCCGCCCGCGATTCGACAAGCCGCGGGCGCGGCGCTCGCGACCTGCGCGAAGAGCTATCCGGAGGCCGCGCGCTCGCTCGCGCGACAATCACGACCCGACGGCTCGGACGCCGCGTTCGCGGCGTCGGTCATCGGCGTCATCGACGGCCCGGTCTTCGAGGGAGCCGGCGCCGACGTCGCGTTTCTCGCCGAGGCGGCGTCGAACGAGAGCCCCCTCGTGCGCCGCACGGTGCTCGAGGCGCTGTCGCGTTCGGTGGGTCCGGAGGCAGTTCGTGCCGTATCTTTCGCGCTCACCGACGAGGTTCCCGAGGTGAGGCTCGCGGCGATCCGCGCGCTCGGGCGGATGCGCGATCAGGACGGTCGCGCCGTGGGCGTAACGCCCTTGCTCGGCGTGGTCGATACCTTCGGCGACGAAATGCTCGCCGTGGCGGCGATCGATGCGCTCGGCGAGACCCTCGACCCGGACGCGCTCCCGGTCCTGCGCAAGCTCGCCCGCGAGGCCGAGGCGATGCGCGCCGTCGCCGCGGTCGAAGCCATCGGCAGGATCGACGCCCCGGGTCGCGTCGACGCGTTGATCCACGCTCTCTCGCACTCCGAGCCCGAAGTCGTGAAGGCCGCCCTCCGCGCCGTGGCTCGCGAAGATCGCGATCCGAGGGCGGCGGCCCATGTTGCAGCATGCCTCGACCACGAGGTCTGGGACGTGCGCCGGCTCGCCGCCGAGCTCCTCGGACGCCGGACGGATCCGACCGCGAAACATCTGCTCCGACAGCGCCTCATCGGCGAACGCGAGCCGCTCGTTCGAGAAGCGATCCAGCGTAGCCTCGTCGACGCCGATGGCGCGACCCTTCGGCGGACGGTGCCGCCGCTCGGTGGAGGAGCCGGGTGATAGGGAATGGAGACCGCAAGGAGGTTCGGCTCCGGATCCGGCCCGAAGAGTTTCGCCTTCTTCGGGACCTCGTCAACGAGCAAGCCGGGCTGCATTTCGACGACGGTTCCTCGTACCTGTTCGATCGCCGGCTCGGCGAGCGCGTGGCCGCGCTCGAGCTGTCCGACTTCGATGAGTACTACAAGTACCTACGCTTCAACGTCCGAGGTCGCGCGGAGCTCGAAGAGGCCATCGAGATCCTCACCACGAACGAAACCTATTTTCTCCGGCAGGAGTATCAGCTTCGCGCCTTTCAAAATGAGGTGCTCCCGCGTCTCGCGAAGTCGAATGCCGAAAAGCGCCGGCTGGTCGTCTGGAGCGCGGGGTGTTCGACCGGCGAAGAGGTCTACTCGATCGCCGTCATGGTGCACGAAGCGGGCCTTTTTCAAGATTGGGATGTTCGGGTGCTCGGAAGCGATATTTCGAAACGCAGTGTCGCCGCTGCGCGGAGGGGCGTCTATCGAGCTGGCGCATTTCGCTCCACGCCACCCGAATTCAGAACGTCCTATTTCGTCGAACGCGACGACGGCGCCCACGTGGTCGACTGGGTGCGGAAATACTGCTACTTCGGGCACTTAAACTTGCTCGATGGCTTGAAGGCCGCGACCCTCGGCAGGGTCGACGTCGTGTTCTGTCGGAACGTGCTCATCTACTTCGATGCCGAATCTCGCCGTCGAGTGATCGACAACCTTTACGATCGCCTGGTTCCAGGGGGCTACCTCATGCTCGGACACTCGGAGTCGCTCCTCAATTTGTCGACCGCCTTCGAGTTGGTTCATTTGTCTTCGGATCTGGTTTATAGGCGCCCCAATCTCGTGCACCGAGAAGGCCGCGAAAGGAATGGGCCATGAGCACGGCTCCCAAGCGACGCGTCCGGGTCCTCGTCGTCGACGACTCGGTCGTCAACCGTCGAGCAATCACGACCCGGCTGACCGCGTCCGGTGAAGTCGAGGTCGTCGGCCGTGCCGCCGACGGCAACGAGGCGCTCCGTCTCGCCTACGACCTGAAGCCCGACGTCATCACGCTCGACCTCGAGATGCCGAAGATGGACGGGTTCAGCTTCCTTCGGCTCTTGATGGCGAGCCGCCCGAGCCCGGTCATCGTGGTCTCGAGCTACGGCCAGAAGGAAAACGTGTTCCGCGCGCTCGAGCTCGGGGCCGTCGATTTCGTCGCCAAGCCCGACGCCTCGCTCGGTAGCGACGCCGACGACGCGCTCGACGGGCTCCTGCAGAAGGTGCTGCTGTTCCGAGAAGGCACTCGCGACCGCGTGAACGTGCGGCCGAGTCACATGCCGCCCTCGGACCGACATCGTGACGTGCCGCAGTTCGAGGCGCCTCGGCTCGCGCCGCGGGTGCTCGTCGCCATCGTCGCGTCGACCGGCGGTCCGTCGGCGCTCAGCGAGCTGTTCGCTCAGCTGTCGTCGCGCGGCAGCTACGCGGTACTCATCGCGCAGCACATGCCCGAGCGCTTCACGCGCACGTTCGCCGAGCGCTTGAATCGGAAGAGCGTTCTCGACGTCCGCGAAGCGCAGGACGGCGACGTGGTCGTGAGTCATAGCGCGTTCGTGTGTCCCGGTCGTCAATGCATGGAAGTGGAACTCGCCGCCGGGGGGCAGCTTCGGGTGCGGGTCGTTCCACCGACTCCGGAAGACCGGTACGCGCCGAGCGGCAACCGGCTCCTCACGAGCGTCGCCAAGGCGGCCCGGACCCGGGCCATCGGCGTCGTGCTCACCGGCATGGGCGACGACGGCACCGACGGGGCGCGCGCCATCCGCGAGGCGGGTGGGATCGTCATTGCCGAGAGCGAGGAAACCGCCGTCATCTTCGGCATGCCCGGCCAGGCCGCGCGTGCGGGCGTTGTCACTCGGGCCTTGCCGCTCTATCAGATCGCCGATTTTCTCGACGAATTGGTCCGCTAGCCCATTCCCGCCCGTTTTCGGCGTCGGAATGAACCGTGCCGGCCGGATGTTGGCCCCCCCGAGTCGTCGTTCGACGACCGGACGGAACCGACTTTGAGAGGAACGGAGACAAGAGAGATGAGGATGAAAGCCTTTGGTCCCAAGCTGGCGTTCGTCGCCGCGGCGTCGATCGGACTCGGGCTCTGGCCCGCGGCGTGCACCGGGCACGGCGGACCGCCGAGCGCTTCGACGGTCGGCGCGCCGGCGGCGGCGCCGGGGAACCTCGTTCCGAGAACGTTTTTGCCGATGCCGTCGTTCGCCTATGCGAAGGGCGTCGATACGTCGTCGATGTCCATCGCCGACGTCGCCGAGCGCGCCGCGCCGAGCGTCGTCAACGTCGCATCGTCCCGCACGGTGAAGACCGCGCGCGAGAATGCGCCGTTCTTCCTGGAGGATCCGTTCTTCCAGCGCTTCTTCGGTCCTCAGGGTGGGCCGCAGGGACAACAACCGGAGCAGAAGCAGATCGAACACGGCCTGGGCTCGGGCGTGATCATCTCGTCGGACGGCATCGTCCTCACGAACAACCACGTGGTCGACGGCGCCGACGAAATCAAGGTGACCACCGCCGACAAGCGCGAGTTCAACGTCAAGGTGATCGGCACCGACGCGAAGAGCGATCTCGCCGTGTTGAAGCTCCAGGGTGAGGTCAAGGACCTGCATCCCATCGAGCTCGCCGATTCGTCGCGGCTCCGGCTCGGCGACGTCGTGCTCGCCATCGGCAACCCCTTCGGCGTCGGTCAGACGATCACGATGGGCATCGTGAGCGCCAAGGGGCGCGCCAACGTCGGCATCGCGGCGTACGAAGACTTCATCCAGACGGACGCGGCCATCAACCCGGGCAACTCGGGCGGCGCTCTGGTGAACATGGAGGGTCAGCTCGTCGGCATCAATACGGCGATTCTCTCGCGGACGGGTGGTTCGAACGGAATCGGCTTTGCCATTCCGTCGAACATGGCCCAGCCGATCATGAAGGCGCTGCTCGACCACGGGAAGGTCGTGCGCGGCTGGCTCGGAGTCGGCATTCAAGACGTCGATCAAGACCTCGCGAAGGCCATGAACCTGCCGACGACGAAGGGCGTCCTCATCTCGGAAGTGATGGACACCGGACCCGCGGCGAAGGCCGGACTTCAAAGCGGCGACGTCGTGCTCAAGCTGAACGGCCTCGACGTCGATTCCACCGGCGAGTTCCGGAACGCCATCGCCGCCGCGGGCGCCGCAGCCACCGTCAAGCTCGACGTGCTCCGCAACGGCAAGTCGTTCGCCATCGACGCCAAGCTCGGCGAGCTTCCGGAGAAGCTCGGCGCCTCGGGCGGGACCACGCCGGGAACGCAGCCCGGCGGACTCGAAGGGCTCACCCTCGAGGATCTGAACCCCGGGCTTCGGCAGCGGCTGCAGCTTCCGTCGAGCGTCAAATCGGGCGTCGTCATCACCCAGGTCGACTCCGGAAGCCCCGCGGGCGAATCCGGACTCCGTCCCGGCGACGTCGTGCTCGAAGTGAACCGCGCCGCCGTCACCAACGTCGATGGCTTCAAGGCGGCGTACACGAAGGCGAAGGATCGCGCCCTCCTCCGCATCGTCCGCGAAGGCCGCACCTTGTATGTCGTCGTGAAGCGTTGAGCCTCGAGCATGGACAAACGGCGAGACCGCCCTTCGGGGCGCGTCTCGCCGTGTCGTTCAACCCTTCGCGAAGACCAGCACGCCGTTGGTTCCGCCGAAACCGAACGAGTTCGACAGTACGTGGCGAAGCGGACGCCGTCGCGACTCGTGCGGGACGAGATCGATGCCGCGCAGCGACGGTTCGGGATGGTCGAGATTGATCGTTCCCGGGACGATGCCGTCGCGGAGGGCGAGCACCGAAATGACGGCTTCGAGTCCGCCCGCGGCGCCGAGCAAGTGCCCGGTCATGCTCTTCGTGCTCGAGATCCAGAGCCCGTCCGACACGTGGCCACCGAACACCGCGCGCATCGCGTCGATTTCGAGGAGATCGCCTTGATGCGTCGAGGTGCCGTGCGCGTTCACGTAGTCGATCGCGCTCGGCGCGAGCTTGGCGTCAGTAAGCGCGCGCCGCATTGCACGTTGCGCGCCTTCGCCCTCTGGCGCCGGCTGAGTGAGGTGGTGCGCATCGGCACTCGCACCGTAGCCGACGAGCTCGGCGTAGATCGTCGCGCCGCGCCGAACCGCGCGCTCCCGCTCCTCGAGGAACAATAGCCCGGCGCCTTCGGCGATGACGAACCCGTCGCGATCGACGTCCCAGGGACGGCTCGCGCGCGCCGGTTCGTCATTGCGCTTCGAGAGCGCGCGCATCGCGGCGAACCCGGCGAGGCCGAGCGGCGTGATCGCCGCTTCGGTGCCGCCCGCCACGCAAGCCTCCATATCGCCGTGCACGATGCCGCGGAAGGCTTCGCCGATCGCGTGCGCCCCCGACGCGCACGCGCTGGTGTGCGTGAAGCTCGGCCCTTTGAGGCCGTGCCGCATCGACACCTGCCCGGGCGCGAGGTTCGAGATCGTCGCCGGGATGAAATACGGCGAGATCCGGTTGGGTCCTTTTTCGATCAGGACCTTGTCCATCGCTTCGATGTAGGCGAGGCCGCCGATGCCGACGCCGATCAACGTGCCGGTGTCGAGCTTGACGGGGTCGTCTTCCGCGATGCCCGACATGCGAACGGCCTGATCGGAGGCGGCGACCGCGAGCTGGATGAATCGATCCATCGAACGGAGATCGCGCTTCGCGATATGGCGCTCCGGCTCGAAGCCGTGGCACTCGCCGGCGATCTTCGAGGCGTAGTCCGATGCGTCGAACGCCGTCAGACTGCGGATGCCGCTTCGGCCCTCGCGAATGGATTGCCAGGTCGCCTCCGCGTCGAGCCCGCAAGGGCTCACCGCGCCGAACCCGGTGACGACGACGCGTCGGCTCACGACGCGGCTTTCTTCGGGGTTCCCTTCTGGCCCGCGTGCGCAATGACGAAGGTCACCGCGTCGCCCACGGTCTTCAGTGCCTCCGCCTGGTCGTCGGGGATCGCGACTTCGAACTCCTCTTCCATCGCGAGGACGAGCTCCACGATGGCCAGAGAATCGGCGCCGAGGTCGTCCACGAAGGACGTCCCTTCGTCGATCGTCGCTGGATCGACCTCGAGCTGCTCGGCGATCACGGTCTTCATCCGCCCCAGAATCACACCTCGTTCAATCGACACTGGTTTCCTTTCTCGAACCTAGGTTCGACATCGATCAGAGACGCATCAACGCCGCGCCCCAGTTCAGTCCGGCCCCGAGCGCGAAGAGGCACACGAGCTGCCCGGTGTGGACGCGCCCGGATCTCATGAGCTCGTCGAGCAAGATGGGAATGGTCGCGCTCGACGTGTTGCCGAGTCGCGCGATGTTCGACGGCACCTTCTCGTCGGGGACGCCGAGCGACTCTTTCACCGATTGATTGATGCGGTCGTTCGCCTGATGCGCGATGAACCAATCGACGTCGGCGAGCGTGACGGACGCGGCTTCGCACACTTCGCGTACGACCTGGGGGAGCCTCTGCACGGCGGCCCGGAACAAGTCCTTGCCGTTCATCGTCGGGTAGTGTTCGCCGCGCTCGAGCATGCCCGCGTCGAGGTAAGGCCGATGTCGGAAGCCTCCCGCGGAAATGCGGAGCGCGTCGTGCAGCCGTCCATCGCTGTGGACCTTCACGGCGAGGAGTTTCGACGCGGGGCGCTCGGAATCGCCGAGCACGAGCGCTCCCGCGCCGTCGCCGAAGAGCACGGACACACCGCGGTGATCCGTCGCTCGACGGAAATCATCGGGCGTCGCGGCGCCGTTGCCGTGGAGCGCGTCCCAATCGGACCACGGCATGAATCCGGAGTGAACGTCCGCACCGACGAGGAGGATCCGTCGAGCCGCGCCGACCGCGAGGAGACCGTCGGCGACCTGGAGGCTGAAGGGAATCGCCGCGCATTGTTGCCGGAGATCGAGCGCCGGAACTCCCGGAATGCCGAGCTTCGCGCCGAGCAACGTTCCCGACCCCGGCAGCAAATAGTCCGGCGTCATCGTGTTGAAGAGGATGTAGTCGACGTCTTCTGGCCCGAGCTTCGCGGCCTCGAGGGCGGCCCGGCATGCGGGCACCGCGAGATCGCTCGCGCCCGTGCCTTCTTCCGCGAAATGGCGCGCGTCGATGCCGGTGCGCTTCCGGATCCACTCCGCACTGGTGTCCATCACCCGTGCCAGGTGCTCGTTCGGTACCGGTTCACCCGGGATATAACTCCCCGAGCCGAGGATCGTCAGATTCGGCATGTGGGCTCGCTCCGGTTCGTCCCCGGAGGATCACTCGCGGTCTTACCTGTTCGGCGTCGGCCGCTGCTCGGCCAGCGGCGCCAGAGACCATGCTCGGCGCGCCAAGGTCACGATGGCACGGAGCAACGATTCACCGAGCTTTCGCCCGCGTTTCCTTGCCCGACGCGCGCGCTCGGTACTCGGACGGCGATACGCCGGTCCATCGTCGAAACGCACGGGCAAACGCGCTGGCGTCGTCGAACCCCAGTTGAAACGCGATCTCGGTGATCGAGTAGCGCTCCTCGAGTAAATAAGCGGTGCCGAGCTGGCGACGGGTTTCATTCAGGATCGACACGTACGAAAACCCCTGCTCGCGGAGCTTGCGCTGGAGCGTCCGCACGCTGGTACCGAGCGCGGACGCGACCGCTGCGGGCGAGTCGTCCCCGTTCAACCGCTCCGCGAGGATCGCGCGCACGCGATCGAGCATCGAACCCTTTCGCATGTCGGCGAGGTAGCGCCGCACGAGGTCGTCGTTGTGGAGCGCGAGCGACGGGTTCGATGTCGGCAAGGGCCGATCGAGCACCGCGGCGTCGAGCGTCAACGCGTCGACCTCGGCCGAGAACGCGAGCGCGCACCGGAAGAAGCGTTGATAAGGGTACAAGTCGGCGGGCTCCGGCCTCCGCTGCTCGACGAGGCGCAAGCTGAACGACCGATCGGTGAGCCCGCGGCACGTCCGCACGATGAGCGACATGACCGCGTCGAGTGCTTCGACGGAGGGGCGCGGCGCACCGGGCTCGGGTATCCAACGCAAGCGGACCGCGTCTCCCGACTCGTCGAGGACGAGCTCCGCGCCGTCACTCACCAAGTGGCTGTAGCGAACGAGCCGGTTGAGGGCGTCGCGCAACGTCGCGCTCGCGAAGACGGCGTACCCGAGTGCGTGAAACGTCGTTTGCTTCACGTAGCGAGACGCGCGAAGCCCGAAGGCGGGGTCACCGGTTCTGAGCGCCGCGGCGTGCCAGAGCCGCGCCGATTGGATCATCGGTAAGCGTCCGTTCGGGTCGCGGAGCGCCTCGCGCGACACGCCGGCGTCTTCGAGCACGCGCTCCGGGTTTACGCCGAGCGCTTCGAGCGCGTCGAGGATCGTACGCGTCCAGCTCGACAATACCGAGGGAAGGGGAAGCTCCGGACGATCGCGCGCGCGACGAGAAGCGTCGCTATCCGCCTTCTCGGCCAGCGATTCTTCCTCGCGATCGGCTCCGGCGACAGGCTGCACTTCCCGAGGATAACAGGTCGGGATTTCCGGCACCTCGCGTAGAAAGCCGCACCCGGCCAGTCGGCTATATCGCTAAGACTATATCACTAAGGTCGAAAGGCCGACCGTCCGTGGGTTTTTGCCGCTGGCGGGTCGAGCGGGCGAGGGACGTGCCCCCACCCTGGTCTCGAACCGCGCCGCGGGACGCTCACGCCGGGGTGCGTCAGTGACGTTTCGGGTGGCTCGGAACGTCATTGATGAACGAGCGTGCCGAGCGGAAACCGTGCGACGCATCGAGCTCGAGCTCCGCTTCGTCCTGGGCAAACCCGAGGTGCAGGTGAAGGCGGCCGAGCAAGGCATCCTTCAACTCTTTCCAATTCCCTTGGATGTTGTCCCAGTTCATTGCGAAATTCCTCGTGGGTCTGGGCGATGACGTCCGTGCGGTCGGTTCAACTGCACGTCACATGCCACCCCAAAGATAAGGCTTCCGCCGCCGTTTCACCTATTTCGTGGCGTTCGGTCCTGCGCAGAATGGTCTCGCGCGACGATTTGCCTCGGGGCGTTCAGACCATCGATTCCGGCCGAACCCATTCGTCGAATTGTTCGGCGGTTACCGAACCGAGCGCGAGCGCGGCGTCGCGAAGCGACGTGCCGTCATGATGTGCGCGCTTCGCAATCGCGGCCGCACGATCGTAGCCGATGTGCGGAGTGAGCGCGGTGACGAGCATGAGGGACCGCGCGACGTTTTCACGGATCCTCGTTTCGTTCGGCTCGATGCCGTTCGCGCAGTGCTCGACGAAGCTATCCATGCCGTCCGCGATGAGGCGCGCGCTCTGCAGAAAATTGTGCGCGATGAGCGGCTTGTAGACGTTGAGCTCGAAGTTTCCGCTCGCTCCTCCGAAGTTGATTGCGACGTCGTTGCCGAGCACTTGCGCGGCGAGCATCGTCAGCGCTTCGCACTGGGTGGGGTTCACCTTGCCGGGCATGATCGAGCTCCCCGGCTCGTTCTCCGGAATGCGCAGCTCGCCGATCCCGGCGCGCGGACCGGACGCGAGCCAGCGCACGTCGTTGGCGATCTTGATGAGCGCGACCGCGAGCGTCTTCAAGGCTCCGTGCGCGAACACGATCGCGTCGTGTGCGGCGAGCGACTCGAACTTGTTCGGAGCCGTAAAGAGCGGCAAATGGCTGAGTTCGGCGAGTCGCTTGGCCACTCGCACGGCGAACTCGGGATGGGCGTTGAGCCCCGTGCCGACCGCCGTCCCGCCGAGCGCGAGCTCGCACAGATGCGGCATCGCCGACTCGACGTGCCCGGCGGCGTGTTCGAGCTGTGCGACCCAGCCGCTGATCTCCTGTCCGAGCGTGAGCGGCGTGGCGTCCTGGAGATGCGTGCGTCCGATCTTCACGATGCCGCTGAACGCCGACGACTTTTCGGCGAGCACGTCGCGGAGTCGCCGGGCCGCGGGGACCACGCGACGATGGAGCGCGTCGCTCGCGGCGATGGCCATCGCCGTCGGAAACACGTCGTTCGACGACTGCCCGCGATTCACGTCGTCGTTCGGGTGGACGAGGCGCCCGTCACCGCGGGAACCGCCGAGGATCTCGCTCGCCCGGTTCGCGAGGACCTCGTTCACGTTCATGTTGGTCTGGGTGCCGCTCCCGGTTTGCCAGACGACGAGCGGGAACTCGCCGTCGAGACCGCCGAGCAACACCTCGTCCGCGGCCACCACGATGGCCCTCCCGAGCCGTGGATCGAGCAACCCGAGCGCCATGTTCACCTCGGCCGCCGCTTTCTTGATGAGGGCGAGCGCGTGGACGAGCGGAAGCGGCATTTTTTCAGACGAAATTCGGAAATTTGACAGGCTGCGTTGTGTTTGCGCACCCCAGAGGTGCTCGGCCGGGACTTGAACGGGGCCCATGGAATCGTGCTCGATGCGGACGCGAGATTCAGCCATGGAAAGGTTCTGGCGCTTTCGGTCGCGGGGGTCGAGTGGCCTCGAAAGGTGCCAGCTTTTTGCCGGTTTGACCGGCGCCGGGCCACGCTAGCCCGCACGTGACCCTTCATTTGACCCGCTTCGAGCCCGCCGGTACGAAATGGATGATGCGGCCCTTGCCCGCGCTGTCGCTGGCGTCGTTCGCGTGGCTCCTCCTGATCGGCAGCCCCGCTTCGGCGGACCCTTCGCCGCCTCCGGGGGTGCCATCGGCAGCAGCGAGCCCGTCGAAAAAGGTTCCGGAGAAGCCCCGCGCCGACTCGGCCGCCCCGCCGACGACCGAGCGGGTCGCGCCCGCCGACTCGATCGGCGACGGCTCGAAGACCCGCGAGCCGAAAAAGGAACCCAAACCCAAATCCGACGGGAGCTCGACTCGAACGGAATCCACTCGCGAGACCGAGCTCGACGCGGACTCGACGCCCGCGTCGCCCAAGCCGGCGGGGCCGGGCGCGGGAACCGGGGAGCGGAAGATTCGACCAGCGGAGTTGTCGGAAGCACCGGCAGTTACGCCGAAGCGAGCCGAGCCTGCCGCAGCGAAGGGGCACCGTCCGGGGAAACCGCCGAAGGTGCCGAGCGCGACCTTGCCGGAGGGCGCGACGCCCGCGGTGGCGGACGACGATGCGAGGCGACAGATTGCGGGAGGACCGACGGTCGACGATCTCGCGGCGCCGAAGAGCGATCCGGAACTCGAAAAACTGCGTGAGGCCGAGCGCGTGCTCTTTCCGAGACCGCTGCGCGGCGTGCACGCCGGGTTCTCGTTCGATTTTCCGGTCGCCGATGACGCGGTTCCCTCGGTGGAAGCCTCGGGGCTTCCACCGGCGTTCTCGTCGCAGGGCCGCGCTCACGAGAGCAACGCGGTGAAGGCGACGGAGTGGCTTCGCGGCCTCGCGATGCCGGATCTGCCCACGCGGCTCGAAGCGCGGGTCGTGAAGTACCTCGAATTTTATCGCGACGACGCGCGCGGCAAGAGCATCGCGCAGAACTGGGCGAAGAAAGCGAGCCGGCTCGCTCCGGCGATTCAGGCCGAGCTCGCGAAGGCGGGGCTCCCGACGGACCTGGTCTGGCTATCGCTCATCGAAAGCGGACACAATCCGCTCATCGTGTCGTCGGCGGGCGCGGCCGGCCTCTGGCAATTCATCCCGGAGTCGGCGCGGATGTACGGGCTCACGGTCGACCGATGGGTCGACGAACGACTCGATCCGGTGCGCTCGACGGAAGCGGCGGTGCGCTACCTGAACGATCTGCGATCGCGGTTCGGCAGCTGGGAGCTCGCGATGGCCGCGTACAACATGGGCCACGGCAGCCTCCTTCGCGCGGTGCGGAAGTACAACACGAACGACTACTGGACGCTCTCGCGCTACGAGGCCGGGTTGCCGTGGGAGACGACCTTGTACGTTCCGAAGATCCTCGCGACGGCGATCGTGATGGATAACCGAAAAGCGTTCGGACTCGACGGCATCGAGCCGGATCCGCCGCTCACGTTCGACACCCTGATGGTGCGCCCGAACACCGAGCTCGCCGACGTGGCGCGCGCGGCGGGCGTTCCGCTCGAAGACATTCGCGCGCTGAACGCGGAGTATCTGTCGCTCCGCACGCCGCCCGTCGAATCGGGGCCGGACAAGCGCTGGCCGGTGCGCGTACCGTCGGGGAGCGGCGTCGTGACGGCGCAGCGACTCGCGAGCACGCCGCTCGCGCAAAAGCCGAAGCTCGATCCGTACGTGGTGCGATTCGGCGACACCCTCGACACGATCGCGCTCGACACCGGTGCCGCGCCGCGCGATATCGCGGTGACCAATCACGTGACTGCGGACGAGCGCTTGAAAGCGGGCGCGGTCTTGCTCGTTTCGCGTGCGCCGGGGGACGCCGATTCGCGGCCCCCCGCAGACGAGGAAGCGGTCGTGGTTCCGGCGCGCGCCGCGGCGGCGCCGGAGCGGGCTCGGGTGTTCTATCGCGTCGTTCCGGGCGACACGCTGTCCGACGTGGCGCGGGCGTTTGACGTCACGCCGTCGGAGCTTTCGGCGTGGAATACGCTCGACCCGCGCGCGACGTTGCAATCGGCCATGACGATCCAGGTGTACGTGAAGCCGAGTCTCGATCTCTCGGGCATCCGTTGCCTCGCCGAGCACGAGGTGCGCGTCCTGGTCGCGGGGAGCGAGGAGTTCTACGCGTATTTCGAGGCGCAAAACGGGCGCAAGCGGATCACGGTGACCGCGAAGAAAGGCGATACCCTGGCGACCATCGGGCGCCGGCACGGCATGACGAACGGCATGATGGAGCGCATCAATCACGCCGCGGCGCGGGCGGCGCTCCGCGAAGGCGACAAGGTCGTCGTGTACGCCAAGGGTGTCGCCGATTCGCTCGCCCCGGCGGACCTCGCGTCGGCACTGGCCGAACCGTCTCCGCCGAAACCGGATCTCCTTCCGCCGCTTTCGCAGTTGAACGCGCCCTCGGCGAACGGGACGCGCGCCGTTTCGCGCTGAACGATCGCCGTTCTTCGGCCTCCGGCGAATCGGGCTTCCGTCGGAGGATGGTCGACGCGCGCGGAACGGCGTAAAGAAGGGGCCATGTCCGGACTTTTCGCCGTCGTGCTCGCCGCGGGCCAGGGCAAGCGCATGCGGAGCCGTCTCCCGAAGGTGCTCATGCCGATGGCCGGTAGGCCGCTCGTCCATTATCCGATTGCTCGGGCGCTCGAAGCGGGCGCTCGGCAAGTGGTGGTCGTCGTGAGCGAGGTCAGTCGTGAACGGGTCGAAGCGCACGTTCGCGCGGCGTTTCCCGCGGGCGCGGTGACCACCGCGGTGCAAGAAGTCGCGCGCGGAACCGGCGATGCCGCTCGGGTCGGGCTCGACGCGCTTCCGGCGAACGCCGGGCGAGTGCTCGTGCTCTGCGGCGATACGCCGCTCGTCCAGGCCGACGACTTCGCGGCGCTCGCGCGGCTCCTCGACGCGCCGGGCGTCTCGTTCGCGGTGCTCTCGGCGGACATGGAAGATCCGCGCGGTTACGGTCGCGTGCTCCGCGACGGCGCGGGCAGGGTCGTCGCGATCCGCGAGGATCGGGATCTCACGGCCGACGAGCGAACGCGGCTCCGCGAGGTGAACTCCGGCGTCTACGCGGCGAGCGCGGCGACCTTGCGTGACGGGCTCGCGACGCTACGACCCGACAACGCGCAGGGCGAATATTATCTGACCGACGTGGTCGCCTTCGCCGCGAAGTCGGGCGGCGCGGCGGCGCTCTCGGGCAACCCCGACGCGCTCGTCGGAGTGAACGACCCGCGCGAGTTCGCGCGCGCCGAGGACCGACTGTTCGCGCGCATTCGCGACCGCCACGGCGTCGCCGGCGCGCTGATCCGCGGCGACGCGCGCATCGACGACGCGGTCGAGATCGCGCCGGGCGCGCGCATCGACGCGGGCGTTCATCTCCGCGGCAATACGAAAATCGGCGCCGACGCGGTGATCGACGTCGGTTCCGTCCTCACCGACGTCACCGTCGCCGAAGGTGCCCTACTCAAACCCTATACGGTGGCGACCGACAGCACGATCGGCGTTCGCGCTGAAATCGGGCCCTTTTCGCATCTCCGGCCGGGCAGCGACATCGAGGAAGCGGCGCACCTCGGCAACTTCGTCGAGACCAAGAAGACGCGCGTGCGCCGCGGCGCCAAGGCGAATCATCTCTCGTACCTCGGTAACGGCGACATCGGCGAAGGCGCGAACGTCGGCGCGGGAACCATCTTCTGCAACTACGACGGGTTCGCGAAGCACGAGACGATCATCGGTGCGGGTGCGTTCATCGGGAGCGATTCGCAGATCGTCGCGCCGGTGACGATCGGGAAAGGTGCGTACGTGGCGACGGGCACCACCGTGACGCGCGACGTGCCCGACGACGCGCTCGCCGTCGGCCGCGTGAAGCAAGAAAACAAGGCCGGGTACGCGTCTCGCTTGAAGAGCCGGCTCGCGGCGAAGAAGAAGTAAGACGAGCGCAAGACGAGTTGGACGAGAGCGTGACGCGTCCGGGCGACGGAGTTCGCCTGGTCATTTCTTTGGAGCCCGCGACTCCTTCTTGAAATGGGAGACCGCCGAGCCGATAGCTAGAGTTCGACTCGGGGCGAGCGCGCGAGAGGGCGGGTTCGTTCCCGTGGGGCAACACCAACGGAGGCCAGAGCATGACTGCATCCGATCGGATCGAACTTCCCAACAGTATTCACCACATCCCGCAGGGTTCGGTCGCCAAACGGCGCACCAACGACAACCAGTGGATCGAGCTGACGCTCGCGGTGCGGCGCGCGAAAAACCTGCCGGATCTCTCGGCGCTCGACCTCGTTCGTCCCGCGCAAAGAAAGTACCTGACCGCCGACAAGCTCGAGAAAGAGTACGGCTCGGATCCGGGCGCGGTCGCGCGGATCGAGGCGTTCGCCAGGGCGCATCGACTGACCGTCGTGCGCGATGATCGCGGCTCGGCGACGCTCGGGCTCGGCGGCACGGTCGCCGACGTCACCGCGGCGTTCGGGGTCACCTTGTTCGACTACGACAACGCGGCGCTCGGTCAATTTCACGCGCGTACCGGTCCGGTGACGCTTCCCGCGAACCTCAAGGACGATGTCACGGGCGTCTTCGGTTTCAACAATCACCGCATCCTGCGGCGCCGCAAGAACCACCGGCTCCCGGCGACGCTCGCCGCGGCGGCGCAGACGTCGCGCTCGTGGTTCGTGCCGACCGAGCTCGCGCAGATTTACGACTTTCCGAACGCCGACGTGAATAGCCAATGCATCGCGCTGCTCGAGTTCGGCGGCGGCGTCGACGAGACCGACCTCGACGACTACTTCAAGAAGATCGAAGTCCCCCCGCCGAGCGTCCAGGTGATCGCGCTGAACGGCGTGTCCACCGATCCGTCGGCGGATCCCGATTCGACCGGCGAAGTGATGCTCGACGTCGAGGTCGTCGGCGCGCTTGCTCCAGGCGCGAAGGTCGCCGTCTATTTCTCCACCTTCGACGAGAAGGGGCTCGTCGACGCCATCGCGGCCGTGATCGCCGACAAGGCAAACGCGCCGAAGGTCGTCTCCATCAGCTGGGGATGGGACGAAAACCAGCCGTTTCAAAGCGGGATCCTCTGGTCGCAAGCCGCCATCGATCACGTCAATCAGAGTTTTCTCGCCGCGTCGCAGCTCGGCATCACCGTGTGCGTCTCGACGGGCGACGACGGCTCGGAGGCGCAGATCAAGGACGGCCGAGCGCACGTGTGCTTCCCGGCTTCGAGCCCGTACGTGCTCGCCGTCGGCGGGACGACGCTTCACGTCCGGAAAACGGCGAAGGGACAATCGAACGTTCGTGAAGTCGTATGGAACGACGGACCGGGGAGCGGCACCGGCGGCGGGGTGAGCGATTTGATCCCCGTGCCGACCTGGCAGCGCGAAGTGGCGCCTCCGTCGATCAACCCCGGCGCGTTTCGCGGTCGCGCGATCCCCGACGTCGCGGCCAACGCGGATCCGAACACCGGCTACCTCACGAAGTCGAACGGACAATTCGGCATCGTCGGGGGAACGAGCGCAGCAGCGCCGCTCTGGGCCGCGCTGATCGCGCGGATCAACGCAGCAGCGAACGTTCAGCTCGGCAACTTCAACGCGCTCCTCTACACGAAGTACGGGCCCTCCGGCGTCCTTCGCGACATCGAGATCGGCAACAACGACACCGACGGTCTCCTCGGCGGCCAATTCCCCGCCGGCCCGGGGTGGGACGCCTGCACCGGTTGGGGCGCCCCCGACGGAAAGAAACTACTCACCGCGATCTGACGACATTTCGGCGACGAGAGTCGCCACGAGCTCTCCGGCAGGGAGCGAGCGCGCGAGCGGCGCTCCCTGTCCGGCCCATTGCGCGCCGAAGCCCGGTTCGTTGGCTCCCTTGCCGGCCGCGTTGAGCGCCTTTCCCAGGTCGTAGGCGATCGGATAGTCGGGGATCTCGCGAGGGTCGATGTCGGCGCCCCACGCGGTGAACCGGTTGGCGAGGCACCGCGCCGGTCGACCCGAGATGGCGCGAGTCATCACGGTGTGATGAGCGGCATCGCTTGCCATGGCTCGACGGTAGCCATCGTCCGCGAGCGACTCGGGAGTCGTCACGAACGCCGTTCCCAACTGGGCACCGCTAGCCCCCAGTCGAAGCGCCGCAGAGATACCGGCGCCGTCCATGATGCCGCCGGCGGAGAGGATCGGCACGTTCATCTCGCGAACCAGGATACGAGTGAGCGCCATCGTCCCGAGTCGATCGTCCGACGCGTCCGGGTCGAAGACGCCGCGATGTCCGCCGGCTTCGTACCCTTGTGCCACGATCGCATGGACGCCGCCCGCGACGAGCCGTCGCGCTTCGTCCAGGCTGGTCGCAGAACCGAGCAGAACGATGCCGGCGTCGCGTAGCGCGCGCACTCGTTCGGGTGAGGGAAGCCCGAAGTGGAAGCTGACGACTTTGGGACGGGCGACGACGAGCGCCGCGAGCATGTCGTCGTCGACGAGAAAGCTCCGATAGATCTCGGAGAGCGTGCGCGGCGTCGTGGCTCCGAGGCGCTCGAACTCCGGGCGGAGTCGCCGAATCCACGCCGTCTCGCGCGCGGCGTCGGCCTTGGCGGGCGAATGACAGAAGACGTTCACGTTGAGCGAGCGGTCCGAGCGCTCTCGAAAGGCGGCGATCATCTTGCGCGCACCGTTCGCGTCGGTCGCGCCGACACCGATCGAGCCGAGCGCTCCGGCGTTGGCGACCGCCGCCGCCATCTCCGGCGTCGAAATTCCCGCCATCGGCGCCTGCACGATCGGGTGGTCGATCGACAAGAGAGAAAGGAGCGTGCTCACCGCCGAGAAGCTCATGGCCGGTACGGCGGTTGTCGCTTCGCACGATCGCTCGTCACAGGATCTCCTCGATGAGGTGCACGGGCCCGTCGGCGCGGATCTCGCCGGTGCCGACGGCGAGGAGGCGATTCAGGAAGGCGTATCGAGGAGCAGCCGTTTCGAACCGAGGAAGGGTTCGAAAGTACGCGTGCGCATCGTCGCGAATGCCGGTGAACGTCATGTGGACGAGGGCGCCGTCCTCGGTTTCGAGGGTCGCGCGCAGATCGAGCTCCATCGCGCCGTCTGGCCTCAGGAGCGTCCAATCGGAGCCGCCGGAGAGCACCTTGCCGCGTAAACGCTCGCCGTCGAACACCCCGCCTACGATCGGGTAAGTCACGCGCTTGCCTTGCGGCGTCTCTCCCAGGTTCTGCGTGGTCGCCGTATCCAGGCGCAACGTCATGAGCGGACGCGAGTTCATGCCAAATCTCCTCTTCTCGGGGACCGCGATCGTTCTAGCGCTCCTGGTCGCGGCGCATCCGCCGAAGCCAACGGCCAGGACCATGGCGAGCGCCTCTCGTCGCGCGACCTTCATCGCGACTCAAAGAACCTCGTAAATCGTGTAAATCGGCCCCGTCGGTCTCCGATCGCCCGTGGAGACGGCAAGCAGACGATTGAGGAACGCGTACTTGGCATGGCCCGTCTCGAACCGCGGCGTGGTGCGAAAGTAGTAGCTCGCGGGATCGACGGTCTCGCCGCGCGCGAGCGCCGCGAGCACTTCCGGCGGACCGTGACGGAGGCCGAACGACGCGAAGTGGATGAGGGCGCCGTCGTCGGTTTCCAGCGTGACGCGGAGATCGAGCTCCAAAACGCCGTCGGAGCGCAACAGTGTCCAGTCGCCTCCGCCGGTGAGCACCCGACCGCGAAGCCGCGGTCCTTCGAAGCTCCCACTGACGATCGGAGCGGTAGCTCGGGTGCCGTGTGGAACGGCACCGATTTTCTGCGGCGCCGCCACCGTCACTTGCAACACCATGAGCAACGCGGAGTTCATTGTCGACCTCGACCAGCGATAGCGGCCGCTCGCAGACGGAGCGATTGCACGATGGTATCGGTTCGCCGGGCGCCGCGCAGCATTCCTCACGGGTTCGGGGCCCGAGCGCTACGTTCCAGCGCACCGCAGCGTCCTTCGACAACCCCGATCAACTGAGCATCGTGATCCACAACTACCGCTGGCGGCTCGGTCTGGCTCCGGGCGATCCCCAGTACGAGGGCCTGGAAAAGAAGCTCGGTGAAGGCCCGGTGATCACGGTGCCGACGATCACCATCGGGAGCGACTTCGACGGCGCTGCCGCGGACGGAGCCTCCTATGCGAAGAAATTCTCGGGCAAATATTCCCATAGAATCTTGGCCGGCATCGGGCACGACGTGCCGCAAGAGGCCCCGGAGGCCTTTGCGCAGGCCGTCGTGGACGTCGACGGCTATTGAGCGCCCTGTCAGCCCGAGACTTTGCGCGACGGAGGGCCACCGACGGGGTCGGGGATGAGGTGGCTCACGTCGCTCGGCAGCTCGTGATTCATCTCGCGACGCTTCACGTCGAGATAGTTCGCCGAATAGCAGTTGGCTTCGACGAGCACCGGAATGCGACGCTCGACGTTGATCCCGAGATCGCGCAGAGCGACGAGCTTGGTCGGGTTGTTCGTCATCAAGTCGACCGATTCGATGCCGAGCGCGCGAATCATGGCGGCAGCGACGTCGTACTGGCGCGCGTCGACCGGAAGATGCAGGAGCCGATTTGCCTCGACCGTGTCCGCGCCGAGCTCTTGGAGCGCGTAGGCGCGGATCTTGTTGGCGAGGCCGATGCCGCGACCCTCCTGGCGGAGATAGAGCAGCGCGCCGACGCCACGCCGCGCGATTTCCTCTTGGGCTTTCAGGAGCTGCTCGCGGCAGTCGCACTTGAGCGAGCCGAAGACTTCGCTCGTGAGGCACTCGGAGTGGACGCGCACGGCCACGTCGCGAGCGCCGCGAACATCTCCCATGACGAGCGCGACGTGCTCGTCCGAAAGCCCGGGCAGCGCTGCCGGGTCGTCCCAGCGGAACACGTGGAGCTGGAAAACGCCGTATTCCGTTGGAAGACGGGCCTTTGCGAGCGCCTCCAAGCGCTGCGCCGAATTTCCCACAGTGGGGTCCCTCGAGATCTTGTGCCCGTTTCGGCTCATTTCATCGCTGCTGGAAGGGACCTTGTTGAACACTACCTCGGAATTTGGGTTCTGCCCATCGCCGGTCAAGGTGCCATCGATGCTACGGGCCGGTATTTGTCGCGGTTTCATGAGGGCCGGCGAACGTTTGCCTCGGCTCGAGATTCCTGGGGCGGTCCCTTGCACATCGCAATGAGCGCCGTCTCGAGGAGCGCCTGAGGCGGGCGCTTCGAGCCCCCTTTGAGGTCCAAATCGAGAGTGCTCAGCGTCGCGAGCCACCGCTCGAGCTCGCGCGGCGACAAGTTCCGGCATTGCTGGGCCAGTTCCGCGGCCTTGAAGGGCGGCGCGCCGGCGGCCTTGGCGGCGTCGGCCGGATTCATGCCGCGCGAGACCGCGCCGCTGAACTTGATGAGCTGACGCGTCGACCACGCCAGCGTGCCGAGGAGCGGCAAGCCGCGGTCTTTCGCGTCGTAGACTCGCGCGAGTGCCGCGAGAGCGCTCCCGAGATCGCGTCGTCCGGCGGCGCCGACGAGCTCCCACACGCTCGACGATTTCACCCCGACGATGCACTCGGAAACGGCGTCGTCGTCGATCTCCGGCGCGCTGCCGACGTAGAGCGACAATCGTTCGAGCGCGTCGTCGAGGCGCGCGAGATCCGGCCCGGCGAGATCGGCGAGGAGCTCCGCGACTCCGGGGGCGAGCGTCTTTTGCCGGTCCTTCGCGCGCCGCGCGAGCCACACGGGGAGTGCATTTCGCGGCGGCGTGTCGCATTCGACGACGAAGCCTTCTTTCTTCGCGAGCGTGACGAGGCGCCGGCGATTGTCGAGCTTGCCGGCGATGAGCACCAAGGTCGTGCTCGGCGACGGTGCCGCGGCGTATTCCGTGAGGCGATCCAGCGCCGCGCCGCGACCCTTCGCATCGGGCTTGGCCTCGCCCTTCGGTTCCCATCGCTCGAGCGAGCGCACGACGACCAAGCGTCGCTTCGCCATCATCGGCAAGGTGCGCGCGGCGGCGAGCACCGTATCGCCGTCGACGTCACCGGCGTCGAACTGATCTTCGTTCAGACCGAGATCGGCCGGGCCGATGACGGCCTTGCGGAGCTCCGTGAGGACAATGGACTGCAGATAGCGCTCTTCGCCGAGCACCAGGTAGACGGGCCGCGGCTCTCCTGCTCGTGCTTCTCGAACGGCTTGCTCCGGCAACATCGGGCAAGCGGTCCCGTACGCCTGCGATCGCCCGATGGCAAGTCGGGGTCGCTTGGCTCAGGGCGAGCGGCCGTAGTAAAAGCCGCTCATCGTGCAGGTTCGGCGTGTCGACGGAGCCGGTGCTCTCGGCGCCGACAAGGGAAGCAATCTGGTTGCCATCGGCAACTTCGACGGCGTGCACGCGGGGCACCGCGCCGTGCTCGACGCCGCGTCCCGCGACGCGAACGCGCGCGGCTTGTCGCTCCTCGTCCTCACCTTCGATCCGCATCCGGCCGTCGTGCTCGGGCGCGGAGCGCAACCGGTGCTCACGCCGCTGGAACGCAAAGTGGAGCTCTTGTGTCGGCTCGACCCGACGCTTCGAGTCGTGGTGGAACCGTTCACGCACACCCTCGCCGCGATGAGCGCCCGTTCCTTCGTCGAGGATCTTTTGGTGGGGGCACTCGGCGCGAAGGTCGTCGTCGTGGGTCAGAATTTTCGCTTCGGGAAAGGCCGCGCCGGAGATCTCGCGGTGCTCGAGAAGCTCGGGGCCGACCTCGGGTTCGTCGCGCGCGCCGAGGAGCTCGCGAAGGACGCCGCCGGGCCTTTTTCGTCGAGCCGCATCCGCGCCTCGATCGCGGCGGGAAATCTCGCAGACGCCGAGCGACTACTCGGGCGACCCCACGCCGTGTCGGGTCGAGTCGTGCGCGGCGACGGCCGCGGCCGCACGATCGGCGTCCCCACCGCGAATCTCGACGGCGTGGTCGAGGCGTTGCCGCCCCACGGCGTGTACGCCTGCGTCGTCGATCGGCTGGCGGACGACGGCACCGCGACGCGGCTCGCCGCCGGCGTCGCCAACATCGGCAATCGCCCGACGGTGAATGCCGGCTTCAGCACCGAGGCGCATCTCTTCGACTTCGACGGCGATCTTTATGGAGTGCGACTCCGTATCCACCTGGTCGAGCGCGTCCGCGACGAGAAAAAGTTCGCGTCGCTCGACGACCTCGTCCATCAAATCCGGAACGACATCGAGACGGCGCGCCGCGCCACGGAACGGCGCGTCCCCGATCCGGCGGCGGGCGCCGCCTGGTATTGAGCGTCGAATCGCCGACGTCTCCGCCGGGAAGGGAACCCGAGGCTCTGCAAATCGAGAACGGCGGTGCTAGCATCGCGCCCCGTGAACGACGACCACGTCACCACCGCCTTTCGCTCGGTTCCCCGCACCGGCGTCATCTTCGTCACGACCGAGGCGGTTCGCAGGGGGTATTCCGGAAGGGATCCGACGTGGTGCAACCTCGGCCAGGGCCAACCCGACACCGGTGAGCTCCCCGGGGCCCCCCCGCGGATCACCGCGCTCGGCATCGATCCGAGCGACCAGGAATACGCGCCGGTCGCCGGCGTGTGGGAACTCCGGGAAGCGGTCGCGAACCTCTACAACAAGCTCTACCGGCGCGGGCGAAAGTCGCAGTACTCGGCGGAGAACGTCGGCATCTCGAGCGGCGGTCGCGCGGCGCTCACGCGCGTCGCGGCGAGCATCGGCCTCATCAACCTCGGCCACTTCTTGCCGGACTACACCGCGTACGAGGAGTTGCTCGAGATTTTTCGCGCGTTCACCGCGATCCCGATCTTGCTCGAGGGCGATCGCGGTTACAGCTTCTCGCCGGAAGATCTGCGTCGCGAAATTCGCGGCCGCGGGCTCTCCGCGCTGCTCGCGTCCAATCCGTGCAATCCGACCGGCAAGCACGTGCGCGGCGACGCGCTCGAAGGCTGGGTGAGCGTCGCGCGCGAGCTCGACTGCACGCTCCTCCTCGACGAGTTTTACTCGCACTACATCTGGACGACGGAGGGCGACGCGCTCCCCGTCGAAAGCGCCGCGCGCTACGTGGACGACGTCGACAAAGATCCGGTCGTGATCCTCGACGGGCTCACGAAAAATTGGCGCTACCCGGGCTGGCGTGTGGCCTGGACGATCGGGCCGAAGCCGGTCATCGACGCGGTGGCGAGCGCGGGCTCGTTCCTCGACGGCGGCGGTTCGCGCCCGCTCCAGCGCGTCGCAGTGCCGCTCCTCACCGAAGAGCACACCATCCTCGAGACCCGCGCCATCGCGCGCGCGTTCAAGGCGAAGCGTGACTTCATGGTGCGGCGTCTGCGCGGGATGGGCATCACCATCGACGTCGAACCCGAAGGCACCTTCTACGTCTGGGGCAAGCTCTCGAAGCTCCCGCCGCCGTTGAACGAAGGCATGGGGCTCTTTCGCGCGGCGCTCGAGCACAAGGTGATCACCGTTCCCGGGCAATTCTTCGACGTGAACCCCGGCAAGCGCCGCTCGCTCGCGTCGCGGTTCACCGAGTACGCGCGATTTTCGTTCGGGCCACCGCTACCGGTGCTCGAAACGGCGTGCGATCGACTCGAAACCGTGATCGCCGACGCGAAGGCGAGGGCCTGAAGTGACCGCCGACCGCGCCGCCCTCGACGAGATGGATCGCGACGCGCTCATCGCCGAAGCGCTGCGGTTGGCCGTGCCGCGCCCCGAAGTGATGACGCGGGTCGAGCTCACTGACGAAATTCTCCGGCTTTCGACGCCGAACCCCGTCGAGCGCAAGCGCGTCCGCGGCTGGTTCGGGGTCGCGCGCGAGCTCGTCGCCAGCGTCATCGAGCAGGGGCTACATCTTCCGGACGCTGCCGCGCTCGTTCGCGGTGACGTTCGCTTCGAGCCGCTCCGGCCGTCGCACGGGCCCGTCGCGACGGTCACGCTCGCGGGGATCTACGCCGCACAAGGACACGTCGCTCGCGCCCTCGGCATGCTCGAAGAAGTGCTGAAGGTCGAGCCCGACCACGGCGTTGCTCAGACCTTGCGCGATCGCTTGATGCGCACCCAGGCGTCGGGTGGGCCCGAAGAGCCCGTCGATCTCGCGACCCTCCGCCCGGACGACTCCCAGGCTGGCGACGCACTCCAGGTCTTCGCACCCGATTCCGACGCGCTGCCCACCGTCATGCCGGAGCCGTCCGACGACGGGCCGGCGCCGCCGAGCTTTGCGACGATGTCCGAGTTCGCGCCGGAGTTCGACTCGGTGCGGGTTCCGAACTTGGACGCCGACCCCGACTCGGAGTCGGACATCGATTCTTCGCCTGGCTTCTCCGCGGAGCGCGACGACGACCCCACGTTGCGCCCCCCGACGAACGGTGCGGGGCAGGGGCACGAACGGCACGTTGATCGCGACGTAATCGACGACCGCGAGGATCCGCTCACGCTGCGTCCTTCGCCGGCCGACTCCGGGCCCGCCGGATTCGACGGCGCGTCTTCGGCGGATCGAGAACCGGAGACCGCGCCGCGCGAGCGACGGGCGAGTCTCGACGGCGACTCGGCGATCCTCGTCCGTCCCGCGCCGACGCGGGCGCTCGTCTATTTCGAGGCTGAACCCCGCGGGGCCGGCGCGCCCGTCGTGCTGGCCGTCGAGTGGCGTCTCCACGCCGGCGCCGTCGAGCGAGTGGAGCACGAGGCGCCGATCGGCGGCACGAGCGGTGTCGTCGCGTTCGACGGCATCGACGCGAGCGCCGTGGTGCGGGCGGCGCTCGGTGTGCGTCGCGACGGCAAATTCGTCGCGACGGCCGTCGCGAGCGAGCTTCGCCTTCACGACGAAGGCCACGACATCGTCTGGGTGCCGCGACGTTTCTTGCCGCGCCCCGCGGTGACCGAACGAAGCCTGGGTCCGCTCCTCGCTGCCATTCGCTGAGAGACACAACCGGGCGCCCGGCGCGACCGAGGGATCGGCATGCTCCACGCGCCCCGGTCGGCCGCGTTTGCTCTCGCGCTCTATGCCGTCGCGGGCGCGCGCCCATTGCACGCCGAGGCGCCTGCGGCGCGGCTGCCTCACGTGGAGTCGCCCGCGTCGCGGCCCGCTCACGTCGATCCCTCCGTAGATCCCGGCGCGCCGCACCCGCCGAGCAGCGGGTCGCCGGCCGATCCCGGCGCGCCGCGCGTCGCGCCGCGGGTCACGCCGCTTCTTGCGCGCGGCGCCGTGCTCGCCGCGCTCCGGGCCGCGCGGTATCCGGAAAAACTGGCGGCGCTCGGCAGCATGGCGTCACGGGTCCGCACCTCCGCGTTGCTCCCCGAGCTCTGGCTTCGCGCGGTGCGCACTCACGACGACAGCTTGAGCCTCTCGCCCACCGCGGGCGATCCGTATCACTTCAGCCAGGTGGGAGGCGTCGGGTACTTTCTCGAAGCGCGGCTCGTGTGGCACCTCGACCGGCTCGTGTTCGATCGCGACGAAATCGGCGTCGAGCGGCTCCGAGCGGAGCGCTCGGACGTCGCCGGGCGGCTCACCAACAAGGTGCTCGAGGCGCTCTTCGCGTGGCAGCGCGCCTTGCTCGCGAAAGACGATTTGAATCTCCCCGACGACGATCGACGGCACGCCGCCATCTCGGCGATGGAGGCGGAAGTGACGCTCGACGTCTTGACCGGCGGCTGGTTCACTCAGACGGTCGGGGTGGGCACGTTCGAGGCGTCGGGCGGTCGCTCAGGGCCCGAGTAGGTGGAGCAATCTGCCGACGATGACTTCGAGCGCCGGCGCGTTGTCGCCGCCCTCGGGGATGATCAGGTGCGCGTGCTCGCGGCTCGGCGCGACGTGGAGGCGGTGCATGGGCCGAACCGTGTTTCGATACTGGCTTTCGATCGACTCCATGTCGCGACCGCGCTCCTCCACGTCACGACGGATCCGGCGAAGGAGGCGGATGTCGTCGTCGGTGTCCACGTAGAGGCGCAAATCGAACAGCTCGCGCACCTCCGGAACGGCGAACAGGAGAATGCCCTCGACGATCACGATGGGGCTCGCCGGGACGCGCTTGTCCGCGGCCCTTCGGGTGTGCGTCGCGAAGTCGTACTGCGGACAGTCGATGAAGGCGTCGGTCTTCAGCGCGCGCAGATCCGATGCGAGGCGTGCGTTGTCGAGCGCGCCGGGCTCGTCGAAGTTCACGAACGCCCGCTCTTCGGGAGTCAGGTGGCTGCGATCGAGATAGTACCAGTCGTGCTCGATCACGGCCGCTCGCCCAGGCGGCAGCGCGCCGACGAGCTTCTGCGCGACGGTCGTCTTACCGCTACCGGTGCCGCCGGCAATGCCGACCAGGAAGGGGACCATCCGCGTGCTCGTCGCCGTTTGTCGTGGTTTATCCTGTTTTCTTTACTTGGGGTAGGAATGCGGGGAAAGTCAGGGTGGTTTGTCTCGCACGGTTCGTAAGGACGATCGCGACTGTGAGAACTTCGCGGGAGGCGAGTGGCGCGCGCCACGCTCGGGACTCTCGCTCGACGTGACCAATCCGTCGACGGGCGCGGTGATCGGCCGCGTCGGCATTTCGCTCGCCGATGACGTCGCGGACGTCGTTTCGCGGGCCCTCGACGCCGCGCGGCCGTGGGCCGAAACACCGATCAAGGAGCGGGTGCGTCCGCTCCGGCGGTTTCACCAGCTCGTCGAACGAGGCGCGAGCGATCTGTCGAACCTGGTCGCGATGGAATCGGGCAAGACGGTCGCCGAGGCGCTCGCCGGAATCGAACGCGGGCTCGAGGTCGTCGAGTTCGCGCTCGGGTTGCCGAACGCCGACGTCGGCGGAGCGCTCGACGTGTCGCGCGGCGTGAGCTGCGAGTACCGGCGCGAGCCGCTCGGCGTGGTCGCCGGAATTACGCCGTTCAACTTCCCGGCGATGGTGCCGCTCTGGATGTTCCCGATCGCGCTCGCGGTCGGCAATGCGTTCGTCCTGAAGCCGTCCGAGAAGGTCCCGCTCACCGCCTGCCGGCTCGCGGAGCTAATGGCCGAGTCGGGGCTTCCCGCGGGCCTGTTCTCCGTCGTGCATGGCGACAGGCGGACCGTGGAGGCGCTCGTCGATCATCCGGGTGTCCGGGCCGTCGGGTTCGTCGGTTCTTCGGTCGCCGCGAAGTCCGTCTATGTGCGCGCCACGACGCTCGGCAAGCGCGCGCTCTGTCTCGGCGGCGCGAAGAATCATCTCATCGTCGCGCCCGACGCCGACGAGGCGATCACGGTGAAAGGCGTCGTCGATTCGTTCACCGGGTGCGCCGGACAGCGGTGCATGGCCGGGAGCGTCCTCGTCGTCGTGGGCGACGCGGCGCGCTTCGTCGCGCCGATCGTGGCTGCGGCAAAGAGCATCGAAGTGGGCACGAAGATGGGCGCCATCATCGACGCCGCTGCGCGCGACCGTCTGGCGCGCGCGGTGGCGAAGGCCGACAGTGACGGTGCGACGGTGCTGCTCGACGGTCGCGACGCACGTCCACCTCCGGGCGGCGAGCGCGGACACTATTTCGGCCCGACGGTCCTGGACGGTGTGCGTCCGGAAATGGAGTGCGCACAGGTCGAACTGTTCGGCCCGATCCTCGCGGTGATTCGCGTGCCCACTTTGCACGACGCGCTCGCTCTCGAGCGCGAGAGCCCTTACGGCAATGCGACGGTGATCTTCACCACGAGCGGCGCCGTCGCGAGCCATGTCGTCGATCATGCGACCAGTGGTATGGTCGGAATCAACGTCGGTGTTCCGGTTCCCCGCGACCCCTTCTCGTTCGGCGGCACGAAAGAGTCGAAATTCGGGCACGGCGACATCACCGGCCCCGGCGGGGTAGAACTATGGAGTAACCTGAAGAAAGTGACGACCAAGTGGGCGCCTTCCAAAGACGCCAACTGGATGTCGTGACCTTCCGAATGACGATCGAGAAAGCCAAGAAGAAGCAACCCAAGGCCATCGTGCTCACGTCGCATCCCGGCGGACACGGGCCGAAGCCGGTCCCCATCGTGTGGGGGGCGGCCGATCCGATGGTGCGCGGACCCCTCATCGGCACCGTGACCAACAAGTCCCAGCGCAACGTGATCGGCACCCACTCCGGCGCCTATTCCGTGTACCGAGCGCTGGCGGTCGCCGCAGGTGCTCTCGATCCGCTCAAAAAGCCGGATCTGACGAACACGTCGCCGACCCATCCCATCGGACCTTTTCCGGCATGGTTCGACCCGAAGCGCATCGTGTCGCTCGATCCGTTCGGAGCGGTCGTGAGCGCCGCGTTTCCGAAATACTTCGCCGACGGCTACGACATTCTCCCGACCATCGCCGTCACCCGCGCGCACATCCGCTTGCCGGAGCTCGAGGACGCGGTCGAAGCGGGGCGTCTCAAGGTCGACGGAAAGATCCTGAGCGACGGCGGCTCGGTGGTCGTCGTGAAAGCGGCGATCGAGCCGGTCTGGTACTTGCCCGGCGTGGCCGATCGCTTCGGGTGTTCGGAGGCCGTGCTCAGACGGACGCTGTTCGAGCACACGGCCGGCATGTTTCCCGAGCTCGTCACGCGCAACGACCTCGAGGTCTTCCTGCCGCCCATCGGCGGCGCGACGGTATACATGTTCGGCGACGTCGAGAGCATCGCGGATCCGACGAAGCCGCTCGCCGTTCGCGTGCACGACGAATGCAACGGCTCCGACGTATTCGGCTCCGACATCTGCACGTGTCGTCCGTATCTCACCCACGGCATCGAAGAGTGCACGCGCACGGCGCAAGAGGGCGGCACCGGCGTCATCGTCTACAACCGCAAGGAGGGGCGCGCGCTCGGCGAAGTGACGAAGTTCCTCGTCTACAACGCGCGGAAGCGCCAGGTCGGCGGAGACAGCGCCGCTCAATATTTCGCGCGCACCGAGTGCGTCGCGGGCGTTCAGGACATGCGCTTTCAGGTGCTGATGCCCGACGTCCTGCACTGGCTCGGCATCTCGAAAATCGATCGCTTCGTGTCGATGAGCAACATGAAGTACGACGCCGTGGTTCGCGCCGGCATCGAGATCGTGACGCGCGTGCCGATCCCCGACGAGTTGATCCCGCCGGATGCCCGCGTCGAGATGGACGCGAAGATGGCCGCCGGCTATTTCACCGAGGGCAGGGTCCCCGACGGCAACGAGCTCTCGAAGGCAAAAGGCCGAGCGTTCGACGCATGACGGACAATCCAATCGACAGCAGGGGCGCCGAATCCGAATTTCGTCAGCTGACGTCACCGGCCGGGATCCGCGAACGTTGTGAAGCGCTGTACGCGCTCGGGACCGCGGGCAAACTCGCGCACTTCACGATCGACGAGACGCGGCTCCAGCCCATCGCCGATCTGGTGATTGGGGTCACACGCGAGGCGTACCCGGACGTCGCTCGGATCCCGTATCACAGTCGCTGGCGCCACTTTGCCGTCGGCGGCGTCGATCGAACGGCGAAGTTCGAGGCGAGCATCGCCGATCTTTCGCCGGAAGATCGGCTCGCGGCGCGCGCGGAGCTCGCGATCACCAGCGTGCTCCTCGACGCAGGCGCCGGAGAGCGGTGGTCATTTCGCGAACCGGGCGGCGGAGGTTATGCGCGCTCCGAGGGGCTCGCGCTCGCGAGCTACCACCTGTTCGTCGCCGGTGGATTCTCGAGCGATCCGACCGGCGCGCCGTTCCGCGCGGATGCGGCTGCGCTCGAACGCATGAGCACCGACCGTCTCGGCAAGGCGTTCCAGGTCACTCCGGAAAACCCCCTCGTCGGGCTCCCCGGACGCGCCGCGGTCCTCCGCCGGCTCGGCGAGCTGGTTCGAACGCGGCACGATTTGTTCGGCGGGGACCCGCCGCGCCTCGGGCGGCTCGTGACCCCGCTCGTCGCCGAAGCGGCCGCCGCGGGCGGCCGTTTGCCGGCGCGCGCCGTGTTTGCGCGAGTGCTCGAAGCGTACCGTGCGATTGCGCCGGGGCGCCTCACCGTCGGTGACAAGCCGCTCGGCGACGTCTTTCAGCACTCGGAGCACGGAAAGGTTCCCTTTCACAAACTCTCGCAGTGGCTCACGTACTCGCTCGTCGAACCGTTGCTCGCGGAAGGCATCGAAGTGGTGGACCTCGACGAGCTCACCGGGCTCGCCGAATACCGAAACGGCGGTCTCTTCGTCGACGGCGGCGCGATCGTGCCGAAGCAGCCCGGCGTGTTGAAAGAGACGCACGACGTCGGTTCAGACGTCGTCATCGAGTGGCGCGCGCTCACCGTCGCGCTGCTCGATCGCGTCGCGGAACGGATGCGCACCGAGCTCGGGCTGTCGCGTGAAGCGTTGCCGCTCGCGAAGGTGCTCGAAGGCGGCACCTGGCGCGCCGGCCGCAAACTGGCCAAGGAACGCCGGCCCGCTGCGGCGCCACCGATTCGCGTGCGCAGCGACGGCACCGTGTTCTAGTCGCATGGCCTCGAACCTGATCGTCGTCGACCACCCGCTGGTGCAGCACAAGCTCACGCTCTTGCGCCAGAAAGAGCGGAGCACGAATTCCTTTCGCACCCTGCTCTCGGAGATCAGCATGCTCCTAGCGTACGAAGTGACGCGAAACCTACCGCTGGTCTACGAGGACATCGAGACGCCCCTCGCCAAGATGCGCGCCCCGGTGCTCGAGGGAAAGAAGATCGTCCTCATCAACATCCTCCGCGCGGGCACCGGCATGAGCGAAGGGATGCTCCGCATCTTGCCCTCGGCGCGCGTCGGGCACATCGGTCTCTATCGCGATCCGGAGACGCTCGGCGCGGTCGAATACTACTTCAAGATGCCCGGCGAGATGGCCGATCGCGACGTGATCCTCGTCGATCCGCTCCTCGCCACGGGCAACAGCGCGATCGCCGCGGTCGATCGCGTGAAGACCTCGAATCCGCGCTCGATCAAGTTCGTGTGCGTGGTGGCCGCGCCGGAAGGTCTCGCGAATTTTCACGAGTCGCACCCCGACGTCGCCGTGTTCACCGCCGCTGTCGACGAACGCCTCGACGAGAACGGTTACATCCTTCCCGGCATCGGCGACGCCGGCGATCGCCTGTTCGGGACGAAGTAGCGGCGGGCCGAGTCTCGGAGGTCGTGAGTTGACGCTGGCCCGCCGAGTCGTACTCTTACCGGTAGGAGTATTACCGTGCGCATCACCTCCAAAGGTCAGGTCACCATTCCCATCGAGTTCCGCGAGAAACTCGGTCTGTCGCCCGACACCGAGGTCGGGTTCGCACTCGACGGGAACGGAGTTCGGGTCTTCCGCCTTCCCACGAAGGGCGGGCAGAGCCGCGGGCAACGCATCGTGAACCGTCTTCGCGGCCGCGCGACCGTGAACATGAGCACCGAAGCGATCCTGGCACTGACTCGGCGTCGATGAACGCCGTGCTCGTCGACAGTAACGTCATCCTCGACGTCGTGACCAGCGATCCGAACTGGGGCGACTGGTCGAGCGCCGCGATGGAGCGGGTGGCGGACGAGTCCTCTCTCGTCATCAATCCGCTGGTGTACGCGGAGGTATCGATGGGCTTCGAGCGAATCGAGGAACTCGAGAGTGCGCTTCCTGCCAGCGTGTTCTTGCGCGAGTCGCTGCCGTACGAGGCAGCGTTTCTCGCTGGAAAGGCGTTCTCGCGATACCGGAAGCGCGGCGGGGCGCGAGGCTCGCCGCTACCCGACTTTTACATCGGCGCCCACGCAGCCATCGCGGGGTATTCGCTTCTGACTCGCGACGCCCGCCGTTATCGGACGTACTTCCCGACGGTTCGACTCATCGCACCGTGACGCCACCGGCTCACCGATTCGCGGCGCGAGCGCCGCACTACTTGCTTTCGAGGTGCGGAGCCACGGAGGCATCGACAGCGGGGGGCTCGGCGTCGATATCGCCCGCGCCGCCCGCTGGCGGCGGTGGCGCGCCGTAAGCGGCGTCGAAGTTGGCAAAGCCCCCTTGTTCGATGCCGCCGAACCCACCCATCGGCGGCGGGGCAATGCCATACGGAGGGGCGATATTCGTCGTGCCGCCGGTATCGAAGCCTCCACCAAAGCCGCCCGCCGGCAACCCGTACGGCACGACGATGTTGCCGCCCGAATTGCCGAATCCCCCGGTGTCGCCGAACCCGCCGAATCCGCCGGCACCACTCGAGCCCGCCGCCGAGCCGTCGGGTTCGACGAGGGACGTCCGTGCCCCGCACGCGGCGGTTCCGACGCTCGCGGCGGCGAAGGTGACGAGGGCGGCGCGGCCGAGACGCGCTTGCGGTGCGAGCCGTCGCGGGGTGAGGGCGATCTTCTCGGCGACGGCGGCGGCGCAAAACGGGCAGACGGCTTCGGTCCGTCGGATATGCCGATGACATTCGGGGCAAGGGCAAAGCTCGTTCATCGGAAGTGAGCGTGCTCTCTCCGTTCGGGGCTCGCAAGCGCGGGGCCGAGGCCGCTCCTTTTCGGTCGAAAAACGTGCTGGCGCGGCGCCCGCCGAGCAGCTAAAAACCGCTTCGCCATGATTGCCGAGACTCGCAACGTTCTCGCGGACCTCAAGCGGCGCGTCGATGCGCTAAGGGGGCATCTTTGACGTCCCTCAACTCGAACGCGACGTAAGCGAGCTCGACACGATCACGAGCGAAGCCGGGTTCTGGAACGACCAGAACAAGGCGCAAGCAATTCTTCGGCAACGAGCGACCTTGGTCGAAAAGATCGAGCTCGCGTCGTCCTTGACCAAGGAAGTCGGCGAGGCGTTCGATCTGTTCGAGCTCGCCGCGGAAGAGAACGACGAGGGGCTCCTTGCCGACATGGAGCGCCAGGCGAAGACGCTCGAAGAACGCGTTCGCAAGGCGGAGCTCGCGCGCATGCTGTCCGGCCCGGCCGACCACGCGCCGGCGATCGTGAGCATCCACCCCGGGACGGGCGGCACCGACGCCAAGGACTGGGCGGAGATGCTCCTTCGCATGTACCTCCGGTTTTGCGAGCGCAAAGGCTACCGAACGGAAGTCATCGACTATCAACCCGGCGACGAAGCGGGCATCGACAGCGTCTCGTTCACCGTCAGCGGACCCTATGCATTCGGGTACCTGCGCGCCGAGGTCGGCGTTCACCGGCTCGTGCGGATCAGCCCGTTCGATTCGAATGCGCGCCGGCAAACGTCGTTCGCCGCCGTCGAAGTGACGCCGGACATCGAGGACGAGATCGACATCGAAGTAAAAGACGAAGAGCTCGAAGTGACGACCATGCGCGCCGGCGGTAAGGGCGGCCAGAACGTCAACAAGGTCGAGACGGCGGTGCGCATGAAGCATTTGCCGACCGGCATCCAGATCGTGTGCCGCGCCGAGCGAAGCCAGCATCAGAATCGGCGCATGGCCTTGAAGATGCTCAAGGCGAAGCTTTACGAAATCGAGCTCGCGAAGCGGGAAGAAGATCGCGCGCGCTACGAGGCGGCGAAAGGCGACATCGCCTGGGGGAATCAAATCCGGAGCTACGTGCTTCAACCGTATCAGCTCGTGAAAGATCTGCGCACTCAGTACGAGACCGCGGACGTCGACGGCGTTCTCGACGGCGATCTCGAGCCGTTCATCGAGGCTTATTTGATGCAACACGCCCGCAAGGCGGAGGCCTCATCGTGACGAGCCTCGACGTAGACGCCTCGGTCCAACGAGGGTACCGAGTCGTCCGATGAAACCCGAGGGCCCTACCACCGGGGGCGAAGAGGGATTGCTCGCCGCGCGTCGCGGCAAGGCCGAAGGCGTTCGGGCTCGCGGCGAGAACCCGTTCACCAACGTCGTCGAAGCCGCCGATCGAACGCTCGTGCGCGATCTTCGAGCCCGCGTCCGCGGCGCACTCCTCGCCGGTGACGAGCTTCGCTATCGGCCCGAAGGGGTCGACGAGCTCGCCGGCGGCGCCGAGTTCGTCGTGCTCGGCCGCTTGGTCGCGCGCCGCGGGTTCGGCAAGGTCGTGTTCATGGGCCTTCGCGATCGCAGCGGCGAGATCCAGCTCTTCGCGAAGAAGGACGTCCTCGGTGACGGCTTCGCCGCGCTCGACGACGTGGACGTCGGAGACCACGTCGAGGCGCGCGGGCGGCTCATGGTCACCAAAACCGGCGAGCTCAGCATCGAGACGAAGGCGCTCCGGCTCGTCACCAAGGCGCTCCGGCCGCTGCCCGACAAGTGGCACGGCCTCACCGACGTCGAAGCGCGCTATCGCCAGCGATACGTCGATTTCGTCGCGAGCCCGGAGGCGGCGCTGGTCATCCGCGCCCGCTCGCTCGTCGTGCAAGGGCTCCGCGAATTTCTCGACGGTCGCGATTTCGTCGAGGTCGAAACGCCGACGCTCCACGCCGTGGTCGGCGGCGCCGCGGCGCGTCCGTTCACGACGCATCATCATACCCTCGACCTCGAGCTGTTTCTCCGGATCGCGCCGGAGCTCTATCTGAAGCGGCTCTTGGTCGGCGGGTTCGAGCGCGTCTACGAGATTGGACGCTCGTACCGGAACGAAGGCATCAGCACTCGGCACAATCCCGAGTTCACGATGCTCGAGTTCTACGAGGCGTACGCGACGTACGAGACCTTGATGCCGCTCGCCGAAGCCCTGTTTCGACATGTCGATCGGCACGTCGAAGAGCATCTCGCCGTACTCGGGGGCGGCGATTTCTATGCGCGCGTGAAGGGCGAGCGAAAATTCACGCTGTCCGAACCGTTCGCGCGCGTCTCGATGCGCCGGGCGCTCGATGGCGCGCTGGCTCACGCGGGGCTTCCGGCTTCGTTGGCCGATCGCCTGAGCGAGCTTCCAGCCGCGGACGGCCTCGTCGCCGAGCTCCGCGGCGCGTCGGAGCGCGCGAAGCGAATCGATTGGTCGAACCTGCGGCGCGCCCTGTCGAAGTGCGACCTCGCCGGCGACCGCACGTTCGTCGCGTACGAGTACCTGGCCGAGCCCTTCCTTGCCGAGGATTACCGCTCGACGGACGGAACGAAGAGCGTCCCGGTGTTCATCACCGATTACCCGGCCGAGACGTCTCCGCTCGCGCGCCGCAAAGACGGCGAACCCGGCCTCGTCGACAGGTTCGAGCTCTTCGTCGAGGGCCGCGAGCTCTGTAACGCCTTCAGCGAGCTGAACGATCCGGAAGATCAGGCCGCGCGTTTCCGCGACCAGGTCGAGCGCAAAGCGCGCGGCGACCACGAGGCGATGGACTACGACGCCGACTACGTGCGGGCGCTCGAGTACGGCATGCCGCCCGCGGCCGGGTTCGGCCTCGGCGTCGATCGTCTCGCGATGACCCTCCTCGGCCAAGCGTCCATTCGCGACGTCATCGCGTTCCCGCTTCTCCGCCCCGGCGCGGACGAGAGCTAGAAACGAGATGCCCGTAGACGACGTTCCTCGGGTCGATCACGGTTCGCACGTCGTTCTCCGGGTGTGGAACGCGCTCGGCGTCTACGGTCACCTGGCGATCATCGGTGCGGCTGCCGCGCTCGTGATCTGGCTCATCGTCCTCGGGCTCAGGCGGCTCGGGCGCGCGGCGCGCCGCAGTCTGCTCATCGGGTTCACCGGGATCTGTCTCTTCGGCACCGTCGCGCTCGGCGCGTGGTCGGCGCGACTTCCGGAACCCGGCGGCACGTACTTCGTGCTCTGGCATCAGATCGTGCGCGTCGGCGCCGCGCTGTCCGCGGCGGGGTTCGTCGTCGGTTTCGTCGCGCTCGCGCTCCCGACGGTGCTCGATCGCCTCGAAAATTGGCGCTTCGTTTCGTTCATCGCCGTGCGCCACGTACGCTCGCAAAAGAGCGGATTTCTGACGATCATCTCGATTCTGTCGATCCTCGGGGTCGCCCTGAGCTCGCTCGCGTTGTGTGCCGTGATCTCGATCATGGGGGGGTTTGGTGCGGATTTGAAGCGCAAGATCCTCGGAAACAACGCGCACATCCGGATCGACACCGAACAGGTCGGCGGCTTCGACAACTGGGATGTCGCGCTTCGCGAGGTTCGCTTGACCAAGGGCGTTCATGCGGCCACTCCGGTAGCCGGAGGCGAGGCCATGGCGTCGAGCATGTCGAACACCGCCGGCGTGCTCATCCGCGGCGTGGACCCGACGTCGATCGGGACCGTCATCGACCTCCAGAAGAACATCGAGGTGGGTCGCTTCGAATACCTGACGGACACCGACAAGCTCGCCGATCTCCCGCCCGATGAGCCGATCGGCGTGGGGCCCGGGGGCGAGCGGTACTTGAAGGGCCCCCGGCTCAAGCCCTGGATCAGCAAAGACCTCGACCCCGGCATCGAGGAAGCGGTGCGGCCGCCCGATGTGTTTCCGGGTCTGATCATCGGCCGGGAGCTCGCCAAGACGTTGCACGTGTACGTCGGGGACGAGGTTCGCCTGGTCGCCGCGCTCGGCGACCTGGGTCCGATGGGTGTCATGCCGAGAACGAGACGGTTTCGTGTAGCGGCCATCTTCTACAGCGGCATGTACGAGTACGACTCGAGCCAGGCCTACATGCTGTTCGACGCCGCCGAGGATTTTCTCGATCTCGGGGGCCACGCGACGGCGATCGACGTGAAGGTGGACGACGCGGAAGCCGTGGATGGGGTGCGCCCGCGCGTCGCCGCGGCCCTCGAGCGCCCGGATCTGCGCGTGCGCGACTGGAAGGAGATGAACAAGAACCTGTTTTCGGCGCTCGCGCTCGAGAAAATCGCGACCTTCGTGATCCTCTCGCTCGCCATCGCCGTCGCGAGTTTTTGCATCATCTGCACGCTCCTCCTGATGGTGACCGAGAAGAGCAAAGAGATCGCCATCCTCAAGGCCGTGGGAGCGAGCGACGGCTCCATTTTGCGGATTTTCGTCTTCGAAGGCCTGGTCATCGGGGCGATCGGGACGGTTTTCGGCGTGCTCACCGGGTTCGTCCTTTGTTACGCCCTGGAAAAGTTCGGCGTCAGGCTCGATCCGGAGGTTTACTACATCGACCGATTGCCCATCGAAGTGAACCTCGCCGAGTACGTTTTGGTGGGGGCTGCGGCTCTCTTCATCACGGTCGTCGCGACCATCTACCCCGCCGTCGCGGCGAGCCGCTTGCGTCCGGTCGAGGGGATCCGTTACGAGTGAACCGTGACTGAAGCCCTGGTCATCATCGAGGACTTGAAGAAGTCGTTCCAGCACATGGGACGGACTCTCGATGTGCTGCGCGGCATCGACCTCAACATCTACGAACGCGAGATCATCAGCATCGTCGGCCCCTCGGGCGCCGGCAAGAGCACCTTGCTCCACTGCATCGGCACGCTCGACCTACCGACGTCCGGCAGGATCCGGCTCGGCAAGGAGGAGCTCACGATGATGGGTTCGGCGCGGCTCGCCGCGATCCGCAATCGGACCATCGGGTTCGTGTTTCAATTTCACCATCTCCTGCCGGAGTTCGACGCGCTCGAGAACGTCATGATGCCCGGGCTCATCCTGGGAAAGAAGAAGCGGGACGTGCAGCGTCGCGCCGCCGCGTTGCTCGAGGAGGTCGGGCTCGGTCATCGTGGGACGCACCGGCCCGGCGAGCTCTCCGGCGGCGAACAGCAGCGCGTCGCCATCGCACGGGCGCTGCTCCTCGAGCCGAAGCTCGTGCTCGCGGACGAACCGACCGGCAACCTGGACAGCGCGACCAGCGACGCGATCCACGACCTGTTCTTCCAGATCAACAAAGACCACGGGACGACCATCGTCGTGGTCACTCACAACACGACCTTCGCGGAGCGGATGCCTCGCGTCGTGCACATGCGCGACGGCAAGGTGGTTCGCGACGAACGCGGCACCCTCGCGCCAGAAATGGCGCCGAAGGGCGTCCCCCTCGAAGGCGCTGAAGGGAGCCCGTCGTGATTCCGTCCGTCGCCGATCGTCTGATCGGAGCTTACCCAGTTCTTCCCACGCCGTTTCATCACGACCAGAGCCTCGACCTCGACGGGCTCGGGCAGCTCATCGAGCGAGTGTTGGCTCGCGACGTTCGGGGCTTGATGCTGCTCGGTAGCCAGGGCGAGGTGACGTACCTCACCGAAGAAGAGCGCTACCGCATTCTCGAGTTCGCGCTGAAGCGAGTCGGTGGGCGCGCGCTCGTGCTCGCCGGGCTCGTGCAGTTCGGCACGGCCGCCGCGGTCGAACAGGGGAAACGCTATCGCGACCTCGGCGCCGACGCGCTCGCCGTCGCGTTCCCGCAACACTACGAGACGCCGCTGCCCCTCGTCATCGCCCACTACACGTCCGTCGTCCGCGACGTCGGATTGCCGACGCTCTACTACCACTTCCCCGAGCCCACGCATTTGCGTCTGGAGCCGGAGCAGGTCGGTACCTTGTTCAACGAGGTAGCGTTGGTCGGAATCCAGAACGGCGCGCTCGACACCGAGGTGGTGCTCGCGCAGATCCGCGAAGTGGGGCGCCCGGTGGCGGTTTTTTCGGGGTCGAGCTTCGACTGTCTCGCGTGCCTCGACGGTGGCGCCGCCGGTTCCATCTGTCCGTCGGTCGCATTGATGCCGCAGTCGGCGGTGCGCCTCGTCGATGCGCACCGCACCTCGAACACGGTGGAGGCCGAAGCCCTCCAGAAGAAGCTCGTCGAAGCGGTCCCGATCCTGACGCCGGAAGTGGAAGAAGGACAATACGTCCCCGCGCCCCACGCCGGAATCAAGGAAGCACTCGTCGCCGCCGGCGTGATCCAATCCGCGAGAGTCCGCGACCCGCAGCTCGGCGTCCCGGACGATCTGCGCGGAGCAATCAGGGAGCTGGCGCTAAGGCTCGTCGAGCTGTAAGGGGTTTTTGTGATTCGGTAGACGCTTCTGTGCCCGGTCGCTGGCGTCCGGTGGGCGATTCCAGACGGCAACCGGTGGGCGATTCCAATCTTCGAATCACCCTATGCGCGACTCGATCCGCGGATCCGGCACGATCCACATGAGCGCCACACCTACGTACAGCGCTTCGCTGATCCAGACATGCACGAACGCGAGCGGGATCGCGAGTGCGTAGAGGATCGGCGAGAGCTTTCCCTTCCAGTCGGTGCCGATCGCGGCGGCGAGCTTCGAGCCCGGCCCTTGGTGCGCGATGATCGCTTGCTGAAGGATGACGTACGCGATGCCGCTCACCAGTAAGAGCGCGCCGTAGATCGCGGTCGGCAGCGGAGCCCATTCGCTCTCGCCCATCCACCCGGTCACGAAGGGGATGAGCGAGAGCCAGAAGAGCAGGTTCAGATTCGCCCACAGGATCTTCCCGTTGATCCGATCGGTCGCCTGCAGCATGTGGTGGTGATTGTTCCAGTAGATTCCGAGGAACACGAAGCTCAGCGCGTATGTCGCGAAGATGGGACATAGGGGGACCAATGCGGCCCAGGTTCCGTCGTGCGGTATTTTGAGTTCCAGCACCATGATCGTGATCAGGATCGCGATCACACCGTCACTGAACGCTTCGAGCCGGCCCTTGTGCATCGCTTGTCGCTCCGTCTCGCTCTCGTCCGCGTGATCGTGCCCGTTTCCCGCGGTTTCGCGCGTGTCGCGTCGTGAACTACCACGGCGGACGGAACTCGCGCGTCAACTATCGGCGCCGAGCACGTACAGGCTCCCACATGGGGACGGGTCCAGATCTCGCGCGCCCGTTGTTTTCTCATATCGCGTCGAGGTCGAGACGCGCGGCGAATATGGTAGGTTTATCGTTGATTCGATGAGCGCCGACGCGACAGCTCCGTTGCCTGCATCCGAGCCGAGGATGATCGGTCGCTATGCTCTATTCGGCGAGATAGCGACCGGCGGTATGGCGACCGTCGTGTTCGGTCGACTCGTCGGGCCGAGCGGGTTCTCGAAGACCGTCGCGATCAAACGGTTGCATCCGCAATTCGCCAAGGACCCCGACTTCGTGTCGATGTTCCTCGACGAGGCGCGCCTCGCGTCGCGCATCCAACATCCGAACGTCGTCGCGACGCTCGACGTCGTTGCACTCGTCGACGAGGTGGTGCTCGTCATGGAGTACGTCCCCGGCGAGAGCCTGTCGAAGCTCATCCGGAACACGGTCGCGCTCGGCGAGAAGCTCCCGGTGGGACACGCCGCCGCCATCGTGTCCGGCATGTGTCACGGACTCCATGCGGCGCACGAAGCGAAGAACGAGCGGCGTGAACCGCTTCACATCGTGCATCGCGACGTGTCTCCACAGAACGTCCTCGTCGGTGTCGATGGCGTGGCACGCGTGCTGGACTTCGGCGTCGCCAAGGCGGCGATGCGCTCGGCCTCCACCCGCGACGGGCAGCTCAAGGGCAAGCTGAGTTACATGGCGCCCGAGCAGCTCGGAGGCAGCGGCGTCGATCGCCGGACCGACGTGTTCGCCGCGGGCATCGTGCTGTGGGAAGCGCTCGTCGGGCAGCGGCTCTTCGCGGGAGCGGATCCCGGCGAGATCGTCGCGAAGGTGCTCAATGAAAAGTTGAAGCCGCCGATGGCGCTCGTCGCGAACGTCCCTCCGGCGCTCAACGCCGTCGTGATGAAGGCGCTCGAGCGCGACCCCGAGAAGCGCTACCAGACGGCGAGAGATTTCGCGAACGAGCTCGAAGCGTCGGTGATCTTGCCGCGACCGAACGCGGTGGGGGAATGGGTCGAGAAGATCGCTGGGGTCGATCTCGAACGACGCGCTCAGGTCCTGTCGAAAATCGAGACGATCTCGACGAGCCCCGAGGACGTCGCAAAGCTCCAGGGTGAGCTCGCCGCGTCTCCGGACGCCGCCGTCGACCGCTCCAGCACGATCAGCAACGTGAAGAGCGGGTCCGGCTCGCGACCGAAGCTGCCGCCGCCGCCGCGTCGCATCCTGAACGTCGAGAGCGGCGACGAGAGCGGGTTCCGGGTCACGACACCATCGACCGCAGAGATCGAGGCGCGAGTGGCCGCGCCCGATCCGCCGCGAAGGCGGTCGGGGATCGCTACATGGTTCCTCGGGGCCGTCACGTGCGCCGCGATCGGCGTGCTGGCGTCGATCTTCGCGCCTCGATTTTTTCACGATGGTTCGGGAAGGGCCGGCGACGCCCCTCGCGCAACCTCCGCGTCGTCAGCCGTCACCGCCGTCAAGGCGCCACCTGCGCCGACGGTGGAAATCAAGGATCTGCCGCCCGCCGGATCGATCGACGACGTCGAGGAAGCAACCCCCACGCCTCCGAGCGCACCAAGTGCGGCGGCGCCCGAAGGGCGAGCTCCGAAGGCGCAAGATGCGAAGACGAAGGGCGTCCGCAGCGCCTCGAAGTGCAATCCCCCCTACACGGTGGACGCGAACGGAATCAAACGATTGAAGCCTCAATGCTTGTGAACGGTGTGTCTGCGACCTCGCGCCGGTGCTGTCCGCGGTGGAATCCGTCGGGTGCGCTCGACGGTCGAATGCGGGCGCTCTTCGCGATGTGCCTGGGTGTGTTCGCGTTCCTCTACGCGACGGGCGCGTTCGCGCGCGACTCGAAGAAGAAGGAGGAGTGCGCGGCGGCCTACGAGAAGAGCCAGGAGCTTCGGGCGAGCGACAAGCTGCACGAAGCCAGGGACGCACTCGTCGTGTGTGCGCAAGACGCTTGCCCCTCGTTCGTGCAGGCCGACTGTACTCAGTGGCTCGCCGAGGTGCAGCGCGACATGCCCACCATCGTGTTCGCCGCGAAGGACCAGAACCGCGTCGACACGGCTGCCGTCGTGGTGACGCTCGACGGCGCGATGCTCCTTTCGGAGCTCGACGGCAAGGCCGTCGCGATCGATCCCGGGCAACACACGGTTCGCTTCGAGCACCCCGGTGCCGATCCCATCGAACAGCAGATCGTCGTTCGCGAAGGCGAAAAAGACAGAGTGGTCGAAGTTTCGTTCGCGCCGGTCGGTGCCGACCTCGGCCGAAAGGAAGATCCGTACGGCATGTCGACGTCGACGGCTTCGCGTGACGCGGGCACGAAGGCGAACCGGCCCTTCGATCGCACGCGCCTTCGTCCCTACGCCTACGTGGCCGGCGGAGTGGGCGCCGCGGGGCTCATCAGCTTCGCGGTGTTCGGGCTCGTCGGGAAGAGTCAGCAATCGGACCTCGAACACGCCGGGTGCCGACCCGATTGCTCGCAGAGCAAGGTCGACGCGATCCACACGAAATACACGCTCGCCGACATTTCCCTCGGGATCGGCGTCGCGGGGGTGGGCGGCGGCGTGGCGCTCTACTTCTTGTCGCGTCCGAAAACACCGACCCACGCGAGCGACGCGGGGCTTCGACTCGACGTGAAGGCGGCGCCCGGGTCGGCGCGCCTCAACTTATCGGGCGCATTTTGATGCGTCAGGTTCGCTGTTACGCGCTCTTCGTTTCGTTCCTCGTCCTCTTCTCGGCGTGCACGCCCGGCGATCTCGACGAACTCTCCGCCGGTTCGCACAAGAGCCACCCGCGTCCGCCCACGACGCTCACCGACGGCGGAAATTCCGACGGTTCGAGCGCGCACACCGACGCGGCCGTGCCGCCGCTCTGCTCGAACGGCGTCATCGACGTCGGGGAAACGGACGTGGACTGCGGGGGCTCGTGCCCGAAGTGCCGGCCCGGGAGCAAATGCCAGACCGACGCGAACTGCGCGGGCGTGGGCTGCATCAAAGGGATCTGCGAGGCCGCCGCGTGTTCCGACGGGGTCAAGAACGGGACCGAGACGTCGATCGATTGTGGTGGAACGGTCTGCGCCAAGTGCGGCTCCGGCGAGACGTGTATGCTCGCGTCGGATTGCGAGAGCGGCGTCTGCTCGAGCGGCACCTGCGCCGCCGCGACTTGTTCCGATAGTACCAAGAACGGGACCGAGACGGACACCGATTGCGGCGGCGGCGGCTGCCCGCCCTGCGACGCAGGTGGCGCTTGCGTCGCCAAGGGCGATTGCGCCTCCGGCGTCTGCAACGCCGGGAAATGCGCGGCCGGTGGGTGTAGCGACGGCGTGAAAAACGGAAAAGAGACCGACGTCGATTGCGGCGGCGGCGTTTGCGAACCGTGCGCGACGCGGCGCACCTGCTTGGTCGCTTCGGACTGCGTCGTCGGGTTTTGCAGCGACGACAAGTGCCAGGCGGCGCACTGCGCCGATGGGCTCGCCGACTCGACGGAGTCCGACGTCGATTGCGGCGGCGCCGATTGTCTCGGCTGCCCGTCCAATTCGGCGTGCCAGAAGACGACGGATTGCGTGAGCCACGTTTGTCAGAACTCGGTTTGCCAGGCGCCCGCCTGCAACGACGAGGTGCTGAACGGCTCGGAGACGGCCACCGACTGCGGCGGCTCTTGCCCGACATGCGGCGATTCGCAGACGTGCACGTTCGGCGGCGATTGTACGAGCGGCGTCTGCAAGAACGGCACGTGCCAGCCCGCGGCCTGCAACGACAGCGTGAAGAACGGCGCCGAAACGGGGGTCGACTGCGGCGGCGGCACTTGCGGTACGTGTGACATCGGCGACGGGTGCAGCGCGGCGTCGGATTGCAAGACGGTGTTCTGCTCCGTCGGCGTTTGCACCGATCCCTCGTGCGCCAACGGCACCAAGGACGGTCAGGAGACCGACGTCGACTGCGGCGGCGCGGTTTGCCCCAAATGCGACACCGCGAAGGCCTGCTCCATCGCATCGGACTGCGCGAGCGCGAGCTGCGTCTCTCAAGCCTGCGTCGCGCCGTCGTGCACCGATTCGCTCCAGAACGGCGGCGAAACGGACGTGGACTGTGGCGGCCCGTGCTCGCCGTGCGGATCGAGCCAGCACTGCAAAGCCTCCACGGATTGCGCGAGCGCCGTGTGCGTCGGTGGGACGTGCCGCGCTGCCACGTGTGACGACGGCGTCCAGAACGGTAGTGAGACGGCGACCGATTGCGGCGGCGTCGCCTGTTCGAAGTGTGGATCGGGCGCCGATTGCGCGGCGAACGCCGATTGCAAGACCGGTGTCTGTGCGACCACCTGTCAGGTCGCGTCGTGCTCGGACGGCGTGAAGAACGGTTCGGAAACCGACGTCGATTGCGGGAGCACCTGCCCCAACAAATGCGCGAACGGCAAGGCCTGCTCGGCAACCGCCGACTGTTCGAGTGGATATTGCGCGGCCAGCAACGTATGCGCGGCGCCGGGCTGCAACGACGGCCTCTTGAACGGCACCGAGTCGGACCTCGACTGCGGAGGCAGCGCGTGCCCCGCGTGCCCCGCGGGAAAAAAGTGCAAGGTGGCCGGCGATTGCGCGGGCCTCGTCTGCGCGTCCCTGGTGTGCCAAACGCCGACCTGCAGCGACAACACCAAGAACGGCAACGAGACGGATCAAGATTGCGGCGGGGCCGACAGCTGCAACCGTTGCGGTACCGGCAAGGGGTGCTCGGCGGCTTCGGATTGCACGAGCGGCGTGTGCACCGGCAACAAGTGTCAGGCCCCGGCTTGCCCGGACGGCGTCAAGAACGGCAATGAAACCGGAGTCGACTGCGGCGGCGCCGGTTGCGCGGGTTGCCCCGCCGGCGGTCCTTGCAACGGCCCCACCGACTGCGCCAGCGTCGTCTGTGTCTCGTCGGTTTGTCAGAGCGCGACGTGCGGCGATCAGACGAAGAACGGTAGTGAGACCGACGTCGACTGTGGCGGAACTTGTCCGACGCAATGCAAGCCGAATCAGCATTGCGGCACGAGAGCGGACTGCACGAGCGGAGTTTGCACGAACGGCACCTGCCAATCGCCGACGTGCATGGACCAGGTGAAGAACGGACAGGAGACGGCCCAGGATTGTGGCGGCCCCACCTGTTCGAAGTGCGCGACCGGTCTGTCGTGCTCCGGCGCGGGCGATTGTCAAAGCGCGGTGTGCTCGAACGGCGTGTGTCAGAGCGCGGCGTGCGGCGACGGAGCGAAGAACGGGAACGAGACCGACGTCGATTGCGGTGGGAGCTGCTCCAAGTGTCCCGTCGGCGAAAAGTGCGCGACCGGCGCCGACTGCACCACCGCGAGCTGTCCGAGCGGCACCTGTCTCGCCGCGAGCTGCACCGATGGCATCAAGAACGGCAGCGAGACCGGCACCGACTGCGGCGGAAGCTGCTCGACGAAGTGCTCGACCGGCACCTCATGCAACGCCGGCTCCGATTGCTCGAGCACCGTTTGCTATCAGAGCACGTGCTGCGCGCCCAAGACGTGCGCCGCGCAGAGCCTGCACTGCGGCTCCGCGAGTGACGGCTGCGGTGGCACGCTCAACTGCGGAACGTGCTCGAACCACCTGCAATGCCAGAGCGGTCAATGCAACTGCGTGCAAAGCTCGTGTCCGGGTTGCCTCGGGACGCCGTGTTGCAAGTCGACGACGGCCTGTGGCTGCAAGTTATTGCTGCTCAGCTGCCAATAGCTCGACTTGCAGCGACTCTTCGATGCGGCGCTCCGTCGTCCGCAGGTACACCGTCAGAAGATTCATGGGACCGAGAATGAAGAACCACGAAACGAGCGCCGCCCCGCGATAGAACGGCGTGAACGCCGCCGCGATCAGCAAGAACGTCAGGTGAATCGCGAGCCCGTTGTAACTCCAGAGCCGCATCGTGTTCCGGAATTGGTCGCGGTAGTATGCGCGCTCGGCGCCCGTCGCCGGTGCGGGTAACCCGAGCCCGATCCGCGTCGCCTGGAAGCCGGTCCGTTGCGCGCGCGTGAACCGCAAGAAGCCCGAAAGCACGAGCGCGCCGAACGCGTCGCCTCGCTCGCGATGTGCGTCGCGTTCACGCCGGATTTCGTCGTAAGTCGGCAGCGGCTTCGAGCGCTCGCTCGGTGGCAGCACGTTGGCCAGGTACAGATTCTTCGCGTGGTCGTACGAGTGGACGTGCCACTTCAGGCAATAGCCGGCCGCCCACCCGACGACGTTGAGGAAGATCGGGTCGTATCCGGCGCGCCACATGAAGACGAAGAATCCGACGAACACCGCGCCCGTCGGTACGACGTCGACGCAACCGTCCAGCATCCGCCCGACCATCGACGTTTCGCCGCGCAGCCGCGCGAGCTGCCCGTCGGCGCAGTCGAGCAAGATCGACAGGTAGAGGAGCACGCCGCCGAGCGGAACTTGGAGCGACGGCCCGAGCGGCGCGGTCGCGATGACGACGCCCGCGAGGAGGCCGACCAAACCGGAGAGCAACGTCACCTGGTTCGGCGTGATCGGAAGGGGCGCGAAGAACCGAACCAAATAGTGGGCAAGGGGGCGGTTCATCCAGAAGTCGATGGGCTCCTCGACGTCCTTCGGTTTGAAGGTCGACCGCGCCTCACGTTCCGCCCACTCCTCGTCGCGTTCGGGCAGGGCGCCCGTGGGACTGCTGATCACGAACCTCACTTGGGGCGGGAGATCGTCATCGGCAAGAATCCACGAGCGATGTTCTGACGTGTGGCGTCGTGCCACACTCCCCGGCGAAAGAGCGCGCGGCCGCGACCGATGCGCCCCGGACGGTGCGGGCCTTCTCGGGCTACTTGGGCTTCAGCGCTTCGCGAACCTTGCGAGCGAGCGCCTCAGGCATGAAGGGCTTTTGAAGGAAATGCACGCCCGTCGGAATGCCGCCCTGCCGGAAGACCGTGTTGTCCGTGTACCCGGAGGTATAGAGGATCCGGAGGTCGGGCCTCAGCGTCGAGACGCGCTCCGCCAGATCTCGCCCGCTCATGCCGGGCATGACGACGTCGGTGATCAACAGATCGAACAAGACGTCGCCTTGGCAAATCTCGATGGCGCGCTGCGGACCATCCGCCTCGACGACTTCGTAACCGTAGCGTCTGAGCACGGCGGCGACCGCGCGACGGACCGTCGCTTCGTCTTCGACCAAGAGCACACGCTCGTTGCCGCGAAGGTCGGTACTCTTGGGAATACTCGATGGGCCGGACACCATTTCGTCGGTTCGCGGGAGATAGATTTTGAAGGTCGTTCCCTTGCCGGCCTCGCTGTAGAGCCAGACCGTGCCGCCGCTCTGGCGGACGATCCCGAACACCGTCGAGAGCCCGAGTCCGGTGCCCCGCCCGACTTCCTTCGTGGTGAAGAAGGGCTCGAACACGCGTAGCTGGATTTCCGGAGTCATGCCCGCGCCGTCATCGGTGATGGCGAGCATGACGTGCGGGCCAGGAATCACGTCGGGATGCTCGGCCGCGTACGCCGCGTCGAGATCGACGTTGGCCGTCTCGAGCGTCAGCGTTCCACCGCCGGGCATCGCGTCCCGCGCATTGACGACCAGGTTCAAGATCACCTGCTCGATCTGACCCGGGTCCACTTTGATTCTCCCGAGATCGGGCGACAGGGCGGTCACGAGGGTGATGTCCTCGCCGATGACGCGCCGGAGCATGCGCTCGACCGAGGTCACGGTTTGATTGAGGTCGAGCACCCGCGGGGAAAGAACCAACTGACGGCTGAAGGCGAGCAATTGACGAGTGAGCTCGCCCGAACGCATCGCGGCGCGGTGAATCTCGTCGAGCTTCTCGCGATCCGGATTTCCCTCCGCGCAATCGGCGAGCAAGAGCCCGCTGTATCCGGCGATCACCGCGAGCATGTTGTTGAAGTCGTGCGCCACGCCGGCCGCGAGCCGGCCGATCGCTTCCATTTTTTGCGATTGGAGCAGCATTCGCTCCGACAGCGCGAGGCGCTCTTCGACGACGCGCCGTTGCCGCCGTTGTGCGGCCTCTTCGAGCTCGCGCTCCACCGTCGGAACGAGTCGAATGAGCGCGTCTTTCAGGACGTAGTCGCGCGCACCGGCGCGCACCGCCGCGACGGCGAGCTCTTCCCCGACCGTGCCCGAGACGATGACGAACGGCGTCTCCGGGCAACGACGCCGGGCGAGCTCGAGGGCTTCCGGTCCGCTGAAACCGGGCATGCAGTAGTCGGAGAGGATGAGTTCCCAATCCGATTTTTCGAGCGCGACGTTCATCGCCTCCGCGCTTTGCACTCGTTCCCACGTGGGGGCGTAACCGCCTTGTATCAATGCCCGGAGAACCAAGGACATGTCGTCCTCGGAGTCTTCGACGATCAGAACGCGAAGTGCCTTGCCTCTCGTCATCACACGCGCGGACGACCCCTGCCGCGCTCTCTGCCCGACGTCGGCAGCTTCTTCCCGAATCTGGTGCTCTGCCATCCCTTGCATGACAAGATAGCCGCGACTTCGGGTCTTCGAAATGTAGGTGCTCTTCGCACTGCGAAGAATGCGAGTTCGCATTTTCGAAGGCTGACGAGGTTCGACAGGTGCGACTTGCAACGTCGCCTCGATAGACGGGATCACGTTGCTCTCGTCCGCATGGATAAATTCCGATGATCGCGACGTGAGGCGCGAAGGGCTCGATGCGCGCGACCCGCGTCACGTCGCGCGCGCGGGCCGCTGTTGCGAAACGCGACTCATCTGAATCGTTGCCAGTGTTGCCTGGCGGAATCCGCCGATATCCATGCAATCACCGCATTGCGGGCAGTTCCAGAATGCGCGTCAGCGACCGGGATCCTCGCCGCGGTCGTTCTTGCGAGCCGCGTCCGCGCCATCGTCGGGTCCGCCGGGACCTTTGCCACGATGTTGCTCGGCCGCGTCGGCCTCGTCGCGATCATCGTCGCCCTTTCCGGCGTCGCGATTGCCGTGATGCTCGTCCTGGTCGTCGCCCTTGGCGGCGTCGCGCCCGCGGTGCTGCTCGTCGACGTCGCCTGCATCGTCGAGGTCACCGCGGTCCTCGTCGAGGCCATCATTGTCGTCGCCGCGATCGCGATCGTCGTCGCGGTCGACACCTGCGTCGTCCTCGGGATGGGCACGCTCGCCCTTCAGCGACTCGTCTCCCGAGTTCGCGTTCACGGGTGACAGCGAGCCACTTCCCGAACAACCAAGAAACACTGCGGCAGTGAAGGTCGCCACCGCGACCTGAGTGCAAAGACGGATAGAGCGCATAGTCGATACCTCCGTTTCAAAATCGCGACCGGGATGTCCGGGCACACCTTCGCGTCTGCGAAACGACGTCCGCTTTTCCGGACGCCCATCGCGCCTCCGAGCCACGTTCCCGGCGGCTTCGGGAAGGTAAGTGTCTCGGCTCGGCGCGGTCAGGCACCCGATGTCCGACATTCGTTCCTTCGCCGATGATCGGCGTTCTGCCTCCTCTTTCGCGTGGTTCGCGAGGGGCGCCGAGTCGGGATTCGTTCCCCCTTGACTCCTTAGAGGGCCGCGCAATGGTAGCGCGAGAACGAGCCATGTCCGCGGGACCTATCGGAGAAACGCCTTACGACGACGACGCGAAACGGTTCTCGACCGAAGAGGTCGCGCGCTTGCGGCGTGCCTTCCTCGAGGACGGCTACGTCGTCCTGAAGGACGTCGTCCCGAAGGAGAAGCTAGCGACCTTGTGCACCCGCATGCTTCGGGAGTTCGAGGTCGCGAAGCGGACGATGTTTTCCGGCGGGGGCGGGCTGAGCGGGCACCTGAACAGCTCGCCGGGCGAGGAGGCGCGCGTCATCTACGACACGCTCGAGCAGCGCGGGGTCATCGCGTTGGTTCGGGAGCTCTTCCCGAGCGCGACCCGGCTCCCGAACATCGGCTGCAACTTCAACCTCCCGGGGAGCGTCGCCCAGCACTACCACTCGGACAGTGCCTTCAAGGAGGCGTTCGTCATCGTCAACGTTGGGGTGGTCGACACCGACCTCGTGAACGGCGCCATCGATTTGCTCCCCGGAACCCAGAAGAAGTTTTACAAGTTCTGGCGATACGCGATGGAGCGAGCGTATCGGCGCACGACCCGAGTCCCGATGAAGCAGGGGGATGTGCTCATTCGGGTGTCGACGCTCTGGCACCGCGGGATGCCGAACTACAGCGCCACGCCGCGGCCCATGATCGCGTTCACGTGGGAGCACGGCGGCAGTCGCCTCGCCGATCCGTTCCAAGCCGACGACGGCAAGATCGTCTTCAGGCCGAATTGGTACCGTCCGACGCGTCTCGGGAGGCTGCGCGAACGGACGTTCGTCGTCGCGCCCATCAGCTATTCGGCGTATCGCTTCGTGCGCTCGCTGGTCGGCAACAAGGGCTTCGAGAGTTACTGAGCGCGGCATCCGGCGCGGTTTCGCTGGCGGCTGCGCTTTCTTCTACGCGTCGACGACCGGGAATCCCAGCGCGATGGCGCGCGCGACGAGCCGGTCGTAGTCCGGATCCGTGTCCGCGAGGCGCCACGCGCCTCGGCGGCGCACGTCGGCCAGTGTTTCGCGTGCGCCGTGCTCGAACCCGATCGTGGCTCGGAATTCAGGGATGGCTGCCCTTGCCTTCGCCGACGAATACGCGCCGTGAAATTGAGACGTGTCGCGCAGAAACGGAAACCGCTCCGGCCGCTCCTCGAAGAGCCACCGCGTCGGGACGAACATGACGCGAACCGCGCAATCGAGCGCGCGCGCCGCTTCGCGGTAATAGTCGCGCCACGTGAAGACTCGGTCGAGCGTCGTGTTGTACGCCTCGCCATACGTCTTCGGGTTCAGCGCGGCGTACGCAAAGGCTTTGCCGCAGTCGTCGCGGTGCGTTGCTTGCCAGAGCCCGAGGCCGTCGCCGGCGCACAGAACGGGCAAGCCCCGAGTCACTCGATCCCACGTCGTGCCGTCGAGCTCGAGCTGATCGATGAGCGCGCCGCCCGGGCCGTAGGTTTGGCTCGGTCGCACGATCGTCGCTGCGAAGGCTCCGCGCGCGGCCGCGCGCTCGAAGACGCGTTCCGCCTCCAACTTGTTCTGCCCGTAGCGTGTCGGCGGCTCGAGCGGGCAGGTCTCGTCGATGAGAACGCCGGCCGGCGTCTCGACGCCGTACACGCACACGGTCGAACAGAACTGGACTTGTGCGCATCGGCCAGCGAACGCCCGCGTCGTGCTCTCCGCATCGGAAGGCGTGAAGCACACCAGGTCGACGACCACGTCGTAGTGAGACGTTTCGAACGTCTGCTCGAACGCCCTCGCGTCGGAGCGATCGCCGACGATGTGACGGACGCGAGCCGGAAGGGGGCCCCCGCGCCGGTTGCGGTCGTAGGTCGTGACGTCGGCGTCGCGCGCGAGGAGATGCTTCACGACGCCGCCGCCGATCACCCCCGTGCCGCCGATGACGAGCGCCTTCATTGCGTTCCCGGGCTCTCGAAGAGGGGTGATGCCTCGGACGACACGCCCAAAACGTACCACGACGGCCGAAATCGACGTTCCCCGTCGCGCCGCCGTCCTGCCCTGTGAAGCTCGGGGCCGAGGCCGACCGAGCCGTTCTCGCCGTCGCTCGCCGAGGCCGAAATCGGCCTGCGCGCCGACGATTGGCGCTTCGGATTGATCCGCTGAGCAGAGCGCGCTCAAGTCGGGACTCCGAATCGCTCCGACGTGGTTCCCTGCCAATGAAGACTCTGGACGAAGCCCGCAAAGCGATCGCGCAAGCATTGTCGCGTGCGTACGGCGTGAGCGTCTGGCCCGTCGAAATCGACACGACGCGAACGGGGGAAGACGCGCGGCGTTTCATCGCCAAGACGGCGGGGCGCCCGCACAAGGATCTGACCGTTTTCGAGGTCGGCGGTCTGGCGATGGCGCGCGCCGACCGAATGTCGCCGGACGAGGCGCTCGCGTCGACCCTGGCTGACTTGATGGACGGGGGCGTGAGCCTCGACCGGCAGGCAGCGGCGTTTCGAGGACTCGGCGAGCTCGTCGAACGACACCGGAAGGCGCGCGCGCGCGCGAACCCCTTGCCGAGCGACTTGATGGCGAAGGCTCGCGCCCAGGCGCCGAGCGTCATTCGTCGCGGCGGCGGTTCGGCGGTGCGCGCGGAGCCCAAGCCGCCGTCGCCGCCCCCTTCACCAGCGACGCCGCCCGTCGTGACGCGCCAGCCAGTTCCGGCGCGTGCCCCCGCCAAATCGGTTTCGCGTTCCGCGTCCACCACCGCGCGGACGCCCGTCGTGATTCGTCGCGATGTGGGCCCGAAGGTCGCTCGTGTCGAGTCGGGGTCACGCGTCACCTACCGACGTCTCGACGACGATTCCGAGCATCACGTGCAGATCGGCGCCGCGTCCGCGCCGCCCGGTGTTCGCGCGATCCCCGTCGGGAGCCCGCTTGCGACCGCGCTCCTCGGCGCGACCACGGGTACGGTCGTTTCGGCGACGATCGGCGGCGAGGCCGTCGAGCTAGAAGTACTCGCTCTCGAGTGATCCAGGGCACCCGCGCGAATCGAGGCGCGGGTGCGAGCACTCGGCGCTCGTGTACCGCGCCGTAAAGCGACGCGTTCGGTGTCGCGGGGTTTCCGCCGGCGAACCCGTCGGCCATCCGCGCTGCTCGTGCGCCGCGCACCGTGTCGAGAGCAACGCAGCGTCGAACGTGAGGAATGCCACCGAGTCTACTATCGACATAGTTACTACGTTTCTATCGGCGAAGCGTCCTCTGCACACCAGCGACAATTAGCCACGTATAGCAACGTAGTTACTTAGTGGCATTGATTGGTGTGAGTCGGCGTGGCTCACGAAGTGTCCTGATTCATGCTGACTCGAGTGATGTCGAATCGCGAGGTGCTCAATGTCGGGGCGATCGCGAGAACGAACGGTACTGCCATGTGAGATCCCTCGAGAGAACACCCCTGTCGGTGCTCTCGTGATGCATGGAGTCGTCCGCGGTAACACAGCTTCGTAGCTTGGTTACTCACTTGAAATTGCACACTTTTTCGACGTTCAGACCTTGTCGAAAGCGCTTTCGAAATGCTACCGATCTGTACGTGCGGCGCCGGGGTTGCCCCGGTGCTCATAGGCGTCGATGTCGACGGGGTCGAACGCCCAAGTGGACGAGTGTTGTCTGTCGCGAGGTCAACCAATATGGCTCTCAAAACTCCCTCAGTACTGCTGCTGGCAATTCCCCTTTCGGCGTTCTCTGTCGCTTGCGGGGGCGGCGATAGCAGCAACACCGGCGCGCAAACGGGCGCGAATACCGGCATCGCAGCAGGCCACGCGGACGCCTGCAAGACGCCCATTCACTCCGGCTACCCCGGTGACGATCTCTGCATCGATCCGCCGCCTGCAGCCGAAGGGTTTCAGCTCCACTTCGGTCCGGCCGACTACGACAACCCGGACGAGGTCGCGAAGTACGTGCTCGCGCCGGGCGCCGAAGCGGTGAAGTGCGTGTACCTGCACACGCCGAACACCGACCTCAAATACTACGCCGAGTATCACAGCCGCATGCGCAGCGGGACGCACCACATGATCTTGTGGGCCCCCACGGCCGACAACCACGACAAGGTGACGCCGCCCGCGGATGGGACGCTCACGGATTCGTGCCGCGACCTGACCTACACCTTCGCTCTCGGCGCGCAGTCCGCCCTCGGAGCCGCCGGAGGCGTCCTCGACGTTCCGCTCCCCGGGAAGAACGCGGTGGCTCCGGAGAACGAGGGTCTCGCTTATCAAGAGCTCCCGACGACCTCGGTTGCCATGGAGACCCACTACATCAACACCACGCCCAACCCGATCTTGCGCGAGGTGTGGCTCAACATCAACTACGAGGACGCCAGCTTGGTGAAGACGAAGATCGATTCGGTATTCTTCATCGGCGGCCTCGGTATGAATGTGCTGCCGCATACCCAGCAGAACATTACTGCAGGTCCCGCGCAGCAGCCCGTGGTCCCCGCGGGGCAGCAAGTTCGGGTGCTGGGTCTTTCAGGTCACGTGCATGCACACACGACGCATGAAACCGTGTGGCTCAACCATGCCTCCGGCGGCAAGGACGTGATCTACGACACCTACAATTGGCAAGATCCGATCATCGCCGAGTACGACACGGCCCACAAAAATCCGGCCCCGGGTGCGAGTCCAGGAGCCGACGGTGCCGCCACCGGAGATCTCATACTGCAGACTGGGGACACCATCTCTTGGCAATGCGACGTGAACAACACCACGGACGCGGCGCTCAAGTTCGCCGATCTCGCCTACACGGCCGAGATGTGCAACGTGTTCGGGTTCTTCATCCCCGGCACGGGCGGCGAGTGGGCGTCGCTCAACCCCTGATCGTCTCAGGGTAGGCTCGAGTCTGGGTCGCGGCGTCCGAAACCATCGGGCGCCGCGTCGTTTGAGCTGCCCCGCGCGGACGGCGCGGCGTCCGCGACCGAGCCATCGTCCGTCGATGCTTCGTTCGCGTCGTAAGGCGCGCCGAGCTCGATCCACCGCTTGATTTGGTCGACTTCGCGCGGATCGAGCGGCGGATTGCCGTAAAAGTTCGGCATCCGGCTGCCACAGGGCGCGTCGGTGATCTTGCGATACAGGAGGCTCTTTGCGGGGTCGCCCGGCGTCACGTGGGGAATGCCCAGCGACGCGCAGTCGGGGCCGACCTTGTCGTGAAACATGGACTGGTAGCCTCGCTGCTCGTTCACGAGGACGAGGTAGTCGGCATCGCTGCCGCCGTGGCAAAATACCAGCGCACACGTTGGGATGAAGATCTCGTCCCAGATCGCGGTGTAGGTCGGCGCATAGGTGTGAACGATCGGCGGCTCCCCACTGCCATCGGGCTGAACGATGGGGGTCTGATTTCCTGGCGCCGCGTCGGGTGCTTCGTGCCGTGGAATCGCGGTGCTCGTGCAGGCGACTAGCGACGGGAAGAGTCCGATGAGAGCGGCACGCTGCATCTTCGATAGAACACCACCCTGTGGCGCCGCCAACTTCGTTACACAGTCACCCAAACAACTCTCGATCATCGTCAATTCGTCCGTTGTAAACGCGATGAGCAGCGTGCTAGCACGTTCGAATGAAACGGGGACTCCAAACGGCAGGGCGTGCTGTGTTGGCGGCGGGAGCGTTACTGGTCGGGGCAGGCGTCGGTTGCAATACCGATCGAGCCGCGCCGACCGACCTTGCTTCCGATCCGCCGGCATCAGCTCCGGTGGCAGAGGTCAAGCAGGCATCGACCACCGACATCTTCACCACGCTCGGCATCACGAAGCCGAAGTATTCCGAGTTCCTTTACTCGAGCGTGAAGGATCCGTGGACGGCGAACACGGCTGCCGCGTGCAACGCGTACGACACGCGTTACCCGACGCTTCGATCCTGCATCTGTTCGAACTGCATGAATCTCATCCACCAGTGCGACGCGCTCGCCGGCTGCAAAGAGATCTTCCAGTGCGCGCTCGACAAGGGATGCCGAACGCCGAATGCCTGCTATCTCGCGCCGACGGACGGCACGGGCTGCATCGCCCAAATCGACAAGTGGGGAACGGGAAGCGTTTCGACGGCCCTCACTCAAGAGCTCGGCGCGTGCATGACGACTGCCAACTGCCCGACTGCGGAAATGTGATCGGAAACGAGAATGAAAAAATTTCCTTGGATCCGGCTGCCCAAAAAAACCGACCCTGAGTCGCCGCTCGAACCGCCGGTTTGGTTCGGCAACACGTCGAACGGCGAATACTTTCACCTGCAGACCAAGCACGAGGCGAAGCTCCGCAAGGAGATCCTCACCCGGGCCGACGAACAGGCGCGCTATCTCGGTATGGATCGGCGCGACTTTCTCGCGAGCAGCATGGGCCTCTTCGCAACGATGGCGGCGATCAACCAGTTTGGTTGCAGCTCGGACGACGGCACCGCGGCGAAGGCGTCCGGCGCCGCGGGGGACGGCGGGCCGCTCTTCAGCTTCGGCGACGGCCCTTACGTCGTACCGCCCGGCGGCACCTGCGATCCTGCTCACGAGATCGCGCTGTCGAGCTCCGAGGCAGGCGCGGACGGCGGCGTCGGCGAGTTCATCATGGACGTGCAGACGCACTCCTTCGACAACGGCGAGTGGCGAACGAAGAACATCGTTTACCCGACGTTCCTGAACCTCATCGCAAACTGCAGCGATGAGACGAACAAGCTCGATTGCTTCGACCAGAATCACTACGCCGAGCTCATGTTCGTCGACAGCGACACCACGATGTCGGTGATCACTTCGTGGCCCGCCGCGACGTGCTTCGACGAGCGAAAATTGCTCGGCAACGACGCGATTGCCTGCGGTCTTCCCCTCTCGAACGTCGGCATGCGCGAGCTGCGCGACTGGTTGAACTCGAAGGTCGCCTCTCAGCGCATGATCAACCAGGTGCAGGTCATGCCCAACGACATGCTCGAGCATCAGCTCGAAGGCATGTACGCGGCGGTTCAGGATCCGACGTGGCGCACGGGATCGTGGAAGTGCTACCCGGCGTGGACCTCGGACACGTACCCGGACGCGAACGGTCACGCGCAGGGCTACTTCTTGACGGACCCGGTCGGCATCGCGTTCGTCGAGGCGGGCCTCAAGCTCGGCGTACCGAATTTCGCGATCCACAAGGGGCTCCCGATCCCGGGGTTCGACGTCGAGCACAACAAGCCGACGGACATCGGCCCGATCGCCAAGATGTTCCCGACGGCGAACTTCGTCATCTATCACTCGGGGATCAACGCCGGGACCGGCGGAACGGCGCTCGCCGCGCTGAGCCCGACGCCCACCGAGAAGGTGCCGTACGACCCGAAGGATCCGGCGCCGCTCGGCGTGAACATGCTCATCCGCTCGCTGTTCGACGCGGGCCTCCTCACGGACACCGGCGACGGCGGCGTGATCCGCGCGCCCAACCTGAACGTGTACGCCGAGATGGGAAGCGCCTGGAGCCAGGTGATGCGCGACCCGAACCAGGCGCAGCACTACATCGGCAAGCTCCTCAAGTACTTCGGCCCCGACAACATCGTGTGGGGGACGGACTGCATCCTCTACGGCAGCCCGCAGGTGCAAATCGAGATGTTCCGGTCCTTCCAGATCACGCCGGAGTACCAGGACACTTACGGGTATCCGGAGATCACGCCGCACATGAAGCGGAAGATCTTCGGGCTCAACGCCGCGCGCATCTATCACATCGACACCGAAGCGAAGCGCTGCATCGCGACTCAGGACACGTTCGCGATGATCAAGCGCGAGCTCGACGAGACCATCGGCAATCGACGCTGGACCGCCAAGCCGCCGCTTGGCCCGCGCACGTTCACCGAATTCGTCGATCACGCGCGCGAAGAGGGGCGGAAGGGGCTCCCTGGCTGAAGCGCGGCGCGATTCCTGGTGACGCCGCGAACGGGCGCAAGGCAGAGTGAGCCATGCGCCCGTTTCGTTTTCGTGCCGGAATTTTTCTCGCGCCGTTCCATCCGCTCGACGAAGATCCGACCGCGGCGATCCACCGCGACCTCGACCTCGTCGAGTTTCTCGATCGGGTCGGCTACGACGAGGCCTGGATCGGCGAGCACCACTCCGGCGGCTTCGAGATCATCGCGTCGCCCGAGCTATTCATCGCCGCCGCAGCGGAGCGGACGAAGCGTATCCGGCTCGGTACCGGCGTCATCAGTCTGCCGTACCACCATCCATTGATGGTCGCCGATCGGATCATCCAGCTCGATCACATGACGCGAGGGCGGGTGATGCTCGGCGTTGGACCGGGACTGCTCCCTTCGGACGCGTTCATGCTCGGCATCGACGTCGCGACGCAACGCGATCGCATGATGCAATCGCTCGACGTCATTCTGCGCCTCCTCAAGGGTGAGACCGTCAGCGAGAAGACCGATTGGTACGACCTCCGGAACGCACGCTGTCAGCTGCGCCCGTACACCGTGCCGCATCCCGAAGTCGTCGTGGCGAGCTCGGTCACGCCGTCGGGCGGCCGGGCGGCGGGCAAATACGATCTCGGGATGCTGTGCGTCGCGGCCACCGTCGCGGCGGGATACGACGCGCTCGACCTCAACTGGCGCGTGGCGAACGAGCTGGCGGCCGAGCGTGGCGCATCGATGGATCCGGCGCGCTTGCGACTCGTCGGCCCCATGCACCTCGCCGAGACACGAGAGGAAGCATTCCGGAACGTTCGTTACGGCCTCGAAAAGTGGCTCGGCTATTTCACCAAGGTAAGCCCGCTCTCCGGAGAACGTGACTTGGCCGAAGGCGCCGATGCCGCGGAGCGACTCGTGGAATCGGGTCGCGTCATCATCGGCACGCCCGCCGATGCGATCGCCCAGATCGAGCGGCTCGAGAAAAAAGTCGGACGGTTCGGGGCCTTTTTGCAGCTCGCGCACAACTGGGCGAACTTCGACGCGACGAAAAAATCGTACGAGCTCTTCGTGCGGCACGTGCTGCCGAGGTTCAACGACAGCAGCCGCGGTCGCGTCGAGTCACTCGCCTGGGTCGAGGGCAACCAAGCGGAATTCGGCGCTGCCGCCGTGAACGCGGCGATGACCACCATCCAGAAGCACAACCAGGAGCAGGCGAAGAAGAAGGCCTGAAACGGGCGGAAAAAGGCCTGGGAACGACCCCTTCACGCCGTAGTCAACGGTTCGTGGCGCCAGGGCCCGAACATCGAACTATGGATTCGCGCCGTCCGCCCCTCTACTCCTCCAGGTGAAAAGGAGCGAGTCGATGGACCGCATTGCGTCGCCCGCCAATCGCATTCGAGATCGCTACGACGTGGTCGTGGTGGGGTCCGGTTACGGCGGCGCCGTCGCGGCGTCACGACTCGCGCGCGCGGGGCGTACCGTCTGCGTCATCGAACGCGGGCGCGAATTTCTCCCCGGCGAGTTTCCGAGGACCCCGGTCGGCGCCGAGCAAGAATCGCAGATGTCGGGCCCCGGCTTTCGTCGGGGCGAGGAGACGGCGCTTTACGACTTTCACCTCGGCGAGGACATCAACGTGCTCCGCGGTTGCGGCCTCGGAGGCACGTCGCTCATCAACGCGAACGTGTCGCTCGAGCCGCTCGAGTCGGTTTTTGCCGATGAGCGCTGGCCCGTCGAGCTCCGCGCGGACGTCGCGGGTCGGTTGGCCGTCGGCTATCGGCGCGCCCGCGAGATGCTCGTGCCGACGCAGTATCCGGCGACGTCCGCGCCGCTGACGAAGCTCTCCACTTTGGAGCAATCGGCGAACAAGCTCGGCGAGCCGTTTCGCCGCCTCGACGTCAACGTCAACTTTGCGGGTGCTCCGAATGGCAATCACGTCGGGTTCCCGCAACAGGAATGCAACGCCTGCGGGGACTGCGTCACCGGATGCAACGTCGGAGCGAAAAACACGACCCGAGCGACGTACCTTCCCGACGCCAAAAATCACGGCGCGGAGATCTTTTGTGAGGTCGCAGTTCGAAGGATCGAGCGGGCGCGAAGCCGGTACCGCGTCTACTACCAACCCGCGGGCGACGATCGCGCGAAGTTCGAAGGGCCGGACCTCTTCGTCCTCGCGGACGTGGTCGTCTTGGGCGCGGGCGCGCTCGGGTCGACGGAAATTCTGCTTCGTTCGGGCAGGTGCGGGCTCTTGGTATCCCCGCGCGTGGGCTCACGCTTCAGCGGCAACGGAGACGTGCTCGGATTCGGGTACAACAGCGACGACGCGGTGAACGGCGTCGGCTGCGGCGAACGGGATCCGAAGACGATGCAGCCGGTGGGTCCGTGCATCACCGGGGCCATCGATACCCGCGAGGGGTGCGCGCTCGACGATGGCATCATCATCGAAGAAGGGGTGGTCCCCGGTGCGCTCGGTCCGATTCTCGCCACCACGCTCGCCGCCGCAGCGATGACGTTCGGAAGATCGCCGGAAGAAGGGATCGTCGGGGTCGCCGATCGCGCGACGCGCGCCTTCGAGAGCCTGACCGAGGGCCCGTACCGCGGAGCGGTGAATGCCACGCAGACGTATCTCGTGATGGGTCACGACGGCGCCGACGGCAGCATGGTGCTCGACGACGAGGATCGACTTCGCATCGAGTGGAAAGGCGTCGGAGAGCGACCGATCTTCGCGGCGATCAACGAACGCCTTCGCCGAGCCGCGGAGGCGATCGGCGGCACGTACGTCAAGAACCCGACGTGGACCGAATTCTTCGGGCATTCGCTGTTCACGGTTCACCCGCTCGGGGGCTGTCCGATGGGACAGACGGCCGAGTCGGGCGCCGTGAATCACAAGGGGCAGGTGTTCGCGAGCGCGGCGGGAACGGACGTGCACGATGGCCTCTACGTCGTCGACGGGGCGATCGTGCCGAGGTCGCTCGGGGTCAATCCGTTGCTCACCATCACGGCCCTGTCGGAGCGCATCAGCCAGCTCATCGCCGACGATCGGGGGTGGGCCTTCGACGACGCGTTGCCGTCCCGGCCGCGCGCGACGGGCGTTGCCGGTACGCCGACGACGACTGGCGTTTCGTTCACCGAGACGATGCAGGGTTACTTCTCGACGACCGAGAGGGGCGACTACGACGAAGCGCACGCCGCCGGACAGGCTGCGAATTCGCCGTTTCGGTTCGTCCTCACCATCACGGCCGACGACGCGACGCGGTTCATCGAAGAACGAGACTACGTGGCGTACTCGTTCGGAACGGTGGAAGCTCCCGCGCTCTCGCCCAAGCCCCTCGTGGCGACCGAGGGCACGTTCAACTTGTTCGTCGACGACCCGGACTGCGTCGACACGAAGCTCATGGTCTACCGAATGACGCTCACCGATGAAGTCGGTAGGCGGTATTTCTTGCGCGGAATCAAGGTGATCCATGATGACCCGGGGTTCGATCTCTGGCGTGACACGACCACCCTGTTCATCACGCTCTACGCCGGAGCGACAGAAGACGCGCCGGTCGTCGGCAAAGGGGTCCTTCGTATCTCCGAAAGCGATTTCGCAAAGCAGCTTGCGACGATGAGGCCGCTGCGCGCGGAGAGCGCGATGGAAGGGCTTCGCATCGTCCGTCGATTCGGCGAGATGTTCGCGCGCGAGCTGCTCGATACGTACGGCGGCGTAGCCGCGCCGAATCGAGCCCTGTCGATGCGCGGCCCTCGTCTGCGTCGGCCGCTCCGCGCTCCCGTTCCCACGCTTCACGAGTTCTCCACGCTGGACGGCGTGCGCCTCCGATTGACTCGGTACCGGGGCGGGAAAAAGGGGCCCGTGATCCTCGCGCCCGGGTTCGGGAACGCCGCTTCGGTCTTCGCGCTCGACACGGTGGACACGAGTTTCGTCGAATACCTCTCGGCGCGCGGCTACGACGTGTGGCTCTTCGACCGCCGTTCGAGCCCGGCGCTTCCGTCGTCGGCGACCCCGTTCACCGAAGACGACGAAGCTCGCTTCGATTGGCCCGCCGCGATCGGAACGGTGCGCCAGATCACCCAAGCCAGAACGGTGCAAGTCGTCGCTCATTGCATGGGGTCGATGACCTTGCTCATGTCCACCGCGCGCGGTCTCGACGGCGTCAGGAACGCCATTTGCTCGCAAGTGACGACGTATTTCCCGACGGACTTGGGAAATCGACTCAAGGCCCACCTGAAGATCGCCGACGGCCTGTCACACGTCGGCGTGGAAAACCTGAACCCGAACTCCGAGGGCGGTCTCCTCGATAGAGCGCTTCATCACGTCTTCCGTCTGTTCTCGATTTCCCTCGGCGAGGAGTGCAAGGACCCCGTCTGCCATGCGATTACCGGGATCTTCGGCCCGGTCTACGAGCACGCGCAGCTCAATCAGGCGACGCACGACGCGATGAGCGAAGTGTTCGGCGTGGCCAACGTGACCGTCCTCAAGCATCTGCTGCTCATTCTCGGAGCGGGTCACGCCGTCGACGCCGAGGGGCGAGACGTGTATCGACCGAAGCTCTTGAAGAACCTCCGTTACCCGATTCATTTCATCGCGGGGCTCAAGAACGAACTTTGCCGACCAGAAGCTTCGCTCACCCTGCAGCGCGAGCTCGTCGATTGGTTCGATGGCGACGCGTACACGCGGAGCGAGTTCGACGACTACGCGCACCTCGATTGCTTCGTCGGGAAAAACGCGGCCAAAGACGTGTTCCCCGATCTGCTCGAGCACCTCGATCGATACAATCCAGGAGCCTCCTCATGACCACCGAACTAGCGCCTCTCGAGCTCGAACCCGCAGGGTTTCGCGTTCAGCTGCTTCACCGGCGACGAAGCGACGTGACTCGAAAAGAGCTGCAAAACTTCTGGGCGAAGGAGCGGGCTCCCGCGGCGCTCGAGCTCGCTCGAGAGCTCGGTTTCACCCGCTACACACGGATCGACCAGGTGCCTCACCCCAATCTTCTCGGCGCGGTCATGGCGGGAAGCCGCAAATTTCTCGCCGTCGAGCTCGTCGCGCTGTGGAATGGGAAAAAGTTGCCGCCGCTCGAGGGCAGTCTGTTTCCCCTCGAGTCGGAGGAGTTCGACACGATCGACGAGTTTCACTACGACTCGCGCGATCGACTGCTCGAGACCCTGGGCTCGCCCGAGGGGCTGGCCGCCGCGCGGAAGCTCGCGGGGGTCACCGGTGGTGCGATCGAGAGGACGAGCGCGGTGATCGGGCCGCAGTACCAAGTGATCGAGCGCGACGCGAAGTCGTCGATCAAGGTGACCTTCTGCCTTCGGCGCATTCCCGATCAGGACCGAGAGCGGATGCAGTCTTATTGGCTTCATCAGCACGGCGCTCTCGTCGCCTCGCTTCAGCCGGCGCTCGAGACGCGAGGGTACGAACAGGTTCACGCGACGGCGCATCCGACGTTTCCGGAGCTGGCTTCGGCGCTCGGCGCGACGGAGCTGAACGTGTTCGAGGGTACCGCGAGCCTCTGGTACGCGAACGGCGCCTCCCTCCGGAAGACGTTCCTGAAGGCGGAGTGCCAGCGCGCAAATTTCCGTTTGGAAGAGGACGAGCTGAACTTCGTCGATGGACAGCGTTGCGTGCTCGTGTTCGGGAGCGAGAGGACGGTGGGGCAGATCTCGGGACGAGCGCGTGTTGCCGACCGTTCGCGTTCGCTCGATACCCGCGCGAAATCGACGAACTGAGCTTCTGCGCCGGCCTCGGAGAGGCGCCGTGGACGGCTGACGACGGCGGGACTAGTCTGGTGGTTCCGCCGGGAGGGCATTTGTCGAACGCGCGCCATCAGCCGACCCTGCATGCGCAGCTCATGCAGATCTTCCAAGATCCGAGCTACCGCCCTCCGCCGCTGCCGAGCGTCGCCGTCGAACTGATGGCGATCTCCGAGCGCGAAGACGCCAGCGTCGACGAGGTCGTCCGATTGCTCGAACGGGACGAAATGCTCACCGGGTCGCTCATTCGTCTGGTGAGCTCGCCGATCTACGCTGGCCGAGGGGGCGTGCGCTCGCTGCGCAGCGCGGTCGTGAGGCTCGGAGTTCGAACCGTTCGCGACATGGTTTTCGATGCCGCTCTCCGCCGGGACGTCTTCCGCGTGCCCGAGTACAGCGACACGGCGGAGGTCATCGGTCGCCACAGCACGGCGACGGCTTACATCTCGAGGATCGTCTGCCGCCACATCCGCGCCGAGGAAGATCTGGTGTTTCTCTCGGCGCTCCTGCACGACATCGGGTTCGCCGCGTTGCTTTTTGCGCTTGGAAGCGACGCGCGACTCGGCCGTCCGCCTCTCGCCGAAATCTGGTCGACGCTCGACGGCACGCACGAGCTTGCGTCGAAGCAAGTCACCAGGATCTGGGGTCTTCCTTCGCCGCTCTCCGCGCTAGTGGGACATCACCACCATCAACACACCGGCGCGACGACGCGGTTCGCCGCGATCCTCAACGTGTCCGACGCGCTGTCGGCTCGATTCGGCTACGGCGTGTTCGGCCCCACGGACGCGTCGGGCGCGCTGCTTCCCGCCGATACGGTGGGAGACGTGGACTTTGCCGATGCCCGCGCCGTGCTCGGGATCGACGACGCGGTGCTCGCGCGCATCGTGGCCGACGCGGACGTCTTGCTTCCGCAGCTCATGCCGTCGTCTGGCGACGGGAGCTGAGCGTCGCGAGCGTTCAGCCGGCGGCGCTCGACGGTTCGCCGAGCCAATCGCGCGCCATCGCGAGCGCGTGAACGCTCGACTCGAGTCGCGTGAGAAACGATTCTCTCATCGCCGGGTCGTCGAGGGTCGCGGCAGTTTTCCGAACCCGGTCGAGGGCGGCGCGTGCCGAATCGCGTCCGCCGTCGAGATCGCCGGTCGCGCGGAGGGCCTCGGCGCGCGCGAGCAGGAGCCACACGAGCCACTGCGGATTGATCGTCGAGGATTGGGCGAGCCCGCGATTCGCCGCATCGAGCGCCTCCGCGGGACGGCCGAGCGCGAGCAAGATGCGCGCGGCGATGGCCTCGCCGGTGGGCCGGATCACGACGGAGGGGCCGCTCGCGGCGAGCCGCGCTTCGTCGAGCGCCTCGAGGACTCGGCCGTTGCGCAAGTGAAGTTCGACGGTGAGCGCTCGCGCAAGCTGCTGCGCGGACACGTCGGGCGCGCTGCGGAGCGCCGCGAGCGTCTCGTCGACGCCGTCCGAGTCGCCCTGCCGGATCCGCACGGCCGCGATGTAGAACGAGGCGTAGCCCTTGAGCCACGAGCCGCCGGCGGCGTCGGACAGCTCTCGCACGCGTTCGAACGTCGCGAGCGTCTCTTCCGCGAGCCCCATTTCCCAGGCGGCGACGCCGGCCCAGGACAGCGCCGAGGCTTCGCCGAGCGCGTCTCCCGCCTCGCGCATCGTCGCGACGCTCTTTCGCGTCACGCGCACCGCGCGCCCGAGATCGGCATTCACGAGGAGGGCGAGCGCGGCCATCGAAACCGAGAGCCACGCGGCGTAGAGCGGCTCCGCGAGCTCGAGATTCGCCTCGGTCGCGCCGACGCGGTCGAGGAACGCCTCGGCGCGCCCTCCTTGCCCGATGATGATGAGGCCGAGCACGAGCCACGTGCACGCTCTCGCTGCGGCGATCGGGTGCTGTCCGAGATCCGGCGTCGAGCTCACGAGAGCCTCGATCACACTCGTCGCTTCTTCGGGTCTTCCACTCGCGGTCGCCGCGGCGACGAACGACGCCGTGGCGCGCCACCAGGCAGTGCTTCCCTCGGACAGGAGCGCGCGAGCGTGGCGCGACGTTTCGAGCGCCGCGCCGAACTGCCCGTCCCACCCGAGCCCCTCGGCGGAAATGACGAGGAGGAGGCCCAAGGATTCTCCCTCGGCTCCGAGCGCCGCCCCTTTTTTCGCGAGCGCGACGGCGCCCTGGACGTCGCCTCCGTCGAGGGATGCCTTCGCGGCTCGCACGATCCACGGCACCGCGCGAGCGGGCTGACCCCCGCGCTCGAAATGCTCGGCGATCACCTGAGCGCTGAGCTCGCCCGCTTGCTCGAGCCACTCCGCGGCGAGGCCATGCGCGACGGCGAGATCCTCCTCGGTGAGCATCCCGTACGCGGCGTCGCGGAGGAGCGCGTGCCGAAACTGGTACTCGCGATCTTCGGTGAACCGCGACTGCGGAGCTCGAACGAGGAGCTCGCGCTCGACCAAGGTATCGAGCCACTCCTCGGTTTCCGTCTCGGCGCCGAGCATTGCGCCGACGCCGCCGCCCCAGAACGTCTCGCCGAACACGCTGGCGGCGCGCAGGACGCGCCGCGCCTCCGGTTCGACGCGGTCGAGTCGCGACTGCGCCATCGAGAGCACGGTCTCCGGTAGATCGACGGCTCCTTCGGCGACGCGACGGATGAGCTCTTCGAGGTAGAAAGCGTTGCCGTCGGCGAGCTTCACGATCCGCCCGAGCGTGGGTTCGTCGACGTCGGGGCCGAGCACGCTTCGAACGAGGCGTTCGGCGGCGCGCCGCGTGAGACCGCCGAGACGCAACTCTTGCAGCCCGTGATGTTCGAAGAGCCGCGGGAACTGCTCGTAGAGCTCCGGCCTTCCGAGCGAAAAGACGAGGATCGGGCGATCGGCGAGCTGTTTCAACGCGTCGTCGAGATACGCGACCGTCGGGTGATCGCCCCAGTGCAGGTCTTCGAGGACGACGAGCAGCGGTCGCGCCGCCGACTCCGCGGCGAGAAAGCCGTGAAACGCTCTCCGCTTCTGCTCGCTCATGACCGCCGCGTCTTCGCGCGCCGAACGAAGGAGCACGCTCGGCGGGCGCTCGGTCGGCACGTTGACGAGCTCGCCGAGAAACTCCACGAGGCGCTCGGTATCGGACGTCTGCAGCGACTCGACGTAGCGACGGAGGCGTGCGCCGCGTTCTCCGGGCGGATCGCCGTCGAGCAAGCCTGCCGCGTGGCGGACGAGTCGCTGAGCGAGATCGAGGGACGCGCCGCCGGCGACCGGATCGGCGCGAGCGAAGAGCACCCGCGCCTTGTCGAGCGCCTCGACGCGCCGCAGGAGCTCGGTCGCGAGCCGCGATTTCCCGGTTCCGGGTGGCGCTACGACGAGGACGGCGCGAGCCACTCCGTCCCCGATGCATTCGTCGAGGGCCGCTTCGAGGAACGCCAGTTCCTTTTCGCGTCCCACGCAAGGCGTCGCCTTCCCGAGCAAGAGCCGGCGTCCTTCGAGCTCGCCTTGCTCGCGCACGAGAACGATTCGAGTCGCGCTGCGTCGAACTTCGAACCGCGGATCGAGCAACGCACCGGTCAGATCGTCGATCAACACGGCGTCGTCGTCCGCGTCGGCGGGGTTCTCCGCCGACTCCGGCGTTCGAAGGAGCGCTGCGGCGCGATCGATCGCGGGACCGACGGGAAGCCGCCCCAAGGTTTCGGCTCGCCCCGTCGCGAGCGCGATGCGAAGGTCGGGGTACAGCCGTCGCAGCGCGAGCGCGCAGGTGGCGGCCTGCGTCGCCTGATCGCCGGCCGTCCCGCGCCCCGACAAGGTGACGAGCACCGCGCCGCCATCGAGACGAGCGACGTTCGCACCGAAGCGCGCCGCGAGCTCGCCGATGCGGGCGTTGTGATCGAGCACCACGGGCGGCAAGATGTCCGGCGGGGTGTCGGCGCTTTGCGGCGGCCTCGCCGAGCTGGTCCGCTCGAACGACGCCGAGGAATCGGCGCCCGACGTCGCGCGCCGCTTTCGTTCGGCGAGGATCACGCTGACGACCCGGCGTTCGGCGCCCGTGATCTTCGAGGGCGCGCGCTGGCCTGCGGGCGCCGGCGCATTCGAAACTCCCCCGATGCGATCGAGCTCGTCGAGCACCCGTTGCGCGTCCGACGGCCGCCCTTCTCGTTCCTTGGCGAGCATCCGGCCCACCAAGTCGTCGAGCTCCGCGCCGAGCCCGGGCCGAATTTCGCTCACGAGCGGCGGCTGCTCGCATAGCACCTTGGCGAGCACCGCCACCGCGTGCCGGCCCGCGAACGCGGGTCGACCCGTCAGGCATTCGAAGAAGACGCAGCCGAGACCGAACACGTCCGCGCGCGCGTCGATCGCCGACTCTCCGCGCGCCTGCTCGGGTGCCATGTACCCCACGGTGCCCAGCAAGGTGCCGGTTTGGGTCATCGTTTGGGCATGCGACGTGTCGCGCGCGATACCGAAGTCGAGCACTTTGGTCCGTTCGGGATCCCTGCCCACGAGAAACAGGTTGCTGGGTTTCACGTCTCGATGGACGACGCCGCGAGCGTGCGCTGCCGCGAGCCCCGACGCGGTCCGTCGCACGACGGCGAGGCTCTCTTCGACGGTGAGAGGTGAGGTTTCCAGCCGCTGCGCGAGATCGTGCCCGTCGAGCCACTGCATCACGATGAAGTATTCGCCGGCGCTCGTTCGCCCGTGCGTGACGTAGCGAACGAGCGCGGGGTGCGACAGCTCGGCCAGGAGCCGTGCTTCGCGACCGAATCGGTTCACGTCGCCGGTGGTTCCGTCCATGACCTTCACGGCCACGAGCCCTCCGTCGACGCGATCCGACGCGACATAGACGGAGCCCATTCCGCCACCGCCAACCGGCCTCTGGATGACGAACCGGTCGGCGACTACTTCACCGCCTTGCATTCGTTTCGCAGGCGTACGGCCTCGGGTTCCGAGAGTCCACGCCTGCGCGGCGGTGGGGGATCAATCCCGCACCCAGCGGGCGAACCATTGAAGTTATTTAAGTATTTTGCGCCCTTCACGGCCTTCGGCGTCGGAGTGGGGACCCGAGCAACTCGACGTTTGCGCTCGTGGCCGCGCTCCGGTATCGGCCCGGTCGTTCGATCCTCGAATACGACGTCGACGGGAACGCGATCGGATGCTCGACCTGGCCCGCCGCTCGATTGCGCCCGCACTCGGCGCCGTGCTCTTCGCCGCTCGGGTGAGCGCACAAGAAGCGCCGGCTCCCGCGGCGTCGACGAGCGCGGTCGTCACGGCGCCCGCGGAAGCGGCTCCGCGCGACGTCGCGAGCACGACGCTCGATGCCGAAGACGGCAAGGCCGTCGCTGGCGCTCAGGGCGATCCGTTGAAGGGCGTGCAAGCACTTCCCGGGGTCGCTCGCCCCGCGTTCGGAGCTGGTCCGCTCGTCGTGTGGGGAGCCGCGCCGCGAGACACGCGCGTCTACGTCGACGGCGTGCCGATCCCGGCGCTCTATCATGGCGGCGGCATTCGTTCGACAGTCGGCACCGGCCTCGTGTCCCGCGTCGAGCTCGTACCCGGCGGTTACGGAGCCGACTACGGCCTCGGTCTCGGCGGCATCGTCCGCGTCACTACCGCGCCGCTGCCCGAACACGGCGTTCACGGGTTCGTCGCGGGCGATCTACTCGACGCGTCGACCCAGGTTTCCGGCGCGGTCGGCGAGCGCGTGCGCGCGGCGGTCGCGGGGCGCGTGGGCTACGCCGACCGGACGTTGCCCGAATTCGGTGCGCCGCACGACCTCGGCGAATTCGTGACCATCCCGCGATACCAGGACGCGCAAGGGAAAGTGAGCTGGAAGCTCCGCGAGCACGAACAGCTGAGCGCGACGTTTCTCGAATCGAGCGACGCCTTCGATCGCACCGTGCCGTCGCTCGATCCGGGCACCGCGCTCTCACAGGGTGAGCATCATTCCTTTCAACGGTTCTCGCTCGCGTACGAACACGACTCCGACGAGCGCACGCGCCTCTCGGTGACGCCGTACTACGGCTTCGACCACGACGATTCGCGAACGACGTACGGCTCGGTGCCGAGCGATCTCGACGTGAACACGGTGCGCTACGGCGTCCGCGCGTCTCGCGATCAACAGGTGAGCAAGAAATTCGGGCTCTCGCTCGGTGCCGACATCGAGGGCGCGCGTTCGAATCTGTCGCGAAGTGGCTCGCTCGTCGTGCCGCCGAGGGAAGGGGACATCGTCGTGTTCGGCGAGCCGCCGGGGAACGACGTGAACGCCGATCGCTGGCAAGTGAACCAGATCGACGTCGGCCCGTTCCTCGTCGGACACGTGAAGTTCGGGCCCTTGACGATGACCGAAGGGCTGCGGCTCGACGGCGAATTCGTGGAAGGGAGCCGTCTCACCCCGCAAATCGGCGCGACGCCCGACGTGGGCTACGAGCGCCTCGAAGTGCACCTCGAGGCGCGCTTCGAGGCGCACTTCCGCGTGTCGTCGCGCCTCGAGCTCGCCGCGTCGTACGGCGACTATCACGCGCCCCCGGCTCCCGAAGACCTGAGCGCGGTGTTCGGTTCTCCGAGGCTCTCCGCGTCGCACGCGCGCCACGCGACGCTCGGCGAATTCATCGCGATCACGCCGTCGACGCATCTCGAGCTCGTCGAGTTCGACGAGTCGCTCTCGTCGCTCGCGGTGCGAAATCCGGCGAACCCTCCCCCGGTCGCGGGCGCGCTCGTGCAAACAGGCGAGGGGAACAGCTTCGGGGCGCAAGCGACATTGCGTCAGGAAGCGTGGCGCGGGTTCAGCGGGTTCGTCGCGTACAACATCGGTCGGAGCGACCGCCGCGACTCGAACAGCGGCCCTTACCGGCTCTTCGACTACGATCGGACGCACGTCGTGTCGGCCGTCGGATCGCAGCGCATCGGGCCGTACACGTTCGGCGCCCGCGTCGCTTACCAGACCGGGCTCCCGCGGACACCGGTAACCGGCGCTTACTACGACGTGCAGAACGCGAGATACGAACCGATCTTCGGCGCGCAGAATTCGACGCGCTTACCGTCTTTCTTCGAGCTCGATCTCCGGGCGTCGCGGCACTTCGTGCTGACGTCCGGCGTCGACCTCGACGTGTACGCCGAGCTCGAAAATGCCACGTTTCATCGAAACCCCGAGGAGATCCTCTACTCGCACGACTATTCGCGACACACCTACGTCACCGGGCTCCCGTCGCTCGCGTCGATCGGCGCCAGGGTGGGATTTTGAAAGACTCGACTTCAGCGCGGGGGACGGTACGGTCGTCGAGAAATGAGGGCAGAGTGACCGACCTCTACGATGCGTCGACGTTGCTGACGCTCCGAACCGGAAGTCAGGTGCAGGCGTTCCGGAGTCCTGCCGGCGCGAGCGGCGCGCGCCCGAAGTGCCTTCTCCTGCACGGCAACCCGGGCTCGATCCTGAATTGGGAGCGAGTCGTGCCGAAGCTCGCGGCGTTCGCCGACCTCGTCGCGATCGACCTACCCGGTTTCGGCCGGAGCCCGCGCCTCGACTCGCGCCCCGCGTGCCTGCACATCGAGCGGTTCGCGGAAGAAGCCGTTGCCGTCGCGGACGCCTGCTCGTGGAACGAGCCCTTCTTCATCGTCGGGCACAGTCACGGCGGAGGCGTCGCTCAGGTCGCCGCGGCGAAGTATCCACATCGCATCGCGGGCATCGTCCCGGTCGCGTCGCTCGGCGCCCCGGCGCACGGCGGCTATCGCTTGCTGATGCGACCCGGCGTCGAAACGATGCTCCGTGTGCTCGGTGCGATCTTTCGCTCGCCGCTCTTTCGCCCGTTCCGGCGTTCGTTCCTGCGCGCGTCGCTCCGCGACGTGTTCTCCCCCGCCGAGGTGCCCGAAGACCGACTCGATCGTGAAGTGGCCGCGCTCGTGTCTCGTCCCGAAATCCTGGTGAGCATGGTGCACGCCGCCTCCGGGAAGCCTTGCGACTTGCTCGAAGCGGGCGCGCCGTCGATCCGGTGCCCGGTGACGTGGGTGCACGGAGACCGGGACGCGCTGGTCCCGGAAAAATATCCGCGCCGCGTGCACGAGAGCATCCTCGCCGCTCGCGGGTCGTCGGCGTTCGTCGTGCTCCCGGACGCCGGTCACATGCTCCTCGACTCGCACCCCGACGACCTTTGCCAACGGATCCTCGCCATGGTGATCGCGAAATGAAAATTCTCTACGGCGTCGTCGGCGAGGGCATGGGGCACGCCATGCGTTCTCGGGTCGTGCTCGGTCACTTGACCGACGCCGGTCACGATATCCAGACCATGGCGTCCCAGCGCGCCGTGGACTACCTCCGCGCGCACTTCGCGAACGTGCATCGCATTCACGGCATGCACATCATTTACGAAGAGAACCGCGTCCGCCGGACGAAGACGTTGCTCTCCAACCTCGCGCTCGGCATCAAGGCCGCCCCGGCACAGATCCGGGCGTATTTCGAGCTCGTCGACGGGTTTCGCCCGGACGTCGTCGTGAGCGACTTCGAATCGTGGACGTACCTCTACGCGAAGATCCACAGCTTGCCGGTCCTCTCTCTCGACAACAATCAGATGCTCAATCGGTGCACGCACGAGGCGAGCATCATCGACGAAGATCGAGCGGGCTTCGAGGTCGCGCGGGCGTTCGTGAAAGCGAAGCTGCCGCGCGCGGACCACTACCTCGTCACGACGTTCTACTACCCGCCGGTAAGAAAGCCGCGCACGACGCTGTATCCGTCGATCCTCCGCCCAGAAATTCTTTCCGCACGGGCGACCCGCGGAGAACATCTTCTCGTGTATCAAACGGCGGAGGGAAACGACGCGCTCGTCGCGGGGCTTGCCGCCTCGGGCTTGCCGTGTCGCGTGTACGGGATGCGTCGCAGCCTGAAGGAAGACGAAATCGAGGGGAACCTGACGTATCGGCCGTTCTCGGAAGCGGGGTTCATCGACGATCTCGCGTCGGCGCGCGGCGTCGTGGCCGGTGGCGGGTTCACCTTGATGAGCGAGTGCGTGTACCTGCACAAACCCGTGCTCGCGACGCCCGTCGCGGGCCAATTCGAGCAAACGTTGAACGCCGCTTATCTCGAGCGCGAAGGATTCGGCAAACACGCGCAGAAGGTCGACGGCGCGGTGCTCGACGCTTTCATCGCTGCGCTCCCGCGCTACGAAGCGCGGCTCGCGGCGTACGCGCAAGACGGCAACCGGCTCCTTCTCGACGGGCTCGACGCCCTCCTCGATCAATGTGCCGCCGGCCTGCGACCGTAGAAACCATCTGATTGCCTTCAGGCCCCGAGGACGGCGCGTGCCGTCACTGCGCGCTGATCGCGCAGGGCGGAAACTGCCACGACCAGATCTTCGACGAGCAGGTCGCGAAGACGTACTCGGGGACGCCGCAGAACGCGTACGAACACTGGTTTCCCTTCACCGATTCGCAAGGCTGTCCTTCGTCCGGCGGGACGGCAGGGCACGGCGAAGGCGGGGGCGGCATGCACGTCCACTCGTAGGTCGACACGCAACTGGTGTTGCTGCACGGCGTGCATGCGCACGTCAGATGGCTCGAAAATTCGCAATACTCGCCGGGGGTCGGGCAGGGGTTTCCGACCACTGGACTGGTCGGAAGCGCCAGACAATCCTGCACCGCGGGACACTTCGAGAGCGCGACCGACCACCCGCCCTGTGAGCAGGTGTAAACCTCGCGACAACTCGGGCGCGAATCCGTGCCGTACGAACAGACGAGGCCCGACTTGCACGGTACGTCGGTGACGGGAGGCTGCGGCGGACACGCCGTGATGACGGTGCCTCCGTCGTTCATCGAGCCGCCGACTCCGACCACCCCGCCGACTCCGACCACCCCGCCGACTCCGACCACCCCGCCGACTCCGACCACCCCGCCGACTCCGACCATCCCGCCGCTTGCGACGGTGCCGCCAACTCCGACCTTGCCGCCGCTTGCGACGGTGCCGCCGACTCCGACCACGCCGCCACTCGCGATGGTGCCGCCACTTCCGGCGACGCCGCCGCTTCCGATCGCTCCGCCGGTTGCGGTCGCTCCGCCGGTCCCGCTCGAGGTACCGCCGGTTCCGGTCTTGCCGCCACTCGACGTGCCGGCGCTACCGCCGGTCAGCGACGAACCGCCGCCGCTTCCGCCGGTATGGGAGCCCCCATCCTTGCTCCCGCCTTCATCGGTCGTAAACACCGATCCACCACAAGCCGTCAGTAGGCTCGCGACCACGATCGCTTTCCATCTCTCCATAAAGTTAGGGTGAAATCTACCACGACTCGATCGGAGGCGCCGTTTTCCGTGGGTCAGGCACCCGGCGAGGCGGGCTCACGACGCGAAGGCTTGTCGCAAGACGGGCGCGATGGCCTTCGCAGCGACGTTGTGGTTTTGCTTCGGGACGATTGAAAACGTCGCTCCGCGCACGGTTTCCGCGACGGCTTTCGCGCCCTGATTCAAGTACGGCGGGCTCTTCCCGCCGGTGAGAGCCAATGTCGGCGCGGTGATCGCCGACATTGTTTCGCGCAGCTCGGCCGGCAAGCCGTGTCCCTTCTGCGTGTCGCCGAGGACGGCGAAGTCGTAGGGAAGGGTGTGTGCGGCTGCGCGGAGGTTCGGCCAGACCTTCGGGATGAGCCGCATCATGAAGATGCCGAACGACGGCACGCCGACGACTTTCATGAACAGCTTCACCGCGCCGTCGCGGTCGCCGGCGGCGAGCATCGCGCGGATGCGCTCTTGGAAATCCGGCGGGTCCATCCGATGCGAATCGTCGAGGACGAAGGGTGGCTCGTAGACGACGAGCTTCTTCACGCGGAGGCCGCTCGCTGCGCCGCGGAGCGCGAGTACCGCGCCCGACGAGATGCCGTACAGGAACGCAGAGCCTCCGGCGGCGTCGAAGATCGCGGCGAGATCCTCGACTTCGCGCTCCGTCGCGTACGGCGCGGTGTCGCCGCTGTCGCCACGTCCGCGCCGGTCGTAGTGAAACACCGTGAATTCTTTCGCGAGTATCGGAGCCAGCGCCGGCATGGGCCCGAACTCGCGACGGCAGAGCGCGCCGTCGACCAAGACGAGCGGCGGGCCGCGCCCGAGCTCTTCGTAGGCGAGCGTGGTGCCGTCACGCGACGTCGTGGTTTTCATGGTCGTCCTTTCTTCGCAGCGTCGGCTCGCTCCATCGCGTGGGCGAGCGCCGCGAGCAGCTCGAGACTCGCGCCGACACCGTCGAAATAGCCGCGTCCCAGGTGATCCTTCTTCATCGCCGCCGATCCGAAGCGGGTGTGATGCGTGAGCGTCGTTCTTCCGTTCGACTCCTCGAACGTGAGCGTGACGATCATCGTCTCGGCGTTCGGAAGCTCCATCGTGTTCGAATACGAGATCTTTCGGTCTTTTTCGATCGCCAGGTACTCGCCCGAAAACGGCGTCATGAGCTCTCCGTCGGGGTTCTTCATCGCGAAGCGGTAGCGACCGCCGACACGAAAATCCATTTCGCAGAGCGAGAGCGGGCAGCTCGGCGGACCGAACCAGACGAGCACGTGTTCGGGCGAGCTGTGCGCCTCGAAGAGAATGCGCGCCGGCACGTCGAAGGTTCGCGTGATCGTGACCTCGCGCGGGTCGTCTTCAGGCGCGGCGGCGCTTCGATTTTTTTCGGACATGCGACTTTTCCTTCAGTTCCTGGTCGTGAAGCGCCTTCGCGTAAGTGTCGAGACGATCGTAGGCGCGTTCCCAAAAGGCGCGGTACCCGCCGAGCCAAAGCCAGGCGCCTTCGAGCTCGGCGGCGTTGAGCCGACACGGCCTGAACTGGGCGTCGCGCCGACGCTCGACGAGGCCGGCGTTCGCCAGCACTTTGAGATGCTTCGAGATCGTCGGTTGACTCAGCTCGAACGGTGCGACGAGCTCGTTCACCGAAGCTTCGCCTTGCATGAGGCGGGCAAGAATCGCACGCCGCGTCGGATCGGCCAGCGCGGCGAAGGTCTTGTCCAGAGAGGCGGAAGGGGGGTTCATTCGCTTAATATCGCCATGTGGCTATATGCGCGGTTGTCTATATGAGGCGAGACGATTCGTCAAGCGGGCGCGAGCGTGCCCTGAAACGCTCCGGAAAACGCTCGGTGAGCCTTCGCGCGTTTGCATGCGGGGCGTGCTGCTTCACGCTCTCGGACGACATGACCGCCGATAACGCCCCCTCGCTCGTCGACATCGGCGCGAACCTCGCGAACCGCGCGTTCGTGTCGGATCTGGACGCCGTGCTCGAGCGCGCCGTGCGAGCGGGCGTCGGACGGATCGTCGTCACCGGAACCAACGTCGAGACGAGCGCCGACGCGCGGCGTCTCGCTCAGCGATGGCCGGAGCTCTTGCGCGCGACGGCAGGGATGCATCCTCATCACGCCAAGCTCTTCGACGCCGCGGCGTCGACGGCGCTCCGCGATTTGATTTCGCGAGACGTCGTGGCAATCGGCGAATGCGGACTCGACTTCGACCGCAACTTCTCGACGCGCACCGAGCAAGAGCGCTGCTTCGAAGCCCAGCTCGAGCTCGCCGCCGAGGTCGGGCTGCCGCTATTTCTTCACGAACGCGACGCGCACGACGTGTTCGCCGAGATCGTCCGGCGCCATCGCTCGCGGTTCTCGCGCGCCGTCGTTCATTGCTTTACCGGCGGCAAGGACGAGCTCGTGCGTTACCTCGATCTCGACCTTTACATCGGCATCACCGGGTACATTTGCGACCAGCGTCGCGGTCAGCACCTGAAAGATCTGGTTCGCCTCGTTCCCGCCGACAGGCTGATGATCGAGACGGACGCACCGTATCTCCTCCCTCGCGATCTGCCGAAGCCGCCGGCGAACCGGCGGAACGAGCCGTCGTTCTTGCCGCACGTGCTCCAGACCATCGCCGCGTGTCGAAACGAGCCCCCCGAACACGTCGCCCGAGCGACGACCGCGACGGCGGCGCGCTTCTTCGGGTGGGCGTCGCTCGTCGCCATGGTGATGCTCGTGGCGGCGTGTGGCGGTCGTTCGGCGCCGAAGTCACCGGTCGCTTCTCCGAGTGCCACGGCGACGGACTCTGCCTCGCCCCCGACGACGCCTCCGACGTTGCCGCCGCCCGAACCACCCCCGTCGCCGTCGAGCACGACGCCGTTGCCGATGGAGCCGCCTCTCGCACCACCGCCATCGCCACAGGAGTCGCCGCTTCCGACGCGGCCGCCCTGGGCGCCTCCTCCGAATTCGCCGCCTGCCCCGATCGAGCCGCCGAGCTCGATCCCGATTTTCCCCCAGCCGGCCTCGCCACTCTGAGGCACGCTCGCGGCGTGGCTGGTTATTCGAAGACGCCGCTCGCCAAGAAGCTCGGTATCAAAGACGGTCACCGTGTTGCGCTCGTGGGGGCGCGCAAGGGATTCGAGGCCGAGCTCGAGCCCTTGCCCGACGGAGTGACCTTGCGAACCACTTCGGTCGCGGGCGCGAACTGGGACGTCATCGTCGTGTTTCTGACGTCGCGCGCCGACTTCGAAAGGCGGCTCGCGCCGCTCGCGAAGAAGCTCGCGCAGAACGGCGGGCTCTGGGCGGCGTGGCCCAAAAAAGCGTCGGGCGTCGCGACCGATCTCACCGAGGGCTTCGTGCGCGCGTCGGGCCTCGAGCTCGGCCTCGTCGACAACAAGGTCTGCGCGATCGACGACACCTGGTCGGGCCTCCGGTTCGTCGTTCGATTGAAAGATCGTCGGTAACCGACCGGCGAGCGACGAATCCGTGATCCGGGTGCGCTTCGTCACACATGAAACCGGGCGAAGCGCGTGCAGGAGAGGAACTAGCGATGAAACATTTTTCCACGCTCACGAGCGTCGCGTTGTGCTGCGGATTGATGGGGTGCAGTGACGGCTCCTATCGACTCGGTGGGGGCAAAGCCGAAAGCAACGGTTTCGACGCTGGATTCGGCACCGGCGGAGCATCGACGTCCACCGGCGGAGCACCAACGACTGGAGGCGTCACCGCGTCCGGGGGCGCGAGCGTCACTTCGGGCGGCGCAGCGAGCACGACCGGCGGTGCGACGGCTACCGGCGGACAAACTTCGATGCCGAGCGACACCGACGCGAGCACGAGCACTGGCGGCGCGTCATCCGGCTCGGTCTACGCCGACGGGGGCGCCGTTTACGAAGGCGTATCGGCACCTGCCGACGCGGGAACGCTCTCGCCGCCGACCGGCGTCGTCTGGAGCGGTTACGTCGAGAACTACCAATTCGACAGCGGCTCCGACGCCCTCACCGTGACGCTCTCGGCGATGTCGAGCACGGCCGTGACGGGTCACGTCAAGTTCGGCGCGGGCTTGGTCGGGCCCTTCACGAATCCCGAGGCCCCCGGCAATGGATACAACGGATTGGGGCAACCGCCGTATCGGCTCGCGATCGAAGGGTTCGAGTACACGGTCGTGGACGGAACCTTCGATGGGTCGCGCCTACAGTTCAGCATCGCGGAAACCGAGGTGTGGCAATCGTGGTGCGCCCTGCAACCGCCGATCGCCGACGCCGTGAACCCTGGCCAGTACGAGTGTCTCCCGAACTACGGTGGCGTGGGAGTCGAAGGGGGCTCGACATGCTTCTTGCAAAACCCGACCACCGGGGTCATCGAACGCGTTGGATGTGGCGCCGCAGGGCTCTGCTTGCCGCCACCGTTGACCATTTGCGTGTGCGACGCGCACACCTGCGGTCTCGACATGCCGGCTCGCGTCCATTTCGACGTTCAGGTGAGCGGCTCGAAGATGGACGGCAGCGAAGCCGGGCTCACGCACGACCTCTCGATCTCGCCCGGCGACGATCTCACGTCGCGCGGCGACGTCCACAACGTCCACATCACTCAGGAGTAACCGCTCGCTCGGGGGCAGTCACTTCGGTGCTGCGGCGAGGATGTCGCGAAGCCGGCCCGAATGCGGGCCGGCTGGCTCCTCTTGTAGCGCGCGAGCGGCGAGCGATTTCGCGGCGACGTCTTGACCGGATTGAAGCAGCGCTTCGATGCGCAAGAGGCGCGCTTCCTGGTCGAGAACGCCGCTCGTGGCGCTCGCGTCATAGGCGTCGAGTGCGGCAAGCACGTCCGCGGGACGATGCGCGACGAGCGCGCGTCGCGCGCCCTCGAGAAGCGCGAGCTCGGCCGAAAGCGATGGCGTGGGAGACGACGGATCATCGACCCCCGTCGCTCGAGGAGCGGCTTCGTCGGCTCGCCCTTTGCGCGACGCAGAATCGACGGAAAATGCCGCGGATTGCGGGGCATTGGTCACTCGTGTAGCCGGGCGCAAAGCCGCCGTCACGGGCTCGAGCGGCGCCTCGACGTGGCTGGCGGCGTTCCGCGCGGTCGTCGCTCCGTGCGCGTGCATCGTCGTGACGCGCTCGTCGAGAAGCATCGCGCGAAGAGCCGGATCGGTCGCGAATCGAGCGCCGGACGCCGCGACGAGCCCACTCGCGAGTCCGATCCCGAACCACTTCAAGACGGCTGCTCGAACCATCGTCGTGGCTGCGCCGTGTCCCGTTGCCCCGATGCTCACGGCCGCCGTGCCGGCGGAGAGCCACAGCGCTTGCTCGGCGCGAATCAACGCGCCGTCCGGCGGTCGTTCCGAGCGATGAGCACGCAGCAGGCGAACCTCGAAGGTTTCTTCTCCGCTTTCGAGCAGACGCGTGGGGGCCATCAGCGATCCTCCTCCGGCAATGCAAGTCGGGCTCGCGTTCGTCGCGCTGCGATTTGAAACATCTCCCGGGCTCGGCGGAGTCGCGACGCCGCCGTGCCGCGTGGAATGCCGAGCGCGACGGAGATTTCCGTGAGTCCGACCTCTTCCAGCTCGAACAAGACGAGCACGGCGCGGAGTTCTTCCGGGAGCGAGTCCAACACCTCATCGAGCAGATTCCGCATTCGCTTTTCGTCGAGGAGCTCATCGGCCCCCGGTTTCGCATCGGGGCGAGCTCGCGCGGCGTCGTCGTCGGCGAGCTCGTTTCGCAGGTGGGCGGAGCGCCGGTGATTGGCCGCGATTCGAGTCGCGGTGCTGAGCAGGAAGGACCGCTCTTTCCCGATTTCGACTTTGTCGAGCTTCTCGGCGGCCACGATGAACACCCGCTGGGTGACGTCCTCCGCGGATGCCTCTGCGATCCCCAGCCGCCGAACGACGCGCCATACGTCGCCGTAGTGAGCGCGGAGAACGGCACGCAATCGGCTCGGGGGCAAAGGTTCGCGCGCCGGTGCCTCAGCGCCGGAGGTCGTCGTCGGCCTCGTTGCAGCGCGCACTAGGGTGCTTTTCGAAGAGAGCTCCGCGCGTGGGCCGCGGAGCTCGTCGGACGACCGTGTCATGTGCGCGCTCGGCCTGCCGGATCACAAAAAGTGCGCACCGACGAACAAGGCTCCTCGGAAACCGACGGGGTCGACATGGTGAGCCGTGAGACCGTCGGGATCGAAGTAAAAGCGATCTCGGGCGAGGGGAAGGGTCGCGCCGACCTCGACGCCGAGCGAGAACCGGCGAAATGGCTCGATTTCGCCGAGCACGCCGACCCCGAGCGCGGCCCAGAGCAGGTGAACTACCGCCGGATCCTTCGTCTCGGCTCCCGAGGCGCGGAGATCGCCGACTTCGACGTCCACGCAGGGGCGAACGGCCAGCGACGCCGGGCCGTCGATGCGCAGCGGACACGCGCCGAGGCGACCGGCGATCCGGTCGAAGCGCGCCGTTCCGTCACGGGTGCGAAACTGCGCGCTCAGCGCGTAGTGTACCGACAGACGAAGCGCGGGCGCGAGCACGCTTCGCGCGCGCGAAGCCGCTTCCACGCCACCGCCGAAATCGGGCGACAGCGCTGGCGCCATCGCGCCGAGGAGCCCGACCTCGGCGTTCGCCGAGAAATCGACGGCCGCGCTCACCCACGCGAGAGCCCCTCCTGCGGTCTCGCGTCCGGGCACTGCTTTTCGCGGCTCGCCGGTCGTTGGCGTCGTGAGCGCGACGGGCGTCGTCGGGCCCGCCGGCGCGGCGAGCGGGGTCGTCGCGAGGCTCGGTGAGGTTCCGGTGACCGGCGTCGTCGCGGGGTTCGGCGGCGTGCTCGCGGTCGCGCCGGGAGACGCGCCGGCGCTCGCCGCGTCCGGATCGATCACGACGGCCGCGATGAGCGCCACCGCCGAGACGACCTCCGAACACGTCGGCGCAGGAACCTCCCGCGACATCTCCGAGCCGTCGAGGGCGCGCACGTGCAGCACACCGGTGAACGCGCTTCCGATTTCGACCACCCGTGTTGCCACATCGATGGCGCGCTCGTCGAGTCGCGCCGGTCGCGCACGCAACGTGGCGCCCTCGATGCGGCGCCGGAGCTCGTCTTCGCGCGGGCAACTTGCCGGTGCGTCGTACGAAAGACGATACGGACGATCGCCCTCTGCGACGGCTCGACGTGACGCGAACAGGGCGAGCAGGAACGCTCCGAGAATGGGGAGCCCCCGCGCGCCGGTCATCGGCCAGGGTCGTATCACAGTCGGATCGGTCGTTCGCGCGGGTCGACGCGACGGCGTGCTTCGTTGCGACGGCCCCGGAGTTTCGTCGCGGTTGCGGCTTCATTTTTCGGCTCGAGTCGGACGCGCGGTCGGCCGCGTGGCCCCATTTTTCGACCGGAACGACGCTGCGCCTCGGACCGCCGCGGCTTATCGTCGTCGCTCGAAGGAGCACATCGTCATGAGTGGACTCGGTGGATTGAACAAGTCGCCGAACGGCGTGGTCATCGGTCTCGTACAGCTCCAGCTCCCGGTCATCGCGACGGCGGGCCACATCGCCGCGCAGACCGAGCGTATCGTCGGGCTGGTCGCCAAGGCGCGCCGCAACATGGCGTCCATGGACCTGGTCGTATTTCCAGAATACTCGCTCCACGGTCTGTCGATGGACACGAGCCCCGAGATCCTATGTTCGCTCGAAGGACCCGAGGTCGCCGCGTTCAAGAGGGCGTGCCGCGACAACCGCATCTGGGGCTGCTTCTCGATCATGGAGCAAAACCCCGGGGGCAACCCCTACAACAGCGGCATTGTCCTCGACGATCAGGGCGAGCTGCGCCTTTACTACCGGAAGCTCCATCCGTGGGTTCCGGTCGAGCCGTGGGAGCCGGGCAATCTCGGCATTCCGGTGTGCGACGGACCGAACGGCTCGAAGCTCGCACTCATCATCTGCCACGACGGCATGTTCCCCGAGATGGCGCGCGAGTGCGCGTACAAGGGCGCGGACGTCATGCTCCGCACCGCGGGCTACACGGCGCCCATTCGCCACGCCTGGCGCATCACCAATCAGGCCAACTCATTTTCGAACCTCATGTACACCGCGTCGGTTTGCATGTGCGGCTCCGACGGCACTTTCGACTCGATGGGCGAGGGGATGATCATCGGATACGACGGCGTGCCACTCGTCGAAGGCGGCGGTCGCGCCGACGAGATCATCACCGCCGAAATCCGTCCCGATCTCGTGCGCGAAGCGCGTCGCGTCTGGGGCGTCGAGAACAACCCGTATCAGTTCGGTCATCGCGGCTACGTCGCCGTGCGCGGCGGCGCCCGCGACTGCCCCTACACGTACATGAAAGATCTCGTCGCGGGTCGCTACGAGCTTCCCTGGGAAAACGAGGTCGTGCACCGCGACGGTACGTCGTGCGGCTTCGCGCCACCGACGCGAAGCTACGTCGGCGAAGAGCGCATTGCGCTCCCCACGATCGCCGCCGCAGCGCCGACGGTCACGCGTCGCGCTGGGTGAACCTGAAGCGCGAGCGTGAGTGAACGGGGGCTACCCGACCGCGGTAGCCCTCTTGCACCAGTTCTGTTCGTCGCTTCGCCGCGCGGCACGCTCGAGGGGGCAATGGGGCTCCGCGCATCCGCCGCGTCTCGCGCCCCGTCCGCGATACTTGAATGCATTGAAGTATTCCAAATCGTCGCCGCTCCCCGAGCGCTCGCGTTTGCGCTGGCGCGCGACCGCGACACGGGGAAACCGCGCAGCATCCGGCTAGGTCAGACGCCTCACGCGCCGTTCTCGCCGATCGCGACGAATCACTCGCGGCGTTCACGCGTTGCGACTCGCCACACGCCCGTCGCTTGACACGACCACGTCGTTGGGCGGACTTTGAGAAGATGAGGGATCCGGGGTCGGCGATCACGCGTCTTGTTTTGGTCATGCTCGGGGTGACTGCGGCGAGTTGTTCTAGCGACGGAGGCGGCGGCGGCGCATCCGAAGCAGGCGCTGGCGGCTCCGGTGGAAGCAGCGGCGCAGGCGGATCGAGTATCGGCGCGACCGGTGGTACCGCGACGGGCGGTGCTGGCGTTGGCGGCGCGTCTACCGGCGGTTCGGGTGCGACGAGCACCGGCGGCGCCGCGACGGGTGGCGCGGGAACAGGCGGGACGACATCGGGAACCGGCGGCGCGGCAACGGGCGGCACGACGTCCGGTGGATCCGGTGGCACGACGAGTGATTCGGGGAATGGCGGCGCCGTATCCGGAGGATCGGGCGGAACGACCCGCGATGGTGGATCGCCGGACTCGGGTGTGTCGGGCAGCGGCGGCAACGGAACCGATTCGGGGCCGTCTTGCGCCGCGGATCGCTGCGGCGGCGTGACGACGAGCGCGGGCATCATCGATTGCGGCGGGTGTCCGTCGGGAACGACGTGCGGTGGCGGACCCGATCCCGGCGCGTGCGGTTGCACGCCGCTCACGTGCGCACGCCTCGGCATGAACTGCGGCACCGTCGACGACGGCTGCGGTCACGTGCTCACGTGCGGCACCGGAACGTGCTCGGGCGGATTGGTCTGCGGCGCGAACGGCATCCCGAACGTCTGCGGCGCCGCGGACTGCATGAACGGCTGGTGCACCGTTCACGGGGAGGTCATTCCGCAGCTGTATGGCGTGTGGCTCACCTCGGCGACCGACGGATGGGCGGTCGGGCCCAATGGGACCGTCGAGCGGTTCAACGGAACGACGTGGGCTCCGGCGACGAGCGGGACGACCACGACCTTGAACGACGTCTGGGCGTCGAGCACCAGTGACGCCTACGCCGTCGGCTACGGCGGCACGATCCTTCACTTCAACGGCACCGCGTGGAGCCCGAGCACGAGCAACTCGACCGCCGACCTGTTCGGCATCTTCGGAACGGGCCCGAACGATATCTGGGCCGTCGGCCCGACCACGATCTTGCACTACGACGGCAGCTGGACCGAAAAACAAACTGATCCTCAGGTCTCGCGCGTGTGGGCGTTCGATGCGAACAACGCCTATGCCGTCGGCGACGCGGGCATCATCAAGTGGAATGGCGCGTCGTGGTCACTCGACAATGCGACGCCGATGCTCGCCGTGTGGGGCACCTCGGCGAGCGACGTCTGGGCGGTGGGCGCTACCGGTGTCATGCATCGCACCGCGGGCAGCGGATGGCAGTCGATCCCTTCGGGCCCGCCGACCTCGGGCTCCGCGATCTTTGCGCGATCGGCGACGGACGTATGGGTAACGAGCAACGGCCCCGAGCCGACTCAAGCGCCGCTGACCGACTGCGCTTGCGGTGGAAGGCTATTCCATTGGAATGGCACGACATGGGGGCAGCTGCCGACGTTGAACGTGTCCGGCTATGCCGACATGCACGGGTTGCCGTCCGGGTCGATCTGGATCGCGGGCTCGGGCCTCTCGCACTTTGAGAATCAGCGATTCACGGGCCCCGGCGGCGACATCGCGTTCCCCGGAGACGGCGGATTTTCGCTCTGGGCCAGCGGCAAGAACGACGTGTGGACCTTGGGCGGCGCTCAAAGCCTCATTCACTTCGACGGCGCGCGCTGGACGACCGACTATGTCGGCGACGTCGTTCCCGGAGTGCAACTTGGCGCCGTGAGCGGGTTTTCACCGAACGACGTGTGGGCGACGGGTATTGCGACGACAGCGAACGACGCGACCGTCGTCCTCCGATACGACGGAGATCACTGGAGCCAGATGTCCACGCCGAACTTCGACTCGATCCCCGGAGCAATCTGGGGAACGTCACCGAACGACGTGTGGATCGGCGCCGGGCACCACTGGGATGGCGCGACGTGGACGACCCTCCCGGGGACGCCGACCGACGAACAGATCGACAGCCTATGGGGGTCGGCGGCGAACGACGTCTGGGCGACGAACGGCAGCCTGCTCCACTTCGACGGAACCGCCTGGCAAGACAAGACCTCCGCCCTGCTCGATAGCAACGCGACTCAAAATCACGGCGTTTCGGGGTCGGGAGCGAACGACGTCTGGGTGGCGGGGGCGAAGATGCACCACTTCGCGAGTGGAAGCTGGTCGACGACGCCGATCCCCGGCGACTCCGCCGCAGCAGTCTTCGGCGATTCACCGACGTCCGCGACGGCAATCATCGCCGGCGGGCCGGTCGCGCGCTGGAACGGCACCGACTGGCGTGGTCTCGTCAGCCCCTTCGACACGGCCGACAGCAACCTCTACGCGCTGTGGTCGGACCACAAAGGGACGATCCTGGCGAGTGGCGGCCCTGGCGTCTATCGCGTCGATGACAAGTCGTACACGTCTGCAATCAACCGCGCGTGGTCGACTAACCTCGGCCAAGGATGGGCAAGCAGCGCGACGGACATCTGGATCGCCGGCTCTACCGGCGTGGCGCACTCGAACGGGACGTCGTGGGACCTCATCGGGACGGGTTCCCAGGGTTTGGTCGCCGTGTGGGGCTCTGCGTCGAACGACGTTTGGTTGGTCGGAAGCAGCGTGCTGCACTGGCAGGGGTCGTCGTTCCAGCCCGCCGATCCCCCGGTGCAAGGGCTAGCGACGTCCGTTTCGGGAACGGCGACGAACGACGTCTGGATCGTCACGAAACAAGGGAACATCGCTCACTACAACGGCCTCGCGTGGTCCGACGTGACCCCGACGTTCGTAGGAGAAACTCCGGTGCTGATGGGGGTCTGGGCGCACACCGCCAGCGACGCCTGGGCGTGCGGCTACGGGAGCACCAGCGGCAACGGCGTCGTGTTGCACTACGACGGCGCGCACTGGACGCCGAAGGCGTCGAGCGTCGGTTATTGCAATGCCGTCTGGGGAACGGCCACCGATGTGTACTTCGCGGGCGGCGGGGCGTTCGACTACGTCGTCGCGAGCGACAAATTCAGCGCGATCACACCATCCAGTCACGTATCGACGCCCTTCACGTCCGTCGGAGGCGACGACACCCGGGTGTTCTTCGTCGGAGGGTTCAGCATCATGTCGAGCACCGGGGCCGTCACGACGCTTCCGTTCGGCAACCTCAACGGCGTCTTTGGTTTCGGCAACACCGTCTGGGCCGCCAGCTCTGGTGGACTGGTGTTGCGCAACGGCGGCTAGCCGCGCCCTACTTTGCGTCCCAAACCGGCACCACCAACGTGAATCCGAAGCGCACTTCTTCGACGGGATGGCCGTCGACGGTGCCGTAACGGCCGGCGGCGTCGAGGGAGATATACGGCGAGGCGTCCCAGATCAGGCCGGCGAGCGCCGAGAATCGTCGAGTGCCGCCGAACTCGTTGTCGAAATAGAGCTCGGCGACCGGTCGCGGCGACCAGGTGTCGGGTCCTTCGAGGATGAGGCTCTCGAACCAGTCGACGTGGTGGTCGTGGGCGTCGGCGATTTGCGAATTCAAATGAAGCGCGCCGACCTTGCCGCGCACGCTGACGATCGCGTCGAGCTGCGCGCCGAAGCCGTCATTGCCGCCGAGCTCGGGCGTGAGGACGCCGCCCTCGAACGCGATGCTCGGCCCCGTCTTGTCCTGGAGCACGCCCTCGCGCGCGACCCATTTCACGAGCACGTCGGTGTTGAGCACGCGAGCGCGCGGAACGCCCGGCAAGCGCTCCCCCGTGACGAAGTTCTGGAAGTCGGACACGAGCTCGAGGCGATGCGCGATGCCGAGGTTCAGCACCGTGGCCGGCGCGATCAGGTAGGAAACATCGCGTTCGCGGTAGTAGTGCGCCGGGCCGAGCTCGAGCTCGAAGTGGCCGGTCTCCGCGACGCCGCCGTCGGTGCCGTCGAAGGGGCGGTATGCGGCGGCATTCGCAGCCGCGAAGAGCGTGCTCAATAGCGAGAGACCGGCGAAAGCGGCTCGCCCGCAGCGTGGCCCACGGGCCGCGCGCGAGGTGCGTCGTTCCGAGACTCGCCGCGCGCGGATCGTCACTCTGCCGATCCTAGAGCGCTTTTCCGTCGCTCGTCTCGGGTTGCCTTGCGCCTTTCCGCTCGGTGAGGGAGGGAGAGGTGTGCCTTGGCATTCGGTGGTTCACTTCGGGGCAGCGTCGTGAGCGACGCGGAACGCCCCATTTCGGCCGCATCCGCGGCGCGCGCCGGCCTTTGCGGGACGTGCCGTCACGCGCGCGTCGTCGTCTCGGCGAAGGGCAGCACGTTCTGGCTCTGCACCCGAGCGGCGACCGATTCTCGATTTCGCAAGTATCCGCCCCTCCCGATGCGCACCTGCGAGGGTTATGAAACCGGCGCTCCCCAGGTTTCGTGATGACCGAAGTCCCTCATGTCGTCGTCGTCGGTGGTGGTTTCGGTGGCCTGACGGCGGCGAAACGCCTCGGACGAATGTCCGTGCGGCTCACCGTCATCGATCGCGAAAATCATCACCTGTTTCAACCGCTCCTCTATCAAGTAGCGACGGCCGGCGTGAGTCCGGCGGACATCGCCGTGCCGATCCGTTCGGTCCTGAAGAAACAGGAAAACACTCGCGTCATCCTCGGCGAGGTCATGAGCGTCGAGCTCGCGAAGCAACGCGTCGTGCTCGATGACGGCGGCACGCTCGCTTACGACTACCTCATCGTCGCGGTCGGCGCGAAGACGAACTACTTCGGCCACGACGAGTGGTCGCGCTACGCGCAGGGCATGAAGTCGCTCGACGACGCCGTCGAAGTGCGGCGCCGTGTGCTCTTGGCCTTCGAGACGGCTGAGCGCGAGGTAGATCCAGACGCGCGCCGGCGCTTGCTCACGTTCGTCGTCATCGGCGGAGGGCCCACCGGGGTCGAAGTAGCGGGCGCTCTGGTCGAGCTCGGCCGGTTCGTGCTCGCCGACGATTTTCGGCACATCCGGAACGAGAAGCCGCGCGTCGTCTTGATCGAGGGCGCGGCGCGGCTCATTCCGGGCGGCTTCGATCAGTCGATGGCCGACAGCGCGCGCCGGCAGCTCGAGGCGCTGGGCGTCGAGGTGAAGCTCGGTGCACCCGTGACCGGCATCGACGAGCACGGCGTCACGCTCGGCGGCGAAAAAATCGAAGCGTCGACGATCCTCTGGACTGCCGGCGTGGAGGCGAAGCGCCTCGGTAAGACGCTCGGGGTTCCGCTCGACCGGGCCGGGCGGGTCCTCGTGAAGCAGGATTGCTCGGTTCCAGGACACCCCGAGGTGTTCGTCATCGGCGATGCAGCGAGCTTCGTTCCAGAAGGGGAAAAAGCGCCGCTTCCCGGCGTGAGCCCCGTGGCGATGCAGCAAGCGCGGTTCGTCGCCGGTGTCATCGACGACCGTGTGAAGGGTCGCGTGCCGCCCGAGCGGTTCTCCTATTTCGACAAGGGCATGATGGCGACGATCGGCCGCTCTCGGGCGGTCGCGCAAACCGGCAAGTTACGCCTGAGCGGGTTCATCGCTTGGCTTGCGTGGCTAGTCGTGCACATTTGGTACCTCATCGGGTTCCGGAACCGGCTCATCGTGCTCATCAACTGGGGCGTGAGCTACATCCTCTACAAGCGCGGCGCACGACTGATCACTGGTGAACGAACGTGGGAGCGATCTCTCCGGATGGCGGCCCAAGCCGAGCACTCGAAGACGCCGAAGAGCGTTCTCCCCGAAGCTCGGCAAGCGGACCACGTTTGAGTCTGAGCGCGTTCGGGCCCGGTTCGGGCCCGGCCGTCACTCGCCTCTTTCAGCGGCTGCTCGCGCTGGTCTTCGTCGTCGCATGGCTCTCGCTCGGCGTTCAAATCGAGGTGCTCGTCGGCAGCCGCGGGCTCTTGCCGGCGTCGGATCTGGTGCGCGCCGTCGCCGAGCGCCCCGACGTCTCGTTCCTGCGCTTCCCGACGCTCTTCCGTCACGACGCGAGCGACGCGGCGCTCCTCGGCGGCATCGCGGTCGGCGTCGTGCTCGCGCTCGTCGCGCTCGGTCGCGTCGCGCCGCGGCTCGCGTTCGCGGCATCCACGGTCCTGTACCTGAGCTACGCCGTCATTTGTCGCGATTTCTTGGCGTTTCAGTGGGACAACTTGCTCATCGAGTGCGGCGCGCTCGCGACGCTCCTCTCGTCGCGCCGGCATCGGCTCGCGCATTTTCTGTTCCGCGTGCTCCTCTTCAAGTTGTACTTCGAGTCGGGGCTCGCGAAGTACCAGTCGTATCTCGGCGACTGGAAGGACGGCAGCGCCATGTCGTTCTACTACGAGACCGCGCCGCTCCCGACCGCGCTCGCGTGGTACGCGCACCAGTTGCCGGCCGCGTGGCATGCCATCGAGAGCCGCGGTGCGCTCGTCCTCGAGCTCGTCATCCCGGTGTTCATCTTTTTGCCGCGTCCGTTTCGGCTCACGGCCTGCGCTCTGTTGACCGGTTTTCAGGTGATGAACATCGCGACGGCGAACTACGGCTTTTTCAGCTATCTCGCGGTCGCGCTCCACGTCTTTCTCCTGGACGATCGCGACGTAGAATGGCTCGGGCGGCCGCTCGTCGCGCTTCGCCGCGCGTTTCGCGCGCGCCTTGCCGACGCTGCGCGGGCAATTCGGGTCGCCCGCGTGAACGTCATCGTCGCCGAGCGACGGACACGACGGCTGCTGCGCCGGCCGTTCGACTTCTTGCGCTCGGCCGACACCGTCGCGCTGATGTCTCTCGCACGCCTCACCGTGGGCGCGCTGCTCACGCTCGCGTACATCGCGGTGTCGTTCGAAGACGCGCTCGGCGCGTTCACGTCCGCCGAGCCGACGTCGAGCGGGCTACAGACCCTCTCCGAGACGGTCGCGCCGCTTCGGATCGTGAACGTCTATCACCTCTTCGGTCACATCACGCGCGAGCGCGTCGAACCCACCTTCGCGACGTCGAACGGGGACGACTTCACCGAGCACGACCTTCGCTACAAGCCCGGCGACCCTCGGCGCGCGCCGCCCTTCGTCGCGCCGCACCAGCCGCGCGTCGACTTTCTCCTCTGGTTTTACGGGCTCTCGTACGAGCGCGGCGTGCCGCTCTATGTTCGCAATCTCCTCGTCCGGATGTGCGACGATCCCGAAGCCGTGCAATTCCTCTTCGCGACTCCGCTCCCGCGTCGACCGAAAGCCACGCAGGTCCGGTTCTATCGTTACCACTTCACCACCCCGCACGAGCGCGGCGAGAGCGGCGCGGTGTGGACGCGTACTCTGCTCGGAGAGCCGCGCACCTTGTCGTGCATCGCCGAGTGAGCGGCAAAGGCGGCGCGTGCCGCCTCGAGCTTCGCCCATGACCCCGCGTTCGTTCGCCGTCGTCGTCCCGGACCGCTCCGTCGCGTTTCGACTCGCGAGTTGGCAAGACGGACTCGCGCGTCTCGGCGTGAGCGTGCCGCCCTTCGTCGTCGCCGACTTCGGGACCCTCCTGTCGTGCCCCAAAGACCGATTCTCGCTCGCGCCCGACGACGAATTGCGTCACGACGCGCTCCGTCGCGCGTATCGCGCGCTCGTCGGTGAAGTCGCGGCGCATCCGTCGATCGAACGGCTCGCGGCCCTCGCGCCCGCGGACGAGCTGGTCGTCGCGTGTGCGGCGCATATTTTGGGGTTCGTGGCCGCCGAGCTCCGTCGCGGTGAGGGCCGTGACGCCGCGCCCGCGCGCCCGGAAGCGCCGCTCGATTCGCCGGATCGCGACGCGCGCGCCGTCGATGCGCTCGTCGAGGGGCGGCTCCGGGTGCTCACCGTGCTCGACGCGCTCCCGCTTCACGCGGTCGAACTGTGGCAACGCCTCGGCGATGGCGGCGCGCCGCTCGGAGCGTCGCTCGTCGACTTGCTGACGGCGCTCCGGGATCCGCGCGCGGAAGAAATCGCGACATTTTCGCTCGAATTGTTGCCGAAGGTCGCCGAAATACACGCGCGCGGCGACGCCGATCTCGGCCCCATCGACGGCTACGGCGGCCTCTCGCGTCGCGGCGGCGTCGACAATTTGGTCCCGAGCGAGCTCGCCTCGGACGACGCCGAGCTCGAGCGGAAATTTCTCGAAGGAGAGCTCCTGTTCTACCTCCGTGAACGAAGCAGCGAGACGAAGAGTCGGACGAGCCATCTCTTGATCGACGCTTCCGCGTCGATGCGCGGCGAGCGGAGCACCTTTTCGCGCGCGACGGCGATCACGCTCGCCAAGCGGCTCGCTCAGCAAAAAGAGAACGTGACGCTCCGGTTCTTCGACGCGCACCTCTACGAGCCGCGGGTCGTGAAGAACGGCAAAGTGCCGGTGCTGCACGCGCTCTCGTTTCACGGCGAACGCGGCCGCCATCCGGCGCGCGTGTTCGAAGAACTGCGCGCGGAGCTCGCGCTCCACGGCGCGACCCGCGAAGAGACCGCCGTGCATCTGTTCACGCACGGCGCGTTCCGCGTTCCCGAAGCGCTGGTTCGGGCGGTGAAAGATCGAGCCCGGCTCTACGCCGTCTTCTTCTTGCCGAGCACGGGGAAGTGCGAAGGGCCATTTTTCGACGCGTTCGACGGTTATTGGACGGTCGACGCTCAGGGACTTCTCGACGCCGCAACGCGACGGCAGCGTGCCCAAGAAATTCTGATGGACGGTCACTCGGACGGCCGAGCCACGAAATCGCGCGGCCCTGGCTCGGCCGTGGGTGAGGGACGATGAGCGGCGTCACCGTCGAGGAGCTCGCTCGAGCGCCCACGGAGCATGCGGCGTGGTGGACCTCGCGCGCCGCCGACCTCGTACGGCGCGGCGCTCTGGACGAGTCTCGCGCGGCGCTCGTTGCCGCGCTCCTGCACACCGACGCGCCCGAACGAGACTACGCCTGCGCGGTTCGGGCGCTCGGCGAGGTCCTCGCCGCAAGCGGCGACGGTCGCGGCGCGCTCGCGTGCGCGTGGTATCTCCGCGACGACACCGCGGCGCCCGCCGACGACGTCCCGCTCGTCGATCGCGCGCGCACCGAGTCGATGCTGGGCGCTTCGGCGGCGGACGATGACGGAGCCGGCTCCCTGCCGCGTGCGGCCCTGTTGCACCGCGAGCAAGCGGCGCGGGCGTTTGCCGAAAGCGGACGTTCGGTGCGGGCGGCGTTCGAATACGAAGCGGCGGGCAAGGTCGACGAAGCGGCGACCCTGTTCGCGCGGCTCGCGGTCGACCGTCGTCTCGACGAGGACCCGTACGTCTCGGGCCTGGTTCGTTACAACGTCGCGCGCACCGAACGGCAAGTCGGAAACCACGCGCCGAGCGAAGCCGCGGAGGTCGCCGCCGGGTGCTTCGAAGCCGCAGCAGCTCGCTTTCTCGATGAAGGACAACGCGAGCGCGCGTTCGACTGCTACGAAATGCTCGTCGCGGTGGGAACGCTCACCGGTGCGTTCGAGCATCGCCTCGAAGGTTTCGTGAACGCGATTCGCGTGCTCACCGAGGACGACCTCCGTGCGCACGCGATCGCCGCCTACGAGCGGGCCATTTTCGCGGCGACGGCGGCCGGCGAGCACGGCGCAGCCGCGACGCTCGCCGCCGATCTCGGCGTGTTTGCGGCGCGGAGAAACCTGACCGCGATGGCTCGTCGCGCCGCCGAGCTCCGCGGAGATTCGTTCCTCGCGTCGGCGCACGCCGCCGTTTCGAGACGCGCTACGACGGACGCGCGGGATGCAGCGGAGAGAGCACTCCTCGCGAGCGGGCTCGCGTTCGTCGAAGCCGGCGTGTTTTCGAAAGCGCGCGGTGCGTACCGGGAGCTCGCCGAGCTCGACGTCGCGGCCTCACGTCGCTCGCACTACGCCGTGGCGAGCCATCGGTTCGACGGGGTCGCCGATGCGCCTCGCGGCGTGGCGCGGCTCGCTTCGAACGACGCGGAACACGTCCCGCCGCCCCTCTGGCGGGACGATCTGCTCGAATGGGAAGACCGCGGGGATGCGCTCGAAGCGTGCGCGGATTTGTTGGCCGAACCCGACGACCCGGCGCATCCCGCGGTGCGGCGCTTGGCACTCCTCGGCCGTCTCGCGGCGCTCGCCGCCGCGAATGCGGGCCCGAGCGACGAGGCGCGCACGCTTCCCGTCGTCGCCGAGCGACTCGGCGCGATCGAGCTCTACCGCGTCATCGCGCCGCTCGAGTCGCTCGCGCGCCACCGCTTGCCCACGGTGCGATTCGCGGCCGTCCGCGCGCTGTCTCGCTGCCTGTACAAGCGGACGTTCGTGTCGCTCGAGCGGGCGCTTCGCGACTCCGATCGCGCGGTCGTGGACGAAGCGCGCCGGGCCATCGAGCGGCTCCGCTTCGACCACGCTTTCGATCCGCTGGTGCGACTCTATCGCGCCGGCCCCGACGGCGAGGCGAGGCTCGCGGCGCTTCGCGCGATCGCGCGGCTCGCGCACCCCGAAGCGCGAGAGCTCGTGGAGCGGGTGCTCGAATCGGGCTCGGACGTCGAGCGTCGCGCGGTGCGTTCGGTACTCGGCGAATCCGGAGCTCAGGCGAGGACGTCTTCGAGCGCTTCGCCGAGGCGCGGGTAGCGCCACTCGAAGCCTTTTTGCATCAGCACGGCCGGCACGGCGCGCTGCCCGGTGAGGATCGGCTCGGCACCTTCGCCGAAGAGCAACCGGATCGCCATCGCCGGGACGCGGAACGCCGCAGGGCGATGCAGGACGCGGCCCATCTCGCGCGCGAGCTCGGCGTTCGTGACGACGTTCGGCGTGGTCACGTTCACCGGACCTTCGAGCGAATCATCGTCGAGACAGAGGAGCAGCACCTTCACGACGTCGTCCAGGTGCACCCACGGCACCGGTTGCTCGCCCGAACCGATCGGACCCCCGACGAACATCTTGAACGGCCGCGCCATTTCCGGAATGGCGCCACCGTCGCGCCCGAGGACGATCCCGAAGCGCGCGTACACGATGCGGCCGACGCGCGACGCGGCCTGGGCGACCGCGCCTTCCCACGCTTGCGAGACTTCCGCGAGAAAATCCTTGCCCGCACTCGCCTTCTCGTCGACCGGCTCGTTGCCGCGCGGCCCGTAGTAGCCGACCCCGGACGCGCTCACGAATACCCGGGGTCGCGAGGGCGCACGCTCGATCGCGAGGACGAGGTCGTTCGCCGTCACGACCCGGCTATCCATGATTTTTTTCTTCAGTTCCGGCGTCCAACGCCGCCCGACGACTTGTTCGCCCGCGAGATGCAAAACGGCGTCCGCCGTGCTGACGGCCTTCGCGAGCTCATCGGCGTCCCAAGTCACGAACGAGACGGGTGAGGGCAGGGATCGACGCGCTTTTTCGACGTCGCGGGTGACCGCCGTCACCGAATCGCCCCTGGCGAGCAGCGCCTTCGTCATAGCCTGACCCACGAACCCCGTGGCTCCGGTCATGAGGACATGCGGCATCGTGTGGGGAGCCTACTCGTCCTCCTTCCCGTCAGCAGCGTGCGACTGGCCAAAGTCCGAAAAATGGGGCAGCTCGCCCCACGGACCGGACGACGGTTGTTCCAGCGACCGGGGAGAAGTGATACTCGTCGGGCATGATCCGGATCGCATCCTCGGTTGGTCTCCTCGGTCTCGCTGCCCTCGGTTGCGCCAGTGCGCCTGCCGCCCCGTTCGACACGTTGAAGACCGCGAACGTCACCATGCTCAGGCTCCAAAATTTCGATCCGCCTGCGCCGGTCGCGGCCGCCGCGCCCACCGCCGCGGGCATCCCCGGTCTGCCCCCCGAGATCATGCAGTGGGCGCAGCAAGCGCTCCCCGGCCTCCAGCAATTCTTACCGCCGGGCCTTTTGCCCCAGGGCATGCTCGGCGCCGCGGCTCAGCCCGCCGTAGTCCCGACGCCGCCGCCGGATGCGCCGCGCTTTCCCATGTCACAGCCGAACTTCAGGATCCTCGGTCAGACCCAAGTCATCGACAACGACTTGAAGGATCAGCTCGCGAAGTTGCTCGGCAATCCGGACAGCTTCCAGGTCGACCACGGCAATTGCATGTACGCCGAAATGGGCCTCTCGTTCTCGAACAACAATGGCCCGCTGAACGACATGATGATCTCCTTCTCGTGCAACCAGGCGGATTCTCGAACCTTCGCCTGGCCGCACCCGAATCACGGTCTCAAGCCGGAGACAGTGAAGGAGCTCGAACAGATCGTGCAGAAGATCTGGCCGACGTGATCGCGCTGCGAGTGTAGAAAAAAGCGCCGGGTCTTCACGATCGTCGACGCTCCGTCGACGAGTGTGGCGAAGTTACACGCTTCGATCCGACCACTCTGGTGGTCGAATGTGCGCATGGGTGCGCGTGAGAAATATTTCACGACGTCGCGTAGGGCCCGCACACGCGTGCACGTCCAACGCCCCAAACGCGTGAGCTCCTCGGAGACGCGACGTCCCAGTGACGCCGCGGGCGCGGGCGTTCGCGTAGCGAAAGGGTTGGTGCACATGACCAAGTTGAGACTTCCGAGCTGGTTCCGAGTCGGCGTCGCGGTGTTCGGAGCGGGCACGCTCTGCGCTTCTGCGTTCGCCGATCCCCGCGATCACCGCGACGACCGCCACGACGATCGCCACGACGATCGCCACGATCGTTATCCGGCGCCGCCCGCGACTCCGGTCGCCGTCGCGCCGCCCGCGACCCCGGTTGCCGTCGCCCCGCCTGCCGACCCTGCGCTCGCTGCCCGTCTTCAGGCGGACGAAGCGCGACGCGAAGCGGATCGCCGAGCCCGAATGCGCGATCAACACGCCTGGGACGCAAGTCGCGCCGACCGAGCAGCGCAGCATCGGAGTGAAGTGACGAACACGTGGGGGAGCATCGTCAACACGCCGGCGGCGCAAGCGGAGCTCAACACGCACGCCGATCGGATGGCGCGATTGAACCGCATCCTCGACGTCGCGAATCAAAAGGGTGACACCGCGCTCGCGTCGCGCTGTCAGAACGACATCAACCGCGAAGTCGCTCGCGACGCTCGCGTCATGCAGCAAATCCGAATCTCGCAAGGTGGCCAATGAAACATCTGATCGCGTTCGCCGTCGTCGCGCTCGTCGCGTGCGCCTGTAACCAGAACAAGTCCGATCCGCCCGCGGCCGCGGCTGCACCCGCCGCCGCTCCGAGCGCCGCGGCTCCCGCGACGCCGACTGCGGCCGACCCGGCCGCCGCAGCGCCGACGATGGCCGCAGCAGCTCCCGGGGCTGCAGCACCTGCTGCAGCGGTGCCCACCGAAGAGGACTACGAGCAAAAGGCGTCGACGGCGATCAGCGACACGAACGCCGCGCAAGAGCTCACGCAGCTCGAAAAGGAAATCGGTCAGTGACGAAGGCCACCGTGATTCTGTCGACGCTCGGGCTCGCCGCGCTCCCGGTCGTCTCGTCGGGTTGTTACGTCGAGAGCGGGCCTGCGGCGGCACCGTACGCAGAGCCCGCGCCGGCGCCCCAAGAAGTCGTCGTGGAAAATCCGCCTCCGCCTCCGCCGCCGGTGTACGAAGCGCCGCCCGCTCCGCCGCCTCAACCGGGAATGGTGTACGTGCAGGGCAACCATCGCTGGGATGGTCGTCAGTACGTCTGGGAGAAGGGCCACTACGATCGACCGCCGCGCCCGAACGCACGTTACGAAGCGGGCCACTGGGAAGCGCGAGGCCACGGAAAAGTCTGGGTAAACGCGCGCTGGATCTGACGCTTCGTCGTCTGTCATGGACCCCATCGTCTTGACGACGACGGGGTCCTATGACATTCCATTCCTCGCCAGGAAGATGATCATGTCGAGCCTCAATCAAGTCGCAGCGAAGCCGTGTGTCCAAGGACACGCCGGTTATGGCGCCGCGGTGCGCGAGGTTTCGACGAGCTGAGTTTTCTCTTCTCCGATTTCTCGACGCCGCGGCCCGAAAGGTTCCGCGGCGTTCGTCGTTTTGGTCTCCGAAAAGCTCGAATCCAGGGAAAAACAGCCATGAATACCGAAAATCAGCGCGACAAATTGAGGTGGCGAAGAAAACCTCTCCCCGAGTTGGTGCGGCTCGCGTGGCCCATCATGGTCTCGATGCTCTCGTACAGCGTCATGACCCTCGTGGACACGCTGTTCGCCGGCCGGCTCGGGGCGGTTGCTCTCGGCGCGGTCGGCTTCGGCGGCGTCATCACGTTCACGCTCCTTTGCTTCGGCATCGGTGTGCTCCAGGGCGGCAAGGTGCTCGTCGCGCAAGCCGTGGGCGCGTCGCGCCACGATCGTATTCCGGGTTACATCGGCGCCGCGCTCGTCATCGCCGTCGGGTTCGGCGGTTTCACCGCGATCGCCGGTCAGCTCGTCGCGCTCGGCCTGCCCGCGCTCGCCGACGATTCCGCCGCGGTTCACGTCGCGCAACGCTACGTCGCGATCCGCTTGCTCGGCGCGCCGCTCGTGCTCGTCGCCTTCGCCGTCCGAGAAATCCGCTGTGCCCTCGGCGATTCACGCTCGCCCATGCGCACGGCTCTGATCGCGAACGGCTTTCACATCCCGCTGAACGCGACGCTCATCTTCGGGTTGCACCTCGGCGTCACCGGCGCCGCGATCTCCACCGTCATCGCGCAGAGCCTCGAAGCGGCGCTTCTCTTGCTCGTGCAGCGAAAGGACGGGCTCGGCCTCGGCGCGTGGATGCGCCGCGACGTCGTCGATCTCTGGCACACCGGCACGCCGCTCGGCCTCGAACGCCTCTTCAACGTCGGCTCCTTCTCGGCGCTCGTCACGCTCATCGCCCGGGTCGGCGATCGCGATCTCGCCGCGCATCAAATCGCCAACCAGGTGAATCTCTTCGCGGTGCTCCCCATGCTCGCCATCGCCGAAGCATCCGGCGTGCTCGCCGGGCAAGCGGTCGGCGCGAACGAAGACGCGCTCGTCCGTCGCGTCGCTCGCCTGGGGCTCGTGGCAGCCTTGATTTTTGGGGCACTCTGCGCGGTCGTGTACGTCTTCGTGGGGACGCTCATCGCCGGTGAGCTCACCTCCGATCACGACGTACAAGCCCTCGCCGCGCGTCTCCTTCGAATCGCGGCAGGCTTCCAGCCCTTCGTCGCCCTCTACGTCGTCGGCGCATCGACTCTCCGCGGCGCCGGTGACGTCCGCTATGCGACCATCGCGATGGTCACCATCGCCTGGATCATCACGCCGCCGCTCGCGGCGCTCCTGTGCTTCCATTTCCACCTCGGCGCCGCCGGTGGATGGATCGCGCTCATCTGCGAATGGGCCGCCGGCGGAATCGTCCTCTACACGCGACTAGAACGCGGCCGATGGATGCCGCACGCGGAGCGCGCGCGAGCACGGCTCGCGGAAGAAAGCGCGGACTGGGACGCCGCGCGGGCGCCGGTCAGCGGATAGGCAGAAGAAGAAGAGGGGGGGAGGGGATCGGGAGCGCAGAAGGGGGGAAGGGGATCGCCAGAAGGGCAGAAGTGGGGAAGGGCAGAAGGCCAGAAGGCCAGAAGGCCAGAAGGCCAGAAGGCCAGAAGGAACCGCCAGAAGAGGGCTATCGCGCTCGCTTTTTTCTAACGATCGGCCTTCTGGCGATCCCCTTCTGGCGATCCCCTTCTGGCGATCCCCTTCTGG
>CAZDNG010000015.1:0-3229 GCA_964506835.1 uncultured Polyangiaceae bacterium
CCGGCGAGCCCGGCGGGCGTCGCTTGCAGCACGGGATCATCGCGCAACGCGTCTAGCGGATCCCAAGAAATCTCGGAGCGCCTACTTGGGCGCTCCGGCTTCGACGAGGCGTTTGCGCTGCTCGTAGGCGCGCGCGTTGTAGTCGTCGACTTGCTTGGCGTAGTCGGCGGGAAGCCCGTCGCTCATTCTCTGAGCTTTGTCGCGGTAGGCGTCGAGCGCCGCCTCGGTCTTCGCTTTCGGGTCGAGCTTGTCGAAGCCCTTCCACACCGCCGTCGACGTATTCATGCGCTGCTGGGCCGCGTCCGCGATCGCTTTCGTCTGGTCGGTCGCGCGCTTCTGAATCTCCGCCTCTTTGTCGGTGATTTCCTTGTCGAGCGGCGTGGTCATCGACGGGTCGTTGCAGATCTTCCAGGCGCGGTCGCGCCACTGGCGGGCGATGTCCGGTTGATCCTTCGCGAGCGCGTCGCGCGTCACCTGGATGGCTTCGTCGCACTTTTGCTTGTCGACGCAGCCGACCGAAAGCAGCGCGAGCGAGGCGAAAGCCGCTCTCGCCGTGCGCCGAGCAACCGGCCCGAAAAAGGAGCTGAGCGTCATGGGTTCCTCACGTTTCGACGGCGAGGTCGGACGCGCGTCGTGCGATTCCGACCCCTCGATGCATCAACGTCTCAGCGCTTCGAGGCGCGCCGACGACCGCCGACGCGGCGTTGCGCCCGTCGCGCTGCCCGCACCGGAGTCGGCGGCGCGGCCGGCACGCGGATCCGCTTCGTGGATTTCGGAGCCTTGTCGCTCGGATCTTCCTTCGCCTTGCGCCCACGCTTCGCGGCGGGCGCGGGCGGCGGAACCGGCTCGGCCTTCGCGGCCCTCTTCGCCGGACGGCCCTTCGCGACGGGCGCGGGCTCGTCGTCGACCGCGGGTGCTTCCGGCGTGGGCGTCCAGCTCTTGCCGCGCTTGCCGAGCAAGTCGCTGGCCATGCCCTTCGCGCGGTCGGTCTTCTCCCAGGGGAAACCCTTGCGACCGAAGTGGCCGTACGCGGCGGTCTCTCGATAGATCGGCCGGAGCAGATTCAGCTGGTCGATGATCGCGCGCGGGCGCATGTCGAACTTCTCGGAGAGGTATTGTGCGAGAAGATCGTCGTCGACCTTGCCCGTGCCGAACGTGTTCACGTTGACGCCGACCGGCTTCGCGACGCCGATCGCGTAGGCGACCTGAACCTCGCAGCGGCGTGCGAGCCCCGATGCGACCACGTTCTTGGCCACGTAGCGTGCGTAGTACGCGGCGGAGCGATCGACCTTCGACGGGTCTTTTCCGCTGAAGGCGCCGCCGCCGTGACGACCCATGCCGCCGTAGGTATCGACGATGATCTTGCGGCCGGTGAGCCCGGCGTCGCCGAACGGCCCTCCGATGACGAAGCGCCCGGTGGGGTTGATGAAGAACTTCGTCTTCTTGTCGACGAGCTTCGGCGGGAGGCTCTTCTTCACGACGAGCTCCATCACCGCCTCGGTCAGATCTTCGTGGCTCACGTCGGGCGAGTGCTGCGTCGAGAGCACGACGGTTTCGATGCGCTTCGGTACGTGGCCTTCGTATTCGACGGTGACCTGGCTCTTGCCGTCGGGACGGAGAAAGCCGACCACGCCCTTCTTCCGCACCTCGGAGAGTTTTTGCACCAGCTTGTGCGCGTACATGATCGGTGCGGGCATCAGCTCCGGCGTCTCGTCGCACGCGAAGCCGAACATGAGGCCCTGGTCGCCCGCCCCTTGCTCCTTGTAGAGACCTTCGCCCTCGGTGACTCCCTGCGAGATGTCCGGCGACTGCGGCTCGATGGCCGTCATCACCGCGCACGTCTCCCAGTCGAACCCCATCTCGGAGCCCGTGTATCCGATGTCCTTGATCGCGTTCCGGGCGATCCTCCCGTATTCGACCTTGGCGGTCGTCGTGATTTCTCCACCGACGATGACGAACCCCGTCTTGCAGAACGTCTCGCAGGCCACGCGAGCACGTGGATCCTGCTCGAGCAATGCATCGAGCACGGCGTCGCTCACGGCGTCGCACAGCTTGTCGGGGTGACCTTCGGTAACCGATTCGGAAGTAAACAGGTAACGGCTCATGGCGGCCGCGGACACTATCACGGAACAATCGCCGTTCCGGTGGCTTTTGACGGCCATTTGGACGAGGTCCCGCGATCGGTCCTGCCGACCTGAAAAGTCGACACTTTTCCGCTCATTCCAATCATTCTGTTTTCCGCATCGGTGGTGCGGGCGTCAAACGGAGCGTGATTCGCGTGACCTGCTCGCCCCGCAACACCGTGAGGTGGACGGAATCCCCCACGTCGCCTTCGAGCGCGTGGTGTACGCCCTTCGCGTCCATGGCGCGCACGTCGCGCCCGTCGATCAGCAGGATCTCGTCGCCCGGTTCGATTCCGGCGTTGCTCGACGCGAGCGCGAGGGGTGTGTCGCGCACGAAGAGTCGACCGTCGGGGCGCTGCGCAAGCACTGCGCCGATCGTGCCGTACGAGGCGCACGCGGTGGCCACGATCGCCGCCAGCATGGCCGCTGCGACCACCCCGCCGTGCCGGCTCCGCCAGGGTTCTCCGCGGCGCCTTGAACCCACGCAATTTGGCGATCGCCGCGTCGAAACCCGCACCTTCCGCACCTTGACTCGAGGGTCCCCTTGCGTATGCTCCCGGCCGCCTGAAACCGCCACCTTAGCTCAGCGATGAGCAAAGGCGCGGTCCCGAATTACCACGCCCACTTAGCTCAGTGGTAGAGCAGCGCTTTCGTAAAGCGCAGGTCGTCGGTTCAAGTCCGACAGTGGGCTCCGTTCTCTTCCCCATGGCGCTGGCGCGAGACGCGGCCGCTTTCTTCGCCGCGCAGGTTCGGTAGGCTTCTCGGGCCGTGCCTGCTTCCTTCCAGTTCGAGGCCGTTCGCGATCTCGTCGGCATCCTCCGCGCGATGTACGCGGAGGAGAAGATGCGTTCGTCGCCGTCGAGCACTCGGATGAAGCGCATCGAGAGCGTCGCGCGCGAGCTCGTGTCGGCGCTCGAATCGGCCGAGCAACACGACCCGGGCACGGCGCCGTACGAGCGGGCGCGGTCGCGCGCGGAAGGCGCGGTGCTCCGCATCGGCGATCTGGTCGACGTGATCTCGCCGCTCGAGCCCGTCCTCCACGTCGCGGGGAAACGCGTGCTCGGGACGCAACCCGTCACGCTCGAGCGCGACGCCAAGCGCGCCGC
>CAZDNG010000015.1:3329-131913 GCA_964506835.1 uncultured Polyangiaceae bacterium
AACGCGTGCTCGGGACGCAACCCGTCACGCTCGAGCGCGACGCCAAGCGCGCCGCCGGCAAACTCCGGAATTAGAGCCGGAAGTCGCAATTGCGCAGGGTCGTCCTGCACGGTGGTCGATGGCGGATCGCCGTCGGTGCACTACGAATCTCCGGATGGAGTTTTCGAAGCTGCTCGCTGCGATGAAGGGCCAGGACGGCAAGGCCCGCGTCGAGGTGGGGGACGATTGGACGCAGGGTCGGAGCTTGTTCGGCGGGCTCCAGGCGGTCATCGCGCTCTCCGCGATGCGGAGCGTCGTGCCGAGCGACGTGCCGCTTCGCGTGCTCCAGGTGACGTTCCTGGCACCGGTTCCGGCGGGCGTGATCTCCGCCGAAGCGCGCGTGCTTCGCGCCGGCAAGAACGTCGTGCACGTCGAAGCGCGACTGCTCGTCGGGAGCGACGTCGCGTGCCTCGTCGTCGGGGTGTTCGGAAAATCACGCGCCTCGGCCGTGAACGTCGTTCCGTCGGGGGCGCCGAGCGTCGAGGGCGAAGGTCAGCTCATCGGCTACGACCCCGCGTTCATGCCCGAGTTCGTGCGGCAGTTCCGGCGGCGGTGGTTTCGGGGAGGGATGCTCTTCGCCGGCTCGAAGGAGACGAGCGCGGTCGTCGACCTCGACGTCATCGACACCGGGCCGGTCACCGAATCGCACGTCGTTGCCGTTGCCGACGTGCTCCCGCCGCTCGCGCTGACTCACCTCACGACGCGCGCGCCGGGCAGCTCGGTCACCTGGATGCTCGAGTTCGTCGCGACGGAGTTCGAGCACCTGTCGCTCGAACGGTTTCGCGTCCACGCCGAGCTCGTCGCCGCGCGGGATGGGTACACGAGTCAGTCGCAGACGATCTTTGCTTCGGACGGGACGCTCCTCGCCTTCAGCCGTCAGAGCATGGTCATTTTTGGTTGAACATTTTCGGTGAGAAGGAGGTCGACGTGGAAGGACTGGTCACGCTCGAGAGTCGGTTCGGACCGAAGGAAACGATGGATCGCCTCGAGGCCGAGGTGAGAGGCAAGGGGATGCAAGTGTTCGCGCGCATCGATCACGCGGGCGGCGCGACGGCGGCCGGACTCACCTTGCGCCCCACCGAAGTGCTCGTCTTCGGAAACGCGAAGGGCGGGACGCCGCTCATGGTCGCGGTGCAGACGATGGGGCTCGACTTGCCGCTGAAGGTGCTCGTCTGGGAGGACGAAGCCGGTGCGACGCACCTCTCGTTCAACGATCCGCACTGGCTCGCGTCGCGCTACGGCGTCGGCGCTGCCGTCCTTCCCGTCGTCGACAAGCTCCGCGGCGCGCTCGATCTCGTGACGAAGGCCGCGGCGGGACCCTGAGCAGCCGACGCGGCACAGCTACTGCATTAAATCACGCCGGCGACCAGGAGCGCGCCGATGAGCGCGAACACGACGGCGGCGATTTTTTTCGTGCGGTTCGGGTCGAGGAGCTTCGCGGCGCGGTTGCCGACGAACACGGCGATGGCGAGCGCGGCCCAGAGACCCAGAGTCGAGCCGACGAAGACGGCGAGTGGCGCGCGATAGCGCGCGGCGAGCGCCGCCGTGCCGAATTGCGTGAGGTCGCCCCACTCGGCGATGAACACGACGACGAACACCGTTCCGACGGCTTTGAAGAAACTCGGACGGCCCTCGTCGGCTTTCTCGCTCGCGTGCTCGTCTTCGTCTCCGCGACGCCACATGACGATCGCGGACCCCAAAAATAAGAGTCCAGCACCGATGTGAATGGCGCGCGGGGGGAGAAAAGAGAGGAGGCTCCCCGCGGCGACGGCGATGACGCTCTGCACGGCGAGCGCGAGCGCCGCGCCGATGAACACCGCAGCCGCTTCGTAGCGCGTCGCGAGCACGAGCGCGGCGAGCGCCGTCTTGTCCGGCAACTCCGCGAGAAAGATGACCCCGAAGACGTAGAGGACGAGATGAAACGAGGTCATCGCGGCGCGCGCCTATGCGCCGCCGAACAAGCTGCGCGCGACGACCTTCAGCTCGAGGATCGGCTTCACGCCTTCGAAGATCGGGAGCACCTGCGCATCGACGACGTAGCGGCTGATCGCGTACTCCTCGGCGTAACCCCAGCCGCCGTGAAGGAGCTGACCGGTTTGCGTCACGTCGACCGCGACGTCGCATGAAAATAGCTTTGCTTGCGCCGCGAGCGGAGCGGCCTTGCGCTCGTCTTCGTCCATCGCGAGAGCGGCGGCGTAGGTGATGGCGCGGGCCGCGGCGAGCTTCGCCGCCATGCGACCGAGGTGATATTGCGTGAGCTGGAACTCGATGATCGGGCGCTTGAACTGCGAGCGATCGGAGACGTACTCCGCCGTCTTCTCGAGCGCGGCTTGCGCGACGCCGCACGCGCGGCCGCCGGTCTGCAAACGACCCGCCGCGAAGCCGGCCATCTGGAGGTAAAAGCCTTTGCCCTCGCCGCCTTTTTCGCCGACGAGGTTCTTCGCCGGAACGAAGTAATCTTCGAGGCTCAAGGTGAACGAGTGCATGCCGCGATAGCCCGGCGTGCGGTCGGCTTTGCCGTCCATCTTGCCGCCGGTCGGCTGCGCGCAGGCGAAATCGTGACCGCGGCTCGCTTCCTTCGGCACGATGAAGAGCGAGAGCCCTTTCGCGCCCTTCGAGCTGTCCGGATCGGTGCGCGCGAGAAGCGCGAGAATGTTGGCGCGGCCGGCGAACGTGCACCACGACTTCGGCCCGTTCAGCACCCAGCCGTCGACGCCGTTCACGGTTCTCTTTTCGGCGCGGCACGCGATCGACGCGACGTCGCTGCCGATGTTCGGCTCGGTCACCGAAATGCCGACCATGAGCTCGCCGCCGGCGATCTTCGGGAGCCACTCCTTCTTCTGTTCCTCGGTGCCGCCCGCGAGGAGCGCCTTCGCGAGGATCTCGGGGCGCGTGATGAGCGACCCCGCGCCGGCGAGCGACGCGCGCGAGAGCTCCTCGGTCGTGAGGATCATCGCGAGGTTCCCCATCTCGTAACCGCCGTAGCTTTCGGGCACCGAGAGGCCGAAATAGCCGACCGAGCCCATCTTCTCGATGAACGCCTCGGGGATCAGATCGTCGTGGCGGTGGATGTGTTCCGCCTGCGGCATGACTTCGGTTTCGGCGAATTGGCGAACGCTGTGACGGACCTGTTCGAGCGTCTCGTCGAGCGGCACGTCGTTTCGCCCCTTGGTCTCGGCGACGTGGCGTCCGATTTCGCGAAGGACGCTTTCGTGTCCGAGCTTCCGCATGAGGGCACGGAGCTCGGCGGGGAACGTCGCGTCGACGTCGCTCTCCGACAGGCCGAGATCGCCGAGCACCGGCGCGAGTCGATCCCGCGCACTGGCGGCGAGCTCGGCGACCCCCGCCGAGGCGAGGAGCTCGAGGGCCGGCGTGGAACGAGCGCCGAGCGCCGCCGTGAAGTCGTACAGCTCTTTGGCGGCGCGCGCTTCGGTCGCGGCGTACGCCGTGCGCGACGAGAGCACCTGGTAGTCGTCGATCTTCGTGCCCTTCGCGGTAATTTCAGTGGCGCGAGCGACGGCTCGATCGGTGAGTGCGAGGGCGGCGGTGACGAGGGGTTCGGCGTCCTTGAGCGTCATGAGCAGGGCCCTATACGCCTTTTTTCACGCGAGTGTCACGACCCCGCCGGAGCCGGCATTTTCTCGCTGGATCGGGCGCGATCGGCCGGGATCTGGTTGCTCTTGGTGTCATGCCCGGGGCTCCCATGGCAGCCTCATTTCCACCGTGAACGCACCGATTGCCGCCCATTGTGTGACGAGTTTGTCCCTCCGAGTTCGGTTCTTCGAGACCGATCTGATGGGCATCGTTCACCACGCCGTCTACTTCACGTACGTCGAAGCAGGCCGCGTCGAATACCTCCGCCGGCGCGGCGCGGATTACCGCGCGCTCAACGCGCGCGGCTTTCACATGCCGGTCGTCGACGCGCACCTCGTCTACAAGCGCGCGTCGCGATTCGACGACGAGCTCGTCGTCGAGACACGCCTCGGCGCGCTCACTCGCGTCACGGTGCGCTTCGACTATCGCGTGCTCCGCGACGGCGAGCTCCTCACGCACGGCCACACCTTGCTCGCCTGCGTCGACGAAGCGCACAAGCCGCGCCGTATTCCGCCCGACATCGCCGAGATGCTCGTCGCGTGCGAATCAGCGTGACCGCGAACCGCCGAGGAACGTCCCGCTCATCGAGAGCATGACGCCGTTTTGCTGAGCGATGCTCGACTCGCCGTTCGATGGCGCGGTGAAGGCGTTGCCGTCGTGAAACAGGAACGCGAACCCGCGGACCTCGGGCGACAGCATCAAGAACGAAGCCACGCGGATGTCGATGCCGATGCCGCCGCCGACCATCGGTGCAGCCTGGGTGAAGCTGTTCGCGGGATAGATGTCGCTTGCCGGAACTCCTTCGACGTCGAGGACGACGCCCGCGTCGATGCCGATCCAGGGGTCGACGGTCCCCGCGCCGACGACGTGCCAGCGTCCTTCGGCTTCGAGCGTGAACCACTTCGTGACGACATTGCCCCACGAATCCCCGGACCACGACAGGCCACCGAGCGCGCCGACCGAAAACTCCGGCGATAGCCGCCAGCGCGGGGCGAGGTGAAACCCGAAAAGGGTACCTCCTGCACCGCAACCGCTCACGTCACTCGACGTGCTCCGGCAGTCGTTGCCGAATGCAATGGCCGCGTGAAGGCCCGCGCCGAGCTCGATCGGCGGCACCGACGTACGCTCCGTCTCTCCTTTGGTCTCCGCCGCGCCGGAGTCACTGGCGTTGCTCGCGCGGCCCGAGTCGCTCGCGACAGACGCTTCCGCCGACGCGCGATGAGCGAGCAATGACGACGCCACCGCGACAACGGTCATCACCGAACGCTTTTGCCTCATCCCACTCTCCCCGTCCGCAGCTTCCCACGACGTCGGGAAGCGTCAACCGACTATTTCGCGAGTCGCCGGCTCACGTCGGCTGCCGTGCGCGTCGGGTGCCGGAAACGAACGCCGGGCGGGACCAGAACGACGGCGAGACCGGTGATGGCCGGCCCGCTCGCGGTATGGTGGCTGAGCAGCACGGGCCGGTACATCGCGTCGCCGTCTTGAGTCCATCCCGACGTGGACTCGAGCGACGCCGTCGCTTCTCCCGTCGCCCCTTCGTCTTGCGAAAGCTCGGCTTCGATGTAGTTGCGGGCGAGCTCGTCGACGGTCATCGGAAGCTCGTGACCCGCGATCTTCGCCGCCATGGTGAACGTGCCGCCCTCGACGCAATACAGAAAACCTTCGTCGGCTCCGGAGCTTCGGAGGAGAGCGCGTAGTCCGCGTTCCGCGACGCGATCGGGTCGCGCCGCCTCGTCCGTTCCGAGCGCCGTTTCCATTCCGGTTCGCGTGACGAGCTCGCTGGGGCTCAATTCCAACTCGGCCGCGCTCGCGAAGGTTTGCCCCTCCCGGCGCAACCGATCGCTTCTGCCCTTGAGCGCCGCGCTCGCTCCTTGTGGGCACTGCGCGGCCGCACGCTCGGAAAAATTCGTGAATGCATCCATGTCCTTCGCAACGAGAGCCACGCGCGCGCGGGTCTCGTACGCGAGGAACAAATTGAGCCCGGTCGTTCCCGCCGAGACGAAGGTTTCGAGCGCGGCGTCGGCGAGGGTCGTCGCGCCGTCGACGTCCCCTGCAGTCGCCATCGCAATCGCGAGCGGCATGCGAACGTAGTTGAGCTCGAGCCCCATGCCGCGCTCTTCACCGCGTTTCGTATAACGTTCGCCGGTCTTCCGCGCCTCGTCGTACCGACCGAGCGCGACGAGGACTCGGACGTGCGCGCCCGCGGCCTCGGGCCAGATCGCGGAGCCCGCGTCGTCCATCCCGTTCATCGCGGCCTCGAATTCGACGAGGGCCGCGGCGTCGTCGCCGCGGATCCGTTCGTACTCGCCGCGCGCGTAGTTGAGGACGGGTTGCCACGCCTTGGCGAGACCGCCGGTCCGCTCGAGCTCGTCGCGCGATTGCTTCACCCGCATCAGGTCGTCCGACATCGCGTAGGCGGCGAGCTCTCGCAAAAGAAGGATGCCGCTCAGGGCGTCGTGGCGCGCCCGTTCGATGCAGAGCCGCTCGACCGTGTGCTTGTGATGCTCCGCTTCGCGGACGTCGCCTTGCCAGAGGTGATAGAGCATCCGTACTTGAATGCCGTTGATGTCGTGCGAGCGGGAACCGTCGAGTACGGCGGCGCGCGCCAAGCTCGATTCGAGCCCGACCGCGGCCTCGAGAGTCCCGAGCACGAAAGTGAGCGCGAGCTTCACCGCGGTCCGATACGTGTCGTCCAATCCGACCTGAGTGGTGTCCTCGAGCCGTTCAAGGACACCTTGGTAGATCTTGCGCGCCGGCTCGTAGCGTCCCGTCATGCGGGCCCAGAGTCCCTCCACGAGCTTCTGCACGACGGCGAGTGTCGGGGACAAGGGCGTGAAGGGCGTCAGATCAGGGCAAAGCCGGAGCAGACCGAGGTCGAGCGAAAAACCGACGACGCCTACGATCAAAATGGCCGTCCGCGCGAGCTGTTGCAGCGCCTCCGCGGGATCGTGAACGCGCTCGCTCTCGGGCAACTTGCCGTATCGCTCCGCGGCGAGCCCGAGCACTTCACGAATGCGTGCGACACTCGGTATTCTTTGGCTCTCTGCTCCGAATAGATCGAGCCCCGCGTCGATGGAGAGTTGCTTGCAGACGACGGAAAAATGCGACTGCACGTCGAAGCAAGCCTGGGTGGCGACGCCGCCGACGCGCAGGTGAAGCGCGAATGCCTGGCGTCGAGGCCGGGAAAATCGCTCGCAGAGTCCGATGCCCTGCTCGAAGAGGGCCAGCCAGTTCCGAGGGAGCGAACGCAGGAGGGCGTAGTAGGCGGTGGGGCTCGCGCCGGTTTCGCGGACGGAGTCTTCGGCGAACTTCACGAGCGTATCGAGGCCGAGCTCTTCGTCGCCAGCGTGGAACAAATGCCGCGCGGCGCGAAGACCGTCCGTTCCGCGCGCGGCGAGCACCGCCGCCAGCTTGCGATGGAGGTGCCGGGACGCGTCGCCGTAGACCGATTCCGCCAGCTCGGCGCGCGCCCCCAGACGGCCGAGCGCGTAGTCGTTTCCCGACGTCGCGAGGACTTCGGCCACGATCAGCTCGTCGAGGGTGTGCATGAGCTCCGCGCGAGCCTGGTCCGTGAGCACGACGAGCTCGTCGAACGAGAACCGAAGATCGGGCGCGAGCGACATTGCTTCGGCGAGGACTCGAGCCTTCGCGCTCAGCGAGTCGACGCGAGCCTTTCTCGCCTGCGCCATGCTGGCGGGGAGAACGTCGCCATCGACGCGCTCAGGAAGCGACCAAGCGCCCTCGTGGTAGCGAACGCGGTCGGTGTCGACGAGATGCTGCGCGAGCTGCACCACGTCGCGCGGGCTTCCGTTCGAGATGTTGAAGAGGCGGTGCGCGAGGAGCTGCAGGCGCGGAACGGAACCGAACATCGAATCGAGGAGCTTCTCCGTCTCCTTGCGGCTCAAGAGCCCGAGCGGAAGCGGCCGACTCGTTTCGGCGAGCATCCGCATCGCCGGAGAAGCGTCGGGAAGGTCGGCCTCGAGGGTCGTCGCGATACACACCGCGCGCTGTCTCACCTGCCGCGAGAGGAGCGCGAGCCACCCCGCAGAGGGATCGTCCGCGCGATTCACGTCGTCGACGGCGATGAGCAAAGGTCGTTCGCTCGAAACGGCGAGGATCCATTCGCGCAGCGCTGGCTGGAGTCGTGTGGCGAGCTCGGCCGCGTCCAGCGGCGCGCCGGGGCCGAGTTGCTCGGCGACCTCGGGGATGAAGGCTGCCAGCGCGGCCGCGTCGCCCTTGAGCGCCGCGACGAGTGCCACGTCCGGCACGGCGTCCACGAGCTGCGCGACCAATCTCCGGACGACGCCGTACGCGCCGGTGGCGGCGTCGGACGAATCGGCGAGGAGCACCGTGAGGCCCGCGACCTTCGCCTCGAACACGCACGCGTCGAGGAAGCGCGAACGACCCACGCCGGAGGGGCCCGAGATGAGGAGCGCCGAACCTTCGTTGCGGCTGGCGCGTACGATTCGCCGCTTCGCGCGCTCGAGCACGCGTTCGCGTCCGACCAACATCGGTGTCGACAAGTACGAACGCGACACCATCGGCAGCTCGACGACGTCGCGCCCGACGATCGCCGAGAGGCGTTCCATCACCTCACCGGCGTTCGGTGGCCGGAGTGCCGGGTCGAGCTGCAACAGGTCCATCACGAGGGTGCTCAGCGCCTCGGGGATTTCGGGTCGAATTTGCGACGGGGACGGCGGCCGCACTTGCCACAGCTCGGGGAGCTGTCTGAAGTGGCTCGCCGCGTACGGCCGTCGCCGGGTGAGCGCGAAGTACAGCGTGGCACCGACCGAATACAGGTCCGTGCGCCCGTCGAGCGGCTGCAAATTCACGACCTCCGGCGCGCAGGTCGACGGAGTGCCGACGATGAACCGCGTCGGACCCATGGGCGACATCGCGCCGAAGTCGATGAGCTTCGCCGTGCCGTCGCTCGTGCAGCGCACGTTGCGCGGACTCAGATCGCGATAGACCATGCGGCGCGAGTGCATGAGCGACAAGGCCGAGCACACGTCGCGACCGATCTTCGCCGTCGTGAGCCAGTCGAGCGGCGAGCGCTCACCGAGATCGCCGCCGTCGAGGAGCTCCATCGTGTAGTAGGGCTCGTTGCCGTCGACGCCGTAGTCGTACGCTGCGACGATGCGCGGGTGCGCGAGCTGCGAGAGCGTGTGGAACTCGCGCTCGAAGAGCTGAACCGCGCGACGCCGTCGGTCGACGTCGGGTTCGCTTCGTAGTCGCTTCAGCGCGACTCGCTTCCCGCTCAGAATGTCTTCGGCTTCGTAGACGATCGCGACGCCACCCTCTCCGATGGTGCGAAGAATCTGGTACTGCCCGCCCAAGGCCTGCACGGCCCTCATTTCCGAACTCGCTCGCGTCATGCGTTCCTACAATCGTGACATCGAGCCACTCACCCGACTAGCGGGTCAGACCAGCACCAGCTCCAACGACCGGCGAGGAGCTGGTGTGGGAACGTCCGCGCGCGACCCTTACAGCGGCCGCTTTCGTCGGTATTGCGGCGCTCCTCGTACGAGGGGTGGCCGTTTTCGCCAGAGAGGCCCTATATCGCGCTGCGGCGATGAAAACCGTACGTATCCTGCTCCAAACGACGATTCCGGAAACCCGAGACGACTGGCACATCGGTCGGTTCTCGCTTCTCGAACGACATCTCGCGTCGCTTCATGAGAAGGGCGTGAGGTTCGACGTCGTCAGCCGCAATATCGAGCGCGGCGCCGACGGAGCCGACGAGGTGCTTTCGAAGCTCGCCGAATCGGATTTCGACGAGCTCTGGATCTTCGCGGTGGATGTCGGCGACGGACTCACGCGGGCCGACTGCGCCGGCATCGACGCGTTCCGGCGTCGTGGAGGCGGCGTGCTCACCGCGCGCGATCACCAGGACCTCGGCTGTTCGTTGCTGACGCTCGATGGCCTGGGATCGGGCAATTTCTTTCATAGCAAGAACCCAGATCCCATCGCGCACAACCGGCGCATCGACGACACCGAGACGACCACGATCTCGTGGCCGAACTTTCATTCGGGATCGAACGGTGACACGCAGAGCGTGACGCCCGTGTTGCCCGTGCACGAGCTCTTGTCGAACCCGGCTCGCCGAGGAGGCGTGGTCGAACGGTTCCCGGCGCATCCGCACGAAGGGGCGGTGGGGGTTCCGGCGGGGTCTGGGGTGGCGCGCGTCGTTGCGACGGGCACGAGCAAGCGCACCGGCCGCGCCTTCAATCTCGCCGTCGCCTTCGACGACGAGCGCGACAGCGAGGGTCGATTGCTCGGCAGGGCCGTCGCCGAGTCGAGCTTTCACCACTTCGCGGACTACAACTGGGACACCCGAACGGGCGCGCCCTCGTTCGTGACCGAGCCGCCGACTCTCGCCACCGCGAACGATCCCTCGTTGCTCGACGACATCAAGGTCTACGTCGCGAACGTCGCGCGGTGGCTTCGTCCGGTGAGCGCGCGCTAGAATTTTTCCGACCGGTTCTTTGCGCCGACTCCACACGTCACTTGCAGAGAGACGACGGCGCAGCGGGGCGCCGGCCGCCGCACGCGGGTGAGGGTTCGGCAGGAGGGGCGCGTGCGGCGGCTTTTTTTGGGGATTCGGCCTTGGCGCCGTTGGTAAAAGAGGAGGCTTGGATTGCAAACGGATCGACGCGGCGTGGTTCGTGTCACGCGAGCTCTGACGCTGGGGTGCGTCCTCGCGGCGGTGTCGTGGTCGCGCGTGACCGAGGCGCATGGCGGGAACCCGCGGGCGTACGACATCGCGTTCGATCCCGCGGATCCGAATGACGTCTTCCTCAAATTCGATTTCTGGGGCGCGGCCCGCACGCGAGACGGTGGCAAGACGTGGCAGTACGCGTGTTCGGAGCTGTGGGGCGTTCGTTCGACGGACACCGTGACGACGAGCTCGCTCATCGCCCCCGGAGGACGACTCCTCGTCGCGGCGAAGTCCCACGGTCTTCTCGTGACCGACGATTTTTGCGGCTGGCAGCGCGTGAGCGCCCTGCCGGGAAACGTCTACGACATTCGGAGCGGAAACTCCGGGCTTCTCGCGATCGCGGAAGTTTCTCGCAGCGATGCTTCGGTGAGCACGGCCCAGGGTGGCGTTTTTCAATCGACCGACGACGGCGATCATTGGCAGGAGCTCGGGCACGATGTTCCCGCGGATTTTCTCGGCGAAAGCGTCTTGCAAGCCGCGTCGGATTCGAACCGCTTGTACGTCGGTGGCCGCATCATCAACGGACCGACGAACAACATCGTCGTCGAACGTTCGACCGACGGCGGTGACACTTGGTCGCGCACGATCGTCGGCGTGAACGGCCTCGACGCGAATACGAATTGGGACGCGCGCCTCCGGCTCGTCCTTCCCACGAACCCCGACGTGGTGTTTCTCTGGCTCGATGGCGAAGAAGGGCAAGGGACCTGGTTTTCCGACCAGATTTGGTACTCCCAGGACGGCGGCACATCCTTCGCGCCGTTCTTCGTCGGGACGGGGGACCTTCCCGGATTTGCGTTGTCGCCCGACGGAAAAACAGTCGCCCTCGCCGGTCCGGGAAGCCCGGATCCGAAGCGCGGGGGCCTTATCGTACCCGACGGAATTCAGACGGCGAGCCTGGACGATGCCCTGACGCGAGGTCAGAGCGCGTTCCAAAAAGTCTACGATCAACAGGTATGGGCGCTCGATTGGACGTCGAGCGGGCTCTATGCGGGTAATGACGATTTCACTCTTGAAGGCGTGCCCCCGCCTTTCACGTTCGGCGTTTCACACGACGCGGGACACTCCTTCGGCCGCATCATGAGCATCTGCGACGTCACGTTTCCGAGTTGCGCCGCGAGCTCGACGATGCAGGTGTGCGTGACGCCCGTGGACTCGCAAAGCCCCGGGCAGGGTGGATACGAAAATGACGTGTTGAAGAGCGACCGATGCGTGCATCCACCCCCCTCGGATGCCGGCATGGGCTCTCGGTCCGCCGACGCCAGCGTGTCATCGAGGGATACCGCAGAGAAGAGCGTCGGTTCGGGCGGTGGCTGTTCCGTGTCGACGTCCCATCGACGCGGCCGGGGTACCGACGTTGCCGTCCTCGTGCTCGTTGCGCTCGTTCCGTGTCGGCGCCGCACGCACCGGCTGCCGCGGCGTACCGCACTGAAACCGCATCCCGAAATGCCGCGCCGGCCGAGCACGCCTACCCCTGGAGCCGTCGACCGTCGCGGCAGTGGGCGCGCTTCATTTTCCGAAGTTTCGTGAGAAGCGGCGGCACAAAAGTGCTCGCGAACACCTAGCCGAGTCTGCCACGCGCGTGCGCATCCTGTCGGGCGACGGGCGGACTTGCTACGGTGTTTTTACCGATGGCTCAAGGGGAAGTTCGGCGGACTGCGTTCGAGACGGCCCGACTGAGGATGGCGCGCGTCCAAGTCGACGCGGCGCATGCGAAGACCACCGCGTTTCGATTGATCACGCAGATCGTCGCCGAAGCGCTCGAGGTGGAGCGTTCGGGGATCTGGTTCCTGGAAGATCTGGACCGCACCCTCCGCTGCGCCGATCTCTTCATTGCGTCGGACAAGCGACACGAACCGGGGGGCAGCCTTACGTCGAGCGACTACCCGGTCTACATGAAGGCGCTCCGCGAGCGTCGAGCCATCGTCGCGGACGACGCGCTCCACCATGCAGACACGTGCGAGCTCGCGGAGAGCTATCTCGTACCGAACGGGATCACGTCGATGCTGGACGCGCCGATCATCCGAAAGGGTCGCGTGATCGGCGTCGTGTGTCACGAACACGTCGGGCCGGCACGCGTGTGGACCGGGCGCGAGATTGATTTTGCCGGCTCCGCCGCGGACATGGCGGCGCTCGTCCTCGAGCAAGCCGACCGCGTGGAGCTCGAGGCCGCGCTGAAGATCCGCACCGAAGAGCGACTCGAGAACCAGAAATTGGACGCGATGAGCCTCATGGCTCGGTCGGTGGCGCACGACTTGAACAACGTCCTCGTCGCGTGCGTCGGCGTTGCCGACCAGCCGAAACGAGGCGGTCTATCCGACTCGGCGGAGCTCGCGGAGAGCCTGTTCGCCGCCGCCGAGGCAGGCAAACGGCTCAGTCGGAAGCTCCTCGACGTCGGGCTTCGCGAACAACAGACGACGGAGTCCGCCGACATCGGCAAGGTGTTGAACGGCCTGCTCTCGACGCTTCGCTCGCTCGCGGGACCCAAGGTCGAGATCATCGCCCACGTGCGGGATCGCGCGACGCCGGTGCGCCTCTCGGAGAGTGACCTCGAGCGTATTTTCTTGAACCTCGTCGCGAATGCGCGCGATGCAACGTCCGGGTCGGGGCGCATCGACATTACGCTACGCGCGGCGGAACCGGACGATGACGTGGCCCCCGACTTCGTGATCCTCGAAGTGGCCGACAACGGCTCCGGAATGGATGCGCGCACTCGCGAGCACTTGTTCGAGCCTTATTTCACCACCAAACCCGACGGTCACGGCCTCGGGCTTCCGACGGTCTACGGCATCGTGCGGCGCGGAGGCGGCACGATTCACGTCGCGAGCGAGCTTCGCCGCGGATCGAGCTTTCGGATCGCGCTGCCTCGCTACACGCCGTGAGTGTCGCGTAACCCCGCGATCGCGCGCGGCGTTCAATCGAACGTGTAGCGCGCGGAGTCGACCGTGACGACGAGCCAGCGCTCGCCGGTCTCGAGTCGCTGGAACACGTACAATTCGGGGTCTTTTCGGACGCGTCCGTCGCGCTGGCCGCGCTCCACGGCGTCGCGGATCCCTTCGACGGGGAAGGGGTGACTCGCGAGCGTCTGATTGCCGTGCAGCCCGGCGCCGACCCTGACGCCGAGCGCGTCGGTAGAGAGCACGATTTTCCCCCGGTGATCGACGAGCGCGGCGCTCCGGTAGCCTTCGACGTCCCGGAAATCGAGTAGACCGAGCACGTCGTCGAGCCTCACGTGTGCGGCGGCGACGCCCGCGAGCTTGCCGTTCCCGTCGTAGAACGCTCGCGAACACGGGACGACGAGCCGCCCATTCGTGGCGTCGGGATAAGGAAGAGACCAGGTCACGCTCCGGTGAGCCGCGGCAGCGACGTACCACGGCCGCTTCTTCGCGTCGTAGCCCGTCGGGAAAAACGTGTTGCCCGGATACACGAGCACGATCCCCGACTCGAAAGCGAGGTCGGTCCACAGGAGCGACGACTTGGCACGCGCCGCGTCGTGCTGGGCCAGCGGAGACGCCGAGAGCACCTCGTCGCCGGCCGCCGCGCGCGCCGACGTCCGAGCGAGCAACGCTTCGAAGTCCGAGAGCCGCGAGAGCACGGGTTCGACGTCGGCGTCGGTGGCGTCGGGGGAACGGACCGATACGGCTCGCTCGAACGTGACACGCTGGCCGTAACGGGGAACGACCTCTGCGGTATCGGTGGCGGCGATGTCGGCGGGCGCGAGCGGTTTTTGCGCCGAACCGGGCGGGCGCCGCAAGATCTCGGCGGCGGTGTCGGCGACGCTTTCCACGAGCAGATCGACGCCGTCGAAGCGCGCATCCAGGTTGCGTGCTGCTTGACCGATGCGAGCGGTCAGGGCCGAGAGGCGTTCGGCGTGGCGCGCCGCGAGCTCACGAGTATGGAGCTCGCGCACGAGCGAGAACACCACGTACGCGCTCGACAGCAAGAGCAACGCCGAGAACGCGCCGAACACCACCACCGGCCGGCGCTTGAGACGTCGCCAGAGACCCATCCACCAGGGCTCCTCGAACACGCTGACCGCTTCGTCTCGATCGAAGCGCCGCACGTCGGACGCGAAGTCCGCGACGGAGCGATAGCGCTGCTCCGGATCGCTCGCCGTCGCTTTGAGGACGATGTTCTCGAGTCCCGCCGGAATCGGCTCGCCGAAGCGGTGCACGAGGTTCGGCGGTAGCGCCATCGCCGCGGCGGTGAGTTGCTGCAAGGTCAATCCCTGACGCGGCGGAGTGAGCGTCGAGAGCTCGGCGAGCATCATCCCGAGGGCGTACTGATCGGACGCGGGCGTCACCGGTTCGGCGCGTGCTTGCTCGGGCGACATGTAGCTCGGCGTTCCGACGATCTCTCCGACCTGCGTGACGTCGGGTCCGACGTCGGGCGAGATCCGCACCGAGAGCGGGTCGTCTTCCGCTTCGCTCGTCACGCGTGCGACGCCCCAATCCATGACGTAGACCTCGTTGTGCACCCCGAGCATCACGTTGTCCGGCTTCAAGTCGCGGTGCACCACGCCGCGCGCGTGCGCGTACTCCACCGCGTCGCACACCTTGAGAAATCGCTCGAGCCGGCTGTGCAGATCGTGAGGCGGGGAGCGGGCCGCGGCGGCCGACGCCGCGCAAGCGTCCAGATAGTCGCTGAAGGTCTGCCCTTCGACGAGCTTCATCGCGAACGCGAGCTTCCCGTCGCGGGTGGCGAGCAGCTCGTAGAACGGGACGATGTTCGGGTGTTCGAGCTGTGCGCCGAGTTGCGCTTCGACGACGAAGCGGCGCAACGTCCGCTCCCCGAGCTCGCCCTCCGTGAGCACCTTCACCGCCACGCTCCGACGGAGCAGGCGATCTTGCGCGCTCAAGACGGCGCCCATCCCGCCTCGCCCGATCTCCGGGCCCACGTCGAAGGAGTTTTCGAGATAGCTCGTCAGCTCCCCCTTTCGGAGGGCGCGCTCGACCCGCTCCGGCGACCGCACGACCCACCTCGAGCGCGAATCCCGTCGTTCGTTGGGGGCGTTCACCGAGCTCGGATTGTGCCCTAGAGTCGGCGTCGAGGAAATGGCGCGGCCCCGGAAGGCATCGACGTCCGGTCGGAACAATGTCGGCGACTGAGCCGGCATCGGCTTCGGCAGAGCGCGTGCGGTTTCGCCGGGTGGCCGCCGTCGTGTTCGTCATCGCCTTTTCGATTCGATTGGCGAGCATCTCGACGGTGCTCCCGCTCATCTACCACCCGGACGAACCGACCAACGAACGCGTCGTCCAGCGCGTGGCTCGCGAGCCGAGGATGAGTCCGGCTTTTTTCCACTACCCCACGTTGCTCTTTTACGTTCAAGCGACGGTACTTCGCACCTTCGAAGCCGTAACGAGAACCCACGTCGACCCCGCGCACGTCGCGAGCAGCGGCAATGCACGCACGACCTCGCCCGCGTACTGGATCACCGCGCGCACCGTCACCGCGCTTTTTGGAAGCGGCCTGGTCGCGATGGCCGCGTGGCTCGCCGCGGTGGTGACCGAGTCGTCGTCCATCGGCGTCGTGGTCGGCGCCTGGGCGGCGTTCTCGCCGCTTCTGGTCGAGGACAGCCGCTATCTGACGCCGGACACGTACGCGGCGTTCTTCGTGATGGCGGCGCTCGTCGGCGCCGTGCGGATCGCCGAGGGCACCACCTGGCGTGGCTACGTCTTGACCGGCGCGATGGTGGGGCTCGCGGCGGGCTCCAAGTACAACACCGCTCTCGTCTCGGTCGCCGTGATCGCCGCGCACTTCGGCCGCGGCTTTCGAAGAGGGCTCACCGACGTTCGACTCGTCCTGGCCGGGCTGGTTTCCGTCGTCGCGTTCTTCGTGACGAGCCCCTTCATCGTGTTCGACTACGCGCATTTTCGAAAAGATTTCCTGTTCGAGCAGCGACACTACGACCGGGGTCACGCGGGAGCCGAAGGCAACTCTCTCGCGTTCAACGCGCTGACCCTCTGGGGGTCCGAGCACCTCAGATTGCTGGCATTGCCGCTCCTCGTGCTCGTTCGCGAGCGCCGCTTGTCGAGAGCGACGCTTTCGCTTCTTTCGTTTTCGATCGCGTACCTCGCGCTCGTGTCGGCGTTCAAGGTCCACTTCTATCGGAACCTGGTGCCGGTCACGGCGCCGCTCCTGGTGCTTTGTGGGTTCGCACTTTCGGCGGCGCTTCGTCGTTTCGACGTTCCCGCGAAGCCTGCCCAGATCGCCCTCGCGGCGGTCGCCGTTCTCTTCACGATCCAGCCCGCGTTCGCCATTCTCGGGACGATTCACGAACGACGGCTCGATCGGCGCGCCCCTGCCGAACTCTGGATCGCGAGCCACCTACCGGCCGGCGCGAGCGTGGTCGTCGAAGCTTACGGTCCTTGGGTGGATCCGAACCGTTATCGAGTCACGGGAACGTCGCTTTACAGCAACGTATCGCCTCGACAGCTCCGCCAGTGGCACGCCCGTTACGTGATCCTGGCCGAGGGAGCCTACGGACGATTGTACGGCGATCCCGACCACCACCGCCGCGAGGTCGCTCGGTACGGAGCGCTTCTCCAGATGTACTGCGAGATCGCCGATTTTCGACCGGCCGACGGCGAAGAGATCAAGATCGTCGATCTCCAGTGTCGTCGAACGAAGTGACCACGTGCGTGAGCACGCGCGCGTCAGATGTGTCCCGTGAACATCAGCACGAGCAACACGACGACGAGGAGGCCGAGGCCACCGCTCGGCCCGTAACCCCATCCTCGGCTGTGGGGCCACGCCGGCGCTGCGCCGACCAAAAGAACGATGAGTACAATCAGAAGAAGTAGCGACATGACTTCACCTCGTTGCGAGGAGGCAAAGCAACAACCGAGCCGAGCGCCCCAATCGGACGATCACGGCTGCTTCCGTCCTCCCTGGCGCCTTCCGTCCTCTCGAGCGACCGGAAGGACCGGCGCGTCATTCCGCGTCGCGAGTAAGCCAAGACGCCACGGTCCAATCCTCCTCGCCACACTGTTCGCCTCGCGACGCTCCGCGCGCCGCGCTTCTACGCCGAAAGACATCGGGCGCATCGCGCTCGTTGGTGGCACGAGGCATGCTCTGGAGACGGCGGCAGCATGTCATCCAAAGCGTTTTCATGGGGGTCCGCGCCGTCCGTGTCCGAGACCGGGGCGACGTTCATGATGTCGGGAGCGCCGGCCGAGCCCAGGTACGAGTCGGGAGCTCGCGCGATTTCCGACTTGCGCAGCGCCGAAGCGCCACTCGTCGCGGGCGACGTGATCGACGGGCGCTACGTCATCGAGCGGGGCCTCGCCGAAGGCGGCATGGGTGTCGTCTACCTCGCGCGTCACGTCGAGCTCGAACAACCCGTCGCGATCAAGTTTCTCCGGGCCGATTTGTGCGATCGCCCGAATGTGGTCCAGCGGTTCCTCAACGAGGCGCGCGCCGTGGCTTCGCTTCGCGGCGACCACATCGTGCGCGTGATCGACGTGGGTCAGATGGCGTCGGGTCGTCCGTTCCTCGTCATGGAACACCTCGAAGGCGTCGATCTCGACGCGCTCATCGAGCGCGAGGGCCCGCTCGGAATCGAACGCGCCGTCGACTACGTCCTCCAGGTGTGCGACGCGCTGAAGGAAGCCCACGACAAGCACATCATTCATCGCGACATCAAGCCCGAGAACCTGTTCTTGCAAAACGGTCATCACGGCAAGGTCGTCAAGGTTCTCGACTTCGGGCTCGCGAAGCGCGTGGACTCGAATCCAGGGCTGACGGGGCCGCAAGACAGCATGGGTTCGCCCTATTACATGTCGCCCGAGCAGATCATCACGCCCCACGCCGTCGATGCGCGCACCGACATTTGGTCGGTCGGGGTCGTCTTGTATCGGTTTCTCACCGGCGCGGTGCCGTTCGCGGGCACTACGATGACCGAGGTCTACGCGGGCGTTCTCAACGCGACGCCGATGCCGCCGTCCGCGTTGAATTCCGCGATCGATCCTGCACTCGACGCGATCGTGCTCGGTTGTATCCAGAAAGACGTGGAACTTCGGTTTCGGACGATTTCGGAGCTGACTCTCGCGCTCCAGAACTACGCGGACCGTCGAGGATCGCGCGTCCTACGGCCTGCAGTGCGGCATTTCGCCGCCGAAGACGACTCTCCGGTGCTCATTCCCGGCGTGCATCGGCGGCGACACGTGACCGGCGACGAGGTGGCTTCTGTCGAAATCCCAGGCAGGCGCGGTCGACGTCGCTTCGCCAAAACCGAGGACGCCGAACGTCGTGAGCGCTCGCGCCGGTGGCCGGCGACGCTCGCCGTGATGGTCGTGCTGGGCGCGGCCGCCTTCGCTTACGAGGAACGTGACGCGAAGAGCCTCGTGATCGACATGAACGCCGTCGGAGCGCGGGCGACGAGCGAGCTTCTCCGCATCGACGCTGTTCGACGCCTCAACGACCGCTTCGCGATGGTGCCAAACCCGGTCGACGCGCCGGACCCCCTTTGGGTTCCCCCTCCGTTCGAAGTAGCGCCGCTCGAACCTTCCGGGGTAGTCGCGCGCGAGCCGGCGTTCGACGCGAGCGGGCGCACCCTTCGCGCAGAGTCGGAGCACGAAGCCCTAGCCTCGAAGGACTCCGACGCATCGTCCGAGACGGCAGGGATCGACAAGGCGGCGCGTTACCGCGAGTATCTCCGCCAGCAGGGGCTCGTCCCGCTGAACGACGTTCTCGAGCAGATGAATCACGGCGCGCCCGAGTCCGGCGCGCAGCGCTGATTCTTCGCACCAATCGTTGCCATTTGTCGCGCCGTGCAAAGCCGTCACGGACGAACGTGCAACGAGCCGAGATTCGGCTTCGGCGACTCCGCGAAGTTGCGGGCGAACGCCACGATTCGCGATGGCACTTCGCTTGCTCTCTCGTTCGTCATCATGCAGTCCAAAATCGTCCTGTTGCTGTCCGCGCTCGCGCTGCCGTTCTCTGTGACGGCGTGCGTCGCGGAAGCGGACCCAGAACCCGTCTATGCGGAGGCCACGTACGTTCCGCCGGACATCGAGACGTATCCGTCGGTCGTGTACGAAGGGCATCCGTCGTACTACGTCCAGGGGAATTGGTATTACCGGAATGGCCCGCAATGGGTCTATTACCGGAACGAGCCTGCCGAGCTCCATCGGCAGCGTGCCGTCGTTCAGCGCGCCCCTCGCGCGGCCCCGCGCGTCGAGTACCGCGACGACGTGCGCCGACCCGAAAATGCCGCGCCTCCGGCTCGTGAAGTGCGCTGAGCGTGCACCCAAAAAATATCGGAGAAACCCATGACTCGCTCCTTGCTCGCCTTCTTTCCCTGCCTTCTTTTCGCCAATGCCTGCACGGTCCAGTCCGATTCGCGACCGATCGGGCCTCGCGACGGCACTCTCGTCCTCGACTGGACGATCGACGACACGACGGATCCCAATCAGTGCGCACAGGGCGCAGCGACGGACATCGACGTCATCGTCGACACGACGGCCGGCGATTCGGTCGGCGAATTCCAGCAGTCGTGCGGCGCGTTCGCGACCAGCATTCCGCTGCCGCCAGGCGACTACACGGCAAATGCGGTGCTCCTCGACGCCAACGGCGACACTCGCACGACCGACGTTCAGATCCCGGCGTTCACGATCCTCGGCGCGGATAGCCTCGACATTCCGATCGACTTTCCCGCTGCAGCGTTCAAATGACGGAGTAACCACCTCGTGAATCTCCCAGCAAAACCCCACGAGCGACCGACGACGGATCTCCTCATGGAGGCCTTCGACGAAGCGCGGGACGTCTTGAAATTGGAAGCGAAGCTTGCTCGCCAGGAGCTCGGTGCGGCGCTGAAGTCCGGATTCAAGGCGGGCGTCGCGATGGGCGTCGCGGTCGTTGGCTGCGTCGCTTCGGTCGCATTGTTGGCGTTGGCGTTGGCGCTCGCGATGGGTGTGACTCTCGGCGCTGCTTGCGGGGTTGCCGGCGCGTTGCTCCTCGTCGTTGCCTCGGCCGGAGGCGTATTCGGATATCGGTCACTTCACCGCGAATTCTTGGGGAAAGTGAGGGGCACTGCCGCGCGCGCGGGTCTCGAACTCGCGGAAAGGCCCGCGCCATGACGACGGCGGTCCACGAGGACGATACGGGCGTGATCGAAGAACAGGCGCTCTACGCGCGCCGGCGACTCTCGGCGACGCTCGCGGTGCTGGAGGAGCGCCGTCAACGGGCGATGATCGTCGCGGAACACGTCAAAGACGCGTTCGTGCCGGCGGCGTGTGCCGTCGCTCTGCTCGTTGGAGTGACGCTGACCGGCGTATGGCGAGGCCGACAGAAGACGTGGGACACGACGTCATGGCGAGACGTCCAGGAGCGCGCGCGGGGGACGCAGAAACCGTCGCTCCTCGGGCGAATCGGCGTGCCGCTTCTGCTGCTCGGAGTCGGCTATTTGCTCCACGCGACGAGCTCCAAGCGCGTCGTCGAGTGAAGCTCGTCGTCGCGGTCGCGGAGCGCCCCTGCGCGACGTCCCACGTGTGGCCCCTCGCCACGAGTCGAGTTCACGAAGTCCGCTAGTTCGAGGGCCATGGTGATGGCACGACGCATGCTCCTGGGAGGTCCGATGAACACGACGCAGCACGAACATCCGCACGAATCCGCCGAACTCATCGAATCCGCGCGCGAGAACCTCATGCGCGCCGGCGCGAACATTCAAAAGTTCGATCAGCGCATGCAGCGTTTCGCTCGACAGCAACCCGTCGTCGCGGCGTTCGCCGCACTCACGGTCGGCTTCCTGGTCGGGCGTTTCGTGGCCAAGCGCCTCTAGCGACGCCGCTTTTTTTTCCAGGACGAAAAGACGAAGGAAAGAGGAGATCGGATGGAGACCAAGGAGTCTGTAAACAGCGGGCGCGAACCGAGCGAGCCCAAGCCGCCTCGGCGCGGAATCAATGCCGTCGGCAGTACCGTCGACACGAGCGCCGATATGCGCAAAGCAGTGGGCGACGTCGTGTCGTCGGTCGGAGCCTTGTACAACGTGACCGACTCGTTTCTCGGACGCCATACCCGCGAGCGTCCGCGCGTCGTCCTCGGAGCGGCGGCCGGAATTGGTTTCGTGCTCGGGGGTGGACTCGCGTCTCGCGTGGGCGGGCTCATCGTCACGATCGGCGGACGCATGCTCGCCAATCGCGTTCTCAAGGACGTCCTTCCGGGGACGTGAAGACTGGCTCTCGATGCGCTCGAATCGTCGAGCTATGAAGAAAGAGGTGATATCGATGTTCCAAGATACGTTCAAAGGTGGAATGAACAACGTCCGCAATTTCGGGACCGACGACATTCTCGGCGCGCTCGGCCTGCAACGTCGCTCGACGTTCGGCGACGTCCTCTTCCCTGCGCTCGGAATTTTCGCTGCCGGTGCGGTCGTGGGCGGAGCCGTCGCGCTCTTGCTCGCGCCCAAATCCGGCGATGAAATGCGCCGCGATCTGGCGAACAAGGCAGACGACCTACGCCAACGCGTCGGCAATGCCGCCAAGGACGCGCTCGGCGAGGCGCGCCACGCGATTGGCGAGGCGCGAGAAGCGATCGGGGAGAAGGAAAAGGAGCTTCCGCTCAACCTGCGCAAGCGCGCAGAAGGAACGGAGAGCAACAATCACCTCGAGCACGGCATGAAGTAGTCTTGAAGCGTTGGTTGGACGAATGACCGCCGGGGTCTCCGTGTGGAACCCCGGCGGTGACGCGTGCGCTGAGACGAGCGAAGCCGGACGACGCCGAGGCCCCTCGGAGGCCCCGGCGCCATCCATTTTCACGCGGCGCGAGAACGCGACGATGCGCGCCGCGTCGTCTTCGCCGGGCGCGATGCCGTGCGAGCCGCGGTCTTCTTCTTCGTACGCGGCGCTCGCGACGGTGCAGGCGGCACTTTGCCTCCTTCGCGACGCGCCTCGGACAGGCCGATCGCAATCGCCTGCTTCCGGCTCGTCACTTTTTTGCCGGATCGACCGGAGCGCAGCGAGCCTTCTTTCATCTCTCGCATCGCGCGTTCGACTTTCTTCCCGGCCTTCGCCCCGTACTTCTTCGATTTCGCCAAGAGACGTTACCTCCGTTGTTGCCGCACTTTCGGCGGCGGTTTTTCGGTCGAAGCAATCGTCACGCCACGTGCCTTTACGTCAGCGTGATCGTCGCGTGCTGTTCGGGATCCGCGTCGTCGCCCATTCGCTCGCCTCTGACGACGTGCTTGACGGCGTCGAACAGGTAACGAATGCCCCTGATGCCGCCCATGTCCCAAAACTCCGCCTCTTGCGTGCGCACGTGGATGAGGCAGAGCTCGGGATCGTGAGGGCCCGCGGGAAACCACGGACGCCACGTCTCGCTCCACAAAGCGTTCGCCCGTTCGGGGCTGATGACGACCTCCGCGTCTCCGCTGATGGAGACGTAGCGTGTCGCGTTCTCCAGAACGACGACGACTCGCGAGTCGACCAGGAGCTCGTCGGCTTTCGACGACCTGACGCCGGTCGCGAACCAGAGATCGCCGTCGTCCTGGACGCTCGCAAGACTCATCGGTCGGGCCCGCAGGCTGCCGTTCTTGCCGTGCGTGACGAGCATCGCTGTCGAGAAGTGTTTCACGAGCGCTGCAAATTGCCGGTCTGGTGAGGCTTCCATGCCTCACGAGGATGCAAAGCGAATGCCCGAGCGGGCTCAGGAGCGATCGGAGGTTTTTCGATCCGCGAGCGCCGCTGGCACTTTCTGACGCATCGTTAAGAACCGACCCCACGGATCGCTCTTCTGCGCCTTCAGGAAACCGGGAACCGTCCTCACGGTCAGCTCTTTGGGGTTCACTTTGCGGAGCTCGTCCCAGCCGAGCGGCAACGCGACGGGACTGCCGGGGCGCGCGCGGACCGCGTACGGCGCGATCGCGGTCGCGCCTTGTCCGTTTCGTAAGTAATCAACGAAGACTTTCTCGGTGCGCGACTTCTTGGACATCACCGACGTGTAGAGTTTCGGCGCGTCTTTCGCGAGCCGCTCGGCGAGCGCGTGGGTCAGGTCCTTGATGGCGTCGAAGTCGAACTGGGGAACGATGGGTGCGACCACATGGAGCCCTTTGCCGCCCGTCGTCTTGGGGAAGCTTTCGAGCCCGATCGACGCGAGCGCCTCTTTCACGGCGTCGGCGGCGTCCAAGGTGCGCGCGAAGTCGAGCTCGGGCGCCGGGTCGAGGTCCATGACGATCCAATCCGGATGATCGGGGTCCGACAACCGACAGCCCCACGCGTGCAGCTCGACGGCGCCGAACTGCACGAGTGACAAGAGCCCCGCTTCGTCGTCGACGTAAAGGACGGGGTTCTTCGCGATCTTTCCCTCGTGCACCGAGTCCGACATCCCGGGCGTGCGACGCTTCTGGAAAAAGCATTCGCCTTGGTCGCCTTCTGGACAGCGCACGAGCGCGAGCGGCCGGTCCGCCAAGTACGGCAGGATGCGTTCGGAGACGGCGGCGTAATACTTCGCCAGATCCAGCTTCGTGACGCCGCTCTGCGAGTCGATGATGCGGCCGGGGTGCGAGATGCGGACGCCGTTCACGACCTCGTCGCCGGCCTTGACGACGCTCGGCCCCGCTTTGCGCGACGACGCTTCGACGGCCGTGGCCGCGCGCCGAGGAGTGGTCTTCTTGCCGACTCGTGCCTTGTCGTCGTGGTTTGCGGCGGCGGCCTTGGATTTTGCCATGCTCGTCTCTTTTCTTTTTTTGGGGGCACCCGACGCGGCGTTCTTTCCCTCCGTGGGGGCATGCGCCGGCACTTCGCGGTGCACCTCAGCCGGCTTCTTGTCGTCGCGCAACCCGACGAACGACGGATGTCGCATCGAGCCGTCGCTCGTCCACTCGGCAAAGGCAACCTCTGCGACGAGCACCGGTTTGACCCACGTGACGTCCTTCGCACGCGGCGGATTCACCACCGGGCTCTGCTTCACCACGAGAGGCTTCAGTCGTCGCGCGAGGTCTTTCAAGGTGCGCGCGTCGAATCCGGTGCCGACCTTGCCCGCATACTGGATGCCGTCCTGGTCGTTCACGCCGAGGAGCAGCGCTCCGAGCGCTTCGCGCGAACCCTTGGGCGCCGAAAACCCGACGATGATCGCTTCCTGTCGCCGCCCGCACTTCACCTTCACCCACTCGGGCGTGCGGCGCGGACGGTGCGGCGCTTCGAGGCGCTTCACGACGACTCCTTCGGCGCCGCTCGCGCACGCCGCTTCGAGCAGCGCGGCCCCTTTCGTCGCCGTGACGTGCGGGACGTAAATGAGCGGCGGCTTTTGCCCGCTCAAGATGGACTCGAGCATCGATTTGCGCGTCGACAACGGATGGTCGCGCAGATCCTTCCCATCGACGAAGAGCAGATCGAACACGAAGTACACCAGCCGGGCGTCGTTCACGATCGCCGCGCCCGGGGGGCGTGCACCGACCTTGCGCCGCGTGCTCCCTTCCAAGCTGTTTTGTAGGAGCTGAAACCGCGGGACGCCCTGGTCGTCGAGCACGCAAATCTCGCCGTCCAACACCGCGGACGTGATCGGAAGCTTCTCGATGGCGGCGACGACGCTCGGAAACCGCTCGCGCCAGTCCTTGCCGTTGCGGCTCACGAGCTCCACCTCGTGGTTCTCGAGACGCGCGAGGGCGCGGTAACCGTCGAGCTTCGGCTCGACGACCCACCCGTCACCGACGGGCAACCGGTCTTCGAGCGTCGCGAGTTGGGGGTGAAAATCGGCGAGCTTCGGAGGTGGCGCCGCCTTCGTGACCGGCGCGTCGTCGCCCTTCGACGCGAACGTATCGCGTTCCTTGAGAAGGAGCCATTGCGGCTTCTTCGCGCTGCGGCGGAGCCGCACCAGCGCGAAGCCTCCTTTCAATTTCTTCCCGGCGAGCGAAAACGACAGCTTTCCCTTCTCGAGTCCCTCGTGAGGATCGCCCTTCGGCTCCCACGTTCCTTCGTCCCAGACGAGCACGTGACCAGCACCGTAGTTTCCCGCCGGAATTGCGCCTTCGAAGTGTCCGTATTCGAGCGGATGGTCTTCGACCTCGACGGCGAGGCGCTTCTCGCCGAGGACCGTGCTCGGCCCTTTCGGTACCGCCCAGCTCTTCAAGACTCCGTCGAGCTCGAGCCGAAAGTCGTAGTGCAGATTTCGCGCGTCGTGGCGCTGCACGACGAACGTGAGCGCCTTTCCGCGCTTCTGGTCTCCGTTTTTCGCGACGTGACCCGCCGGCTCCGGCGTGCCCTTGAAGTCGCGCATCTTCTTGTAACGACGGAGGCTCGACGAGGGCATCGGATCACGCCGCTCGATGTTTCCCGGAACGCGCGACGCTCTTCTGCAGCAGCGACACGAGATCCGTGATGTTCGACTTGGCCGGCGCTTTGCGCTGCGCGGGCAGCTTGCCGGTCTTCGCCTTGTGTTCGATCGCGGAGAGGAGCTCGCTCCGGTACACGTCCTTGTATTTAGCCGGTTCCCATTTTCCCCGCAGGCTTTCGACGAGCTGCTCGGCGAGCGCGACCTCTTTCGCCGACGCCTTCACGTCGCCCGGAAAATCTCCGGACACGCTCTTCAGCGGCAGAAGCTCGTCGGCGAACCGCAGGAGCTCGAGGACCAGCCCTTTTCCCTGCGGAAGGATCGCGCAGAGATGCTGCCGCGTGCGGATGACGACCAGACCCACTGCCATGAGCCCGGTCTTCTCGAGCACGTCACGGATGAGCGCGTACGGCTTGTCGCCGCCTCGGTCGGGCACCACGAAGTACGGCCGTTCGAAGAACGACGGCGAGATTTCCCTTCCGTCGACGAAGTCGGAAATGTCGATGGTGTGCGTCGTCTCGGGCGCCGCGTTCTCGAAATCCTTGTCCTCCATGACCACCACCGAGCCATCGTCGAGCTCGAACCCCTTCACGATGTCGTCCCAGGCGACTTTGTCGCCGGTCTGCTCGTTGATCCGTTCATAGCGGATTCGCGCCTGATCTCGCCGATCGAGCTGATGAAAAGTGAGCTCCTGAGAGCGCTCTGCCCCGAGCAATCGAACCGGGATTTGTACGAGCCCGAACGAAATGGACCCGGTCCAGATCGAACGCGACGCTTTTCCGTGAGGAGTCTCGTCCGCGTCGCTTCGCGCCGCCGTCTTCGCCGCGGACCGTTTTCCCGGTGGCGCCTTCTTTTCGGCGCGCGGTTTTCTGGAAGGCCCCTTGCGTGACGTTTTTGCCATGCCAGAACGCGTGCGAAACCCGTGCCGCATCTCGCGTTCCGAACCGAGTGCGATATGACGCGGTAGGAGCCCCGTGGCTGCACTCGGCGCCCTGTCGCGGACGCGGACGCTAACGCCTCTTCCGCGACGTTCTGGTCGGGGCCTTCGACACCGCAGTCGCACTGGTCGCAGAAGGCTGCGGTTGCTGCTCGGACGACGCCGAGGTCTTCCGCGTCGCAAGTCCTCCCGGACCGTTCAAGTCCATCCGGATGGTGATGGCCGCTCCGTGTCGGTCGCTGTACCGCGCGAGGCCTTCGAGCTTTTTTTGGAAGTGCTCGGTCAGATGGCCAATGGGAACGCAGTTACCATTGTTCCGGTCCACGCCGAACTCACTACCCAGCAGGCCGCGGATCTACTCAACGTTTCGCGTCCGTTCCTCGTCAGCTTGCTGGACGAAGGCAAGATCCCGTTTCGCCTCGTCGGCACGCATCGTCGGGTCCGAGTCGCCGATCTCGTCGAGTACAGGCGGAAGGACGATGCTAGTCGAAAAACCGTCCTCGACGAGCTGACCGCCGAGGCGGAGAAGCACGGGCTGGGATACTGAGGGGCGGCGGTGGCGTTCGTCGTCGTCTACGACGCTTGCGTTCTCTACCCCGCGCCGCTGAGGGACCTACTCGTCCGTCTCGCGAGCGCCGGCATCGTTCGCGCGCGGTGGTCCGACACAATTCTCGACGAGTGCTTCCGAAGCATTCTGAAGAACCGGGCAGATCTGAAGTCTGAAGCGCTGAATCGGACGCGGGAGTTGATGACCCGGGCCGTCGCCGATTGCATGGTGACTGGCTTCGATGACCTCGTGGAGGCCCTCGAGCTTCCCGATGTGGATGACTGCCACGTGCTTGCGGCAGCGATACGGGCGGGTGCACAAGCCATCATAACCTTCAACCTTGACGACTTTCCGGAGGAGAAGCTCGGTCCGTACAACGTTCGGCGCCGGCGACCCCCTCTCGTGAGGCGGCCCGCAACAACTCAGCCCAAGCCGTAAATCACGACGCTCTCCGGTGCGACCATGAGCGAGCCCGCCGCGATGCTCGACTGATCACTCGACGTGGCGAGCACCTCGGCGTTCTTCGACTCGAGCGGGACCTCGACGGTCTCATTGCCGAGGTTACACGCGATGCGTAGACCGTCCCTTTCGACGACGAGCCAGCGTTGCGTGTCGTCCCAGCGGAGCCGCGCGCGCGCCTTGCCGACCGCGGCGAGCTCGGGCCGCGACCGCCGGAGCCGAATCAACGTCTTGTACCAGTCGAGCAAGCGCGCGTGCTCGGGTTGGTCGCGCTCGGTCCAATCGAGCTTCGAGCGCTCGAAGGTGTCTCGCGCCTGCGGATCGGGGACGTCACTCGAACGGAAATCGGGCGAGCCGAATTCGCGCGCGCGCCCTTCACGGACCGCTCGTCCGAGTGCTTCATCGGAGTGGTCAGTGAAGTAAAGAAACGGCGAGGAGGCTCCCCATTCTTCTCCTTGAAAGAGCAGTGGAACGAAGGGCGACGTGAGGACCAGCGCCGCCGCGACTTCCAGAAGTCCGGCGTTCAAGAGTGCGCTCGTGCGCTCGCCGTGCGCGCGATTGCCGACTTGGTCGTGATTCTGAGAGAACACGACGAACGACGCCGAGGGAAGGTTCCCGGGCGGCCGACCGTGCACGCGACGCCGGTAGTTGGAATGCTGCCCGCTGTACACGTAGGCGTCGGCGAACGCGGTCGCGAGGGGTTCGAACCCGCCGAAGTCGGAGTAGTATCCCTGACGTTCGTCGGTGAGAACGGCGTGGAGCGCGTGATGGAAGTCGTCGGTCCACTGCGCGTGGATGCCGAAGCCGCCGGCGGAGCGAGGATGGATGATCCTCGGGTCGTTCAGATCACTCTCGGCGATGAGCACGAGCGGGCGCCCGAGCTCGTTCGACAGGGCCAGGGTACGATCGGCGAGCTCCTCGAGGATCGGGCGCGCGGACGTGTCGACGATGGCGTGCACCGCGTCGAGCCGGAGCCCGTCGACGTGGTAGTCGCGAAACCACATGAGCGCGTTGTCGCAGATGAAGTCGCGCACGGCGTCCGAATCGGGCCCGTCGAGGTTGAAGGCGCCGCCCCACGGTGTCTTGTAGCGATCGGTGAAGTAAGGTCCGAACGCGGGGAGATGATTGCCGCTCGGCCCGAGGTGGTTGTAGACGACGTCGAGCACCACACAGAGACCCTTTTCGTGGCACGCGTTCACGAATCGCTTGAAGCCGTCGGGGCCGCCGTAGTTCGACTGGGGCGCGTACAGGAACACGCCGTCGTAGCCCCAGCCGCGGCTTCCGGAGAATTCCGCGACCGGCATGACTTCCACCGTGTCGACGCCGAGCGCGACGAGCGCGTCCAGTCGTTCGATCGCGCCGTCGAAGGTGCCCGCCGGCGAGAACGTACCGATATGCAGCTCGTACAAGATGGCGTGCGCGAGGTCGAGCTCGGGTCGTCGTGTTTCGGTCCAGGCGAACGCCGCGTGATCGACGACGCGCGACGGACCGTCGACGCCTTGGGGTTGAAATGCCGAGCGCGGATCGGGAAGCGGCTCGCCCTCGTCGAGCGCGAGCTTGTAGTCGACCCCGGGTTTGATCGGGTCGACGTCGCCGACGAAGCAGCCGCCGACCGCGGCGCGTAAGTCCTCATTGCCGCGCTCGAACACGACGCGCACGCGTTCGGCGTACGGCGCCCACACTCGAAAGTGGGTCATGCTGTATTCCTCGTCCCGTTCCGGTGGTGCGAGTGCATGTTTCCTCAGGAGGGTTGGTTGGTGCGGATCAGGAGCACCACTGGAAATACGTCGAACAGCGCGCCGATTGCGACCACCCCGGCGTAGCGCCGTTCGGAAAACGTGTCCGTCCATTGGCCGTCGGGAAGGCGCAACGTCGTCTCCGCGAATCCGTCGCGACGCATCACGAATCGAGGCGCGACGGTCACGACGTCGCCGCCGCGTCGAAACGCGACGACGCGATCGGCGTGGGGACCCTCGGCGCGAAGCGGTTCGTACGTGCCGCGTCGGTCGAAGCTCGCCGGAAATCGACGGCGCACGTCGAGCGCCGTCTTGACGACCCAGAGCTTCGGAAGGCCGCACTCGGCGCGCGCCCAGACGGCTCGCGCGTCCGCACCGGCGAGCTCGTCGAGCAAGCGCCGGCGCGCCGCGTAGTCGACGGGCCGTCGATTGTCGGGATCGACGAGGCTCATGTCCCAGAGCTCGGTGCCTTGATACAGATCCGGAACGCCGGGAGCCGTCAGTGCGAGCAATTTTTTCGCGAGCCCGACGATGCGTCCCGGCTCGACGAGCGTCGCGGCGAACGCCGCCACGTCGGACGCGAGCCCGTCGTCGGTGAGCGCGCGCTCCACGAACGTCGCGAGCGCCTCTTCGTATTTCGCATTCGGGTCTTGCCACGACGAGTGCGTCTTCGACTCTTTGACGGCCTTCGACAGGTACGCCTGCAACCGCGCGGCGCTGATGGGCCAGGCGCCGACCCAGGTTTGATAAAACAGGTACTCGTCGTTCGGGTCGATGAGTGGGCTTCGAAACGAGTCGGCGCGCGCCGACCATCCTTCGACGGCCTCCGCCCAAACGTCGGGAATTTCCGAGAGCAAGTCGAGGCGTGCCCTCACGTCTTCGCCGCGTTTCGTGTCGTGCGTCGCGGTCGCCAGGAGCGTCTCCGGATACGCGAGCGCGCACTCCGCGTTCTCGCGATGAAACGTCTCGAGGGACGTGCCGAATCGTCCGGGGTCGCCGCCGACTTCGTTGAGCGACGTCAGCCGAAAATACCGGTAGAACGCGGTGTCCTCGACGCCCTTGGCCATCACGGGGCCGCTCGTCTCCTGAAGCCCGAGACGGAACGCGGCGCCGTCCGGTCCGCGGCCGACGACGAGTTCCGTCATGAAATCGAGTAGCGCGACGTCGAGGTGAGGGTGTCCCTCGCGCACGGGCCGCAGGGCGTCGCGAACGACGCCTTCGTCTTCGGGACGCGACGACCCTCCAGAAGGACGAAAATACGTTCGATAAACCGGTAATTGGGCGAGAAATTCGGTGACCGCCGCGTCGAGCTCGGGACGCGTCGTGTCGCGCAATTGCCAGCGACGCTTCACGTCGCGCTCGAGCACATCGACGAGCTTGGCGACGTCCGCAGACAGCGACGTGGCCATGACGAGCCGCTTGGCGTCGTACGCGACGTTGGCGAACGACGTGGCTCCGCCGGTGAAGCGCGCGTAGAGCTCCGTGAGCGGTCGTTCCCCGGCGGGGTCGACGAAGAGCCCTTCGAGTCGATTCAAGAAGTCGTAGCCCGTCGTTCCGTGGACCGGCCACGACGGCGGAAGCCGTTCGCCGGGTTCGAGGATTTTTTCGACGAACAGGTACGCGGATGGACGAAAATGCGAGAGGCGTTTCAAGTACGCCTCCGGATCGCGAAGACCGTCGATGTGATCGACGCGAAGGCCGTCGAGGCTGCCGTCCTCGAGCCACGACAGGATCACGGCGTGCGTATCGCGGAACACGTCGTCGCGCTCGGCTCGGAGCGCACCGAGCGAGTCGATGTCGAAGAAGCGCCGATAGTTGCGGCGCGCTACGCCCGAACGCCAGAACTCGAGCCGGTAGTGTTGCTCTTCGAGCACGCCGTCGAGCAGTTCCGGTGACGCGTTGATGCGGGCGAGCGCCGCGTCGATGCGCGACGAATCATTCCCTGCGTCGTCGAAGAGGCGGCGCACGGTCTCGGCGCGAACCGGAAACTCTTGCCCGTCGAGCGCGATCGCAAGCGCCGGGTCGGCACGAACGACCTTGATTTTTCGCTCCTCGAGCAGGCGACCGTATCGATCCGGGAGCGTGGGGACGAGCACTTTGTGGAAAAGGTCGCCCGTAGCGGGCTCCCAGTCGATGTCGAAGTAGCTCGCGTAACGGCTGCCCACGCCGCGCTCGAGCACGTCCCACCACCATCGGTTGTGACGGCCCGCGAGCGCGAGGTGGTTCGGCACGATGTCCTGGATCTGCCCGAGCCCGCGCGCAGCGAGGGCTCGAACGAAGGCCGTCCGTGCGCCGTCACCGCCGAGCTCGCTGCTGACGCGCGAGGGGTCGACGCCGTCGTAGCCGTGTGCGCTGCCCGGCGCGGCTTGCAACGAGGGGGAAACGTACGCGTGGCTCACGCCGAGGTCGGCGAGATAACCGACCACCTCGGTGGCCTCACGAAAGCCGAACTCGGCACGGAGTTGGACGCGATACGTCGCGCGGAGCGGATGCGGAGCGATCGGAGCGTGGGCCGGCATCGGAGCTCATTCGTGCTCGTTCATTCGGAGGAACACCCGAATCGAACGTTGGGGCACGGTGATCGTCGTACCGGCGGCGCCGGTCGTGGCGCCGGGCTCCGCCGTGGGGTCGTGCGTATCGATTGCGAGCGCCCAGCTTTTTCCCCAGCTTGCCGGCGGAAACGTGAACGCGGTGTCGTCGGGCTCGCCGTTGAAGAAGATGAGGAGCGAGTCGTCGATGATTTTCTCCCCGCGCTCGCCCGGTGACGGAATTTCCTGGCCGTTCAAGAAGACACCGATGGAGCGAACGAGCGCCTCGTTCCAATCGGCGTCGCCCATGACCTCGCCGTTCGGTTTCAACCAGCCGATATCGCTTACCGACGAGCCGTGGATCGGTCGCCCCTGGAAGAAGCGGCGCCGGCGGAGCACCGGGTGCTTGGCGCGAAACGCGATGAGCCGGCGCGTGAACGTGAGGAGCGACTCGTCGACCGTGGCCCAATCGAACCAGGTGAGCTCGCTGTCCTGACAGTAAGTGTTGTTGTTGCCCTGCTGCGTGCGGCCGAGCTCGTCGCCGCCGAGAAGCATCGGAACGCCCTGCGACAAGAACAACGTCGCCAAGAAGTTCCGTTGCTGACGCCCGCGAAGCTCGAGGATCGCCGGATCGTCGGTCGGGCCTTCGACGCCGCAATTCCACGACCGATTGTGCGAATCGCCGTCGTTGCCGTCCTCGCCGTTCGCGTCGTTATGCTTCTCGTTGTAGCTGACGAGATCCTTCAAGGTGAAGCCGTCGTGGGCAGTCGCGAAGTTGATGCTCGCGAGCGGGCGGCGTCCGGCGTCGCCGTAGAGATCGGAGCTGCCGGTGATGCGATACGCGAACTCCGCGAGCGTCGCGTGCTCGCCGCGCACGTAGTCGCGCACGGTGTCCCTGTATTTGCCGTTCCATTCCGTCCAGAGCGGCGGAAATTGGCCGACTTGGTAGCCGCCTTCACCGACGTCCCACGGTTCGGCGATGAGCTTCACCTGACTGATGATCGGATCTTGCTGGATCAAATCGAAGAACGCCGACAATCGATCCACCTCGTGGAGACCGCGCGCGAGCGTCGCGGCGAGATCGAAGCGGAACCCATCGACGTGCATTTCGGTGACCCAATAGCGAAGGCTGTCCATCACCAGCTGAAGCACGTGCGGATGGCGCATGTTCAGCGTGTTCCCGGTTCCGGTGTAGTCCTGGTAGAAACGCGGCCCGTCCTTGCTCGGCCGGTAGTAAGCGGCGTTGTCGATCCCCTTCATCGACAACACCGGACCGAGGTGGTTTCCCTCCGCGGTGTGGTTGTACACGACGTCGAGGATCACCTCGATGCCCTCCGCGTGGAGGGACTTTACCATCTGCTTGAACTCCTGGACTTGGTTGCCGCGCTGGCCGGAGCTCGCGTACTCGTTGTGCGGCGCGAGGAACCCGATCGAGTTGTAGCCCCAGTAGTTTCTCAGGTTCCCATTCACCAGGAAGTGGTCGTGCACGAATTGGTGGACGGGCTGCAGCTCGACGGTCGTGACGCCGAGGCGCGTCAGATGCCGAATCACTTCGGGCGAACCGAGCGCCGCGTAGGTGCCGCGCATGTCCTCGGGCACCTCGGGATGGAGCGCGGTGAACCCTTTGACGTGGAGCTCGTAGATGATCGTCTTGTGCCAGGGGGTGCGCGGCGGTCGGTCGTGTGCCCAATCGAACCAGGGATTCGTCACGATGCTGCGCGGGACGAACGGCGCACTGTCGAGGTCGCTCCGAACGAGATCGTCCGTGCGGTTGAACGCGTACGGGTACACGGCCTCGTTCCACTCGACTTGCCCTTCGAACGCCTTGCCGTACGGGTCGAGGAGAAGCTTCGCCGGGTTCGAGCGATGGCCGCGTTCGGGATCCCACGGACCATGAACGCGAAAGCCGTAGCGTTGACCGGGCCCGATGTTCGGGACGTACCCGTGAAAACAGAGCGCCGAGCTTTCCGGCAAATCGACGCGCGTCTCGTTGCCGTCGTCGTCGAAGAGGCAGAGGTCGACGCGCTCGGCGATGCTCGAGAAGAGCGAAAAATTGGTTCCCGCGCCGTCGTAGTGAGCCCCGAGCGGATAAGGGGCGCCGGGCCACACGCTCATCCCGACGCGCACTGCACGCCCGGTGCCAAACGCACAGTGAGGCTCGAACAAACGCGAATCGGCAGCGACGGATCTGCGAGGATCCGCCGCGGTCGTGACAAAACGCGACGCGCCGCGAGCAAAGTGTGGCATCGACTGCCGCGTGAGTGGAGTCGCGCGCGTCGAGGGGAGCCGTGTCGGGGACGTTCCCGGCGAGCGGGGTGCCCCCAAAATAAGGGCCGCTGTGCTCGCCGTGCTCGCGTTGGCGCCGTTCTCGGTGGCGACGGTGGCGTGCGGCAATTCGACGGGCGTGCCGACCGCGAGCGGTCCCGTCGGGCCGTACGCGGTGTTTCCGCCGACGAAGCTCGCCGCGCTGGTCGGGCCGCTGTATCGACCGGCGCCGGGACAGGCGAGCATCGGATTTTACGGCACCGATCTCGGCGTGTCGTTTCTTCATCACGACGAGATCCGGTTTCTCTTCGGCGACACCTGGGCCGATTCGATGGCGACGCCGATCTCGAAGACCGAAGACGATACGCAAGGCACGATTTCGGTCGCGGGCCCCGACGGCTTTCCCGACGGCGATTCAGTCGACGCCTACGTCGCCGCGCATCCCGCGGTTGCCGGCGATACGCCGTGGCAAAACGGAGGGCCCCCCGTCGTGTTCGCCCTCGACGCGTCGAACGAGGTTGCGTCGATCGAGCTGTATCGCGACGGTTCGGGGCCGCCGCTCGACATGGGACTCGGACGCACCGTGGTTGCCGCGTTCAGCAACGCGCGCGACGGCGCGTTCGCGATTTTTCGTCGCGACGCCACGGTGCCCTGCTCGGGCGGCGCCTCGCCCGCGTGCGCGACCGGGTTCACCTGCGACACGCAGATGGGATATTGCGCGGGTACGTCGGGCGAGCTCGCGACTCCCTGCGTCGTCGGAACGACGCGTTGCAACGCCGGAGCGACCTGCGTCGTCCCCCCGGCAGGCGGTCTTTGTCAGGATCGCACGAGCTCGATGTACGGCACCGGCGACGAAGACGGCCGGCTCGACTCGCTCGTGTTCCACCACGAAGTCGGCAACGCCGATCCGTCCATTCCGACGCGGTACGACACGGGCCCCTGGCTCACCAACAAGTTCAAAAATCCGATCGCGAAGACCGTCGAGGACTTCGATCCGAGCCGCGATGATCCGACCCGGAACGACTACACGCCGGCGAGCGGAGCTGCGCCCGAGACGGAACAGGTGCTCCTCTGGGGTCGGCCGAGCTCGGTCGGCATTCAGGCGGACGGGAAGGACTCGCGGCTCTATTTCGCCTACGTCGCGATGCCGGAGTTCAGCGCGACGGGCCAGATCGCTTGGACGCCGCACTATTTTTCCGGACTGGAGGGCAAGAAGCCGTCCTTTTCCGACGACCCTTCGGAAGCGCGCGCGCTCGACCTGAGTGGCGGCGCGGTGCCCGAGTTCGAGACGTTCGACATCGTCGACAAGATGACGATCAGCTACGTCGCGCCGCTCCGCCGCTGGGTCATGTTTTACGGCGGTGATTTTCTTCCGTTCGTCCTCAGCGTGTTCGTCGGTCCGAGCTCCGGCAGAGTAGCGCGCGACCCCGAAGGTGCCGTTCACGCGCGCTTCGCGACGGATCCGTGGGGACCCTGGAGCGCACCGGTGCCGGTGCTAAAAGCCGGCGATCCCGCCGTCAATCCGCCGCCGCTCGGTTCCGAGTACGCGCTCGGCGGCATCCTGCATCACCCCGGATGCGTCGCGGTCGGCTGCACCCCGAGCTCACCCGCGCCGGGATACTTGCTCACGCCCGAAGGCTTCCTTTACGCGCCGAACATCATCGATCCGTGGACCGAGGCGCGCGGTGACGGAACCGAAGCCGACGTGTACTGGAACGTGTCGACCTGGAACCCGTACGAGACGGTGCTCTTGAAGACCCGGCTGCGTCCGTGAATCACTCGCCGGCACTGTCGCCCGCGCTCGAGTCGCGCTCGTCGATGCTCGCGACGCGGCGGTCTTTCGACGATAGGCGAGCACGGGCCTTCGCTCGAAGGCGCTCGACGAGCGCGGTGTGTTCGTCCGTTCCGCGCAAGCTCCGCATCACGCGTTGGGGCGTACCCCAATCCGACCATCCACACGCCGAGAGCCGCACGAAGCGGAGGCTGTCGGCTTTCTCGAGCACGTCGCGCGAGAAATCCGCCGTCTCCATGTCTTCGTAGAGCTGCTTCAGCACGTACCGCTCCGCGAGCGTACCGATCGCCGGCTGATACGCCTCGAAGAGCGCGCATTGTCGCGGGAGCACGTCGCGCGACAGCTCCCAGAATTTCGCGGCGCGACCGACCATCATGAACGTGTTCCACAAGGCGCCGCTCGCGAAGAGCTCCTTCGCCATCGAAAACGCCGGCTTTTCGCTGAATCGGCGGATGCGATCGCCGGTGCGGTCGGGCACGATCCAACCGTATTGATCTTCGGGCCCGTCGGGGATCGCTCCGATGAGCACGATCGAATCCGTGGTTCGCGCGAGCGTCTCCGCACGACGTACCGACTCGACCATGGGGCGATCGTCTCCCACGTGATGATCCGAGGGGACCACCGCGACGACCGCGTTGGGGTCGCGCGCGATGACGTGGCAGAGCGGCAAGAGCAAGCCCGGCGCGGTTCCGCAGTTACTCGGCTGCGGCACGATCTCGACGCCGTCGACGTCGACGAGCTGTCGCCGCGCCAGGACTTCACGCTCGCCAGCGACGACGACCACCGTGTGCTCCGCGTCGCTCCATGAGGCGGAGCGCCGCATCGTCGTCTGTAAAAGCGACCGAGTGCCGCGGATCACTGCGAACTGTTTGGGGAGATCGGTGTCGTGCAGTGCTCGGGTGAGCGAACGGAGGCGAGCCCCTTCGCCACCGGCGAGAACGACGCTCCAGAGCTTGGAGTGGACGGGTCGAATCATGGGGGGTATCGGCGTATTGGGCATCGGGGCGAGCCAGTTCCTCAGGGCTCGGCTGAGCAACGGCCGTGCCGAGACACGCGCGCGAAATAAGGCGGCTAAATCTCGCAAATTCCGCGTGAATTTGGGGTCCTTCGCGCGAGCTCGGCCGAGGTGGCTGGTGAGAATTGTCCCGGTGGGTAAAGTCCTCGCCATCGATGCCCCCGACGAAGCCGGTCGACGCCTCTCTCACGCCAGAAGACGACGCGGAAGATCTGACGTCTCGGACGGATCAGCGCCGTGAGCGCAAGGCATCTGAAGAGCAGCTCATGCAGCTGGGCGAGGCACTCGTGGGCCTCAGTGAACGCCATCTCGCCCGCCTCGGGTTGCCGGAAAGCGTGCTTGCGGTCGTGAAGGAGACGCAGCGTATCCCGACGTCTTCGGCGCGCAACCGCGCGCTTCGATTCGTGCGCGCGGCTCTTCGCGGCGAGGATATCGACGCCATCATGCGAAAGCTGGGCCGGACCGGTAAGCCAATGGCGAAGCCGCGGCGGTAGTGGACCGCGCGTCGCGGCAGCCTCACTCGCGCCCGGCGTTCGCGGCGCGCCGGAGCTTGCCGATCACGCGGCCGCCTCCGGCCGGATGAGACGCGACAGGAGACGCGACAGGTCGGCGAGTTGCGTCGACGTTTGAAACGTCTGTGCCGAGCTGGCTTCGGTTTCCTTGGTGGCCTGCGCGACGTTCGATATCGCGACGTTCACTTGTTCCACGGCGGTCGTTTGTTGCTTCGTGCTGAGCTCGATCTCGCGCGCCACCTCGGTCGTGGTCGTGACGAGGCCGCCGATCTGGCGCAAGCTGGCGGTGACCTCGCTGAACTGCCGCGTGCCGGCGTCGACGGCTTTCGCGCCGCCCTCGGTCGCCATGACCGTCGTGTTCACCGACGCGCGAATGTCTTCCACGAGCCCGCGGATTTCCTTGGTCGACCCGCCCACGCGATCGGCGAGCTTTCGAATTTCGTCGGCGACGACGGCGAAGCGCTTCCCGGCGTCACCCGCTCCCGCCGCTTCGATCGTCGCGTTGATGGCAAGGATGTTCGTCTGTTCGGACAGCTCGTTGATCAGCTCCAGGATGCTGCCGATCTGTTGCGATTTTCGGCCGAGCTCGACCATGTGATTCACGATCGCGTCGACCTGGCGCTTGATGCCGCCGACGGATTCTTGCGCCTTTTGCACCGTGACGTCGCCGCCCTTCGCTGCGGACGCCGTCTCCGCGGCGACCTTGGCGACGCGCTGCGCGCTTTCGGAGATCTGCCGCGACGTAGCGAGGAGCTCGCTGATCGTCATCGTGATCTCGGTCATCGCCGTCGACTGTTCCTTGGCGCCGGTCAGCTGTTGCGTGGCCGCAGCTTGGAGCTCGGCCGAAGAGCTTTGGATGTGGTGCACCGCCGAGCCGACCTGGTTCGCGAGCACGCGGTTCAAGACGAGGCCCGCCCCGATCACGAGGAGGAGCCCGAGGATCGTCCCTCCGACGATCGTGGAACGGGCGCCCGCCGCGGACGCGCCGGCCTCGGTGGCGCGCTCGGCGAGGAGGGTGCGCTCCTCGTGATCCATGTCGGTGAAGATCGCGCGAATCTCGTCCATGAACCGCTTGCCCCTTCCTTCGGCCACCGTCTTCGACGCGGGTTCGAAGCCGCCAGCCCGGCGTTCCTCGATGACGCGGGCGAGCTCGACGAACTTCTCCTGGATGAGCGACTCGGCCTGGTCGATTCGCTGCAATTGTCTGGGGTTGTCCGCCGTCAGCTGGCGCAGCTCGGCGATCTTGGCGGTGATCGACGCTTCTGCCGGGCGGTAGGGTTCGAGAAAGGTCTCGTCGCCGGTGATCACGAAGCCGCGCTGGCCCGTCTCGGCGTCCTTCAGCGAGCTGAGCACACTCACGATGTGCTCGAGCACCGTGTGCGTGTGCGCGACGGAGGCGCTCGTCTCCGACAAAGTCTCGATGCTTCGGTAGGCGACGAAACCCACCGCCGCGAGCACCACGAAGGAAAGCGCGAACCCGAGACCCAGTCGTTTTCCGTACGTCCACATTCGTCCGTTCTCCCCGGTTCGCAGGATGCACGGCGCGGCGCGATTGGACTACTGCGGAGCGCCGAAGGCCGGCTCCGCCGGGACCGCGCCGGATCGCGTCGCCCCGCGTGTGGCCCCCCGAAAATCCCAAAACAGGACAGCCTTCGACGGAAAAGGCCGCTTCGACAACCCGCTGCCTGTGGATATCGAAGTGCCGCGGATCGCAACGACGCGCCGGATGCGCGACAAAGGGGGTGGATCTAGCTATTGGCGCGGGGCGGCAGATAGCTCGCGCGGTCGAGCACTTCGCGGATCTTTTGCATGAGATTCGCCGGCGTGATCGGTTTCTGGAGAAACGCGACGCCCGCTTCGAGAACGCCGTGATGGATTACCGAGTGATCGGTGTATCCCGACATGTAGAGCACGCGGACCGACGGGCGCAGCGCCTGGACGCGTTCGGCGACCTCACGGCCGCTCATTTTCGGCATGACCACGTCGGTAACCATCAGGTGGACCGCGCCCGGGTGTCGTTCGAGAACGCCGAGCGCTTCCTCTCCCGTCCGTGCGTCGAGCACTTGGTAGCCCTGGCGCGTCAGGATCGTTCGCACCAGCTCGCGAACGTCCTCGTCGTCCTCGACGAGCAAGATCGTTTCGCTCCCGTTCCGCGACACCGGCGGCGGCTCGGGCGCCGGTGCTTTGTCCGCGGGCTCGTCGTGGCGATGCGGCAAGTAGATCTTGAACGTCGTGCCCATGCCGACCTCGCTATAGACCCAGATCGAGCCGCCGCTCTGCTTCACGATGCCGAACACCGTGGATAGACCGAGCCCGGTTCCCTTGCCGACGTCCTTGGTCGTGAAGAAAGGGTCGAAGATGCGCGCTTGGGTCGCCGCGTCCATCCCCGAGCCGTTGTCGCTCACGGCGAGCATGACGTGCGGCCCCGGCGACGTGCCGATGTGCTCGCAGGCGTAGTCTCCGTCGAGGAGCACGTTACCGGTTTCGATCGTGAGCTTGCCGCCGTTCGGCATGGCGTCTCGCGCGTTCACCACGAGATTCATGACGACTTGCTCGACCTGTCCGGGATCGACCAGCACCTTGCCGAGATCCGACGCGAGCACGAACTTCAAGTCGACGTCTTCGCCGATGAGGCGGCGGAGCATTTTTTCCGTCCCGCCGACGACCAGGCTGAGATCGACGCGGCGCGGCTGCATCACTTGTTGCCGGCTGAACGCAAGGAGCTGTCGTGTGAGCTCCGCGGCGCGCTCGCCGGCGAGACGGATCTGATCGAGGTCGGCGCGCATCGGGTGCGTCGGGCCGAGCTCCGAGGCGCACATCCAGCTCAGGCTCAGGATCACCGACAACAAGTTGTTGAAGTCGTGCGCGATACCCCCGGCCAAGAGCCCGATGGCTTCCATCTTTTGCGCCTGGCGGAGCTGAGCCTCGGTCTCGCGGAGGGAATCCTTCGCGACCTTGAGCTCGGTCATGTCGACGACGAAGCTGATGTTCGACTTCTCGTCGAGGGCCGCCACGCCGACGAGGACCGGCACTCGCGTGCCGTCCTTGCGGACGTATTCTTTTTCCCAAGGCTCGGCGACGCCGCGCGTCCTCATTTGCTCCCTGGCGATCTCGGTCCGCGGTCGGCGCGAGGGAGGCGTCATGTCCGACCAGCGGATCTTGCCGTTCACGAGCTCTTCGCGCGTGTACCCGACCATCGCCAGGTAAGAATCGTTGGCGTCGATGACTCGTCCGGTCGGGTCCGCGATGACGATGCCGACGATTCCGGACTCGACGAGGCGTTTGAAGCGCATGTTGCTGACGTGGAGCGCGGCGTCGGCGCGTCGGTGGGCCTCCCGTTCCCTGCGTTCGAGGACCGCGCGTTGAACGACCGGGATGAGGCGCGACAACCGGTCCTTCAAAACGAAATCCTGTGCGCCCGCGCGCATCGCTTCGACCGCCGTCTCTTCGCCGACCGTTCCCGACACGATGACGAACGGCACGTCGACGCCCATTTTTTTCACGACCTCGAGAGCCGCTGACGCGCTGAACCTCGGCATCGTCCAGTCCGAGAGAACGATGTCCCACGCGCTGCGCCCGAGCGCCGACCGCAAAGCGTCGCTCTCTTCGACCCGCTCGGCGCGCACCTCGCCGAGCTCGCGAGACAGCAGGCGCAAGATCATCGTCGCGTCCGCCTCCGAATCTTCGACGATGAGAATGCGGAGCGGCTCCCCTGACATGACTCCTCGACGATTGAGTATCACGGCCGGCACGAGCGGCGTAAGACATCGAGCTTCACTCGCCCTCTCGCGCGCTCTCGCGTCAGCAAAACACATACAAGGGGCGAGTGCCTCGGTTCGCTAGAATCGCTTCGATGGACTCGTCCAACTAGTGCATCCTGCGGAAGATGCGGAGACCGGGCACGACCTCCTGATAGAACGGCTCGACGCGCGTCGCGCGGAGCGACTCTCGCTTGCCGAGCACGAGGAGGCCGAGCTTTGGCAGGCTATTGTAAAAGAGCTCGTGGACCCGCGTGCGAAGCGCGTCGTCGAAATAGATGACGACGTTGCGGCAGAGAATGAGCTGGAACTCGTTGAAGGCCGCATCGCAGACCAAATTGTGCTGTGAAAAAATCAGGTTTCGCCGGAGCGATGCCCGGAACACGACATTCTCGGCGTCGGCCGAGTAGTACGACGAAAAATCCTCGGTGCCGCTCGCGCGTTGATACGCCGCGGTGTGGTCGCGCATCGCGCGTAGCGGGAAGATGCCTTTGCGAGCACGGTCGAGCACCGAATCGCTGAGATCCGTCGCGTAAATGCGACATCGCTCGTAGATGCCGGCCTCGTGAAGGACGATCGCCAGCGAATACACCTCTTCACCCGAAGAGCAGCCCGCGTGCCAGATCCGCACGAAGGGGTACGTCCGGAGGATGGGAACGACGTCGCTTCGAATCGTGCGATACACGTCGGGGTCGCGAAACATCGACGTCGTATGCACGGAGATGGTCTCGACGAACCGCGACATGCACCGCGGGTCGTGGAGCACTCGTTCTTGCAGGGCGGAGACGGTCGAAAGGCCCTCGTCGCGCACCGCTCGACGCACCCGGCGAGTCAGCGACGGCCGCGAGTAATTCTCGAAATGGTAGCCGTAGCGTTTCGCGATCCCGGACAGCAAGAGCTCGATCTCGAGCCCCTCGACATGCCGCGCTTCGGCGCTCGGCGATCCGGGCGGGTCGTGCTCCATCAGCGGTAGAGCCACACGCGGAGAAGCGACACGAGCTGATCGGGGTCGACGGGCTTGGTGATGTAGTCGGACGCGCCGGCCTGAATGCACTTCTCGCGGTCGCTCTGCATCGCCTTCGCCGTCAACGCGATGACCGGAAGCCTCTCGAAGCGCGCGTTCGCGCGGATCCGGCGCGTCGCTTCGTAGCCGTCCATTTCGGGCATCATGATGTCCATGAGGACGATGTCGATGTCGTCGATCTCGGACAGCTTCTGCAGCGCTTCCTGGCCATTTTCGGCGTAAACGACCTTCATTTCGTGCTGTTCGAGGATCGTGGTGATCGCGAACAGGTTGCGCGCGTCGTCGTCGACGAGGAGCACCTTCTTGCCCACCAGCGCGGGGTCGGTCTCGGTGAGACGCCGCAAGATCTCTCGCGACGGGGGCGGCAACTTCGACTCGACGCGATGGAGAAAGAGCGCCGTCTCGTCGAGCAGGCGCTCGGGAGAGCGCACGTCCTTGACGATGATCGATTCGGAGACTTGACGGAGCTCGGTCTCCTCTTCGCGGGTCAGCTCCTTCCCGGTGTAGACGATGATCGGCATCCGCCGCGACGCCAGGCGCGCTTTGGTCGCCTTGATCAAATCGATGCCGGACATCCCGGGCAGGGCGAGGTCGAGGACCATGCAATCGAACGAGCGCGCTTCGAGGCTCGCGAGCGCCGCCTCGCCGCTGTCGACGGCGGTCGTCTCGACGTCGCCGTTCCCGATGAGCTCGACGAGGCTCTTCCGCTGGACCTCGTCGTCTTCCACGATGAGCAGGTGTTTGACCCGTTGTTCGACGAACGTCCGGATGCGCGCCAGCGCTTCTTCGAGCGCTTCGGCGGTCACCGGCTTTTGTAAGAAGGCGATCGCGCCGCACTCGAGACCGCGGCGTTCGTCGTCTGACGCGGAGATGACGTGTACTGGAATGTGCCGCGTGTTCGGATCGTGCTTCAGCTGGTCGAGGACGACCCAGCCGTCCATGTCCGGGAGGCGCAAATCGAGCGTGATCGCGTCGGGATTCAGGGCGCGTCCGAGCTCGAGCGCCTGCGTTCCGTTGGATGCCACGACGCCACGGAAGCCTTGGTCGCGGACGAAGTCGAGCAAGGTGCGGCCGAAGGTCTCGTCGTCTTCGACGATCAGAATGACGCGGTCGCCAGGGTTGATCGCGCGCCGATCGTCGGACAGGGCCGGCATCGGCGCGAGCGCGAGCACCTCGGGGTGTTCGGGGATTCGATCCGGGACGCGGAGGGAAGGGGCGCCGCCGCGCGCCGAGGGCGTGGATTGTTGTACCGCTCTCTGGCGTTCGACGTATTCGGCGGGCACGTACAAGGTGAACGTGCTGCCCACGCCGACCTCGCTCCGGAGGTGGAGCTCGCCGCCGAGAAGGCCGGCAATTTCGCGGCTGATGGCCAGGCCGAGCCCGGTTCCGCCGTATTTGCGGCTGGTTCCGCCGTCGGCTTGCTGGAACGCCTCGAACACGATTTTCTGTTTGTCGCGCGGAATGCCGATGCCGCTGTCGACGACCGAAAACGCGACGACCGCGCGCGCACCGTTCAAGGTCTCGTTGTCGACGCTCCACTCGGGGACGTCGGCTTTGAATACCGAGAGGCGAACGCTTCCGCGTTCGGTGAACTTCAAGGCGTTCGACAGCAGGTTGCGGAGCACCTGACGGAGCCGCATTTCGTCGGTGCGAATCACGTCCGGCAACCCCGGTCCCATTTCGACGTCGAACTTGAGGTGCTTTTCGTCGGCGACGTGACGGAACGTGCGGTCGACGTACTCCTTCAAGTCTTCGATGACGACGTTCACGACGTCGACGCCCATCGTGCCCGACTCGATCTTCGCGAGATCGAGGATCTCGTTGATGAGGCCGAGGAGATCCGCGCCGGATTGGTGGATGGTGTGCGCGAACTCGATCTGACGCTTCGTGAGGTTCGCCTCGCGGTTGTCGACCAGCTGGCGCGACAAGATGAGGAGGCTGTTCAGCGGCGTCCGGAGCTCGTGCGACATGTTCGCGAGGAACTGCGACTTGTAACGAGACGTGAGCGCGAGCTGTTCCGCCTTCTCCTCGAGCTCCTGGCGGGCGAGCTCGACCTCGCGGTTCTTTCGCTCGACCTCGCCTTTTTGCGTCGTGAGCTGGCGCGCCTTCTCCTCCAGCTCCTCGTTCGTCTGCTGCAGCTCTTCCTGCTGCGTCTGGAGCTCGTCGGCCATGCTCTGCGATTTGCGGAGCAGCTCGTCGGTGCGCATCGTCGCTTCGATGGTCGCGACGACGATGCCGAGGCTCTCCACGAGCTGCTCGAGGAACGCGAGCTGCACGTCGCTGAACCGCTGGAACGACGCGAGCTCGAGCACGCCCTTGGTCTCCGTTTCGAAGAGCACCGGCACGACGACGATGTTCAGCGGCTTCGACTCACCGAGCGACGAATTGATCCGGATGTAGTCCTGCGGCACATCGGTGACCAAGATCCGCTTCTTTTCGCGCGCGGATTGCCCGACCAGCCCTTCACCCATCGAGAAGACGTTCGAGACGCTCTTCCGCTCCTTGTAGGCGTACGACGCGAAGAGCCGGAGCGACACCTTGCCGTCGTGCGCCTCGGCCATGAAAAACGACCCGTGTTGTGCGCTGACCACGGCCGCGAGCTCCGAGAGCACCTGGTCGGCGACGGTGAGGAGATCGCGCTGCCCCTGGAGCATGCGCGTGAAGCGCGCGAGGTTCGTCTTGAGCCAGTCTTGCTCCTGGTTCACCCGCGTCGTCTCCGCGAGCGTGCCGATCATCTGATTGACGTTGTCCTTCAAGAGCGCGACTTCGCCGCGCGCGTCGACCGTGATCGATTGCGTGAGATCGCCCTTGGTCACCGCGGTCGCGACGTCGCCGATGGCGCGCACCTGACGAGTCAAGTTGCCGGCGAGCTCGTTCACGTTGTTCGTCAGATCGCGCCATACGCCGGCGGCGCCGGGCACGTCGGCCTGGCCGCCGAGGCGCCCCTCGACGCCCACGTCGCGAGCCACGCCGGTCACCTGTTCGGCGAACGTCGAGAGGGTGACGGTCATGCCGTTGATGGTTTCGACGAGCGTCGCGATCTCGCCCTTGGCTTCGAGCATCAGCTTCTGATCGAGGTCGCCGTTGGCGACGGCGGTGACGACGCGCGCGATGCCACGGACCTGTTCGGTCAGGTTGCGGGCCATGAGGTTCACGTTGTCGGTGAGGCCGCGCCACACGCCGGACACGCCGCGCACCTCGGCTTGGCCGCCGAGGACGCCCTCGGTGCCCACTTCGCGCGCGACGCGGGTCACTTCCGCGGCGAAGGCGTTCAGCTGATCGACCATCGTGTTGATGGTGTTCTTCAGCTCGAGGAGCTCGCCCTTCACGTCGACGGTGATCTTGCGGGTCAAGTCGCCGTTCGCGACTGCGGTGGTCACCGTCGCGATGTCGCGGACCTGACCGGTCAGGTTCGACGCCATCAAGTTCACGTTATCCGTGAGCTCCTTCCACACGCCGAGCACGCCGCGGACCTCGGCCTGACCACCGAGCTTGCCTTCGACGCCCACGTCGCGCGCGACGCGGGTCACCTGGTCGGCGAAGGCGCTCAGCTGATCGACCATGGTGTTGATGACGTTCTTCAAGTCGAGGAGCTCGCCGCGCACTTCGACCGCGATTTTTCGGCTCAAATCGCCTTGCGCAATGGCCGTCGCGACCTGGGAGATGTCGCGAACCTGGTTCGTGAGGTTCGAACCCATCAAGTTCACGTTGTCGGTCAGTTCCTTCCACACGCCGCGGACGCCTTCGATGGACGCCTGACCGCCGAGCTTGCCTTCGGTGCCCACTTCGCGCGCGACGCGCGTCACCTGCTCGGCGAAGGTGCTGAGCTGATCGACCATCGTGTTGAAGGTGTTCTTCAGCTCGAGGATCTCGCCCTTGGCGTCCACGACGATCTTCTTCTGGAGATCGCCCTGCGCGATCGCCGTCGCGACCTGGGAGATGTTGCGCACCTGGTCGGTCAAGTTCGTCGCCATGGAGTTCACGGCGTCGGTCAGGTGGCGCCACGTTCCGGAGACGCCGCGCACGTCGGCCTGGCCGCCGAGCTTGCCCTCGGTACCCACCTCGGTCGCGAGCCGAGTCACCTGATCGGCGAACGCGCCGAGCTGATCGACCATGGTGTTGATCGTGCTCTTCAGCTCGAGGAACTCGCCCTTGGCGTCGACCAGAATTTTCCGGGTGAGATCGCCCTTGGCCACCGCGGTGGTCACTGTGGCGATGTCGCGGACCTGGTTGGTCAGGCTCGACCCCATCAAGTTCACGTTGTCGGTGAGCTCCTTCCACACGCCGCGCACGCCGGCCACGTCGGCCTGGCCGCCGAGGCGCCCTTCGACGCCCACTTCGCGCGCGACGCGGGTCACTTCCGCCGAGAACGCGTTCAGCTGATCGACCATGGCGTTCAAGATCGTTTTCAGCTCGAGCACCTCGCCGCGCGCGCCGACGGTGATCTTCTTCGATAGATCGCCGGCCGCGACGGCCCGGGCGACCTCGGCGATGTTCCGGACCTGATTCGTGAGGTTCGACGCCATCGAATTCACGTTTTGCGTCAGCTCGAGCCAGATGCCGGACACGTCGCGCACGACGGCCTGACCGCCGAGGACGCCTTCGGTTCCCACTTCGCGGGCCATGCGCGTCACTTCCGACGCGAACGACCCCAGCGAGTCGACCATGGCGTTGATGGTCTCTTTCAGCTCGAGGAGCTCGCCCTTCACCTCGACGGTGATCTTCTTCGACAGATCACCGTTGGCGACCGATGTCGTGACCGTCGCGATGTCGCGCACCTGATCGGTGAGGTTGCGCCCCATCAGGTTCACGTTGTCGGTCAGCTCCTTCCACACGCCGGAGACGTCCTTCACGTCGGCTTGAACGCCGAGCGTGCCTTCGGTGCCCACGAGGCGTGCCATCCGGTTCACCTCGGCCGAGAACCGGTTCAGCTTGTCGACCGTGGCGTTGATGGTGTTCTTCAACGTGAGAATCTCGCCGCGGGCGTCGACGGTGATCTTGTGTCGCAAATCGCCCTGGGCGATCGCGGTGATCACTTCCGCGATGTTGCGCACCTGGCTCGTGAGGTTCGACGCCATCGAGTTCACGTTTTCGGTGAGCTCGCGCCAGACGCCGGTGCCGGACGTGACGCGCGCCTGGCCGCCGAGGACGCCTTCTGTTCCCACTTCGCGCGCGACGCGCGTCACTTCCGACGCGAACGCGCCGAGCTGATCGACCATCGTGTTGATGGTGTTCTTCAACTCGAGGAGCTCGCCCTTCACGTCGACGGTGATTTTTCGCGAGAGATCGCCGGCCGCGATGGCCGTCGACACCTCGGCGATGTTGCGAACCTGAGTGGTCAGGTTGTTCGCCATCGAATTCACGTTTTGCGTGAGCTCACGCCATACGCCGGACACGCCGCGGACCTGCGCTTGACCGCCGAGGACGCCTTCGGTGCCGACTTCGCGCGCGACGCGCGTCACTTCCGAGGCGAACGAGCTCAGCTGATCGACCATCGTGTTGATGGTTTGCTTCAGCTCGAGGATTTCGCCCTTGGCCTCGATGTTGACGGTCTTGCCTAGATCGCCTCCGGCCACCGCGGTGGTCACTCGCGCGATCTCACGAACCTGATCGGTCAGGTTCGACGCCATCAAGTTCACGCTATCGGTGAGCTCCTTCCAAACTCCCGATACGCCGCGAATGCGAGCCTGTGCGCCGAGCTTTCCCTCGACGCCGACTTCTTGCGCGACACGGGTCACCTCCGACGAAAAGGCCGCGAGCTGCGCGACCATGCCGTTCACGAGGCGGCCGTGACGCATGAAATCGCCGCGGAGCGAGACGTCCTTGCCCTCGAGGTCGATGGTTTGCCCGAGGTCGCCCTTGGCGACCGCGGTGAGGACGCGGGCGACGTCGGCGGTGTGCGCCGTGACGTCGTCTAGCACCTCGTTCACGCCGGTGACGTAGTCGCTCCAGCCGCCGCGCGCCGCGCTGCGGCCGAGCCGCCGATGCGTGCGGCCTTCGCGGCCGACCGTTTGCCGGAGCTCGACGACCTCCGTGCGTAGCGATTCCACGAACTGGGCGAGGTCGTTGAACGTCTCGGCGATCTGCCCGTCGGTGCCGGGAAGGTCGTCGGGCAACCGCGCAGTGAACTCTCCGCGGCGGAATGCGCGCAGCGCCGCCAAGAGCTGGCGGTGATCGAGCGAGTCGACGTGCGGCTGCCCGTTCTTGTTGCCGTTGGTCTTTTTGGTCGCGTCTACTTGAGCCATCACGCTTCCTCGAACGAGAGAACCTTTTTCAGAGAATCGATGTCGGCGGGCTTGACGAGATGCGCATCGAATCCGGCTTCACGCGCGCGGCGTCGATCCGAATCCCTGCCGAACCCGGTCATGGCCACCATTCGCAGCACGTCGCTTCCGAGCGTTTTTCTGACCCGCTCGGCGACTCCGTATCCGTCGATGTCCGGGAGCCCGATGTCCACGAACGCGACGTTCGGTCGAAGCCTCAAGATGAGCGCGACGCCGCTCTCGCCGCCTTCGGCGCTTTCGACCTGGTGTCCCCACATGGTCAAGAGCTCGTGCATCATTTCGCGGATATCGGGGTTGTCGTCGATGAGGGCGACCACGAGCGACGCGCCCTCACCGCGGTTCGGAGGTCGCGTCGACACCGTCCCGCCGTCGCGCGCGACGTCGACCTCGAGCGGAAGCCGCATGATGAACTCGCTGCCCTTGCCGGGGCCGTCGCTTCGCGCGCTGATGCTGCCGCCGTGCATGCCGATGAGCCGCGACGCCAACGACAGTCCGAGCCCGAGTCCGCCACCCGTGGAATCGCGCTCCTGGACGAACATCTCGAAGATGCGCGGGAGCGTTTCGGAAGCGATGCCTTGTCCGTTGTCGACGACGTGGATTTCCGCCAGGCCGTTTTTGTCGAGGCACTCGACGCGGATCATCCCGCCGGGGTTCGTGTAGCGGGCCGCGTTGTTCAGGATGTTGGCGAGCGCCTGGATCAGGCGAACGGTGTCGCCGCGAACCACGATGGGGTGGGTGGGCGTATCGACGACGAGCTCGTGCTGGCGTTCGTCGATGAGCGGGCGGCTCGTGACGATGGCTTGTTCGACGACGTCTTGAACCGTCACGAGCGTGGTTCGAAGCTCGATTTTTCCCGAGTTGATCCTCGAAATGTCGAGCAGATCGTCGACGAGGCGCGTGAGGTGTCGCGCCTGGCGTTGCATGGTCCTGCAGACGCGGGCCAAGACTTCGTCGGGGTGGAGTCCGCCGTCGACCTTTTGGCGTACCAGCTCGAGCCCCGCGACGATGGGGGCCAGCGGGTTTCGGAGCTCGTGGCTCAGGAGGGCGAGGAACTCGTCCTTCCGGCGATCCGCGGTTTCGAGCTCGGCCATTTGACGGTGAAGCGATTCGGCTTCCCACCGGCGGCGCTCGCCTTCGAGCGCGCGTTCGTGCTCGCGCCGCTCGGCGCCGCGGAGCAGCTCCGCCTGGAGGGCGACCTCCGCGGTTCGGCGTTGAAGCTCGACGAACACGGCCACCTTTGCGCGCAACACCTCGGCGACCAGCGGCTTGAAGAGAAAATCGACGGCTCCGAGCTGGTATGCCGCGAGGATGTCTTGATCGTCGCGGCCGTGCGCCGTGATGAAGATGATCGGCGTATGGCGTGAGCGCCGCCGGCTCCGGATCATTCTCGCGGTCTCGAACCCGTCCATCGACGGCATCTTCACGTCGAGGAGGATCAGCGCGAAGTCGCGTTCGAGCAGGAGCCCGAGTGCTTCGGTGCCCGATTGCGCGCGCACGACCCGGCTCTCGAAGTCGCCCAGCGCGGCTTGGATCGCGACGAGGTTCGCGGCGTTGTCGTCGACGACGAGAATGTCGGCGGCGGCCGGTTCGACGTCGGGCAGGGACTCTTCCGTTATACCTGTGGGCATGCTGGGTGTGCTCCGGTCCGTTTTCGGGGACCAGAAGCCGCGATGCGTCCAACCCCGGACGAGGTGAACGTCACGCCGAAGAATGCAAGAAGCGATGAAATCGAAACCGAGAGGTTCGCGGCTTCGAAGGAAAATGACGGAGCCGAACTTCACGAGCGCGACCGTTGGATCGCGGCTGAGACCCAACCACAATACACCAGAATTCCAAGACACCCATTTCGGTAAAAGGGAGTGTCCGATCATCCCCTGTGGCGCTTTGTCACAAGACTCATCGCGGTATCATCGGGCGCTCTGCCGAATCCACGACGTGGAGCGACGCGTCGCAACACCGTACCTTTCGCGAGTCGATACGAGACGGGCGCTTCGGGTCGGCGGCGACCCGCGATCGCTGGGCTCAGCGCGAAGCAGGAACGTTCGGCGGCGCAAAATCGCGGATCAATTCCACCAACTCCGGTGCAAGCGGAGTGCCGCCGAAGACCATCCACAAGCTTTCGCCGCGCCCCTCCGCGGAGGGCTCGGCGCGAAACTCGACGTAACCGAGTCGCGATCCGCTTTGCACGACGGGCGCACCAGGGCCACCGTCATCGGCGAAGCAGTTGAACCGAACTCTGCCTTCGCGGAGAAAATCGCGCGCGTAGAACGTCTTGCGAAATTCGCGTCCGCACATCCCGGGACGCGCGTCGTCGCCGGGCGTCCACGACGTTTTTAGACGCGCCGCGCCGCAGCCGCGCACCTCGGCGACGGTGAGCTCGCTACACGGCGCGCCTTTCGCCGTCCGGAGGCAGAGCCCGCCGCTCCCGACGAGTCGACTCAGCTTGTCGAAGCGACGGTGCTCGATGGCGGACACGATTTCCTGCGAGATGCCGGTCAGCGCGCGCTCCGCGTCGGTTTGGTCGAGGAGCCGCGCGCGAGCTCCGTCGACCCACGCCTTCTCGTCGCCGCCAGGGTTCGTGCTCGTGAAGGCACGGGTCAACTCGTCATCGACGTGACACGAATCGGCCGCGGTACCGCTCGGGTTCACCGAAGCCGCGGACGCCGCGGGAGCTCCACCCGCGCCGCTCGCGCCGCTCGCGACCGAATCCGGCGTCGAGACGGGGTTCGGCGCAGCCGACGAGCCTCCGCCGAGTACGTCGCTGGGCAATGAAGCACTCGCGGGCAGCGGCGGTGCCGAGCGCGGGTCCGTCGTTCGCGGTTCAGTCGCCGCGCAAGCGGCGAGCACGAGAGCAAGCACGGTGATGGAGAGGATGCCGTTCGTCATGACGAAGAGCGCGAGGACGCCCAGGCCACTCCGTATCCCAGAATGCCGAGCCCTGCGAGAGCGGAGTACCCGAGTTGCACCGCCAAAATTTCCGAAGCACACATCCCGACGACCGTCGCGAACGCGTTGACCACGAACGCGAAGGGAACGGCGGTGAGCGCGGGGGCGATGCGCTCGAGACCCCACGCGAAGGGGATGCCCATGCAGAGCCCGAGTGGAACGATCGAGATGGCGGCCGCCATGGCGCGAAACGGCAAGGCGTCACCCACGACCGAGGCGACGAACGGCCGGAGCGCGACGGCGTAGACGGCGATGAGGGCCATGAGCACGACGAGGGCGCGCGAGCCGGTGAGCGACCAGCGCGAGGCCATGAGACTACCGAGGCCGTTCGCGACGAGCAACGTCGTGAGGACGACGGTAAACGCCGCGAGCGGCTCCGCGATCAACAAGGACAGCTTCTGCATGAGATAGAGCTCGACGGCGACGTAGCCCACGCCGAGACCGACGAAGAACGTCGCCGGCGCAAGCCCGCGTGATTCGAGCACCCAGCGCCGCCGTTTGACGCCGAGGACCGCGCAGACGGCCGCGGCGACCATCAAGAGGACGTCGAGGCCGAACAAGGACGTGCGCCAGCCGGCGTGGAACGCGTTGAAGAACGGGCGATCGTCGGTGACGGGCGAGACGTCGAGGCTCCGACGTGAACCCCCCGGACCACCTTCCAGCAAGGTGTCGTTGCCGCCGAGAGGGGCTTCGAGCGAGAAGCCGAGGGTGTTCGCCGCGGCGAGGAGCACCGCGTGCCGCTCCGGAGTCAGCCGTTGTTTCGCGACGACGAGGACGGCCATCCCCTTGCCCGAGAAGAGGAACATCCGATCGGCGGCGCCGGGTCCGAGCGCGCTCACCGTGGCGGCGATACGCGCGAAGAACGGCATTTTCGCGCGGTACCAGGCGACGGAAAAGACGCCTCGATCCGTCAAATGCTCGAGGTAAGCGTCGATGGCTTCCGTCGTGTACACGTAGCTCTGTTCGAGCTGCGCGGCGGGCCCCGATAGGAGCGCTTGCACCTGCAACGTCGAGATCTCGATGAGGTCGAAACGTCGCTGATCACGGTGCAAGAACGAACGGACGTCCTCGATACGGAGCTCCACGCGCGGGTCGTCGTACGCGCGGCGATAGGCGTCGGGAAATCGCTCTCGCATCACGTCGATGACGAGCGGGTTGATCTCGACGGCGACGACGCTCGCGGCGCGCGCGTTTCGGACCGCCTCCACGACGTCTTTGCCGCCGCCCGAGCCGATGACGAGCACGCGCGGCGACGCGGCGAGCGCGTGTTCGGGAAGCGCGGTGATGTCCCATGCGAGCGAGCCCGTCTCGTCGCCCGTCACGTAGCTCGAGTAGCGAGCGAGACCGGCGCCCACGCCGTCGATCGTGAAGAGTCGACCTAGCGTCGGCGGCCCCGAATAGTGGGTGCCGAGCGCCCATTCGATCGGCGCGTCGTCGCGGCGGACGTCGATACGCGAAAAGCCGTTGTACCGCGTGACCTCGAAGCTCGAGCGCTGCGACGCCCGCGTGTGTTCACGGAGCGGACGCGGTTCGGCGAGCGTCGGGAAGGCGATCGCGACCGCGACGGCGACGGCTCCGCACGTGGCGGCGAGGACGCGCCGCTTGGGCAAGGCGAGCGCGGCGGCGACGAGCGCGAGGGCGAGCGCCACGACGACCAAGGCTCCTTCGAGGCCGGCGTGCGCGAGCAAGACCGGAAGGAGGGCCGCTCCGGCGCCCGAGCCGCCGAGGTTTTCGGCATAGGCGACCCGGAGGTTTTCGGCATGTAAGAACAAAGACGTCAGTGCCGCGCCGAGCGCGACGAACACGCCCAGGGCGAGCACGTTGAGCTCCACGAAACCGAGGATCGTTCCCGACGGCCGCGCGAGCTGGCCGAGGACGAACGCCGCCGCTGCGACGGACGCGATGGATGCCGCGCGAGCGGGTTCCCGCGAGACCCGTGCGTTTTTTCGCGCAAGAAGCGCCCCGCTGCCGAGCCCCATTCCGAACATCGCGAACGTCACGACGAGGTACTGAAAGCTCGCCACGTATTCGATGCGAAACAGCTTCACCGTCGCGCTCTCGACGACGATGGCCGCCGCCGACATCAGGAACAGCGCGACGCCCGCGCCGTTCCGGGCGAGCCATTCCAAGACGGGGCGCGGTTTCAAGGTTTCGACGGAGTTGACCCTGGCGACAGCCGCCGCTGGAAACGACGGCAAGCGGAGGGGCCGGTGTTTTTCGAAGCGAAGGTGAGCTAGCGTTCGACGAAGGTCGCTTCGATGGACTCGAGGCACGAGGTGCTTCGACTCACGGTGCTAGCATGGGCAACGTCGTCAATCTGAACAAGTTCCGTAAGCGCAAGATGGAACAAGAGCGACAGAAGAGCGCCGATACGAATCGGCGTCTTCATGGGCGCACCAAGGCGGAGCGAGCGCGCGACGAGGCCGAGAAGCGGAAACTCGACAAGGGACTCGACGGCGCGCTGCTGGTGAAAGATCCGGGCGAGCGCGAGGGCGAGTAGCGCCGGATGGATCTGCGTGGGTACGCCGAGCGGATCCGTTACTCGGGTCCGCTCGAGCCCACCTTGCCGGTGCTCCACGCGCTGACGGCTGCGCACACCGAGGCGATCCCCTTCGAAAACCTCGACGTCCTCCTCGAGCGTCGCATCGATCTGTCGGACGACGGCTTGTTCGACAAGCTCGTTCGACGGCGCCGTGGCGGGTATTGCTTCGAACAGAACGGCTTTTTCCTTCGAGTGCTGGAGGCGATCGGCTTCTCCGTGACGCCGCTCAGCGCGCGCGTGCGGCTCGATCGCCCTCGCGACTATTTGCCGCCGCGCACGCACATGTTTCTTCGCGTCGAGCTCGACGGCGAGAGCTGGCTCACCGACGTCGGGGTGGGCGGAGCGTCGCTCACTTCGGCGATTCGTCTCGACGCGGACGGTGAGCAAGCGACGCCGCACGAATCGCGTCGGATCGTACGCGACGGAGACCTGTGGTTCCACCAAGCGCGCTTCGGCGCCGAGTGGGTGGACGTGTACGAGTTCACGCGAGAGAAAATGCCGCTCATCGATCGCGAGGTCGCCAACTGGTTCACGAGCGCGCACCCCGGGTCCCACTTCAAGAACCGATTGATCGTCGCGCGCGCCGGTCGAGACGGCCGTCGCTTCACGCTGCTGAACGACCAATTCAAGGTTCGCGAACGCGACGGACGCGCGGCGACGCAAACCATCGGTACGGCCGCCGAGCTCCTCGCCGTGCTCGCCGAGCGTTTCGAGCTGCATTTTCCCGCCGGCACGCGGTTCGGTGCCGCCGGATCGCCGTGGCCCGTCACTTGATGCCGGCCTTGCCGATCGGGTCCTCGAATTCGACGAGCTCGTCCCAGCGCTCGACGACCACGGTACGCATGCGACGGTGCGCGACCACCTCGAGTCGGATGCCGTCCGGGTCCGAGAAGAACGTCGCGTAGTAGTCGTCGGCGTATTCCGGGTACGTCTCGGGCGCGCTCGCGTCGATTCCGAGGAGCGTGAGCTCGCGCGCGACGTGGTCGACGTCTGCGCGCGACGCAACGCGAAAGCACAGGTGATGCAGGCCAGGACGATATGGGTCGTGGAGCAGCGACGGATCGCGCGCCGGCCGGATCGAATACTGAGTGACGCGATTGAAGTAGTGGCGATGGGGGTCGCCGGCGATCGACTTCGTGCCCTTGCGAAAGCCGAGGAGCTTCATCACGCGGTCGTAGAAGGCTTCGGCTCGCGCGAAGTCGGAAACGGCAATGTAGATGTGGTCGATGGCGGTGACGTCGACGGTCATGGCCGCAAGATGGTACGCCCGATCACTTCGCTTCCGGAAACCGCGCCGCCCACGGCTCGAGCGGCACTCGGAGGGTATTCGCGACGTAAGCGATCGAGTGGTACCAGCCGGCGAGGACGAGGATCTCGAGGATCTGCTCGTCCGACCACTCGACGCGGAGCGCGGCCCACAGGGCGTCCGGCACGTCCGCGTGCTCGTGCAGGGAGTCCACGACGGCAATCAGGGTCCGATCGCGATCGCTCCACTCCGGGGACGGGCCGACTCGCGTCGTCGCTTCGACCGCCGCCGCGTCGATGCCGGCGCGCTCGGCGAAGAACGCCACGTGAACCCCCATTCGTATTCGCAGCCACACCGCGCGCACACGCGATCGATGACGAGCTCGCGGTCGTGCAACGCGAGCGTCGGCCCGACGGGGCCGTTCTTGCCCAAGTTGAATCGGCTCATTCCTTCCATCGCGTCGGCGAGGCGTTCGTGACGAGCCAAGGTTCGAAAGAGCGCGAGCGGCGGAACCGGCGAGTTCTTCGGCATTCGGCGGCTGAGCCGGGCTTCGACGTCGGGTTCGTAAGGCGGGGTGAGGGGAGCGATGCGCGGCGATGGGTGCTCCGGATTCTGTGGGAGCTCAGAACGGGCGGTCTTGGGTTTAGGGAGCTCCAGCGCGCCGCGGACGATCCGTCGCCGACGTTGCCCGCCGAGCGACTGGTGGATCTCAGGGCCGCCTTGGTCGTCGTGTCGCGAGAGGACGGCAAGTACGAGCTGACGGAGGTCGGGCGTGAACTGCTCTTGTCGCTGGGTCCACGTTCAAACGTGGGCGAGGATGTGGACTCGCGCACTCGCGGAAACGAACCCGCAGCAAACGACGACCGGGCCGCCCCGCCGAGGCGCTGGATCCGTCGAATGAATCGTTCGAATGTGCCGCACTTGGTGCAGGTTGCGACGGTCCGGCTGTCGGGATTTCGACGCCTGGGATCGACGCCGGACGGGCGGTTCTCCTTGACCGGACCCCGTTTCCACGACAAATGAAGCTGCTCGACGGAGGCTCCCGACAGGTTGGCGTCCGATTTGCAAAGGCGACGACCATGTTCATACGAGCTGGGTTCGACATTTCCGTGCAATGCGAGATGGAGACGCCGCTGATGGCACTCCTCAGCATCCATCCTTCGCGCGCCCACGATCTTCGGACCCCGGCGATCATCACCTCCAACTCGAGCTCGCCCCTCGTCGCGAGCCTGGATGAGTTCGGAAATCTCCGAACCCGCACCGTCGCGCCCGCTGGCGTTCTCCAGTTGAGGACGGACTTCGTGATCCACGACACTGGGCTGCCCGACGAAGTGGCGCCGTTCGCCCCGGAAGTGCCGGTCGCCGAATTGCCCGACGAAGCGGTCGGCTTTCTCATGGGCAGCCGCTATTGCGAGACGGATCGCCTCTCCGAGATCGCGTGGTCGCTCTTCGGTCACACGCCGCGGGGCTGGCCTCGCGTACAAGCCATCGTCGATTTCGTGCACCGTCACATCACGTTCGGGTATCAGTTCGCGCGTTCGACGCGCACGGCGTTCGAGGGATTCCAGGAGCGCGTCGGGGTTTGCCGCGACTTCGCTCACCTCTCGATCGCGCTCTGCCGTTGCATGAATATTCCCGCGCGCTACGCGACCGGTTACCTCGGCGACATCTGCGTCCCCGCGGTGCCCGCGCCGATGGATTTCAGCGCCTGGTTCGAGGTGTTCCTCGGGGGCAGGTGGTTCACGTTCGACGCGCGTCACAACACGCCGCGCGTCGGGCGTATCTTGATGGCGCGCGGCCGCGACGCTGCGGACTGCGCCATCACGACGACGTTCGGACAATCGAAGCTGGTCGGGTTCAAGGTCGTCACTGACGAAGTGCGCGACGTTTCGTCCGCGGCCTGAGGCACATCGGAGACATTTGGCGCTCGTCACCCTCAAACACCTGACGAGCTATCTCTATGCGCAGCCCGTCGCGCTCGGGCCGCATCGCATCATGGTGCGACCGCTGGAGAGCTTCGATCAGCACCTCCTCGCGGCCTCGCTCGACATTTCGCCGGAGCCCTCGGCGCTGCGCTGGCTCCAGGACGTCTTCGGCAACGCCGTCGCGATCGCCGAGTTCAATCAGCGCGCGAGAGAGCTGCGCATCGAGAGCACGGTCGTCGTGTTGCATACGCCTCGGAGCGCCGAAGAGGTTCACGTCGAGAGTTACGCTCGCCGCTACCCGTTCACGTATGCGTCGGAAGACATGCCGGACCTCCTGCGGTCGATCGAGCGCGGTCACTACGACGCCGAGCGCATCGTCGACAGCTGGGCGCGCCAGTTCGTACGCCCGAAGGGCGGCACCAGCACGCTGCAGATGCTTCGCCGGATGACGGCGTATATCCACGACGAATTCACGTACCTGGCCCGCTACGAGAAGGGCACGCAAACGCCGATGGAAACGCTCGCCCGGCGGCGCGGCACTTGTCGAGATTTCGCGGTGCTGATGATCGAAGCCGCCCGCGCTCTCGGCCTCGCGGCGCGGTTCGTCTCCGGTTATCTGTACGATCCGGCGCTTCACGAGCCGCTCGTCGGAGGAGGACACACGCACGCCTGGGTGCGAATATTTCTCCCGGGATCGGGCTGGGTCGAATTCGATCCGACGAACGGTATCGTCGGTAACCACGGCCTGATTCGCGTCGCGGTAGCTCGCGATCCACGACAAGCCGTGCCGATTTCCGGCACCTGGCGCGGTTTCCCGTCGGACAACCGCGGGCTCAAGGTCACCGTCGACGTGCACTGTCAGCCCGATGATCCGAACCCCGCCGGCGACATCGAGCCCGCGCCGGAAGTCGACGCCTCGAGCGCAACCCAAAACACGCCAGCGACGCTCCCTCTGCCCGCTCCCTTGCGTCCCGGCGAAGAGAACCCGGTGACCGTGGTCGACGCGAGGAGCGGCGAGGCGACCTTCGAAACGGCCGATTCGCTCGAGACGATCACGCCGCCCGCGGTGCGGGCTTCCTAGACGAGGAACCGATGCAGCTTCGTGCAGGTTTCGAAATCTCGATTCGTTGCGAATACGACACGCCGCTCGTCGCGCTCCTCAGCGTGCACCCATCGCGCGCGGCCGATCTGCGATCGCCGGCGGACATCACGACGGATCACGACTTGCCGCGATGGACGTTCACCGATCCGTTCGGGAACACGTGCCTACGCACGACCGCGCCGGCGGGGCTGCTTTCGCTCGAGACGAGCTTTCTCATCGAAGACAGCGGACTTCCGGATTCCATCGTGGAAGACGCCCGCGAGGTCCCCGTCGACGCGCTTCCCGACGCGGTCATGCCGTACTTGCTCGGCAGTCGATATTGCGAGACCGACAAGTTGTCGCCGGTGGCTTGGTCGTTGTTCGGGACGACGCCGCGAGGGTGGCCGCGGGTCGACGCGATCGTGCGCTACGTGCACGACACCATCCGGTTCGGGTACGAGTTCGCTTCGCCGACGATGTCGGCGTGGGACGTCTACCGCGAACGGCGCGGGGTCTGCCGCGACTTCGTGCACCTCGCCGTCGCGTTTTGCCGGTGCATGAACATCCCGGCTCGATACTGCTCCGGCTATCTGCCGAGCGTCGGTTCCGAAGCAGAGATCGCGCCGATGGATTTCACCGCGTGGATGGAGGCGTATCTCGGTGATCGCTGGGTCGTGCTCGATCCGCGCTACGCCGCGCCGCGAGTCGGGCGGATCGCCGTGGCCTACGGGCGCGACGCCGCCGACACGGCCATCTACACGACGTACGGCCCTTCGAGCCTCGAGCGATTTCACGTGTTCGCCGCGGCGACTTGAAGGACCGGTTCCTCGTTCCGGCGCTCGTGGATGACGCCGCCCCGTGGACGCAGGTATCGTCGAGGCAATGCCTCAGTCGGTGTCGGTGGCGCTGGGCATCGTGATGTCCGGTCTCAACCTCGCGTATTGGTGGTTCGTCGCGATGCGGGGGCAGCGCCGATTTCGCGATTGGGTGATGCGTCGATTCAACGTCGTCATCACGGCGGGATGGCGCGGTCACTGGCGCGTCTCCGGCCCCGGCTCCTGGCTCCGACTTCGCGCCATCGAATACCTGCATCTCGGCTACTTCATGGCCGCTTATGCGGTCTGGGCCGTCCTCTTGTTTCTCTGCATCGGTATCCTCGGCGCGCTCGACCGATGATCGCTCAGGGCTCGGGGCGCGCGACGATTTCGGTCTTGTAGAGCACCACGCCGTACGGGTTCCACGTCGCCACGGTCCAATACAAATCGACGGCGCGTTCACCCGGAGCGAGGCCCGGGACGGCCTTCGTCGCATCGTCGGTCCAGGGCTCGAGGATCTCCGGCGCGTAGAGATGGCCGCCCTGGTCGCCGGACAGGTTGTACGTCAGATCGCGAGTCGCGTCGCCGTCGAGGCAGGCCTGCTGAATCATGGGGTACTCGGCCGGAGTGATGTTCGGCTCCTGATCGACTTCGAGCAAGAGCTGGAGTGGACGGTACACGTCGTGATCCGTCGTGCATCCAGCGAGCGCCGGCGCCTGAGGGTCGCAGCCCAGAAACGGTGCGGCTTCTTCTCGAGTCAGCACGGCGACGGGCTCGGTCCAGTCCTGGCTTGCTGCTGCGTCGCGCGTCGCGCGCCCCCACGGATGCGTCGCGGTGCGCATGTGGATCGCGCCCGGCGTCGGCTCCGGATACGTGTCGGTGAGCTCCGTGTTCGTCCGCGCGTCGTAGCGCAGAAACCGAGGCAGATCTCCGCCGTACAGCATGACCCAGCGTCCGAGAGACTCCACGTACGTGAGGCTCATCTCATTTACGACGTCGAACTCCGGATGTGGAAAGACGAGGGTCGGCTTCCCGGCGTCTTCGCCGACGGTCGCGTCGGCTCCGTACACCGGAAGGGCGTCGCCGTCGTCCGTCGACCATTTCGGATTGCCGTCCGCGTCGTAGCCAGCGAAGTAATGCGGAGCCCACGCGATGTTCCCCTGCGCGTCGATCAAATTCGCGAGCGGCTGGTAGAGCAGGAACATCAGCCCTTGATACCCCTGTCGTCCCTGAAACGTGGGGCGCCCCCACATGAGCAGGGTCTCCGTTCCCGGCCTGTAGTCGTTCTTGCTCGGGTTCGCGGGATCGAAGTGCGCGACGGTTCGGACGGACGGATTGACGAACTTGTTGGTCAGGAACTTGAACCCCGTCGCGTAGTCCTCCGGGCGATCCGGCCAGAACTCGCTGCCGATGTAGAGGTTCAGCGCGAGCCCGCGCCGCGGATCGTCGGTGTACCAGCTCGGCGTCACCGGGCCGCTCGGCGTCTGGGCTTGAAACGGCGCACGCTCGATGCAAACGCCCTCGGGGGGCGCGATGCACGTTCGATACTTGCCGCAATCGGCCGAGCCGTTCGCGTCCCGCCGGCAGATCGCCGGTGCCGGATCCTCGGTGACTTGATACGGCGGATCGCAGACGCCGAGGGGCTCGCCGGTGTAGCCCGGATCCGACGTGCACATCATGCTCGTCGGGCAATCGGCGGACGTCTTGCAATTTTTCGGATCGCCGCGTACGAAAATCCCGAATGCGTGCGTGCCGTCGCTGAAGCCGGCGTCGGGCGTTCGGCCCGCACCGGTGTTCAACGCCTTGTCGTCGGAGTGATCGCTCGCGTCGGGAAAGACGCGAGTGGGGCGCGGTCGCGCCGGATCATTGGGATCCGGCGGCGGATACACCGCGTCGTCGCACACCGAGTGCGCGCCTGCGTCGGAGAACGTGGAACCGGGAGCGAGCACGGCCGGGCGAATGGCGGGAAGCGAGATCTGGAGATCGTCGCTGTTCGGCGGCGGGTAGTCGCAGATGAACGTCGCGTTCTCCTCGGTGTCACCGAAGAGGACGACGATGTGCTGTCCATCCTTCGTCTCTCCCGGGTTTCCCTGCGGCTGGAGAAAGCTCATCCCGAGATCGGTGCCGTAGACACCGGGTCGACGGTGCGTGTCACCCTCCAGCCGACAAATGTTCGTCGACTGAGAAGAAACGACCGCGAAGCTGGTCACGGCCGGCGGCGTCGCCCGCGGCGTGGTCTTCGACCCGCTCTGTCCGCAGCTCGCGACGAGCGCAGACAGTACCCACGAGACGAGCGTGCACCCGAGCCCCCCCCGCCCATTGAACATTCCCATCGATATTTCCTCCAACGCATCACCGACCCCGGTGCGCGCCCTGACCCAGTCACCGCTCCGCTTCAACTAGCGCGAAGCACGCGCGTTCACAACGTCTCGAAGCGTGGAGTAATGCCCCGATTTTCCTTGCGTTCAGCGTGCGAAGGGCAAGTGCGACAGCCCGTGATTCGAGATGTTTCCTCCTTGCGACATGGTTCGGCGCGAGCGCGACTTGCGGTCGCCGGCACCGTCGATGGTATAGGGGGCGCATGCCGTCTTCTTGGAAACCAGGTTCACCATCGCCGCAAGACGCGCTCGACCGGCTCATCGAAGGCAATCGGCGGTTTCTCGACCCCGCGGAGAAAACGACGCGCCCGTCGTGGAGCGAGCAGCTCGCCGGCAAGGCACAGCAGCCGTTCGCGATCGTGCTCGGGTGCTCGGACTCGCGAACGCCCGTCGAGATCGTGTTCGATCAGGGGTTCGGCGACCTCTTCGTGGTCCGGATCGCGGGCAACATCGTCGCTCCTTCGGTCGTCGGCTCCATCGAGTTCGCCGCGTCGCAGTTCGGCTCGCGCCTCGTCGTCGTCATGGGGCACACGCGGTGCGGAGCCATCACCGCGACCGTCAGCGCGATTCAGACCGGGCACGGTCCGGAGTCGAAGAACATCCGCTCGATCACCGATCGCATCGCGCCGCACATCGAAGGGTTGCTCAAACCGGGCCACTCGGAAGACGTCCTTCACGACGCGGTGCGCGCGAACGTGCGAGCGTCGGCCGATCATCTGCGCCACGGGAGCCGCATCCTGGAAGAGATGGTGATCGCAGGTCGGCTCGCGATCGTCGGCGCCGAGTACGATCTCGACACGGGAGCCGTGAATTTCTTCGATGGCGTGCCGCTCGCCTGAGCGCACGCACTCAAGGAGGCGGCTTGCGGCTGCCCCGACCCCGGCACGCGATGTGGACCGCGACCAGCATTCGCTCGCGGTAAGCGGCGTGCGTCGAGACCTGGTGCTTCAACCCGTAGGATGCCGTGTAGAGATTTTCGGCGAGATCCTTCGCAGAAACACCGGCGTCCTTCCAGCCCGCGGCCACGCCCGAGGAACGGAGGACACGCGTCACCTCGGCCACGATGTTGGTCTCGAGCTCCGCGAGCACTGGGCCGACGAGCTCGGTCGCAGTTTCGATCAGCTCGTTCATGTGCTCGGTCCCGGGCCCCACCGCGTGTCCGTGAATCGCCTCGAAGACGCCGAGGATACGCTCCTCGATGCTGCGGTCTTCGCGCGCGAGCGCTGCGCGCCCGGCCGCCTGCATGGTCGCCACGGCGTGCAGTACCGCGTCCTTGAACAGCGCCTCCTTGGTCGGAAAATGCAGATAGAGCCCTTGCCGCGACAAGCCCGCCGCGCGGGCGAGATCGTCCATCGACGTCTTCTTGAAGCCGTAGCGAGAGAAAACGGAGATGGCGGCGTCGAGGAGGGCGCCGCGCCGCGCGGCAGTTCCTTCGAGAGCTTCGACCACGTTCACCCGGTCGCCTGGAGAGACGCAGGCGCCGCACGCGGGAACGTCACGCCGGTGAGCGCCTCGCTCACGTCGAAGAGGCGCGCTCGGGTGTCTTCGTCCTTTGCCCGCTTGGAAATGCGGGCGATGACCGGCGGTCCGTTCATCTCGAAGAAGTGTGCCGGGCCGTAGTAGCTGCCACTCGCAGCGGCCGGGTCCGTCGCCGCGCGCAAGGTCGGCATCGCGCCGTCCGCCGGCTTCATCGCGAGGATAGGATTGAAGAGCCGAACCACTCCTGCGGTGCGCTGAAGGTCGGTTGCGGTGTAGCCGGGGTGGGCGGCCGTGACTCGGACCGCGGAGCCCGCGCGCGCGAGACGTCGCGACAGTTCGAGCGCGAACATGATGTTGGCGAGCTTGCTCTGTCCGTACGCCGGCCACGGCGAATACGCACGGCGCTCCCAGTTCAAGTCGTCGAAGTCGATGCGCCCGATGTTCTGCGCCGTGCTCGACACGACGACGATGCGCGACCCCGAGGTGCGCTCGATCGCCGGGAAGAGCCGCGCCGTGAGTGCGAAGTGTCCGAGGTGATTCGTCCCGAACTGGAGCTCGAACCCCTGTTTCGTACGGCTGAGTGGCGGCACCATCACCCCGGCGTTGTTGACGAGCAGATCGAGCCGCTCGTGGTCCGTGCTGAACTTCGCGACGAACTCGGCGACAGAGTCTAGGTCCGAAAGATCGAGCGCCTCGACGGCCGCGCTTCCGCGGGGGCCCTCGGCAAGGATCCGCTCGACGGCCACCGCCCCCTTTTCGACGCTCCGACACGCGAGCACGACTCGCGCCCCTTTCAGCGCCAGCATGCGCGCGGTTTCGAGCCCGATGCCCGTGTTGGCGCCGGTAACGATGGCGGTGCGGCCGCCCTGATCGGGAATATCTTCGAATTTCCAGGGTTTCATCGGCGGTGGTTCCTTTTCGTTGTTAACGAGCAGGGCTTACTTTACGCAATGAGTCTTAATTGTCAACCATGACTCCTGGGCCGAATGTCTTGCTCTGCCGTTGTTGCAGTTCAACCGTGCGTGTAGGTGCATCGCCGGTCTCTCCTCACAGGGTCGACGTCGTAGCTCGTCAGCTTCGCTGACCGTTTGCGCTAAACTCACGGGGTGGCCGTCGCAGAAGAAGTCGAATCGATCGTCCAATTACCTTCCGAGCCCAAGCAAATCCCGACGGCGACGAAGATCCGCAGCACGCTCTTGATGTCGTCGCAGAAGACCCTTCGAGAGGAAGAGCTGTTCACGGCTTACGAAGCCGCGCTTCCATCCGAGCATCGCGACGCGATCCTGCACCTCACCACGCCGGCGTGGCTCGACATCGAGCTCGGCATGTCGCACTACACCGCCTGCGATCGGCTCGGCCTCAGCCCGATTCGAATCGGCGAAGTCGGACAGCGCGTCGGCATGCACGCCCAGGGCACGTTTCTCGGCGTCGCGCTCGCCATCGCCCGCGGCGCCGGCGCGACGCCGTGGACGGCCATGAAACAGGCCCGACGTATTTGGGAGCGTGCGTTCGTTGGAGGCGCCATCGGCGTCAACCGCGTCGGCCCCACCGAAGCGCGCGTCGACGTCTTCGCACTACCCATTGCTCGGATCGACTACTGCCGTCACGCCCTGCGAGGCCTGCTCCAGGGCGTCACGAGCCTCCTGACGAAGTCGGCACACGTCCGCGAGATCCCGCTCGTCCCGCGCGACGACGACCGCATGTCCTTCAAAATAACCTGGGTCTAGAAACCATCGAGCTGTCTCGGAAACCGTAGCTCTATGACTTGCCGGTGAGCGCGCGGAGGATCTTGTCCCAGGTTTCGTAGGACACCGCGCTTCGCGGCAGGACGTGGTGCGGCGAGTCTCGGGGCACGGCCTGAACTTGCTGAACCCCGGAGTCCAGCGCTTCGAGATCGACGTATTCGTCTCCTTCGATGAGCTTCGGTTGATCCTCGGCTCGGCTGATTTTCGCGATCTCGGCATCGGTGAGGAGGCCCAAGATCGACTCCCGGGTGTGGGCGTTTTTGATGTCACGTTTCATGGTGCATCTCCTCGCGCCACGACGCTCGGTTCGCAAGCGCCGCTGCTTCGATTTGCGATCCCGCTCGAATCGCGGGGGCTCCGAGGGCGAATCGCCTGTGCGGGAAGCTTTGATTTTACAGGCGTTTTAGCAGCCTGAGTGCCGGTTGACCGCGACCGTAGTCACCGACGCTGGCGGTTCGAACGAAGCCGCTCCGGAGAAACAACTCGAGGGCGGCGACGTTCGAGTCCGCTGTGGTGAGCTCGAGCCGGTTCGCGCCCTCGGCCGCAGCCAGATTCTCCGCCGCGCGAAGCAGGGCGCGCCCGGCGCCTTTGCCTCTCGCCTCGTCGACCACGGCGATGGCCGAGAGATAGACCGCGCCGCCGCTCGGCGGTTCGAGGATCACGAAGCCGAGCGGCTGAACCTCGTTACACACCACCAGGGTTCTACCGCGGCGCGCGAGCGAGGCCGTAGTCCTCGCCGAGTCGAGGTCGTACTCGCCGAACACCCTGCGACCGAGCTCGACGATGAAAGCGTCGTCTTCCTCGGTGCGCCGACGCGTTCGAAACGCCGCGGCGCTGCTCCGGCGTTCGGCGCGAAGCAACCGGTGAACGAGGTCCGTCGGTTCGGGAACACCTTCGGGAAGTTTGCTTGATCCGGCCGCCATCACGGACAACACCGTTCGACGGCATACTCTGGGACGTCCCGAGCGCCTCGGCAACCGCGCGCTCGGCCATTTGTATCCGCTCTCGGATCGCGCTAAGTCCCCGCGGACTTCGCTTTCCACGTAGTGCGCCCCCGGAAGGCAGCACGCTGGCGAAGCCCACGAGAAATCACGGATGGAAGAAGGTCACTTCGACGTCCTGGTCGTCGGTGCCGGCATCTCGGGCATCAGCGCCGGGTACCATTTGCAGACCGAGTGCCCGAAACGATCCTACGCGATTCTCGAGGCGCGAGATTCGCTCGGCGGCACCTGGGATTTTTTTCGCTATCCGGGCATTCGCTCGGATTCGGACATGCACACGCTCGGCTACTCCTTCCGGCCTTGGAAGGATCCGAAGTCGATCGCCGAAGGCTCGACCATCCTCGACTATCTGCGTGACACCGCCGCGGTCTACGGCATCGAGCGCAAGATCGTGTACGGCTCTCGCGTGCGCCGCGCGTCCTGGTCGTCGACGGAGTCGCGCTGGACGGTCGAGGCGGAGGACGGGACGTCCGGGACGACGCGCCGGTACACTTGCAACTTTCTCTACGGGTGCGCCGGCTACTACGACTACGACGAAGGCTACACGCCGGCGTTCGAAGGTATCGAGCGGTTTCGCGGGCGCGTCGTGCATCCGCAGAAGTGGACCCCCGATGTCGAGTACGCCGGTAAGCGCGTGGTCGTGATCGGCAGTGGCGCGACGGCGGTGACGCTCGTCCCGACGCTCGCGAAGACCGCGGCTCACGTCACCATGCTCCAGCGATCGCCGACGTACGTCATCTCCAGGCCGGCCAGCGATCGCATCGCGAATCGCTTGCGCGAGCGCGTGCCCGCCGGATTCGCGCACGCGGTCACGCGTTGGAAAAACGTGATCATGGGCATGCTTTTCTACCAATTTTGCAAGCGCTACCCTGCGCGCGCGAAGAAGCTCCTCATTGCAGGCGTGCGCGAGGCGTTGGGATCGGCGTTCGACGTCGAAAAGCATTTCACGCCGACCTACGATCCCTGGGATCAGCGTCTCTGTCTGGTGCCGGACGGCGATCTCTTCGACGCGCTTCGTGCCGGGACCGCCTCCGTCGTCACCGATCACGTCGAGTCGTTCACCGAGACGGGGTTACTCCTTCGTTCGGGCGAGGAGCTGCCCGCCGACCTCGTCGTCACCGCCACCGGTCTCAAGCTACGGTTCTTGGGTGGGATCGACATCGCCGTCGACGGCGCGCGCGTCGATGTGTCCAAAACGATGGCCTACAAGGGAATGATGCTCAGTGACGTTCCCAATCTGGCCATGGCCATTGGGTACACCAATGCTTCGTGGACGCTCAAATGCGATCTCACGAGTCAGTATGTGTGTCGCCTCCTCAACTATATGGAAGGGAGCGGCTACAAGGTGTGTCGCGCGCGTCGCAACGACGCCTCCGTGCAAGAGGAGCCGATCCTCGATTTTTCTTCGGGCTACATTCGGCGCTCGATCGATACGTTTCCGCGACAGGGTTCAGTGACGCCCTGGCGCCTCCGGCAGAATTATGCCCTCGACCTGCTCGAGCTCCGTCATGCTCCTCTCGAAGACGGCGCGCTCGAATTCGGCTGAGGCGAGCTGAAAAGCCAACCGAATCGGTAACCGTAGAGGCCACGCGCGGGGCACGGGAGGCGCGCGGCGACCGTTCGCGCTTCGTCGGATTGATCCTTCCGAACGGCAAATGGTCGCCGACCGTTGCACGGTTCAGACCGCGATATTCGAAAATGATTGTGTACTTGAAGACACGTGGCCCATCTGCACCTTGCAGTCGCCCGTGCGCGTCAATGCGTCGTTCCTAAGTCACCAAGTGTAATAGCCCAAGAAGCCACCCATCTGCTAGATGAGAGCCAGTCGCTAGATTGGCCGGTACAGTGTGCCAATTGTTTTGCAGGTTGGCGGAAGGGTGACGGGGCAGTGTGTCGAGATTAATTCAGACTTGGTTCACGTGCGGGCTGGTGATTGGTGTGACCGCCTGCGGATCCAACAATTCCGACAACAAGAGCGGAGGCACGGGGGCGGCCGCCGGCTCGTTCAACAACGGAGGCGCTTTCGGAAGCGGCGGCTCGAGTGGTTCTCAGAGCAATGGTGGAGCCGTTTCCAGCGGTGGGTTCGGTGCGTTCCCGACGAACGGCGGAGCGGGTGGCGGCATCGTCGTTCCACCCCCGAGTGGCGGGAGCTCCGGCGGCGGCGGCGTTCCTTCGACCGGGGGTAACGGAAGCGGCGATTCAACGGGAACCGACGGTGGCGGCGGTGCGCCTCCGGCGACGGACGGCGGCGGTGGAAACCCGAGCAACTGCTTCCCGTCGGTCACCGACTACACGGCGGCTGGGCCCTTCATGACGACGAGCGGCGACGTGGCGTCGGTCCAATGCACGATTTTCGCTCCGACGACGCTCGGCGCGAACGGATGCAAGAACCCGGTGATCGTGTGGGGTAACGGCACGTTCAACACGCCGTCGAGCTATACGGCGCTCTTCAATCACTGGGCGAGCCACGGGTTCATCGTCGCGGCCGCCGACACGTCGAACTCCGGCAGCGGCAAAGAGATGCTCGCGTGCCTGCAGTACATGATCGATCAGAGCACCGCGTCCGGCAGTCCGTACGCGGGTAAGGTCGACACGAAGCACATCGCGTCCTCCGGTTATTCGCAGGGCGGCGCGGGTTGTCTCGAGGCCGGCGAAGATCCGAGGTTCGTCGCCGTCGCAGCGGTGTCGCCGTTCATTACGATCTCGCTCGGCGGGTACGACACGACGTCGCCCACGAAGCAGACCCATCCGCTGTTCATGATTTCCGGTTCGGCCGATACCGTGGCGGTGCCCGCGCAAAACCAGCAGCCCATCTTCATGGAAGCCATGGTGCCGATCGTCTGGGCGACGCACGCGGGCTCGAGCCACCTCGAGGTCTTGAACAACGGCGGGGCCTATGCCGGTCCTCTGACGGCGTGGTTCCGTTACAAGCTGATGGAAGACCCGGCTGCCGCCAAGGTATTCGAAAAGCCGGATTGCACCTTGTGTAGCCAGAGCGGCTGGATGGTGCAGTTCAACTCCCTCTGGAAGTGAGGGAAGGGGTCACCCTTCAATTCAAAGCCGGTCCTTGAACCGCCGTCGATTGGACGAATAGTCCCTCGACGGCGTCGATCATCACCGGCTTGGTCAGGTGCCGGTCGAACCCCGCTTCGAGCGCCATCCGGCGATCTTCGGGTTGTCCATAACCGGTGACGGCGATGAGCAACACGCTCGCCCCCAGCGCTTTGCGGACGCGCTTCGCGACGCTGTAGCCGTCCATGCCCGGCAACCCGATGTCGACGAGCAGGACCTCGGGTTCCAGCTCGAGCGCGAGCGCGACGCCGGTCGGTCCGTCGGCGGCGGTCGAGACCTGGTGACCGCGCTTCTCGAGCAAGCACTGGAGCATCTCGCGGCTGTCCTCGTTGTCCTCGATGATCAGCACGCGGCGGTGAATCGCCGGATCCGACGGCCGCTCGTGCGCGGTCTCATCGGTGGATTCGGCCGCCGCTTCGTCCAGTAGTGGGAGCCGCACGACGAATTCGCTGCCCGTGCCGGGGCCGTCGCTCATCGCCTCGACCTTGCCGTCGTGCAACGCCACGAGGCTTCTCACGAGCGTCAACCCGACGCCCATGCCGCCCATCGAGCGATCCAGGGTTTGATCGGCCTGAACGAACAAATCGAAGATACGCGGGAGCATCTCCTGCGAGATCCCCGCGCCGTCGTCGTGAAAGCGAACGACGGCCGCGTCGCCTTCTCTGGCCAGGGACACCCGGAGGTTGCCCCCTCGGGGCGTGTACTTGATGGCGTTGAGGATCAGGTTCATCGCGACCTGTTCGAGCCGGACTGCGTCCCCGTCGACCGTGAGCGGGCCATCGTCGGTCACCGTGAGGTGGAGTCGCCGGCTCGTCATCGCCTGCTCGAGCGATTGGAGACACCGCCGTACGAGCTGGGTGAGCTCGAGCGGCCGCTGCTGGAGCACGATCCTCCCCGACGTCACCCGCGAAACGTCCAGGAGATCGTCGACGATCCGCGTCAGGTGCCGCATCTGCCGTTCGATGACTTTGATGCACTTCGACGACGTTTCCCTCGACTCGCTCTGTTCCATCAGCTCGAGCGCGACGAAGATGGGAGACAGCGGATTGCGGAGCTCGTGCCCGAGCATCGCGAGAAACTTGTCGCGCTCGTGAACCGCGACTCGTTCGGTGCGGAGCGCCTCGCGCGAGGCGTACTGGCGGCGGCGCGCGCGGAGCGCCGTGCGCACGGCCGTCAACATCGTGGTCGGCCGGATCGGTCGGTCGAGGAGCACCACGTTGCCGAGCGGCTCCAGCATCCGGAGGGTCGGCGCGCGCGTCTGAACCGTCGCGCCTTCCCCCGAAAAGAGGAGAATCGGCAAATCAGACCACGGCTCCTGCCGTTTCAAGAACGCGGCGAGTCGTTGAATCGCGGCCGGGACCAGGACTTCTTCGGTGATCATCAAGAGGCCCGCGCCTTCGGTCAGCGCCTCGCACGCGGCCGCCACGTCGTCGCACGCCACCGGCGAGAGCCCCGCTTGCTTCAGGAGCGAACAGGTGAGCGCCCCGTCGCGTCCGGTCGGCGCGAGCACGAGCACGCGGTCGTCGAGGGCGTTCGAGGACAAGCTACTACCCGGCCTCGCTCGCCGAAGCCGTGCGCTGCTCGACCCAGGGAACCCCGGTGAGGATGCCCCTGAAGCCGTCCAGAGGCTCGCTCACGGCGAAGCCGCGCGGCCCGAGCGAAAACTCGCGGATGGTGTCTTCGTGGGCGCCTCCGCGATTTTTCAGTACCGAGAGCGCCTTTCTCACCCGTCCGCCGGCCTCGAAGAACCGCGTCAGGACCACAGTGTCGGCGAGATAGCTCACGTCGATGGGCGTGTTCATGTTGCTCCCCACGAAGCCGTGCTGAGCGACCACCATGAGGGTGAGCGTTCCGCGTTGCCTCAAGTACGACAAGAGCTCGTGGAGCTGCGCGACGAGCAGATGCTCCTGGGACATCGCGTGCAAGTATCCATTCAAGCTGTCGATGGCGACGATGCGCGCACCGGCCGGTTCGACGGCGCTTCGCACGACGTGAGCGAACTCGCCTTGCGAGAGCTCCGCCGGGTCGACCTGCTGAACGGTGATGCGTCCGGAGTTCACGTGCCCTTCGAGGTTCATGCCGAGGGCGCTCGCGCGCGCGAAGAGAGTGCCGATGCCCTCGTCGAAGATGAACATCGCGACCTGCTCGCCGCGGTCGGCCGCGGCGACGGCGAACTGTGTCACCAGCGCGGACTTCCCGGTGCCGGCCGGCCCGAGCACGAGCGCACCGGTGCCGCGATCGAGCCCGCCGTCGAGGAGCAAATCGAGGCGCTCGACGCCGCATGAGACCTTCTCCCGCGCGAAGTTCGTCCGATGTTCGGCGGCGACGAGCCGCGGATACACCACCACGCCTCCGGTCTGGATCGCCATGTCGTGATAGCCGCCCCGAAATTGAACCTCGCGGAGCTTCCGCACGAAGAGGCGGCGCCGTTGAGAGCCGTAGACCGGAGCCCATTGCTCCAGCTCGATCACACCGTGCACGAGGGTTTGAAGGAGCCCGTCTCCGCCGGGCAGGGTCGGGTTGTCGAGCACGACCACCGTGCAGTCGCGCCGGGTGAGGTGCTCCTTCAGCGCTACGATTTGCCGTCGGAACCGGAGCTGAGTCTGCGCGAGGAGACGCAACTCGGAGCAGGAGTCGATGACGACGCGCGTCGGTTTCACGCGCGCGATTTCGTCGAGGAGCGCTCGCATGCGCTCGCCGAGCTCCACCTCGGCTGGGAAGTAGAGCGTGTTCTCTTCTTCGGCGCCCAGCGTCCCGCTCTCCGCGCCCATTTCGTAGATCGCGATCCCTTCGAGAGACCACCCGTGGGCGCGCGCAATGGCGTTGAGCTCCTCTTTGGTCTCCGACAACGTGACGTAAAGGGTGCTCTCGCCGCGGCGGCACCCTTCGAGCAGGAACTGAGTGGCCACGGTCGTCTTTCCGACGCCCGGATCGCCCTGCAATAAGTAGATGCGGTTCCGCGGCAATCCGCCGTTCAACACCGCGTCGAGTCCCGCAATCCCAGTGCCCAAGAGACGTGTTTTGTTGGAGTTGAAGCCGATCATCGAAAGCCTTCTCGGTGATGTGTTTTCCCCTCCAAGCAACTTCCGTGCAGGACCGACGCTGCCCGGCCAGAGCCACGTCTGGGCCGAACGCGACGGCGTCGTTGACCGGATTTTCGTGCCGTCTACGGAGGCGGTTTTGCACTCGGCGCCGCCCCCCGCGTGACGGATTTGCACGCGCCTTCGGCGCGTCGCAGGCGTTTCGCGCTCGGGTCGTCGGACGAATCAGGCGGGTTTCGCGACGGACTGCGCCGTCTCGCCTCGGCCCATTCGATCGGTGATGCAAATCGTCACGTGGACGGGTAGACGGGCGTTATGCGTGGTTCCAGGTGTGGTCCATGAGCAGTGCGCGCTTCCTTGCACCTTTGGCCTGCCTGGCTTGCTGTTTCGTTGCCGGCCCGGCGCGTGCGACCGACCCCGACCGGGTGGAGTGGAGTCCCGATTGGCGCCGCATGGCGCCGTGGGAAGTGGCGGGAAGCTTCGGCCTGGTCGCGGCCGACGTGGGGATCCAGCTCTTGATCCCCACGCCGACGAAGGCAGACTTCACCGGCGGCATCCTCTTCGACGACTGGGTGAGAAAAGAAGTGAAGGGTCAGAACCACGCCACGCAGCGCACCGCCGCGGACGTCAGCAACTACTTCTTCAAGGGGGGCATTTTCGTGCCCTTCGTCATGGACGGCTATCTCGGCGCACTCTCGATCCACGAGAACACCGACGTCGCGGCGCAGCTCTTCGCGATGGACATCGAGTCGTTCGCCGTCGCGGGGCTCTTCAGTGTCGGTGCGGAAAAGCTCGTCGGCCGCGCGAGGCCCTACGTCGACGGATGCGGCCCCAACGGCGAAGTGCCCCGCGATTCGAGGGGACGCCAGCTGCATACTTGCAACAGCGGAGAGAACCAGAGCTTTTTCAGCGGCCATTCGTCGGCTACGGCGACCACGGCGGGCCTCGTGTGCGCGGCGCATCAGCACCTGCCGCTCTTCGGCGGGGGCGTCGCCGATCTCGCGCCATGCGTCGTGATGATCGGCATCTCGGGGGCCACCGGCGTTCTTCGAATAATGGCCGACGATCACTGGGCCTCCGACGTCGTGATCGGCTGGAGCGTCGGCGTGTTCTCAGGCTATGTCTTGCCGTCGCTCCTCCACTACGGCTGGGGAAATCGAGGCCACACGCCGCTCGGCGAGGTGAAGAGCGGCAGCCTGGTGATGGAGCCCACGCTGCTGCCCGCCGAAGGCGGCGCCGAGGTCGGCGCGGTCGGGACCTTCTAAGTGAGCTCATCGCTCTGGCCGCTCTCCGTGTCACAGGCGGCTTCGCGTATCCGGGGCCGCGATCCGGTTCTGCACGCCTACGTTTCGACGCGCCTCGAAGAGGCGCTCGACGAAGCTCGCGCGGCGTCGCTCGCGAACTTGCCGCTCACGGGAGTTCCGTTCGGGCTCAAGGACGCCTGGGACACCGCGGGCATCTCGACGACGGGGGGTTCGTTTCGCTTCCGGGAGCGGGTTCCGTCGACGAGCAGCCCGGTCTTCGACGTTTTTCGCGCGGCGGGTGCGGTGCTCGTCGGGAAAACGAGTCTCAGCGACATGAGCCTCGCTCCGGAAGCGACCAATTACCTGGTCGGACCTACGCGAAACCCATTCGACGTCTCTCGCACGGCCGGAGGCAGCTCCGGCGGCGCGGCGTCCGCGGTGGCCGACGGGATGGAGTCGTTCGATTGGGGCACCGACATCGGCGGGAGCATCCGTATGCCCGCGGCGTTTTGCGGCGTGCTCGGCCTGCGGCTCTCGAGCGAGACGTGGCCCATCCTCGGCATGTTCCCCGCGCCCCCGGTGACGCTGGGCTGGATGTGCGGGCAGGGGCCGATCACCCGGACCGTCGAACAGATGCGTGCGCTGCTCGTCATCGCGAAGCGCACGCTCAGGACCGGCGCGTCTCGACGCTTCGAGCTGCGGAGCGCGCTGATCTACGCGCCGGATCGCCCCGGCGAGTGGAGCACGTTCGCGCGCGACGTCGAGGCCGCCGCGCGAGCCGCGGGGGGAGGGGCGCTCGCGGGCGAGCGCGACGCGCCGTTACCGGCGACCACGCCCGTGCGCAACGTCTACGCCTCCTTGTGGGCGTCGCATTTCGAGGAGCTCGTGGCCGCCGATCACACGCTCTCGCTTTTCGGCGGCCTCCGCGCCGTGCTGTCGGCGATCGCGTTCCGCGGCGCGTTCGGAGACCGCCGCTTTCACCCGCTCACCGCGGAGCTGCTCGGGCTCATTGCGCTCGGGCGCGTCACCCTCTATCGCGATCCTGCCCGGGCCCTCGCTGCGGCGCGACGGATCCGGGACGCTTTCGACGACGCGTGGGACCGCGGCTGCCTCATCGTCGCGCCGACGTCCGTCTACCCGGCGCCGCGCATCGGCCGCGTGACGCGCAATGCGCAGATCTTGTCGTGCGTCATTCCGGGCAACATCGCCGACGCGACCTGCATTTCGATTCCGTTCGGACGATTCGCCGACGGTCTGCCCCGGGCGCTCCAGCTCATGGGCCCGCCCGGCAGCGAAGACGTAGTCCTGGACGCTGCCGAGCGGGTGATTGGCAAGGCCTAGGACGGCCCAGGTCGCCGCCTCAGCAGCGCGGATCGCGACCGGGCAAAGCCCGGTCGCCGCCACGACCCGATCAGTCTTTGGAAGAGCAGATCACGATCCGCGAATGATGCGAGAGGGAGACTACCGGCGAGGCCGGCGCGGGTCGCTAGCGGGATGCGTGAGTCGCGCAACGCAACTCACGCATCCCGAGAAATCGCCCGTCCGCCTCACGCTCACCTACAAATCCCGAACCCCTCCAAGAAGATCGACGCGCCGCAGGTGGGCGCCCCTGCGGGGCAGTCCGCGTTGGTTGCGCAAACCGTGTTCTTGCCGGCGCCCGTGCACGTGGCGGCGCAGGCCGTTTGTGTCGGACGCTGGAAGCCGCCGCCCGTGGTCGTCGTTTCGCAGCACACGTCGCCCTTCGTCTTGCAATCGGCGGGACCCGAGCAACCGATGCTCGGTGAGTTGGTGCCGCAGCTGGCCTGGCATTGGTAGTCGGTCACGGTGAAGCCACCGGCGACGCCGCAGCAGGTGTCTCCCGTCCCGCATTGCGGCGTGGCGTCGCACCCGATCGTTGCCGAGCCGGCACCGCAGGTCGCCGCGCAGGCATAGGTCGGCGTTCCACCGCCCACGGCCGGAGTGAAGCAACAGGCGTCCCCCGTTCCGCAGGTTGCGCCGCCGCACGTCACACCCTTGCCGAGGCACGCGTTGCCGATGCACGCGACGCATCGATTCGTCGTCGTGTCGCAATCGGGTCGGTTCGCGACGCCGGTGCAATCCGTATCGTGCAGGCATTGGACGCACGTGCCGTTCGCGGTGTCGCACACCGGACCCGCCGCGCCTGGGCCACCGCAATTCGTATTCGTAAGGCACTGCTCGCAAACACCGGTCGTCGTGTCGCAGTGGGTCGTAGGTGGCGCGCACCCCGTGTCGTTCGTGCATTTGTTCACGCACGTGTGGTTGTTCGTGTCGCAGATCTGCGTGCCGGTGCAGTTCGCCGTGGTCACGCATTGGACGCAGGTGTCGTTCGCCTTGTCGCAATGAGTGCGCCCGCCGGGCATGCCCGTACAGTTCGTGTCGGCGGTGCATTGGACGCAGGTGAAGGTGTCGAGGTCGCACGCGGGGCGACCGGGCACCTTACAGTTCGCGTTGTCGAGGCACGCGACGCAGACGCCCGTGGCCGTGTCGCAGACGCGGTTCGCTGCGCACGTGCCGCAGCTGATGGGGCCGCCGTCCGTTCCGCTATCGGCTCCCGACGTTCCGCTATCGGCTCCCGACGTTCCGCCAGTTCCCTTGGTTCCGCCGGTTCCCTTGGTTCCGCCGGTTCCCTTGGTTCCGCCGCTCGACGTCGAGGCATCGCCCGCCGAGCCGTCTCCGCCCGCGCTGCCGTCGCTTGCGTCGGGGCCGCCGTCCGTGGGGCCGCCGCTCGTTCCACCGGTTGCGCTGCCGCCGCTTCCGGTCACGCCGCCGGTCGCGACGCCACCGCCGCTGCCCGACGTCACGCCGCCGGAGCTGACCCCGCCGCTAGCTGACGTTCCGCCGCCGCTTCCGCCGTTGAGGGAGCCCCCATCTCCTCCGGTAGCGAAGGAACCGCCCGTTCCCGTGCCGCCGGTCGACGAAGTGTCCGAGCCACACGCGCTAACTAGACCGAGAACCATCGAGCCGACAAACGCGGCGCGAACCGAACCTAAAGACAAGTTCATGGAGAACCCTCCCACCTGGAAATGAAATTTCGCCCGGGCAAGTAGTACCCGGCGGGCACTCGCGGCATGCGAAATTCGACGCCCTCGGTTGTCGGGTCATTTCGAAGGTTGCTCTGGCCGACGCCCGTCGTTCGATGTCGCCGGCAATCAATGTGGCGCCGGCCTCGAAGTTGGTTTCTCACTTGCGACGCCCCGCGCGCCCCCGCCCCAAATAAAACATGACATATAGTTGTCAGACCGGGTCCTTAGGTTGTTCTTCGGGACGTTCGAACCACGGAGAAACGCCATGAACGGAATCAATGCACGCCAGGGAACTTCGACCACGACCGGCGCCCGCCCGATCGAGCGGGGGCACTTGGGGAGCTGTCACTGCGGCGCGGTGCGCTTCGCGTTCGACGCCGACTTGAGCAAACCGGCCGGTCGCTGCAATTGCAGCATCTGCACGAAGATCAGCCAGCTCGGCGGCATCCTGAAGCCGCATGAGTTCCAGCTCCTCTCGGACGAGAGCCACCTGAGCTCGTACGAGTGGGGCTTCAAGACGTCACGCCGTTACTTCTGCAAGACCTGCGGCGTGCACTGCTTCGGCAAGGGCAACATCCCCGAGCTCGGCGGCGAGTACGTGTCGGTGAACTACAACTGCCTCGACGACGTGGAGCTCAAGGACATCCCGGTCATTCACTGGGACGGCCGGCACAACAACTGGCACGCCGGTCCGCGGAACACGCCCTGGCCGATCAAGCAGTCGGCCGCGATGAACATGGGATGAACGCGCGCCGTCACACCGGCACGGGGCCGAAACCGCCGCGCTCGACGTCGAGCATGGCTTGCTGGATCTCGCCGATGGTGTTCATCACGAAGGGGCCGTACTGGACGATGGGTTCGGCAATGGGTTCGCCCGAGAGCACGATGACGTGGGCGTCTTCGCTCGCGGTGAGCACCAGCCGTTCTCCGTCGTTCGCGAAGAGCACGAGCTCGCCGGCGTTCGCGCTGGCAGTGCCCGTCGTGCCTGCGGTGACGCGCCCTGCCGCCACGACCGCGAGCGCGTTGTAAGACGCGGGCAGGTTGACCGGCAATTTTTCGCCGGCTCGCAGGCGAACGTCGAGCATCGTGATCGGCGTGAAGGTACGCGCCGGTCCGTGCGCGCCCTCGAAGTCGCCGGCGATGACGCGCACCGTTCCGCCGCCTGGGAGCGTCACGTTCGGAAACTCGGCGGACTTGAGCGGCTGGTAGTTGGGCGGTGCGGTCTTGTCCTTCTTCGGCAAGTTCACCCAGAGCTGCATCATGTGGAGGCGACCGCCGCGTCGCGTGAGCTCCTCCTCGTGATATTCCTCGTGGAAGATGCCCGACGCCGCGGTCATCCACTGCGCGTCGCCGGGGCCGATCACGTCGGCGTGTCCGGCATTGTCGCGATGCGCGACCGAACCTTCGAAGGCCAGCGTCACGGTTTCGAAGCCGCGATGCGGGTGCCATCCGACGCCGCGCTTGCCGCGGGCGAGGGGACGAAATTCCTTCGCCGGTCCGTAGTCCATCAAAACGAACGGGCTCACGCGCTCGGCCGGCAGGTTCGCGCTCGGGAAGTAGGTGGAAACGAAAAAGCCGTTCCCGACCCAGTGAAACCCGGTGCTTCGATGCACCGCTTCGACGCTCCGATTGCGCGCCAGTTCGGGCCCGCGGGAACCGGAGACGGTGTTTTCAATCGTCGTCGTGGAGTTCATTCCAGCAAAGTAACCCCCGGCCAGAGCTTGGGAACTCCGCCGCACGTGATGCTTCTCATCACGCCGTCCGATGGGGCGGATTTTCGGCCTCGACGGCGCTCCGGCACAGCTGGCCGAGCCGTTCTTGAGCCCATTTCGCGATCGGGCCCATCACGCCGTCCTTTCGCCGGACGAGGACGAGGGAGCGTTTGAGCGGCCCGCCACCCCAGGCAACGAGGTCGAGGGCGATGAGCCGGCCGTCCCGGAGATCGTCGCGCACGACGTGCTCGGGCATGTGCCCGAATCCGAGACCGCTCGCGATGAGCGCGCGCTTCGTCGCGAGATCGACGACGCGCCAGCGGCGAGGGGAGAGCACGCCGTGATCGTCTTCATGCTGCTCCGCCTCCCGACGATGCTCGCCGAGGACGATCTGCACCGAATCCGCGAGCTCCGCGGCATCGAGGGGGCCCTTCTTTTGCGCGAGGGGATGTGACGGCGCCGCGACCGGCACGAGCTGCACGTCGGCGATCGTCCGGTGATCGAGCCCCTTCAGGTCCGCGTCCTCGAGCGCGATGCCCCACGTCGATTGTTTTTCACGGACGTGCGCGGTCACCGCTGAGAGCACTTCGGTGAAGAGCACGAGCTCGATGGTCGGGTGCGTCGCGACGAAGTCCTTCGCGAACGCGACGAGGGCTTCGGTCGGGAACATCACGTCGACGACGATCCGGAGCGCCGACTCTTCGCCGCGCTTCAGGGCCGAGACGAGCGCGTCGAGAGCTTCGACGTCGAACAGCGTCTTGGCTGCCGCGGCCAAGACCGCTTCGCCGTGCTGCGTGAGCCGCGGCACCCGTCCCGAGCGATCGAAGAGGCGAAGACCGAGCTGCGCTTCGAGCCGTTCGATCGACTGACTCACCGCGGCTTGAACCCGCCCGAGCTTTCGCGCCGCCGCCGAAAAGCTCCCCGCGTCGACCACGGCCTGGAGCGTGCGGAGTTGTTCGATCGTGACGCCTTCGAGCATCGCTCGAGACTACAGCGGTTCCCGCTCGAATTGACCGTCCGCGTTTTTCCCACGCCGGTGCCGAGCCGGCACTCACTTCGCGACGACGGTTCCCTGATGAAACAAGATTTGCCACGCGCGGTCTCGCCTCCGCCAGATCGTGAGTCGCCGCGTGACGCGCTCGTTCTGTTTCAATGTGTAGGTGAGCGCGTACGTGCCCGGGCCGAGTTCGCGACAGTGAAACTCGCTCGTCTCCCACGGGTCGTCGTGCGGCGCGCTGTGCCGCGCTTCGAGGAGGCCCAGCACGAACTCGCGACTGTACCGTTGGCCCGACGCACCCACCTCCCAGAAGTCGTCCGCGGTTTGCGACAGTAGATCGGCGCGCGTCGTGCCGAGCTCGGGGCGATGGAAGATCGGTTCGCGTGCGCGCAACTCCTCGAGCACGTCGGCGAGGTGCGGATCGGTCACGAGGACCGGCGCGGAGTTCGCGTCGTCGGTCATGCCGCGAGCCTACGACAGCGCGCGCCCGGATTCGCTCCCTGCGGAAGTCTCTCGCGGCGGTGAAAGAGCAGCCGGCCGACCTGCGCCGCCGCGTGCGGACGTCCGCGCCGCTGTCGTGCTCGGAACACGACGGAGCGAGTCGATGGCGCCTTCTTTTTCGGGCCGACGAAACAGGTGACCCATCGTCGGTACGCCGCATCACTATTCGCGAGAGCGGCGACCCGCCGCTCGGAGTCCATCTGGTGAGGCCCTCGTTCGTCGCGATTCGTGCTGCGTGCACCTGGAGCCGGCCTGCCGCACGCGGCGCGGCGCTCTGCGTGGCCACGGCGGTGTCGTGGGGTTGCGGGCCGGATTCGGCCGTCGCGCGCTCTCGGCCTGCCGCGCCCGCGGCGCGTGCGTACGCGCTGAACGTCACCGGCGTCGACACGAAGTTTTCGACGCGAGATCACTTCATGGCGTCGATCGAGATGCAGCTCTCGGGCGAACCGTTCGCCGAGGCGATGGGCCGCGATCTCGGCGGGTACGTCCGCGACTACGTCTGCCAGCAAACGGTGTGCTCGCCGAGCATTTATTACGACCCCAACGAGACGAACGACGCCGGTGCTCCGAAGGCGCGCGTCGACCTTCCCGGGTTCTCGTCCGCCGTCGAGTCGTACGAGTACTCGAAGCAACCGATGAACGACATCGCGTTCGAATCGGGCGCGGGAACGTCGCTCCTCTTCGGTCCCGTGCTCAACGCGGCCGGCGTGACTGGCGCTCCGGCGCTCGCGCTCGCTCGCGACTGGGTCCAGCACATGGCGAGCGAGAGCAACGCGACGAGCCGCTTCGTCACCGACGTCGTCACCGACGGCAATCCCCTCGGCTGGCCGGGGTTCTGGCCGACGCTTCAGCCTTTTTCGTCGTGGGATCCGACCATCCAGCCGTCACGAGACGGCGGTTGCTCGATCAGCTCCGACGACAACCGCGGCGCGGCCGGCGCGCTCACGTGCAGTATCTACGAGTGTGACTACACGACGCTCCACCTGCCGAATCGCTCGTCGCAGGTGACGATGAGCATCGACCCTGGTGCGTCGGGCTTCACCGATTGGAAGGAAGCGTTGTGGACGCTGAACTACCTGCAGGTGATGCACGACCTCCACGAGAACCCGATCACGAGCGTCGAAGAAAGTCAGCTCGGGAGGGTCGGCATCGCCGGGAACCTCGTGTTCGCGGGGCTCCATCCCGGCGTTTATCTCGGTTCGAGCGACATCGAGGGGTTTCAGGCCGGCAATTTCATCCAGATCCTCGACAATCAGGCCGCACAGTGGCTCTCCGCGTTGACGACCGCGGACGGCGCGACGCTCGGCGGATTTGCGAGCGTCGCGGACGCGCTCGCTTACGGGCCGATGAGCCCGCTCCGCTGGTTTCCGGAGTCGATCGGCGTCACCGAAAGCTCCGACGACAGCGGCTTTCCGCGACCCACGGCGTACGGCATTTCGTCGGCGGGAAGCAATCTCCTCGATCTCGCGGGGCTCCTCGGTGCGTACGCGAGCGTGTACTCGCTCACCGATCAGAACAACGCGCAGGTCGGCGGGAGCCAACCCGTACGCGCCTATTTCGACGGGGATCCGTTCCCTGTTCAGAACCAGACGCCGGACGGTGAAGCGACCTTGCACGATCGCGCATTGGCGATGATCCGCGCGCTGGTCGTCGATATGGATCGGCTCCACGTCGACCCGAAGACGGCGCTGTTTGCCGATGAAAGCACCGTGACCGCGGGGGTCGTCTCTCGCTCGCCGATCTTGTCGACCGATGTCGCCGCGTACACCCTCCTCGCGCTTCGAACGACTCGGCGCGCGCTCGACTCCGAGCTCACGCTCTATAGCAATACGACGCCCGACGCGGCCGGCATTCCGACTCCACTCGACGCGTTCGCGATGAGCGCCGGAGTCACCTTCTCGGAGCGTCTCGATCAGTTGATCGACGCCCTTGCCGCCGCGCTCTACGAGCACCTGACTCTTGCCGACGGAAGCGCATTTTCCGGCTTCGACGTCGCGAAAATGATCCCCGAGGACGATGCGACGAGCCTCGACGCGCACAGCGCTGCGATTCGCGGGCTCCTCGTCGCTTACCTCACGACAGGCTCGGTGAAGTACCGAGACCGCGCCGAGAGCGTCTTTCGGCGGCTCGAGAGCGTCTTTTACGACCCCGTCGCGCGCGTCTATCGCGCGACCGACGGCGATCACTCGACCACCGTGACGTTCACGCCGCGGCGGTTCGGGTTGCTCCAGGGTGCGCTTCGCGACGCCTACGAGCTCATCGCCGTACTCCCGGGAAATCAAGCCACGCGCACCTTGATCGAAAACCGGATCGGCCGCTTGAACAAGCTCGTCCTCAACGGCTGGGACGATCGCAACGACGACCAGCTCGTCGACTGGCCCGGTGAATGCACGCATGTCGGTACCGGGCCGGACGGTGAACCCCTCGGTCTCGGCGGCCTTCAAATGGCCGAGCGGACCCTCACCGGCGAATCGGGTCCGCTCGTGGGCGCGCTCCGCGACGGCGGTTCGCTCCCGACGTACGACCGCGAGCACGACTGCGTTCCGAACATTTCCGCCGTCGGTTTGCCCTCGGCGCTCGCGAATTCCATCACGTTCTCCCTCACGCCGTCAGCGGTCGGCGATGCGGCGGCTTCGTCGACGGACGCCGGCGGACCCGACCGATGAGTCGCGCCCTGTCGTCGACGATCGCCGGCGTTCTCGCCGTCGCGTGCGGGGGCGGGAATTCGCCGGGGGTCGTCGTCAAGTCGCAGCAAAAGCATTCCGCGTCGTTCGTCTCGAGCCCGGATCACTCGCGTCTCTTCGTCGTGCACCCGGACGCTGACGCGGTGAGCGTGCTCGACGCGTCGACCCGGCGCATCACGGCGGAGCGGTTGCTCGCGCCGGCGGCGCCGGCGGTCGACGCCGCGGGACGCTACGAGCCCGCAGTGATGCCGCGCGCGCTCGCGTTGAATTCCACGGCGAGCACGGTTTACGTCAGCGGTCAGCGCTCGGGTCACGTGGTCGCGCTCGACGCGGCGTCGCTCGCCGTGAAGGCCGACGTGTTCGTCTGTTCGGAACCGATCGGCGTGGTCGCCAGCGCCGACGACGAAGACGTGTTCGTCGCGTGCGCGGCGGACGACGAGGTCGTCGAGCTCGCCGCCCGCGGTCTCGCGCTCGTCGCGCGCGTTTCGTGCCCGAGAAAGCCGTGGGCACTCGCGTGGGCCGCCGACGGCACGACGCTACTCGCGACGCATTTCTTGGGAGACGGCGTCAGTCGTTTCACGACGGCGCCGCTCGAGCTCGCGGAAACGTCGGCGCTCGCCGACGGGCCGCCGAGCGCGAATCTGAACGCGCCCGACGACGGCGACGATCCGACCGAGCCGCACGGCGCGGTGCGTGGCGTCTACGATGCCATGGTGCGCCCGGGAACTTCGGAGCTCTGGGTCGCTCATTTGATGCTCGGCATCGACACGCCGCAACCGGAGCTCGACTTTCAGAGAACCGTGTTCCCGTCGTTGTCGATCCTCGACGCCTCCGGAAATCAAACGGCGCGCTTGTCGGTCCAGGCAAACCCAGGAGACGGCGGCGCGTTCGGCGACGTGGTGTCCGGGCCGCACGCGCTCGCGTTTTCGGACGACGGCGCGCTCGCGTTCGTCGCGGACACGAATAGCGAAGACATTCTCGTCGTCGATGCAGTGAACCGTGTCGAAGCGACCCTGCTGCGACCGCTCCCCGGTCATTTGCCGGAGGGTCTGGTGTCGGCGGGGAGCGACCTGTACGTCCAGGAGCGGAACACGGAAGACATCGTCGCGTTTCGTGTCGTCGCAGGCGACGGGGGCGTGTCCGTCGTGCCCGACGGCGCAAGCTTCACGTCGCTTCGCCACGATCCGATGCCCGCCGATCTTCGACTCGGACAGAAGGTCTTTTACTCGGCGAACAGCGACGATCTTCCCGTCACGCAAAATCACTGGGTCGCGTGCGCCAGTTGCCACCTCGAAGGGCGGAGCGACGCGGTGACCTGGCAATTCGCGGAGGGCCCGCGTGACACGCCGACCAACGCCGGGGGTTTGCTCGACACCGGCTTTCTCTTTCGAACCGCGGATCGAACGGCGGTGCAAGACTACTACAGGACGATCAATGTCGAACAAGGTGGACATTTCGATATCGCCCAGGCGTCGCAGAAGCCGCTCCTCGACGCGCTCGCGTCGTTCGTGAACGAAGCGATCCCGACGCCCGTTCCACCGTCGACCGACGCGACGCACTCGAGCCGAGGGCAAGCGCTGACCGACCTTCGGACGCGAGGCGAGGCCGTGTTCGGGCAAATGCATTGCGATGCGTGCCACAGCGGGCCGGCAAAAACCGATTCCGGCGCCGGCAACACCGCGCTCGATCTGACCGGTCCCGTGGTCTCTTCGGTCACCCCCGGCGGGGTGTTGCTTCACGACGTCGGCACGTGCGTGACGAGCGGCGCGACGGTGGACGTCGCGCACGACGATATCGACGGCGACTCGCGTGCGGCGTGCGCCTTCGACACGCCGCAGCTCCGCGGCCTGTCCGATTCCGCGCCTTATCTCCACGACGGGAGCGCGAAGACGCTCGACGACGTGCTTCCGATCATGCTCAGCGCCGCTTCCGCCGGCGGGGTGCCGTCCACGCTTTCGGACGACGACCGCACGGCGCTCATCGAGTACTTGCGCGGGCTCTGAGGCCCTTGTCGCGTCGGCGCATCCGCCACGCGCCGAGTCCGAGGACCCACGCGAGCCCGGCCCATCCGGCCGCCCGCGACGAGCGGCTCGGTACTTTGCAACCGCAGCTCGAGCTGTTTCCGCTACCGCTACTGCCGTCGCTCGAGCCCGCCGTGGCTCCGGTGCTCGTGGTTGCGAAGCCCCCGGACCCCGCGGCGCCCCCGCTCGTCGGAGCCGTGCCACCGAAGCTCGACGCGCCGCCGCTCGCGGTGGCGAAACCGCCGCTTCCGTTGTTCGGTGCGCCACCGCTCGTCGCTCCGCCGGAGCTCGTCGCTCCGCCGCTGGCACTCGAAGCCCCGCCGCTTTGCGTCGACGTGCCGCCGTCCATCGAGCTCGACCCGCCGGAACCGGGATTGCCCGGCGCCGTCCCGACGCCCACCGTGAACGTCACCGGGTCCTTCGACTGCACGCCGACGGCCGAGACGTAAAGGGAATAACTCCCCCCTGGAAGGTCGGGCGGCGTCGTGAACTGGCACGTCTCGGGAGCGCTGCCCTTGCTCGGCATCATGTTGCTGAAGTTGAACGAGCGGCAGTAGTAGACGTTGCCGCCTTCGTCCTTGAGCGAAACGATGGGGTAGTTCTCCGCCATCGTCATGTCGTCGCCTTCGTCGGCGCCGTTGATGAGACCGCTGATCTGCGTTCCCGTCAGCGTGTACGTGCTTCCGCTGTTGAAGACCACCGACGTCACCGTCGGACGCCAGGCATCGTCGGGCGGCGTGTCGGGCGTGTAGATCCAGTCATTCTGTTCGGCGGTGATCATGACTTGCCCGTTCGGCAAGTTCACGTAGTCGATGGGGTAGGGGTTTCCCCTGTCCGGCGGGGGCGGCACGGAGGTGACCGTGTTCGTCGTCGGATCGAACTCTTGCAGAATGAGCCCTGGGCCGTACGTCATCGAAACCAGCCCGGACCACACCTTGCCGTTCGGGAGCGTGTCCGAATATTCGTCCTCGGCTTCGTAGTTCATCAGCGTCTTCGGGCCGAGCGCCCAGGTCCCGGGGTCCGTCGCGGTGGGCCCCGGCGTGTAGATGAAGAGTTGCCCGATTCCGTAAACGAGCACCCGGCCGTCGAACATTTGCGAGATGCCCGACGAGTCGCCGAGATTGAACCCGCTCGGCACCGGCCCGGTGCGAGTCCATTTGTCCGTCGCCGGGTCGTAGATGGCGGCGCCGGCACTTTGATAACCCACGGCGAGGACCCCACCGTTTTGAAGCGACGCCCACGAGTTCTCGTCGCCGGTGCCGATCACCATGGTCGCTGCCGGCGTCCATTGGTTCGCCGTCGGATCGTAGATTTGCGTTTGCGTCGACGTACGACAGCTCGAAAACACGCGGCCGTCCGCGAGCGTTGCGCTTCCGGTATCGGCGATCTCGTAGAGGCCCGGCGCCTCGATGGTCCACGTGTTGGCGACCGGGTCGTAGATCTCGGCGTTCTTGAAGAGCGGTGACCCATTGCCGGGCTGCGCGCAGTTCGAAGAGCAGCCGGGCTCGGCGTAGATGTACTCACCGCCCGCCTCGAAAAATCTGCCGTCTTTGAGCACGTGCTCCTGTGCGCCGCCGCGTGAGTACGCGCTGCTCGCCACCGACTTCCACGTCCCCTTCGAGTAGTCGCCGGTTTTGTCGGGGCTCAAGATCACCCAGTTGTTCAACTGAGCTCCGTGCGAAAGCACCGTACCGTCGGTCATGAGCCACAGGCCGAAAGCTTGTCCCCCGGTGGTCGGATTCGGCGGAGCTTCGACCCAGGTGCCCGCGCCGCGTGCCGGCGCGGCGGCGAGCAGCGCGGCGACGATGGCCAGGCCCCCGATTGGTGAACGTGATGTGCCGCGCATGAGACTTTTTCTCCGTCCGAGTGTTGGTCTCGCAGTGGATCGAACGCCGTTCAACGGTTCAAAAAAACGAGCCGTCCCCGCGCGGCGCTGAAAGCTATTTGCGCGCGTTGGAATATTCGCGGTCGTTCAGAAAGTGGCGCGTCGTTCGCGGCGATCAGCGCAAATTCGACAGACCACCGTCGATGACCAGGCTCTGACCCGTGACGTAGCTGGCTTCGTCGGAGAGTAAAAATATCGTCGCGTGCGCCACTTCCCACGCCGTGCCCTGCCGGCCGAGGGGAATGACCGTCGTTCCGCGTCCCGGTCGCCCTTGCGTCGCCGCGCGTCCGAGCGGCGTGTCGATCAACCCGGGGACCACGACGTTCGCGCGGACGCCGCGACGGCTTCCTTCCATCGCAACGTGACGGCAGAGTCCGAGAAGTCCGGCCTTCGACGCGTCGTACGCGGGGATCCCCGAGCCCGGACGCAATCCCGCGACGGACCCGATGAACACCAACGCGCCGCCGGCGCGGAGGTTCGGCATCGCCGCGCGCGCGATCAGAAAATGCGCGCGGAGGTTGACGGCGAAGGTTCGATCCCACGCGTCGGCGTCGGTTCCTTGAAGGCCGCGACCCAAACCGGTGCCGATGTTCACGACGACGCCGTCCAAGCCGCCGAGGGCGGCCGCGCTGTCGTGCACGAGTCGTTCGCACGCTCGCTCGTCCGTGGCGTCCGCGGTGAGCGCGACGGCGTTTCCGTTCTCGACGTCGATGCGCCGTTTCGTTTCGAGCGCCGAGGCTTCGTCCTGATCGACGCAGGCGACCGCCGCACCTTCGCGCGCACTCGCGATCGCGATCGCTCGCCCATTGCCTTCGGGAGGATCGGGCGCGTCGCTCGCTCTCGTCCCCGCGCCGACGACGAGGACGCGCCGGCCGCTCAACCGGCCTCGTCCGGGCGTCGTCCCCAGTGCCTCAGCAGGAGTCCAGACGGTGGTGGGATCGCGGTCGTTGCTGTCGCGTGAAGTCGCGCCGTCCGTTCGATTCATTCGTCACTCCGGTGTTCGACGGTTCGAAACACTTCACATAAGAACCCGAGTCTTTCAACCGCGTGTCATCGGAAAACCAAATGCGCGTACTAGCTGAGCGGGACGCAAACAGCTCAGAAGGACAACACACGACGCGTCTTCGTCGAAGATTCACGCGTTGGGCTATCGCGCGCACGGTCTCACGTTGCAAACATGAAAGGCTTCCGGTCGGGGGACCGAGTCGGCTCTTCACGTCGCACGGGTGTTCGCTGAAACCGCGTTCTCTCTGACAACGTACGCGATTGGATCCGTCCGTGCGAAACGTGGGAAATGTAGGAGATCCGCGCTTTCCGTTGCGCGAAACGAGTGTTGCGAACGACGACGAATATGCGAGTCTTGATTCGACTAGCTGCGTCGCAGACTCGATGGGCGTGAGGCTCGCGAAGAAAGCACGCGGCTCTCCCCAGCACGAGGAACGGCGCACGCCCGGGCTCGTAAAGGGGGGAAGGCAAATTTTCTTTCGCAAAAAGCCGATGATCAAGAATCGCCTCCTCTCCGTCTCTTACGCCGCTCCTCTCGTTGCTCTCGTTGCCGCCGCGTGCAGCGTCTTCCAACCCCCCGTCTCGCACGACACCAGCGGAGCGAAGACCGGCGGTTCCTCGAATGGATCCGGCGGGGCCGACGGCGGGGTCCACGTCACCACGAACGGTGGCGCCGGTGGAACAGCGCAGCACGAAGCCGGCGCGGAAACCGGCGGCAAGGGAATGGGCGGCTCGGGCGGCAGCGGAGGAGGAGGAGGAGGGTCGGCTTCGCTCGATGCTTCGACGGAGGGTGGAGTCAGTGGACCCACCGGTCCGTGGTGGCCCCACAAGACCGCAGACGGCTGCGAGTCCGCGGGCATGCCGACGGCGAACGACCGCGTGAAGTCGGATCCGGGCGCCACCATTTCGCCGATCTACCTCGCGATGAACCGGTTCCGCATCGGCGCGGTCGACGAGTCGCCGGTCCCGAATAACCCGGGTCTCACGTATCTCACGCCCGACCCCAATGCCTGGAAGAGCATCGGCATGGACATCGACGGCGTATGCACGCGTTCGGCGACGTGCGAAGTGAATGACAAGCTCGTCGACGACCGCGCCTGCGCGAACTCGCAGACGGTTCCTTTCGACGGCAACGACTGCATCGACAACTCGATCGGCAACATCTTCAACATCGCGGCGACCGCGCCGTCGATCGGCAAGTGGTTCGGGCTCTCGGAGAACGACTGGAACTGCGAGATGTGGCGCGGCGGGTTCAGCAACGTCTTCAAGATCAGCAACTACAACGGCCAGTACAACGACGACAGCGTGACGCTCGACCTGTACACGTCGACCGGCTTGCAAACGCTGCCGCAGTGGAGCTGCCGCACGACGATCGATCAACCGCTCGCCACCGATTGGTACACCCACGCTCCCTGGATCCAGAAGGAGCACTGGATCATCTCCCAGGATTCGATCAGCTTGAGCGCGGATCCGGAGGGGACCGAAGTTCCCGATTCGAAGTGGCAAGACCCCGCCGCTTACGTACGCGGGGGTTGGTTGGTGGCACAATTTCCGGACGCGTCGTGGCTCTGGTTCGACGGGGAGCGCACGCCGGTGCCGGGGTTCCGCGAGATCATCCACCGCGGCGTGGTGGCGTTTCAGCTCGTGCAAGATCCGCAGAGCGGGCTCTGGTCCATGCAGAACGGCACGCTCGCGTTCGTCGCCACGCCGAACGAGATGCTCGAAGGATTTTCGCAACTCGGCTTCTGCGCGAACATGTGCGGCACGTTCGCGACCGTCAAAGATTACCTGAACACGTACCAGGACTCGCTCTCGACCTCGTCGCCGGCGCCGAACACCACCGCCTGCAACGCACTCAGCTACGGCATGGTCTTCCGCGGCGCGCAGATCTCCGCGGACGCCTCCGACGTGACGCAGACGCAGCCGTTCACGACGTGTCCGCAGCCCCGTCACCCCGACGCGCCACGGCAGGGCTGCACGTGTTCGTCGGATGGCTCGACGTGCACCTTGGCGGATGCTGGAAAGTAATCCCATGACGACCTTTCGCACCCGTGTCGCTCTCGGTTCAGTTGCTCTGGCGGGTCTGCTCGCGGCGAGTTTCGTCGCGCGAACGGCGCGCGCGGACGACGTTTCCGGCGCGGCCAACGCTTTTTCGCGAGCCCAGAAAGCGGAGCTGTCGGGCGACTACGCGGACGCCGCCGAGCTGTACGAGCTCGCCGACGGACTCGCTCCGGCTCCCGAAGCGCTGCGCAGCGCGCTCCGAGCCCGTGTGTCGGCGGGTCAGCTCGAGCTCGCTGCCGTTCATGCCGAAGAGCTACAGCAGCGCTACGCGAGCGACGCGAAATCCATGGACCTCGCGACGTCGACGCTCGACGAAGCCGCGAAGAAGCTCATGCGCTTCGAGATCGACTGCAAGCCGACGGTGTGCACGATCCTCGTGGACGGCGCCGCGGCCGATGCGGATGCGAAGGAGACGCACATCGTCTATCTCGCTCCCGGCAAACACGACGTAGCGGCGGGCTTCGGCAAGACGCGAACCGAATCTCAGTCGGCCGAAGGCGCCGCCGGGTATCGCGGCACGCTCAGCTTCGATGCTCCGCCGGAACCGGCGCCGTCCGTCGATCTCGCTGCGACGGGCTCGGCGCTGGGGTCCGTCGAAGGCGATCAGGGCGTCGGTCGCGCGAAGGGGCTGTCGCCGTGGTTCTTCGCGGGCGGAGCCGTCGCGACGGTCGGGCTCGGCGCGGTCACGCTCTGGTCCGGCCTCGACGTGCTCTCGGCCCACAACGCCTACGAGAAGAACCAGACCACGCAGGGTTACAACGACGGCAAGTCGAAGGAGACGCGCACCAACGTCCTCATCGGCGCGACGGCCGTCGTCGGCGTCGCGACCGGCGTGATCGCGTTCTTCACGGACTGGGGCGGCAAGCACGACGCTGCCGCCGCCGCGTCTCCGGGAATTCACGCGACCGCCGGCGTCACCCGCAACTCGGCCGCATTCATCGTCGGAGGCGTCTACTGATGAACGCCCCGCCGCTGCCGGCGCGCTCGAGAAGGAGCGGTCCTCGTTTCCTCGGGCGCTACGAGGTCATCGGCGAGCTCGCGCGCGGAGGTATGGGCAGCGTCTATCTCGCTCGGCACGCGGGCGAAGCGGGGTTTCAGCGCTTGTTCGCGGTGAAGGTGCTGCACCCGCACCTCGTCGAAGAAGCCGGTTTCGTGGACATGCTGCGCGACGAAGCGCGTATCGCGGCGCTCATCCACCACCCGAACGTCGTCGCGGTCGTCGATATCGGGACGCAGGGCGAGAGCCCGTACATCGTCATGGATTACGTGGAGGGCCCGTCCTTCGCGACGCTCTGCAAGCGGAGCCGCGAGAATCTTCCCCTCGATCTCGTCCTCACGGTGATGGTCGACACGCTCGAGGGCCTGCACGCGGCGCACACGCTCACCGACGAAGACGGCGAGCCGCTTCATCTCGTCCACCGGGACGTGTCGCCGCAGAACGTGCTCGTGGGCGTCGACGGCGTCGCTCGCATCACGGATTTCGGGATCGCGAAGGCCGAGAGCCGGATCTCGAGCACGCAGCCCGGAACCCGCAAGGGCAAGCTCCAGTTCATGAGTCCGGAGCAGATCAAGGACGCCGGCAAGATCGATCTGCGGACGGACATCTGGGCCGCGGGCGTCGTCCTCTACGGCCTCCTCACCGGCGAGCACCTCTTCCGCGACGAAAACGACGCGGCGACCGTGCACAACGTCATTTCCAAGGAAGTGCCGGCCCCGAGCTCGCGGGGTCCGAAGATCCCGGACGCGTTCGACGCCATCGTGCTGCGCGCGGTCGACCGCGATCAATCGAAGCGCTTCGATTCGGCCCTCGAAATGGCGGACGCGCTCCGCAAGGCCGCGACGCAGGCGAACCTGCTCGGTTCGCGCCAAGGGGTCGCGCGCTGGGTCACGACCACGTTCGCAGAAGAGCTGGAGTTGCGGCGCGGCGCGATCCGCGACGTCGCGCGCCGCCGCTCGGGTGCGTCCGAGCTGCGCGATTACTCGCAGGTCATCGTCTTGCCATCGCTTCCGTCGTCGACCGAGCACCCGATGCCCGACGGGACCTCGACGCCGCCGACGGGACACACCGGTTCCTTCATCGGGGGGCCCCCGTCGACCGCGATGGGATCGACTCCGCCGCAGCCCATCGAGATCACGATGCTGCCGCCGGACTTGAGCCGCCGGAAAATGCAGATCGGCATCGCCGTCGCGGGCGCGTTCCTGTTCGGCCTCGTCGGGTTCTTGCTCCGTTCACCGAAGACGGTGCCGCCCGTGAAAGATTCGCCGGCCGTCGTCGCATCTGCGGCGGTGGCGGCCGCTCCGTCTCCGCCGACTCCGAGCGCCGTGGCATCGGCCGAACCGGAAGCGGAGCCGTCCGCGTCGGCGAAATCCGATGACTCGGAAAAGACAGATTCCGACAAGAAGACTGGTCACTGGCGTCGGGTCGTCGGTCGCCCGGTCGCCGTTCGCTCCGAGACGAGCGTGCGGGAGTTCCCCGCGCCGTCGAAGGCCGAGCCCGCGAGCGCGCCGGTGACCTCGTTCCCCACTGCGGCGCCACAAGCCGACTTCGAGAAGAATCCTTACTTGCGCCACTGAGCGCAAACCTCGCGCTCGACTCGCAGCGAGCGTGAGCATGTATGTCTCGTACCGTCCGCGCCCCACATGCGCGAACGGAATTGAACCCAATCATCTTCGAACATCTCGATCCGAAAACACAATGAGGAGAGCCCCCTTGAAAAGAATGCCGTCCCTTACCACCACGATCAGAATTTCCTGCGGCGCGGCGATGTGCGCGCTGCTCGCGGTTCCCATGGCATGCAGCAGTGACAACTCGTCGGGAGGGAGCCCCGAAGCGGGAACCACCGGAGGCGCGACAGGTTCCGGCGGGTCGGCATCGGGCGGTAAGACGTCGACCGGTGGCACCACCAGTGCGACGGGTGGCGCCAGCGGTTCGGGCGGTTCGGTCGTCGGCACCGGCGGCACGACCGGCGGCTCGGGCGGCACGGCGACGGGCGGCGCGGCGACGGGCGGTTCGGGCGGTTCCAGTACTGGAGGCTCGGGCGGCAGTGCTGAAGCCGGCACTCCCGACGGCGGCCCCGCGTGCAGCGCGCCCGCGAACGCAGCCGATGCGAAAGTGTGTCTCACGTTCGATCCCGAGAAGATCACGGTGCTCGATCGGCCCGACCTCGACGGCAAGGGAACCCTGATCATCCAGGCGTTCGACACGGCCAATCCGAGCAGCACGACCGTGCCGCTCAAGACGATCTTTTACCCGCCGCCCACGGACGCGGGCCTCGCCACCACGGACGTCTATTCGCTGCCGCAAATCGACATCGATGGGCTCCCCGAGACGGCATACGTCCGCGTCCTGTTCGTCGACAACCCGGCGTGGTTCCTGACGCAGAGCGGGCTCACGTACGGCATGTTCATCGGCGGTTTCGACCTCACGCAGGGCGTGCTTCCGCCGCCCGCGCTGCGCGCTCTGCCGCTCACGAAGGGCAAAGGCACGCTCAAGGCCGAGACGCTCACGGCGCTTCGTCTCTTCACGACCACCGTGAAGCTGATGGACAGCGTCACTCCAGCCGATGACGGCCAAGGGCCGATCAGCGTCGGCGCGTTCGACGTCGCGGCGGCTGCCGGCCAGCCCGTTCTCGGCGGCGTGCAATTGCCTTGCACGGACATCACCAAGGGTCCGGTCAACGTCACCGGCTTCCTGTACGGCAGCGGCGATTTCTGGCTCATCGGGCAGCTCGACGACTTCAATCAAGGCGGCCTGTCGAAGCCGGGGTCGATCGTGTCGCTCGGCGGTGGCACCAACGGGCAATCGGCGCCGGATTCGCAGAAGGTCACCGTAGCGGCGGATCAGTACTCGCTTTCGGTGCAGCAAGTGACATTGAACTTCGTCATTCCGGGCTCGACCGGGTTCGCTCCGTACGCGTGCCCCGGTAGCGGAAGCGACGCGGGCACACCCGACGCAGGACACTGAGCGCTTTCGAAGTTCGAAAGACTCATCACGAGCGGGCGCGTCCTGTGGCGCGCCCGCCCGTGTTTTGTCGCGCTCCGCGCGGCGAGCGACAGAGGTCTTCCTGCGCTGTAACGGACTCGCACGCTCTGGCATAGCCTCCGGCAAGATGCGCGATCATCGTGCGGCAATCCCGAAGGTAACCATGTTCAACCCTGCGACCGGCGTTGCTTCTCTCTCCGCGGCGCTCGCGCTCTCGGTCGCGTTGGCGGCGTGCTCCAGCTCGAACTCGACCGCGGCCTCCGGAAGCAAGGCCAACGAGGGCACCGGCGGGGCGACCGCGAAGGTCGACGGCGCGACGGACGCCGACTTCGACGCCACCGCGGCGGACTTCGACTGCATCTTGAACGGGACCAAGGTCCGGAACTTCTACGTGAAGAACAAGCTGGGGAACGAAGCCGGTTCGCTCGCGGTCGCGGACGTCACGACCGGAGGCGTTTACCCGGTCGGTTCGCTCATCCAGCTCATTCCCACCGAGGCGATGATCAAGCGCAAGGTCGGGTTTTCTCCGCAGTCGAACGACTGGGAGTTCTTCTCGCTGTCGGTCAGCGCGAGCGGCACGCAGATCCTCCAACGCGGCACCACCGAGGTCGTCAACGCCTTCAACGGGAACTGCTTTTCGTGTCACGACCAAGCGATGCCACAGTACGACTTCATCTGCGAAGAGACGCACGGCTGTCCGCCGTTGCCCTTCACCGCCGCGCAATTCACGGCCATTCAACAGGCCGATCCGCGCTGCGGCGATTGAACGCCGGCACTCGTCGGTCCGTCGCTTCGGAATCAACTCGACGAACGCGCGCGGAAGAACTCGGCGACCGCTTTGCTGATCACGTCGTTGGCAAACGCGCCCAGGTCCGACGTGCGAGCGCGTGACCACCACGCTTCGAGCTTCGGCCGCTGGCGGACGAGGTCGAACAGGTGAAACGGTCCGTCCAGTCCCTCGAACGCGTGGAAGAACGGAATGAGCGCGCAATCCGCGACGGAAAAGGCATCGCCCGAGGCGTGCGTGCCGTCGATGCGGAAGTGGTCGATGTGGCCGAGTGCCGCGTCGATGCGGGCGATGGCTGCGGCGATCGCCTCCGGGTCGCCGGGCTGTGCGATGAACGGGCCGAAGCTCGGCGCCGAGTAGACGTCGAGGAGTCGCGCGAGCAAGCGGGCGTTCGCGCGCCGTGTCGCGTCACCGGGGAGCAATGTCGGTTTCGGAAAGCGGTCTTCGAGGTACTCGAGGATGATTTCCGACTCCGGCAAGACGAGCGAGCCATCGACCAGGACGGGCACCTTGCCGATCGGGTTCAGCGATCGATGCTCGGTGCCCGCGGCTTCGAGCGGCAAGTCGATGCCTTTGTAGCGCGCGGCGAGCATGACGCGAACGGCGTATGGAGAAAGGGCGCTTCCGATCAGCTTCATGGTCATATCCTACCTACAGGGGGGGAGCGTGCCCTACACGAAATCGTCATCGAGACTCGTCGCGCGGGTGAAGCAATGCCTTCCACCTGCCGTTGACTCACATCGTCGGAGTGAAGATCGAGCCGTTTCGGAAGTGGTTTCGGATGTCGCCGGGCAGCGGTGCGCTGTCCGGCGAAGCGATGTCGCGCGCGTCCGCAGGCGCGGCCACCACGTTTTCGAATGGGCCCGAGAGTGCCGACGAATTTTTTCGCTCGGTCCGCGGCGCGTTCGAACGGAACGAGTCGAACGCCGGTTCGGTGGGCTACACGCTCGTCGCGCTCGTCGCGGTGCTCGCCTTGATCGCGCTCCTCCGTCCGGTGCTGCTGCGGAAGCTCGCGCAGCGTGCGCGCCGTGAGCGATTGACGCGCCTGGCGCGCGAACGCGGACTCACGCGCGCCGACGTGGACTTGCTCGGCGTCCTGGCCGGTCACACCGGGACGCACCCTCTTTTGGTCGCGACGCACATCGACGTCTTCGAGCGCTCGACGGCCGCGGAGCTCCGCGGCATCACGCCCACGCTCGCGCCGTTGGCCGGCGACGTTCACGAGCGAGTGGGTGCGCTCCGGGGACGCCTCGGGTTCGACGCGCACGCCGAGCACGAGCCGCTCTTGACCACGCGCGAGCTTCGGCTCGGCGATTCCGCGGAAATTTTCGGCGTGAAGACCACCATTTCGCAGGTCGACGAAGCGAGCTTTTCCGTGGTGCTCTCGGCGCGTCCGGAGGCGACGATCGGGGTGAAGCTGCCGCTCACGGTGCTCCTCGAACGCGAAGCGAGCTATTCCGTCGCGAGCTTGTTGCTCGGCGTCGACCCGGTGCCGTCGGGGTACGTGCTGTCGTTCGCGCACGACGAAGCCCCCGCGCGACGGCATAACCGTCGTTTCGTCCGCGTGCCCGCGAACGAACACGTCGAGCTCGTGGCCGAATCGGACGGGGGCGCGGCGCCTCAGCGGTGGAACGGGGTATTGATCGACGTGAGCTTGCAAGGAGCCGCGCTGTCCATCCGCCAAAAGCTCGCGGTGCGCGCTCTGCTACGCGCGTCGTTTTCATTCCGCGGTGAGACGTTCGAAGGGGTCGAGGTCGTCGTTCTCGAGTGCGAGGGAAGCCCCTCCGGGCCGTATCGCGTCCGGCTCGAGTTTCGCGAGCTGACGCGAGAGCACGAGCGAAGGCTGGCGGCCGCCATCGCGCGAGCCACGACGCGCAAGAGCATTGCGCCGACCTCGATCCGCGCCTGAACGCCGTGTCTCGGACGCACCGTGACACTCACCTTGCCAAGAAGGATCGATAGACCACGTCGTAGGCGAGCAACTTCACGGCGAGGCACGCCACCGTCGCGAGGAACACGGCGCGCACTCGCCGCTCGCTGCTCCGGACGGCGAGGTACGCTCCCCAGTATCCGCCCGCGAAATTGGCGATGGCGAGCGGAATGCCCACCCTCCAGTCGATGAGGTGCGCCGCGATGAACACGACGCAGGCCGCCGCGCACGAGACGAGATTCACCGGCTTCATGAGCGCGACGGATTCCAGCATGCGGAGGCCGAAGCACGAGACGCCGAGGAACGTCATGAGCGTCGTGTAGCCGCCGGAGAAGAGGCCGCCGTAGATGCCGAGCACGAACGCCAGAATGAAACCGAGCGTGGCGGCTGGAGGCGGAACGGTGACCGTCCGCGAGGTCGCTTGCGGGCGCACGGCCATGAACGCGACGAGGAGGGCCATCGAGACGCCGACGACGGCCTTCACGACGGCTTCGGGCAGTTTCACGGCGAGCTCGGCGCCGATCGCCGATGATACGAGGGTCAAGAAGCAGAGCGGGACCGCGAGACGCAGGGAGATGAGCCCGCTCTTCGCGAATTTCGCCGTCGACGAGATCGTCATGAAGAGCACGGCGAACATGTTCGTCGCTACGGCTTCGCGGGACGACATGCCGACCATCATCATGAGCGGGACGTTGATGAGCGAATTGCCGCCCGTGATGGCACCGACCGCCCCGGTGGCCACCATGATGACCGAGAGAATCGCGATTTGAGTGGGTGACATGGATTCCGGCGCCGTTGGCTCGCGTCACGATCGACCAAGCCTCGATCCGGTGCAAGATCCCACCTTGACGGCGCCGCGGCGCAACGCGAGCGTGCGACGGAAATCGTAACCGAAGCGCGTCGGCGTCTCTACGAACTCCTGGCCAAGGGCTGAGCCGATGACCGTCTCGACTCCTTCGACCTCGGCGACGTCGCCGAAAGCGTTCGGCGCGCTCGCGCTTCCCGGCTATCGCGCGTACCTCGTCACCTTCACCCTGACGATGATGGCCGACAACGTCGAGCACGTCATCAGCTACTGGGTCGCGTTTCAGAAGTTCCACTCACCGGCGCTCGGCGGGTTCGCCGTGGTGTCGCACTGGCTTCCCTATCTCGCGTTCTCGGTGCTGGTCGGCGCGGTCAACGATCGCATCGATTCGCGTCGCATCATCCAGCTCGGGGCGTTGCTCTTCATCGTCGCGTCGGTCGGGTGGGGATATTTCTTCGTGACCGGCACCTTGCAGATGTGGGAAGCGATGGTGCTGCTCGTCATCCACGGGTGCGCGGGCGTCTTGTGGATCACGTCGAGCCAGGTGCTGCTCTACGACATCGTCGGTGCCGCCGCGTTGCCGAGCGCAGTTCGCCTCGCGGCGACGGCGAGATACCTCGGCGTGCTCGTCGGTCCCGGTGTCGGCAGTCTCATCATGCTCACGCTCGGGCCGACGCGCGGCATTTTCCTGAACGCCGTTTTTTATCTCCCGCTTCTCCTCTGGCTCATCGGTGCGCCCTACGGTCGTCATTTCCGGAAGGATCGGCCGGCGCCGAAGCGCGCGGTCCGAGGTCTCGCCGACATCGTGCAAACGATCGCCGAAGTGCGGGCGATGCCGCTTCTCGCGGTCATGATGCTCCTCGCGGGCGGCGCGTCGTTCTTCATCGGCAACAGCTACCAGGCCCAGATGCCCGGTTTCGCGCATGATCTCGGACACGGCGATCCGGGAACGGCCTACACGGCGCTACTCGCGGCCGACGCGGCCGGCGCGCTCCTCGCCGGCATATTGCTCGAGAGTCGTGGAGGGATTTTTCGGATGCGTCCGAACACCGCCGTCGCGCTGGCGATCACCTGGGCCGCGGCTCTCTTCGGCTTCGCGCTGATGCGCTCCTATCCGCTCGCGCTCGCGTTTCTATTCCTCGCGGGGTTCTTCGAGCTGTCGTTCAGCAGCATGACGCAAACGTTGGTGCAGATGAACGCGCCGGAAGCCACCCGCGGCCGGGTGCTCGGTCTCTACAACATGGCGGCTGCGGGGCTTCGCACCTTCAGCGGCGTCATCGTCGGGCTCGTCGGCAGCGTCGTGAGCGTGCACACGTCGCTCGCGCTCGCCGCCGGGTCGTTCGTGACCGTCGCGTCGTTGCTCCTCGCGCGATTGCGCGGAGCGACGAAGCCGACGACCGCGTGACGTCAGGGCTACGGCGTCGGTCGCTCGCGACGGCCGTCAGTCGAGAAACCCGGTCTTCAGGGCCTCCATCAGCGCGTTCGGCGCGCGACCGCCCGAGGCGCCGCTCTTGAGCCAGCCCTCCTGGATCGTCCATACGATGATGCCCCCGTACCCGTTCGTCTTGGAGAACGTCCCTTTGGCGATGATCGACGTCTCGTCTTCGTACGAGATGTATTGGGTATTCGCGCCGCACCCTCCGTCGTCGACGGCGCTCGCGAGCGAGAGGTACGGCTCCGCGGCCGCCGTGTCGCGCTGTCGTTCGCCTGCGGCGCTCGTGTCGAAGGTGCTTCCCGATGCGAAGAACGCGGAGAGCGGATACGCGTTGTCGCCGCCGACGATCCGAACGCTTCCGTCCGTCGGTTGCCGGGGTCCGGTGATGCCGCCGGTGTAACAAATGGCGTAGAACGCGGTGCCCATGCCGAGCTTCGCCTTCGGGACGCCGGCGGTCACGTAGCGTTGCAAGGTGTCGTCGATCGCGATGGGTGTCGAGCCGGTGACGCCGCCGAGGGGACTCAAGAACCACGACGACCACCCCTGTCCGGCCACCGCCGTGGACGGATAGTAGGTCTGCACGTCGAACCGATCGAGCGACTCGGCGAGCGTCGCGAACCTCGGATCGACGGTCTGGTAGTTCCCGTTGATGGCGCCCCCGGGATAACTCAAGACGATGTCCGGTTTCGAGGCGCGGAGGGCCTTCGCGAGCGCGACGAGGTCGTCGAGGTCGACGCTGTCTTCCCAGTCGAGGTCGATGCCGTCATAGCCGAGCGTCGCCAGAGTGCCGACCAACGTCGTCACGAACGCCGAACGGTTCGCGGCGCTCGCCGCGGTCGCGATGTTTCCGCCCGCGCCGGCTCCGCCCAGCATCAAGAGCGCCTTCGCGCCGTGTGCGTGAGCCGCCGTGGCGAGGGCTTTCGCGTCGTCCGTGCCGGTTCCGTTCGAGTCGTCGAAGCTCAAATCGAGCGATAGATCGCTCTTCAACGTCAGGGGGGCGAACGCGACGTGCGTCAACCCCGACCAATCGATCTGCGCGATCGGATAGTCATTGATCTGGTAGCCGACGTAGTAGCCGAGAACCCACTGCGCTCCGGAACCGCCGGTTCCCGTCGTTCCGCCGGTCGACGAAGCCCCGCCACTCGACGTCGTTCCGCCACTCGACGTCGTTCCGCCACTCGACGAGGAACCGCCGCCAGAGGAAGAAGTACCGCCGGTCGACGAAGTGCCGCCGGTCGACGAAACGCCGCCGCTCGACGAAGCGCCGCCGCCGGGTTGTGCACCGCTCGACGAAGTGCCTCCCGTGGGCGACGTGCCGCCGTTCGCGCCGCCACCCGTTCCCGAAGCTCCGCCCATGGATGCGGAAGAACCCCCGTTCGTCGAAGCATCGCCCGTTCCCGCCGTCGGAGACGAGCTGCACGCGGCGAGCAGAACCGTGACGCCGATGAGCCGACTAATCCGCATGATCTCCTCACGATAACATCGGTCGATCTCGATTCGCTCGACGAGACGCGGGCGCGCAACCGCACTCGCTGTCCCCGACATGGGCGCTCGCACGATCGCTTTTGGCTCAATAATCGAACGCACTCGGTCCCCGAACCCAGTCGATGTCGACGCGAGCGGTGTGGCGATATTGCTTGCGTCGATCGACCGCTGCTGCGTTGCGGCGAGGGACTAGCGCCCTACGTTATGCGCGTGAAGACTGTACTCTTGACCGGCGCCACGGGGTTCGTGGGTTCGCATTTGCGCCGGCGGCTCACGGTCGCGGGGTACCGAGTGCGCTGCGCGTCCCGTGAGCCCGCAGCGGCGAAGCGGAGGGAACCCGAAGTGGATTGGGTTCTCCTCGACGTGAATCGCCAGGAGACGCTCGAACCGGCGCTTCGCGGTGCGATCGCCGCCATCTACCTCGTTCACGGAATGAGCAGCGGTCCTGGCTACGAAGAGCGCGAGAGCGAATCGGCGACGGCGTTTCGCGACGCGGCACGAAGCGCCGGACTCGAGCGCATCGTCTACCTTGGCGGGGTCGAGCCGGTCGGCCGTCCATCGCGGCACCTGGGAAGCCGTCTGCACACCGGCCGCATCCTTCGCGAGGGCGCCGTTCCGGTCTTCGAGCTGCGCGCGTCGATGATCATCGGCCGGGGAAGCATCAGTTGGCAGATCGTGCGCGACCTCTCGGCGCGTTTGCCGGCGATGTTGCTCCCGAAGTGGCTCCGGACGCGGACGCAGCCCATCTCGATCGACGACGTCATCGACGCGCTCACGGCCGCACTCGCGCTGCCCGTCGAGCTCGCGGGCGCGTACGACCTGCCGGGTCCGGAGATCCTCTCGGCCAAGGAGATCCTCTTTCGCATCGCCGCATTGCGCGGCATGCATCCGGTCTCGTTCGATGTCCCCATTCTCTCGCCGCGCCTCTCGAGCTACTGGCTGAAGTTCGTGACCGGCGCCGATTATCACGTCGCGCGAGAGCTCATCGACGGCCTGTCGAGCGATCTGCTCGCCTCAGGACGCGGATTTTGGTCTCACCTTCCCGGATATCCACTGGTGTCGTTCGATGATGCCGTGCGTCGCGCAATGGCCGAAGAAGAAGACGCGTCGCCGCCATCGCGGAAACCGCTCTTCGAACAAGCCATCGCCCTCATCTCACGCCGCACTCCGGTTCCGCTGGCGAACTCCGCCGTTCCCGCACGCGTTCCGCCTCACGGCCGGTGAACGCCGCTCCGCGTATCGCACATTGTGCGCGCGTGCGATGAACCGGCGTGAGCTCCAGTTCATCTTCTCGCTCGTCGGGTCGTACCCATTCGCCGCATCGCGCAGCGCGCAACGGTGAAGCACGCGGGCTCGCGTCGCCTCTCCGCGCCGCCCGTGAGCGACGCGATGTTCGGGTCGAACACCGTCGTTGAGGTTGGCGTGTAACCGAGCGCGGATGTATCGTTGTCGTGATTAGCCTTTTCGGGAGGGAAACATGGTCGACGTGTTCCTGGCGGTCTTCTTCCTCGCGGGCCCAACCGGCGCTGCGGTCTCGTGGGCGCTCTGGAGACGCCTTCGATGGTCGAGGAGCGAGGTCGAGCTTCTCGGCGCCGAGGTTCGATCGCTCGAGCAGCAAGTAGCGATTCAGCAAGCCTTGCTCCTCCGCACGCTCAACCACGATCATGCGACGGTCGCGAAGGGAGCGTTCGGCGCCGTGCACCCCTTCGACGAGCGCCCTTCGAAGGAACCCTCGAGCGGAGCCGACCTCGCGCAAAACGACTACGAGCGGACGCTGCGCGACGCCGGGCAGCCCGACGAACGGCTTCGACCCGCGGTCGGCTGAGACGCTTCCCCCGCGTGGGACGGCGAGGGATTCAACTTCGACGCGGCAGATTTTGGGCACTCGAGAGCAGGCCCGCCGCGATCGCGTCCATGAGTGCATCGAAGCGCCGCCGATCGAAGTCGCTGCCGCTGATGAGCCAGTCGACGTGCGCGGGTGCTTCGCTCTCCTCGACGCCGGGCGTGGTCTTCGGTTTTGTCGCGGAGCGAATGCCGAATCGCGGGCGCACGCGCTTCGACTTTTCTTTTTTGGGGCCCGCGAAGTGTCCGAGGACGTCGAGGTGATCGCCGTAGCCCGCCCAGACGAGCTTGCCCCAGATCTGCGAGCGGACGGGAACGACGCCGTCGTTGGCCCCCCGCTCCGGCAGATGTCCGAGGGCGCTCTCGAGCGACGCTTCGTGGTCCTTGCCGATGTCCGGCGCGGCGCACGGGTATCGAACGTCCTGGCGCGAGGTAATCTCGTACAGGATCGCGAAGACGGCCTCGCTGAGCGCGTTGCGCGGATGCCGCAAGGCCCGGAGCACCATTCGCGGTGAAGGGGCCGGCGCCAGCGACGCCGTCGACTGGCAGAGCACGTCCGGCGGATCTTCGATGCCCGCCGCGAAGAGATCCATCGCCTCCGGCATGAGCTGGACCATCGCCCCGTCGTCCTCTTTCATTCGATCGATGTAGGTGCGCACCTCGAGACTCCGGACCTCGTCGAGACGACGCAAGAGCGCTTCCGTCGAGCGATCGAGGATGTCGAGGTCGAAGCCGAGCGCGCGGTCCACGCGAGCGAACGCCGCGACGAGCGTGCTCACGACCGAGAGCGGCGGGGCGCCCACCGAAAGCGCGATCACGGTGAGCGCGCTCAACGCTCGAAGCGCACGCTGCCCGCTCACCGTGGTGAAGAAGCTCGCGAGCGGCGTTCCGAAGTGGGGCGCGTTGATCGTCGTGACGCTGGCGAGGCGCGGGCGCCAACCGAGCGTTCGCTTACCGCCGGAGAGCGACACGCTGGGGGACGCGAGGAGACGAGCATCGAGTCCGCCGGTGGAATGCCCGATGAGGTGGATCGGACCGCCGTCGGCGTCGGGGACGCCGCAAGTTTCGGAGATTTTCTCGCTCAGCTTCAGGGCGCGGCGCCGGATCGACGCCGTGGGCGACACGTCGACCACGTTCGCCGCAATCTCGACGCCCGCCGCGCGGAGCCGCTCCGAAAGCGCGCGCTCGACGTGCATGAAATAGTCGTACGACGCGAGGCGCCCGAAGCCGAACATCCCCGGCGAGAAGTACAGTCGATGCATCCCGCGAGCTTATCGCGACTCACACGCGACTTCCGACGCGGTCGATGGCCGCCCACAGATCCATCGCATTGATGGGCTTCAAGAGGAAGTCGTCCATGCCGGCTTCGAGACAACGCTGCCGGTCTTCCTTGCGCGATCGCGCCGTCACCGCGACGACGGGGAGGCGACTCCCGGTGTCCTGTTCGCGCTCGCGGATCGCGTGAATGACGCCGAAACCGTCGAGCTCCGGCATGTGCACGTCGAGAAGGAGCAGGTCATAGGGGTCCGCCTCGACGAGGCGCAATGTCTCACGGCCGGTCTTCGCCAGGCGAACGTGGTGCCCGCGGCCGACGAGCAGGAGCTCGAGGAGCTGCGAATTGAACTCGTTGTCTTCGGCCACCAGGACCCGGAGCGGCGTCACGCCCTCGGAGCGTATGCCGCGGTCGACCGGTGCGGCCGGCGCGACGGTTCCAGTCACGATCTCGTTGGGCGGCAGACGCAGGACGCGGACAATGGTCTCGAAGAGCTCGTGCTGGAGGACGGGCTTCAAGAGGTGCGCGTTGATCCCCAATTGCCGGTCCTGATCGGCTTCGCCGGCTCGATCGCCGGACATGAGGAGCACGATGCGGATCGTCGAAAGCTCCGACGCGTCGCGGATCGTCGCTGCCAACGACAGATCGACGTCGGGGGAGCACGCGTCCAAGAGCGCGAGCTCGAAGGGTCGACCCGCCGCGCGGGCTGCTTCCAGCGCGCCCACTACCGCGTCGTTGGCCAACGTGGTCGGCTCCATCTCCCACTCACGCAGCCACGAGTCGAGGATCCGTCGATGCGTGGCGTTGTCGACGACGACGAGCACCCGGAGGCCGCGGTGAAGCACCGACCTCGACGCTCTCCGGTCCTTGCCGCCGAGCTGGCGGTCGAAGCGTACCGTGAAGGTGAACGTGCTTCCACGACCGGCGTCGCTCCGAACCGAGATGGTGCCGCCCATGAGCTCGATCAACCGCGCCGAAATGGTGAGGCCCAAGCCGGTGCCCCCGTATTTCCGGGTGGTCGACATGTCTTCCTGCTCGAACGCGTGGAAAATTCGGTCTTGTTTGTCCGGCGCGATCCCGATCCCGGTGTCGCAGACCGAAAAACCGAGGTGCTCGTCGCCGCCGAACGCGCCGGGAATCGTCGTGATCTCGACGACGATCTCGCCGGTCTCCGTGAACTTGATGGCGTTGCCGACCAGGTTGAGGAGCACCTGTCCCAGCCGCCCGGCGTCACCGACGATCGCGTCGGGAACCGACGGATGTACGTCGCAGATGAGCTCGAGGCCCTTTCGATGGGCGCGCATGGCGAGCGCGCGCAGCGTCTCTCCGACGGCGGCGCGGAGCGAAAACGGCGTCGGATCCAGCTCGAGTTTTCCGGCCTCGATTTTCGAGAAATCGAGGAGATCGTTGATGGTGCCGAGCAGGTTTCCGGCGGCCGAGCGCACCGTCTGGAGCGATTGTCTTTGCCCTTCGCTGAGCGGCGTGTCGAGGACGAGCTCCGTCATCCCCACGATGGCGTTCATCGGAGTCCGGATCTCGTGGCTGACGTTGGCGAGAAACTCGTCCTTGGCGCGGTTCGTCGCTTCGGCGACTTCCTGCGCGCGACGGCACTCGAGCTGCGCCGCGGCGAGCTCGTCGTTGCTCTGCTCGAGAAGGCGCGCCTGGTTTTGCAACGTCTGATTGGCGAGCACGAGGTCTTCGTTCTGTCGACGGAGCTGGCTCGCCTGTTGCGCGACTTCGTCCAAGAGCGGCTGCATCCGTCGCTGTTGTTCGCGGAGCAACTCGAGCTGGCGTCCGAGTTGCTGCTTTTGCCGAGACAGTTCGAAGAACGTCTCGGCCTTGTTCCGGAGGACGACGGGCTCGATGGGCTTGTAGAGAAAATCGACGGCGCCCGCTTCGTAGCCGCGAAAGAGCCGCTGATGCTCGCGCGACCCGGCGGTCACGAAGATGATGGGAACGTGCCGCGTGCGCTCGGTCCCGCGCATCAGCTCCGCGAGCTCCACGCCGTCCATCGTCGGCATTTCCACGTCGATGATCGCGAGCGAAAAATCGTGGACCAACAGCGCTTCGAGCGCGGCCGGTCCGGATCGCGCGGTGATGAGCTGGAGACCGTCACGATGCAGGCTCCGCTCGAACGCGAAGAGGTTTTCCTCGAGATCGTCGACGATCAAGAATTTGACGTCGGGCAATCGGGAGTTCAGCGTCGCTGGTACCATCGTTCGGCGACCTCCTCGAAATCGTGTTCGTGCTCGGTCATCCGCAGCGTCTCGCGAGCTCCGAGCCCGAGGTACCCGCGGAGGCACAGAGAATCTTTGAAGAGCCCGATCGCTCGGTTCTGCAGCTCGCGATCGAAATAAATGAGGACGTTGCGACACGAGATGAGCTGCATTTCCGCGAAGCCCCCGTCGGTCGCAAGGCTGTGGTCGGAAAAGACGATCTTGCGGCGGAGACTCCGGTTGAAGACCGCTGCCCCATACGCTTCGGTATAGTGGGCAGAGAGCGGGACGCGGGCTCCCGAGAGGCGATGATTCTCGGTGAACAACGGAAGCCGATCGGCGGCGTATACGCCGGCCTCGGCGGTCCGAAGCGCGTCGGGGTTGATGTCGGTCGCGTAGAGGATCGTGTTGTCGAGGAGTCCCTCTTCTTGAAGCAAGATCGCGTACGAGTACGCCTCTTCGCCGGTGCTGCACCCGGCGATCCAGATCCGCAAGGACGGGTAGGTACGCAGGAGCGGGACGATGTCGCGGCGTAGCGTATGGAAGAACGGCGCGTCGCGGAACAGCTCGCTCACCTGCACCGTGAGAAACCGGATGAGCTCGGGAAAGACGCGCTCGTCGTGAATGAGTCTCTCCTGCAGGCCCGACAACGTCGCGCAGCCGAAGAACACCAACGCATCGGCGAGACGGCGTTTGAGCGAGCCGCTCGAATAGCGGCGGAAATCCCAGTGGAATTTGCGATAAATCGCCTCGAGCAGCAGCTGAAGCTCGATCTCCGCGTCGTCGGCGGACGTGAGCTCCACGGGCGTCGTCACCTGGCGAACCACACCCGCAATAGCGACAGGAGCATGTCCACGTCGAGTGGTTTCGGCATGTAGTCGCTCGCGCCGGCTTGCAGGCAGCGCTCCTGGTCGTCTTTCATCGCCTTCGCGGTCAACGTGATGATGGGGAGCTTTGCCCACTTTGGTTGGCGCCGGATCGCCCGGGTCGCTTCGATGCCGTCCATCTCCGGCATCATCACGTCCATGAGCACGAGGTCGACGTTCGGGTTTTGCTCGAGCGCCGCGAGCCCTTCGACGCCGTTTCTCGCGATGAGGACCTTCATTCCCTTTGGCTCGAGCGCGCTCGTGAGCGCGAACACGTTTCTGACGTCGTCTTCGACGATCAGTACGGTGCGATCCTCGAAGATCGCTTCGCGGTGACGCGCGCGCCTGAGCATGCGCTGCCGCTCCGGGGGCAATGTCGACTCGACCTGGTGCAAGAAGAGCGTCACTTCGTCGAGCAATCGTTCCGGCGAGCGCGCACCTTTGACGATGATCGAGCTCGAGTACTTCCGAAGCCGCTGCTCGTCGTCCGCGGTGAGCGAACGGCCGGTGTAAACCACGACGGTCGGGAACGAATACGCTTCGTCCATCGCCATCGTCTCCAGGAGGTCGTATCCGCTCGCATCCGGGAGCGCGAGATCGGTCACGACGCAATCGAGCGACCCCAGGCGAAGCTGCTCGAGAGCTTCCTTGACGGTGCCGACCGCGATGATCTCGACGTTCTCGCCGCCGAGGAGCTGGCAGATCGCGTCGCGCTGCGTAAGGTCGTCCTCGACGACCAGGAGTCGACGAAGGCTTCGCGTGAACTGGGACTCGAGTTTCTGCAGCGCCGCCTTGATCTGCTCGCGCTGGACGGGCTTCAGCAAGTAGCCGACGGCGCCCATCTCGAGCGCTGCGCGCGTGTAGTCGGCGTTCGACATCACGTGTACGGGAATGTGCCGCGTTCGCGGGTCGCGCTTGAGTCGATCGAGCACGGAGAGCCCCGAGTGATCGGGCAGCTTCATGTCGAGTACGATCCCCTTCGGGGGCGAAGCGGTGGCCATGCGCAGCGCCTCGTCGGCGGTCGACGCGACCGTCGCGTGAAATTGCATCTCGCTGGCGAGCCCGACGACGATCTCCGCGAACCGCGGGTCGTCTTCGATGACGAGGATCGTCCGCCCCTGATGAGGCGACGACGGCGGATCGTTCGGCGAACGCGTCGCAGCGGTCGCAGCCGGGAGCCGGTCGCGGCTTCGCGGCAGTGAGAGCGAAAACACGCTCTCGTTCATGATCGACGGCCGCGGTGAAACGGGAGCGTCCTCGCTGTCCCCCTTTGGCACCGAGAACGAGGTCGGCAAGGCGAGCGTGAACACGCTTCCTTTGCCGCGTTCGCTCGTGACCGCGATTTCTCCGCCCAACAAGTGCGCGAGGTCTCGGGAGATCGACAATCCGAGTCCGGTTCCCCCGTGCTTTCGGTTCGTCGTTCCGTCGGCCTGTTGGAACGCGTCGAAGATCATGCCGAGCTGCGACTCGTGAATACCGATGCCGGTGTCGCGCACCGCGAACCGGAATTGGTCGGCCTGCGCCGTGATGGTCAGCGAAACTTCGCCGTTCTCGGTGAACTTCAGTGCGTTCGACAGGAGATTCTTCAGAATCTGCGCGAGGCGCTGTCCGTCGGTTCGAATGACCGCCGGCGCGTCGTCCGCGACCCGAATCTCGAAGCGCAATTTCCGCTCGGTGGCGACCGGTTCGAACGTGCGCGACAGTTCGCTCCGGAGACGCACGAGCGGGACGTCTTCGATGCGCACGTCGAGCTTGCCCGCTTCGATCTTCGCGAGATCGAGGATGTCGTCGATCATGGCGAGTAAGTCGTTGCCCGCCCCGTAGATGGTTTCGGCGAAGCGGATCTGTTCGACCGTCAAGTTGCCGTCGCGGTTTTCCGTCAGGAGCTTCGCGAGAATGAGCGAACTATTGAGCGGGGTTCGGAGCTCGTGCGACATGTTCGCCAGGAACTCGGATTTCGTTCGATTGGCGCGATCGGCGCTCTCGGACTTGATGCGCACCGCTTCGTGGGCGTGTACCAGGTCGTCGTTTTGTTGTTCGAGGAGCTTCGCTTGCTCCTGGAGCATCTCGTTCGTCTGTTCGAGCTCGACTTGCTGCTCCTGGAGCTGACGCTGCGTGAGCACCATGGCCTGCCCGCGCTCTTCGAGCTCCTCGTTCGCGGCGCGGAGCTCGTCGTCGTGCGTCTTGAGCTCCTCGGCCTGGCGGCGCGTCTCTTCGAGAAGATCCTGAAGGCGCGTGCGGTAGGCTGCGGTGCGGACGGCGATCGCCAGCGGCTCGGCGACGCGGTCGAGCGTCCGGAGCACGCTCGCGTGGAGCTTCCCGGGAAAGCCGAGCTCCACGATCGCTTGCGTTTGCGTGCCGTCCGCGGCCGGCATGACCACGACGTTTGCCGGGCGACGCGCGCCGAGACTGGTGCGCACCGTGAGATAATCCGGCGGCACGGTGAGGATTTGTGGACGCTTGTCGGCTATGGCCTGGCCGATGACTCCGCCGTGCACTCCGATCGTCTCGGGCGCGTCGGACTCGTCGAAGGCGTAACCGGCTCGACGGTGAGCGGTGCCGTCCGCTTCGACCGTATAGAACGCCGCGATCTGGGCCCCGAGCTCCGGCACCAGATAGTCGAGTAGCGACCGCCCGATCTCGCGAACCGTCTGCTCGCCCTGAAGTCGCTTCGCGACGGCGGTCTCGCGTTCTAGCAGGAGTTCGACGTCTTTACGTTTTTGGATGAACCACGCGCCGAGGGCCGACGGCACGACGTACTGCACCAGCGACGGGAAGACGTCCGGTCGGATATCAAAGCTGTATATCGGCGGAATGTAGAAGTAGTCGAGGAACGCGCCGCCCGTGACGAACGCGAGGATGGCCGGGCCCGTTCCTCCGAAGTGAGCCGCGATCATTACCGCGGTGATGAAGAAAGGCGCCGGGAGAAACGTCCTGCTCGGGATCACCCAGTTCGCGAGTTGAGCCACACCGACGGCCAAGAGCGCGATGCCCCACCGCGCGACAGGCGACAGTTCGCGACGTTCGGACGCTGGCAATCCGGTTCGTTCGCTCATGCCGCGAGCGCGTATAAACCAAGTAACGTGCCACTTCGGTGAAATCTCGGTTTCTGGGGTCGTTCGACGGCGCGCCCGGAGGCTCGAACGACGCCATGACCAATTGTTGGTCACCGTGCCCAAGACTCGTCGAGCGGGACCGAAGCCCTGGAGCTCAACGCAGTTGAGCTGACCGAGAAAGGAACGGCTCTAGCGAACTCGCCGCGCCGCGGTTCGTAGCCAACCGCGGACGGCGTTTCGCGGCAGTTCTTCCAGACGAAGGAGCTTGAGATGGCGCCCCGTTTTCCCCTCGCCGGTGAGACGCCCCTCGGGATCCGCGTACGTTCCGGGTGGGCCCGGCAAAATTAAATTCACGTGGGATTGATGTGCACCGAAGGCGCACATCATCTCCCCGTCGATCAGGAAGAACGGCATGCCCCATTTGGTCGTCGAGGTCGCTTCCGGTGCGGCGTCCTCGACCATCTTCCGGAGTGCGTCGAGGATTGAGCGCAAATGCGGGGGCTGCTTCGCGAAGAATCCATCGATGGGCGCGCCGAGATCGGCTCGTCGCGCCGCGACCGGCGACACGACTTTCTTCGACGGGGCTTTTTTCACCGGCGTTTTTTTCGAAGCGGCTCTCTTGGGGCGAGGGTGCTTCGGTGAAGTTTTTTTAGGGGGCGCCTTCTTCGTCCGGGCCGTCGCTGATATCGTTGTGGGTGTTTTGTTCGGGCCGCTCTTCACGTCCCAACGATGCCACGATGAGCGCGCGGTCTACCATCTCCACGTCAAATCCGTTCGGCGGTGCGCCACGTACCCCGAGACGGCGCGTCTCTGTCAGCGGTGGTCGCGATGACGGATAAAATGGCTCCTGGCACGCTCTTCGTCGGTGAATATCGCATCGTCCGACCGCTTCGGTCCGGCGCGATGGGCGATGTCTACGTCGTCGAGCAGGTCAACACCGGTCGGCTCCGCGCACTGAAGGTGCTTTCGGCGGACATCATCGCCGAACCCGGAGCGCGAGAGCGATTCGAACGTGAAGCGCGCGTGGGCGGGCGCATCGACAGCGATCACATCGTCGAGGTGGTCGCGGCGGGTGTCGATCCGTCGACCGGAAGTCCATTCCTCGTGATGGAGCTCTTGAAGGGCGAGGATCTCGAGGAGCTCTCGGAGCAACTCCAACGACTACCCTTGGGTGACGTCGGGGAGATCCTGTCGCAGATCAGCCACGGTCTCGAGCGCGCGCACGCTCTCGGGATCGTGCATCGCGACATCAAGCCGGCGAACGTTTTTCTCGCGAGCCCTCGCCGGAAGGGCGCAACGTTCACCGTGAAGATTCTCGACTTCGGGATCGCCAAGGCGGTCGAGAACCACAAGCTCACCGGCTCGCAACCGCTCGGCACGCCGCTCTATATGGCGCCGGAGCAGATGGAAAACGCCTCGGACGTCACGCCGGCCGCCGACGTGTGGGCGCTCGGTCTCGTCGCGTTCCGGCTGCTCACCGGTTTCGATTTCTGGGTTGCCGCCAACGACACGTTGGCGGCGCTGATCCGAGAAGTCGTGGTCACGCCGCTTCAGCTCGCCACGCAACGCGCGCAGGCGCTCGGCGCGAGAGATCGATTGCCGCCGGGCTTCGACGCGTGGTTCGCGCGCTGTGTGGTTCGCTCGCCCGCCGCACGATTCGCGGACGCCGGCGAATGCGTCCGCGCGTTCGCCGAGCTCATTCCGCCCGGCGCCGAGAACGGCGCGGTCGTCGAGTGGTTGAACGCGACGCGCACGACGGCCGACGGCGCGCCGGCTTCGAACGTCGATCGCATGGTCCCCGTCGTCTCGGGCGGCGGCGGCTCGAGCGGCATCTCCGTCGCTGAAGCGGTACCGAAGAGTGTGCCTCCCGTCTCGACACGGCGTGAACCGTCGCGTTTTCCGCGGGGAGCGGCGCTCGGCGTCGCGGTCGCCATTGCGGCCGGCGCCGGTATCTACGTGGTGGCGGCGCGCACGCCGGCCGACTCGATGAAGGTCGCCGCGTCGAAACCGATCGAGCAAAAGCCCACTCCAGCGCCGAGCGCGACCCCAGTCCCCGCGTGCCCCGACGACATGGTGCTGATCCCGGCGGGCAGCTTTTTCATGGGGAGTCTCGAGCTCGAAAATGCGCGTCCGCCGCACAAGGTGACGTTGCCCGCCTATTGCTTGGACAGGCACGAAGTGACCGCCGCGGCCTACGACGCTTGCGCGCGCGACGGGAACTGTCTCCGCGCGCCGAAGGACGTTCACTATCCGGACATGACGGCGGCCGAGCACACGACGTTCAGCGCGCTCTGCACGTCCGAGCGTCCCGAGCTCGCGAATCATCCGATCAACTGCATCGACTTTCAGATGGCCGACAATTACTGCCGCACCGCGGGCGGCCGGACGAAAGAAGGCGGAGCACGACTCCCGACCGAGGCCGAGTGGGAGTTCGCTGCCCGCGGCTCGAGCCAGCGCACGTATCCCTGGGGCGACGAAGCTCCGGACGCGACGCGCTTGAACGCGTGCGGCACGGAGTGCTCGGACTGGTTCGAGAAGCATCAGCTCCATTCGCGCGCGATGTACCCGCAGAACGACGGCTACGCCGGGACCGCGCCGGTCGGATCGTTCCCTGCCGGCGCGTCGCAGCACGGCGTGTTCGATCTCGCCGGAAACGTCTGGGAGTGGACCGCAGACTGGTACGGCGCTTACGCCCAGGAGGGAGCCGGCGACGGACAGGGGCCGAGGAGCGGGACGGAGCGCGTCGTGCGCGGCGGCTCGTTCAACGGCTCGATGAACGATTGGGCCAAACCCGCGTACCGGTGGAAGACAACGCCCGACGTGTACAATCACGTGATCGGCTTCCGTTGTGCGCGTGACAAAACCTGACCGCGATGCGTATTCGAGACGTGCGCATCGTGTGCCCGCGACGTGAAGGAGCACCCGATTGATGAAAAACAGACTAGAAACGCGAATTTTGGAGATGACGCTCGCCGCCCTCGGCGCGGTGGCTTGCGGCGCCGGCACTCCGGCCGCGACGAAGAGCGCGAACGACGTGCCTCGCGCTACCGAAGTCGCGCGACCCACGACCGCGCACGCCGGCGATTCCAGCTGCTCGGCGGCGGGGTGCGGCGCGAAGAGCGACGACTCGACGAGCCCGGCGACTCTGGCGAAGGCTGCCGAGGCTTCCTCGACGACCCCCGATGTCGCGCCGGCAACAGCGCCCGAAACGCCGCCATCGGCGGCGCTCGCGAGCACGCCTTCGACTTCGACCTCGACGCCTTCGGCTGCCGCGGCTCCAAGCACCGCGCCTGCTCCGAAGCCCGCCGCCGCGAAGCCGAAGCACGCCAAGAAGGCCGCCGCCGACGATGACGGCTGCGGCGCGGGGTCGTGCTCCAGTCGAAAGTGAGCTTGCGTTGACCGCCGAGGGGGGGGCGACGACGGGGGTCGGCATCGGGCTTCGCGCGCCGCTCGTCGACGATCTGCTCGATGCTCCGCCGCCCGAGCTTCGGTTCGTCGAGGTCGCGCCGGAAAACTACATCGCTCGCGGTGGTCGCTACCCGGCGGATCTTCGTCGAGTCGCCGCACGATGGCCGGTCGTCGCGCACGGCCTCTCGATGTCGCTCGGTGGCGTCGATCGGCTCGACCGCGACTATCTCCACCGCCTTCGGGGGTTCCTTCGCGACATCGGTTCGCCCTGGCACAGCGACCACTTGTCGTTCGGCGTGGTCGGCGGGGTCGCGCTCCACGAGCTCTTGCCCGTTCCGTTCACTCGCGCGGCCGCGGAGCACGTCGCCGCGCGCGTTCGCGAGGCACAAGACGTTCTCGGCCTCCCGATGGCGGTCGAAAACATCACCTATTACGCGACGCCCGGCGCCGAGATGGACGAAGGCGACTTCATTGGAGAAGTGTTGCGGTCGAGCGGATGCAAGCTCCTTCTCGACGTGAACAACGTTTACGTCAACGCGAAGAATCACGGCTTCGAACCCCTTTCCGTGCTCTCGAAATTGCCGCTCGCCGAGGTCGTGCAGATCCACGTCGCGGGTCACGACGCGAGCGATCCCGAGCTCACCATCGACACGCACGCCGAGGCGATCTCGGACGGCGTGTATTCGCTCCTCGAATGGACCCTCGCGCGCACCGGGCCGCTACCGGTGCTCCTCGAACGCGACGACGATTTTCCGCCGTGGAGCGAGCTCTGCGACGAGGTGCGTCGCCTGGACGGCATCGTGCAGCGGGCCCGTGCTCCCGGTAGCCGCGACGACCCAGCGAGCGAGCCGTCACCCACGCACGACGGAGCCGCGTGTCGGCCCTGAGCGATTACGAAGCCCGCGTGCGCGAGCTCTGCCTCGCGGCCGCTCCGGATCCGCGCGACGTCGACGCGCTCGGGGGCGAATCGTGGCGCTGGCTTCGTTACCGCCGCATGGTCCGCCGTCGATTCGAAGAGACGCTCGAGCATCAGTTCCCGCGCTCGTTCGCCGGTATCGGCGAAGAGACGTTCCGGGCGATCGTGGAGCGGTTTCTCGCTGCGTCTCCGCCGCGGTCGCCCGTGCTTCGCGACGTGGGCGGCGAATTTTCCGATTTTTTCCTCGGCGCGACGTTCTTCGCGCTCCCGCCGTACGCACGCGACCTGGTTCGGCTCGATTGGGCGGAGCGCTCCGTCGGGTACGAGCTCGACGACGACGTGGGCGACCGCGTCGTGGAGCTCGTGATGGATCGGCCGGCGGTATTGTGCCGGGCGCACCGGTTGCTCCGGCTCGTTCACGCCGTCCACCGCTGGGATTCGAACGCCGAGGCGCCGCCCCGCGCCGCCCCGGCGGCGCTGTGCGTCTATCGAGACCGAATCACCCACGAGGTCCGTTTGCTCGAGATGTCCGGCGCGGGGATGGCGCTCGTCGAAGAAATCGCGCGCGGCGAACGCACGCTGGTCGACGCGATCCGAGCCGCAGCGGAGCGCACCGACGGAACGCTCGATCTCGACTTTGCTCGAGCCACCGGCGCGCTCCTCGCGGAGCTGACGTCGCGCGGCCTCTTGCTGGGTTCGCGGGCCAGCGTTTCGAACGAGGAGCACTAGCCAAAGCCAGCGGCGCGACCTAGTACGTCGATTCACCCGAGGGTTCGCCGAGTTGGCGCCCCTTCACCGATCGAGGAATCGACCATGCCATTTCCCTCCGATGAAAAGATCATGGCGCTGAGCAAGGATCTGCTCGAAGCCATCGACGCGATCTTCGGCGTGCACGCCGGCTATCGCGCGGTGCACGCGAAAGGCGTGCTGCTCGCGGGTACGTTCACGCCCACGACGGCGGCAGCAGGGCTCTCCCGAGCGCAGCACTTGGTGCAGCCGTCCACGCCCGTGTTCCTTCGCTTCTCCGACAACACCGGGATTCCGATGATTCCCGACAACGACCCCAACGCGTCTCCTCGCGGTTGCGCGATGCGGTTCCAGCTCGCCGAGCACGTCCACACCGACATCGTCAGCCACTCCGCCAACGCGTTCCCGGTCAAAGACGGGCACGAATTTCTCGAGTTTCTCCGCGCGATCGCCGCGAGCGCGACGTCGAAGGCGTCGCCGTCGCCCGTCGAAGTGTTCGTCGGCTCCCATCCGGCGGCGCTCGCGTTCGTTCAAGTGCCGAAACCCATTCCGTCGAGCTTCGCCCGAGAAGCGTACTTCGGCCTCACTGCCATGCGGTTCACCAACAAGGACGGAGTCAGCCGTTACGGGCGTTATCGCTTCGTTCCGGACGCCGGGCTCGATCACCTCGGCGACGAAGCGGCGAAAGGCAAGAGCGCGAACTTTCTTTTCGACGAAATTGCCGAACGAATCGCCCGGGGTCCGGTGCGTTTCACGCTTCAAGCGCAGCTTGCGGACGAAGGCGACATCGTCGATGACGTGACGGTTCACTGGCCCGACGACCGCGCGATCGTGGATCTCGGGAAGATCACGCTCACGGGGGTCGTCTCGAACAACCCGAACGAACAGAAACGGATCATCTTCGACCCGATCCCGCGCCTCGACGGGATCGAGCCCTCGAACGATCCGCTCCTCGAGCTGCGCGCCGCCATCTATCTCATGAGCGGCAGACGGCGCCGCTCCGCGCCCGATTCGTGAAGCGAACGCGTCATCGCGATTTGCCAGCGTGGCCAATGCCTGTCACTTCCGGGCGGCGAAGGGGAAGCGTCGCGATGGCGCATTGGTCGCGCGATGGCGCGTTTGTTCGCCTTGCGCGCGGGTTGCGTGGTGCGGCACGCGGCGTGCTCTAGATGCGACCAAGGAGTCACGTTCATGTCATTTCGCAGCGTCGTCATCACCACCGCATTCATGGCCTTCACCGCTATCCCGATGGTCGAACCGTCGTTCGCAGCGCCGGAAGCGCCGCCGCAAACTCACAGTGAGTTCTGCCTGCTCAACAAGTTCAAAGTCACGCAGGTCGGCTCGTACTACGTCGAGGCTCGCGGTGGCCAAGGCACGTACGAGAAGCTGGCGGGCGCGCAGCTCTTCTTGCCGGCTCAACCCGGTCTGACGGCGGAGTGGATCGGCGCGAACCTCGCGCAACACAAGAAGGCGCCGCCGTCTTACAAGTGCCCGCTCGACGTCGATGGCGTCGAATACAAGGTGGCGCCGGCCAAGACGGGGTTCTGGGTGCAGCTCAGCGCGCCGAGCGCGGAGGGCGCTCAAGAGGTGCTCGATCGGTCGCGCGCCCTCATCCGCTAGAAACGGCGGTCGCGTGCGGGTAAGCGAAGGTGGGCTGGAGGCGGGCCTCGACGGCTAGCGATTGTCACGGTTCGGTCGGCAACGCGCACTGTTTGAGCCAGCGAGGGGTGTACGCGGAGAAAGACGGGCGAAACCGTTTGGCGCGTGGCCGATTAGCCGGGATGCTGTGCTATTCGCCCGAGCCTCTCCTTTTCGACCCGCCGATGAAAACCTCCCGCCACTCGCTCGTCCGCTACACGGCTGACCGTTACACCGTTTTTCACGTTCTCGTGTTCGCGACCATTCAGCTCACGGTATGGCGCTTTGCGTCTCCGCTCGTCGCCGCCCTCGCGGTGCTTCCGCTCCTCGTGCTGTCGTTGATGTCGGCACCGATTCACCACAATCATCAGCACGTGAACGTGTTTCGCGCGCCGCTCTTGAACCGCCTGTTCGAGATCCCGCTGGCGTTTCAGACGGGGATCGGCTCCTACGGCTGGGTCCTGCACCACAACCTCGGCCATCATCTGAATTATCTGTCGCAGGATCCGGAGAGCCCGACGGACGAGTCGCGCTGGATGCGAGACGACGGCGAAACGATGGGGCGCCTGGAGTACAGCGCGCGCCTGTTCCTTACTCACGAGATCGACATCTTCCGCGTCGGCCAGAAGCACCCGCGCATTTACCGGAAGTATTTGCTCATGAAGGTGCCGCTGTACGTGATCTTGGGAGCATTGTTCGTAGCGAACCCGATCAACACCGCGATTCTGTACGCGGCCCTCCCGTTATTCACCCTCCTCCACACGTGCTGGGTGACGTACGAGCATCACTCCGGCCTGTCGACGGGCGACCATCAGCTCGCGAGCCGCAATCGCAGTAACCGCATCTACAATTTGCTCTCGCAAAATCTCGGGTACCACACGGCGCATCACCTGCGCCCGGGCCTCCACTGGTCGGCCCTGCCGGCGTTTCACGACTCGATCGCCCACGAGATCCCGAAAGAGCTCGTGAACCCCGCGTTCTGGTAGACGCCCGCTCAGCTCAGGGACCGATCGCGGCGTCGAGCAACGTCGCGGCGACGTCGCGCGCAGCCCCGGCCGCACCGGGGTCACGGTCCATTTGCGAGGCAGCAGCGGCGCCGTCGTAGAGCAATACCAGCTGCTGCGCGAGGCGCTCCGGGTTGCGCGCGCCGGCCGAGCGCGCGAGTTCGACGAAGAGTGCCCGCCGCCACGCACGATACTCGTCACAGGCGCGCTTCACGCTCTTGTCCGGAGGCCCTTCGGCGCTGGCTCGCAAGAATGCGCACCCGCGAAATCCCGACTCCTCGACGACGCGGCCGAGGAGCTCGAACACGGCGAGGATGCGATCGCGCGGGCTGTCGTGGCGCGCGATGGCTTCCTCGATCCGGCCCTTGTGCACCTCGGCGCGTTCGCCGAGGTAGGCGCGCACCAGCCCTTCTTTGCTGCCGAACGCGCTGTACAAAGACGCCTTGGCGACGCCGGCCTTCTCGATCACGCGGTCGATACCGACCGTGTGAATGCCTTCGTCGTAAAAGAGCTTGCTCGCCGCTTTCAGGAGCCGCTCGCGCGGGGACGCCGACGTTTTCGAGATCATGGGCTTGACATAACAGACAGGTCGGTCTATTTCAAGCCCTGTTCAGACAGACTTGTCTGTCTTTCTCGACGAACTGGAGCCGCGAATGTCTTCGATCGGAACCATCCCGGAATCGACTAGAAATGGAGCAATATCAGGCACTAAGGGTGCCGCATTCCTGCGGTTTTCGCCGGGCGAATTCGACGCCGCGACTTCGGAGCGGGGAGCGAAACCGCGCGAGGAAATCGTCGGGAAGATTCGAACGGCGACGAGTCGAGCCCGCGCAGCGGCGCCGGCCGCGTTCACTCGCGACCTCACGGCGGCACAGTCGTTCGTGCTTCTCGCGTCGATGATCGTCTCGTTTCTCGCGGGGTCGAGCGCGCCGACGCCGCTCTACGCGCTCTATCAAGCGAAGTGGGGCTTCTCTCCGATCACCATCACCGTGATCTTCGGCGTGTATGCGCTCGCGGTGCTCGGGTCGCTGCTGACGGCGGGGTCCTTGTCGGACTACGTCGGCCGTCGGCCGGTCCTCTTCGTCGCGGTCGGACTCCAGGCGGCGGTCATGGTGCTGTTCGCGACGGCCACTTCGGTGAGTCACTTGCTCGTCGCGCGCGTCGTTCAGGGGCTATCCGCAGGCGCGGCGCTCGGAGCGCTCGGTGCGGGAATGCTCGATCTCGATCGCGCGAAAGGGACGGTCGCGAACTCGGTCGCGCCGATGGTCGGCTCGGCGACGGGCGGCGTCGTTTCCGGATTCATGGTTCAGTTTCTGCCGGCGCCCACGCATCTCGTCTATCTCGTCATGCTCGGCGTGTTCGTCGCGCAAGCGATCGGCGTCGTGAGAATGCCCGAGACGTGCGCGCGGAGGCCGGGTGCGCTCGCGTCGTTGCGGCCGCGGTTTCACCTGCCGAGTGAGTTGCGGGGACCGGTACTGCTCGCGACGCCGCTGCTCGTCGCCGCATGGGCGCTCGTCGGGTTCTACGGTTCGCTCGCTCCGACGTTGATCCGACGGCTCGTCGGGGGAAATTCCGCGATGCTCGGCGGCCTTTCGCTCTTCGCGCTCGCGGCCAGCGGCGCCGTCACGGTGCTCGTCCTGCAGTCGAACACGGCACGCGCGATGATGATCGCCGGCGCGTCGGGTTTGCTCGCCGGCAATGCGATCACGCTCTTTGCCGTGGGCCACGGCTCGCCGCTCGGGTTCTTCGTGGGTACGATGATCGCCGGAGCCGGCTTCGGTGCCGGCTTTCAGGGCGCGCTTCGCAGCGTCATACCGCTCGCGCCGCCCCATGCGCGCGCGGGCGTCCTCTCGGTGCTCTACGTGATCTCGTACCTCGCGATGGGCCTTCCCGCCGTGCTCGCCGGCATCCGCGTCGTGCACGGGGGCGGAGTGTCGAACGCCGCTCGAGAATACGGCGCGATGGTGATGCTGCTCGCGACGGCTGCGCTCGTCGGCGTCGTGGTGACGCGACGCCAGCCGGCGCGCGGTTGACGGTCAGATGCCGGAATTGCGGCTCATGTCCCGTCGGCGCGGGCGACACACACCCGCTCGCCCGAGCGGCGCTCAATCGAAGCTCAGCGCCATGCCGAGCTTCGCGGCTCGCTCGAGGAACGCGTCGTCGTCGCTCGAGCGGACGTCTTTCTCGAGATAGTCGACGAGCCGCGTCAGTCCGTCCGCGTCGAGCTGCCGTCTTCCGGCAGGGGGCATCGCATTCGGGGCCGTGCGCGGTAACCGAAGGCGCGCCAAGGCAACGTCGAGCTCGGCGCGGCTCATCCGCGCGATGTCGATGTTGAAATGGGCGCGAGAGATACTCTGGTCGAGCACGTCGTTGTGACACGTGCCACAGGCCTGGACCAGCGCTTGCGCCGGGGTCGTTCCGGGTTGGGTTTGCAGCCCGAGCTCCGCGCGCGTCTCCGGGTCGTCCGAGAAAATGTCGCTCAGGTCCGGCAGCTCGGCAGCGCCGATCTCCTGTTTGCGATACCGCTGATACGCCGCGGTGAGCGTCGCTTGCTTCGCGACGTCGGTCGGACGCGGATCGAAATACGGGAGCGCGAGCTGCTCGCCGCGCTTGAACGCTTCGTAGCCGTTGTACCAAGTGGCGCTTCGCTGAGGCGTCGCCGGATACCCGCCATCGACGTAGGGCCAGCGCTCGTTCATGATCGCCGACCCGTCGAACACCAGGGGCTGCACACCGGTGACCGACTCCTCGAGCAAGAACCCGGATGTTTGTCGCAGCAAGAGGGACGGAACCCCGGCGTACTCTTCGTTACCCTTCGCACTCAAGTAGTCGTCGAGGATCTGGGAGCCCGTCGTCTCGGGGAACGTCGTGGTATCTCCGTCGGGCTCGAAAAAGTGCGTCCACGGCCCTTCGAGCTCGCGCATGAGAAGAATCGGATCTTTGAGCCCGCGCTGGTGGCACTGACGACAATCGTTCGGCGTGTCCTTCAGGTCCTCGGCGTCTTGGACGTCGACGTGGGTCCAATTGGACTCGATGCTCGGCGTGTAGAGATCACCGGGAGTGCATCCACCCGCGGCGCGATTGCACGCTTGTTCGAACGACACGAGGTAGAAGTTGAACGTGAATTTCTCGCGGTCGAGAGTCGCAATTTCCACGCTCTGGACGCCGCGGTTGAACGCCAGGGCCGTGGGCGTGCCGAGGAGAATCGCGCGCGGATTGATCGGCGAGACCAGCGAACCCGAGAGCGACGTCGAGTGATCGAGCAAAGCGACCGCCAGATACCCCGCGATCCCGGGCTCGGCCGCGGCGGCTCCCGCCTCGGTGACGATGCCGCCGTCCGGTTCCTCGAGCCCGAGCCCGACGAGGCTCTCGAGATCGTGCAAGCTCCCAATTTCCGCCGGCTCCTTTGCGCAGAAGACGTCGCGGACGGCGTCGTTGGTTCCCCGCGTGCACAGATTCCCGGAAGCTACGGTGGCGCTCGACGAGCGCTCCGGTTGGCAACCCGCTAGCGGAGACGCGCACGACGCGACGAGGCCCGCGTGAAGGAGCGATCGCACGCCGCGCGCGAGCATCAATCTCTTTTAGCGGAATCCGACGGCAACGACGAGCAGCGAAAACGACAATGTTCGCACACTTCCTGCCAAGCCTCGCGCGTTTGCGGGACGATTTTGGCCGTTACGGCTCCCATCCGTTTCTCGAAACGCCGACCGTCGCGCGCTGCAGGATTGCAGGGAATGCATGCACGAATGCCGGGGAGCCGAAGAGGTTTCGGGGTAACCCGCCCCGCGACGCGCGCGTACCTGGATTACCATGAGCAACCAACACACCGGATCATGCTTCTGCGGAGCCGTCGAGATCAGCGTCACGGGCGCGCCCGAGGCGATGGGGTTCTGTCATTGCAATTCGTGTCGATCGTGGTCGGCAGGCCCGGTCAACGCCTTCACCTTGTGGAAGCCCTCGGCCGTCGCCATCACGAAGGGCGCCGAGTCGCTCGGGTCGTACAAGAAGAGCCCGACCAGCATCCGGCGATGGTGCAAGGAATGTGGCGGTCACGTGCTTACCGAGCATCCGCCGCTCGGTGTAACCGACGTCTACGCTGCCACCATCCCGACGTTCGCGTTCGAGCCGATGCTACACGTGAACTATGGCGAGACCGTGCTCCCGATGCGCGACGGGTTGCCGAAGCAAAAAGACTTTCCTTCCGAAATGGGCGGCTCGGGTAGGATCTTGCCGGAGTGATCTATTTTGCGTGGGGCCAGGTGATGGTCGGAAACGCCGGACCGGGCCGAGCGAACAAGAACCCCTGGAGGAGATCGCAGCCGAGGTCGCGCAGCGTCTGACTCTCTTCCACCGTCTCTACGCCTTCCGCGACGACGATCATGCTCAGCTCTCGAGCGAGTCCGATGATCGCCGACGCAACCCGTCGCTTCGCGTCGTTCTCGTGAATGTCGCGGACGATGCAGCTGTCGAGCTTGAGAAAATCCGGCTCGAGATGCGAGAAGCTCGACATGCCGGCGTCGCCGGCACCGACGTTGTCGACCGCAATGCGAAACCCCATTTTGCGGAGACCCTCGACGCGGAGCGACGCTTGCGGAACGTCGCGGAGCGCGTCGCGCTCGGACAATTCGAGAACGACCCGGCGAGACATCGCGCGGAGCTCGCCGCCCCAGTCGACGAGGAGCGGATCCATCAGGTCGGTCGGGTGAATGTTCAGGAAAAGAAGCGAGCTTCCTTCGAGCTCGCGGCTCTCGCGCAATGCCATGCTCCGCACGAGTCGCCCGAGCTCGCGCAGCCGCCCGAGTCGCGCCCCCGCGTGGACGAACGCCGCGGTGTCGGCCAGTGCCGCGTCGTCGCTCCGAAGGAGCGCTTCGAATCCCGACACACTTCCGCTCTTCGAATCGACGATGGGTTGATAGAGCAGCGTCGCGCTCGAGAGCGCGTTCGCGAAGCGTGCCTCGAGTCGCGGAAGATCCTCGGGCTCGGGGGCCACGGCGGCCGCCGGTTTCGCCGAGAGCGCTTCTTCGCGAGCCAGCCGCGAAATGCTCCCCGCTCGTCGAATGTTCTCGATGAGCACGAAGGGATCGACGGGCTTGTGCATGTACTTGAACGCGCCGTGATCGAGCGCCGAGATTGCCGTCGCCAGCGTCGGAACGCCCGAAATCAGGATGACCTGCACGTGCGGATCACGCCGGCGGATCTCCTGCAACAGCCGAATGCCGTCCATGCCCGGCATGGAGATGTCCGATACGATGGCATCGAACGACTCCGACTCGAGCCGCTCCAGGGCTTCGCGTCCGCTCGAGGCCTCGGTCACTTGCAAGCCGCGCATGCGAAAGACGCGCGCCGACGCGCGGCGCACGTCGTCGTCGTCGTCGACCAGAAGCAGCCGGAACTGGTCCTCGAGCTCCCGAGCCGGCGGGCCGTCGGCCGAGCCGGCTGGCTTCGAGTTCGAATGGACGGCCATCGTGCGGTGCTACGGCCCTCCTCGGAAGAGCGCTAACGCTGCTGTCACAGTATGACCCATTCACACGACAATTCGCAGGAATCCTGTCGCTCTACGCCGGTTCGATCCGGGCCGCCGTCGCGCTGCCGTCCCGAGTCATCGAGGACTGACAGGTTAAGGGTTGGGGCACGCGGCCGTACTGTCGGGCAGAGTGCGAACTCATCTGGTCAGCGCCGTCGAGTTCTCCCCATTCCCGCGTCTCCGCGCTGACGGGATCCGTGCGTCACGGGGTCAGTGGCCGTACGGCGCGGACGACGTTCGTTCGTCGTGCTCGTCGCAAGAGGCGCCGTAAATCGTGGCGATTCTCCTTCGAACCGACGCCGCAGACGTCGAGCTCGCCGCAGACGTCACGTCGGCGCTCACGGCGGCGGGGTTTTCTTGCGAAACGACGCCCTTGGGGGTTCGCGTCACCTTGCCCACCCACGTCGAGCCGGCGCTCGAGAGCGACCTGCCGGTCGTTGCGGTGGTCGCCGACGGAACTCCGGTGGCACCTTTCTTCGGCCAGGGGTGCGCGGACGTCGCCTCATGGCCCCATGACCGCGACGCATTTCCTTTCCGACTGCGCTCGTTACTCGACGCTCGGACGGTCCGAGGCGAGCGCGATCTCTACCGCGCCGTGCTCGATACGACTCCGTCCGTGATGTTCGTGAAGTCGAGGAGCGAGAAGCTACTCTTCGTCAACAAGGCGCTGGCCGCCGGTTACGGACGCGAACCTGAGGAGCTCGTCGGCAACTACTCGTCGGATCTGCAAGTAAGACCGGACGCACGCGCGGCGATCGACGCGGCTTCCGCCACCTTGTACGCGTCGGGAGAGACGCTCTCCTACGAGCTCCCGATCGAGACGAAGGACGGCCTGCGCTGGAAGCAGACGAGCATCGCGCTCGGCCCCGTTCACGACGGCGAACGCACCCTCATCGGCACGTCACAAGACATCACCATGGCCCGGAGCGCCGAGCTCGAGGTCCGCCGCCAGCACGGGCTACTCCGTCAAGTGATGGACGCGAGCCCTGGACTGATCTTCGTCAGAGACGATCAAGGACGCTTCGTCGTCGTCAACGCCGCCTTCGCCCGTCTCCACGAACGAACTCAGGAGGAGCTGATTGGTATGACGGCGTCGGAGCTCCTGACCGAGCCGACCGAGGCCGCGCAATGGCGCGAGGCCGAGGAGCGAGCGACGCGGGCACGGGTTCCCATCGTCAACGAAGACTCGCTGACGACCAGGGACAAATCCGTGCTGCGTTTTCTTTCGGTGCGGTGCGCCTTCGACGACGACGCCGGAAAAAAACTGACGCTGACGATCGCGACCGACATCACCGCTCGCCGCAAGGCCGAAGACAATTTCGAGCAATATCGCGCCATGGTCGAGATGTCGCGAACGCTCGGGCTCGTCACCGATCTCGACGGGGTCATCCTCCGCGCCAGCCGAGCCTGGTTTTCGTCGTTCGGTTACCCGGAATACGCACTCGTGGGGACTTCGATCCTCAGCCTGCTTCATCCGGAAGATCGCGCGCGACATTCGGCGGCTCGACAGTGGCCGATTTCCGTGGACGTTCTCGACGGCGCCGAAGTGCGTTGTCGCGCGCACGACGGGACCTACCTCAGGCTCGTGTGGAGCATCGCCGTCGACGAGCAAAAAAAGCGCGGGTTCGCCGTGGCTCACGACATCACGGAGCTCCGTCGCGCCGAACGGGCGGCAGAGGAGGCGCGCGCCAACGCGGTGCAAGCCTCGCGCATCAAGTCGCAGTTCGTGGCGAACATGAGCCACGAGATCCGAACGCCGATGAACGGCGTCCTCGGCATGCTCGCGCTCGCACTCGATACGGAGCTATCGCCGGAGCAGCACGGGTTCCTGCAAGACGCGTACGACTCGGCCGAAGCGCTCCTCGTCATCATCAACGATATCCTCGACATCTCGAAGATCGAGGCGGGGAGAATGGTGCTCGAGAAGGTGCCGTTCTCGATCCGCGACGTGGTGAAGGCCGCGGTCGCGCCGCAGTTCGCGCGAGCGAAGCAAAAAGGGCTCGCGACTCGGATTCTCGTGGACGATCTATTGCCGGACACGGTGCTCGGAGATCCCGTGCGTCTGCGTCAGGTGCTCGTGAATCTCGTCGCGAACGCGGTGAAGTTCACCGAAGAAGGCGTCATTTCCGTCCGCGTGCGGCTCGACGCGATCGAGAGCGAGGTCGTTCACGTCGCGGTCGCCGATACCGGCATCGGCGTTCCGCCGGAGAAGCATGAACGAATCTTCGAAGCCTTCCGTCAGGCCGACGAATCGACGACCCGAACGCACGGCGGCACGGGGCTCGGCCTCTCGATTTGTCGTGAGCTCACGAAGCTCATGGACGGACGCATCTGGCTCGAGAGCGAGGTCGGATGCGGTACGACGTTCCACTTCACGGCCCGCTTGCCGTTGGCGGACCGCGTTCCGGACGCGGCCCCTCCGGTAACGCAGCTCAAAGCAATCGACGCGAATGCGCTCCGGTTGCGCGTTCTCCTCGCCGACGACAACGCCGTCAACACCAAGCTCGCGGTGCGACTCCTGCAAAAGAACGGATGCGAGGTGTTGACCGCGCCGAACGGCCTCGTTGCGACCGAGATCGCGGCGCGCGAGCAGCTCGACCTGATCCTGATGGATCTTCAGATGCCGATCATGGACGGATTCGAGGCGACTCAACGGATCCGCGACGGCGAGCGCGGCAGACGCAGCGTGCCGATCGTCGCGCTGACCGCGAGCGCGATGAAAGACGACGAGCAACGGTGCCTCGCCGCTGGCATGGACGGCCATCTCGCCAAGCCGCTCGACGCGAGCAGGCTCGCCGAGGTCGTCGCGCGATTTCGCCGTGGTGTCGCGCCCACGCTCGCCGCGGAGGAGGCCCGGAGCAAGCGATCCGTCGACATCGCCGAGGTGCGGGAGCGGTGCGACAACGACCCGAACCTCGTCCGCGACGTCGTGGACGCATTTCGCGAAAGCTGCCGCGAAGGGTTCATCGAGATGGATGACGCGGTCGAGACCGGCGATCTCACGGTGATCCGCCGCGTCGCACACCGGCTCCGGGGCACGCTCCTGTATGTGGCCGCGGGCCCGGCGGCGAGCATTGCGTCTCAGCTCGAGCACCTCGACGAGGGCGCCAAGGGCTCGGTGCCGCTCCTCGTCGCTCAGCTTCGAAAAGAAATCGAGTCCGCGGACGCGATATTGCTCGCCGAGAGCCAGCGCCAGAGCGTGGCGCCGCCCGCCGCTTGAGCGGCGCTCGACGCTACGTTTCGGTTCGACAAGGAAATCACCCATGGAAATGCTCGTAGCGGACGACGACCCTCTCTACCGGAAGATTCTCGTGACCTTCGCGCAGCAGCTCGGCTACCAGCCGCTCGTCGCGCGCGACGGTGAAGAAGCGTGGAAAATCTATCAGCAGCAACGACCGCCGTTCGTGCTGCTCGATTGGATGATGCCCGGCTTCACCGGCGCCGAGGTTTGCCGGCGCATTCGCGAGCTCGCCAACGACGAGCGTCCTTACGTCATCTTGGTGACGACCCTCTCGGATGGTGAAAAAATGCTCGAGGGATTCCTGTCCGGGGCGGACGACTACATCGCCAAGCCGTTCGATCGCGAAATGTTCGAGTCGCGCGTCAAAGCCGCTTCGGACGGCATCCGCGGGCGTTTGGCCCGCGAAGAAGCGAAGCACAATGAGGTCGTCGACAAGCATCGGGAAGCCGGCGAGACCGAGAGTCCAGAACTGCACGAGAGCCTCGACGCTCTCTCTCGCATCTACAAGCAGCAGGGCGTGTACGGGAAGGCGCGCGCGTTCGTGAACCGGCAGATCGATATCTCCACGCGCGCGGGCGACCTCGGCACAGCCGAGCGGCTCCGCGCGTCCCTCGCCGAGATGGACGCGATGGAAACTCCAACGCGAGACACGCGATGAGATCGCCGCGCCCGTAGCGATTCCGATTCGCGTCGTGCCGCGCGCGGGTTCTCCGTGCTCTCGGGAGAACCCGCGTTTTCGCCGGCGCTAGCGACGGTTAGCGCTTCGGTTCGTGCTCCGCGCCGTGTGGCGGTGCGGCTCGAACGGCCGCAGCTCGAGGCGCCGCTTGATGCGGCGCCGGCGCCGCTCGATGCGCGACAGGCGACGCGGCACGGCGTTCGTTTACGGCGTGCTCCGGCGGACGCCGTTCACTCACGGCGTGCTCCGGCGCGCGGCGCTGGGCCGCGTGTGCGGCGACCTGGTGCTCGGCCGCGCGATGCTCGGCCTGTTGATGGGCGGCGCGTTGCTCCGCCTGGTTCACTGCGACGCGGTGTTCGGCTGGGCGTTCCGCGACGCGATGCTCGGCAGCGTGTTCCGTCGCGGCACGCGCCGCTTCCGGATGACGCAATCCCGCCGGGGGAGCGCCGCGCCAGCCGCCCCTGGGCGCCCCAGGAGCCGTGCGCCACGCGGTCATATGTGCCGGCTCGCGGCGCCAGTTATGAGGCTCGAAACGAGGGTGCGCGCGCCAGGCGAGCGGCGCGATGCGGCCGCCGCCGTACCGAAAGTCGCGATGTCCATCGGGACCACGCCAGTAACTTCGATAGTAAACCAAGTGTTCGCCTTCCCACATGAACCTTGGCCCCACATAGAGGTAACCCGCACGCTCAGGGATCCAATACCCAGCGCTCCATTCCCAATCAGATCCGGTCCAATCCCAATATCCGGGCACCCAGTGGTAACCCCCCCCCGGAACGCCGGGTTGGTCTTCCGGGATGGGGTCCGGTGGTGGGGCGGTCGGATACAACTCGGCGTCGGCGCTGACGTCGACCTGGACTTGTGCCTTCGCCGGCGATGAAAGCGACGCAGTCGCGGCGAACCCGAGGACGCTCGCGAGGCAAAGCGCGCCCGCTCGCGCGAACAGAGTGCGTGAACGGCGCGAGCCCACTCGGTGGTGACGCTCGGTCGCAGTCAGCGCGGAATTTCTTAGCTGCATGATCTTGTTCCTCTGCTCGGGAGACCGCTGCAAGCACCGCGCCGGACCCGCGTCCGTGACGTTGAGGCAATTGGTGGCACTTCACGCCCGCGCCCGACGGCCTCGCCGCGCGCGAGTTACGATAGGTTACCCGCGCCCGACCGCGCGTACCGCGACGCTGAACACGACAGCGTTGCGCGGGCCTGAGTCGATTTCAGACAGCTCGTCGTCATTTCGAGCAACGTCGCCGCACTTCGGTTCGGTCGTCACCGGCGTGGCGAAGGATCACGATCCGAGACCGTGACGGCGTCACATGCATTCGGTCGAGCAGAGTCCTCTGGCACAGGAACTCCCGCACAGGCATTTGAGGAGAGCCTGGAAGTTCGTGTTCGTCGCACATCCGGAGGCGCTCTTGTTCGCGAGACAGACGTTGCAGCCCGAGTCCGCGTTGCAGGCCTGTTCGCTACAGAGCCCGCTGATGCATTTTTCGCAACCCGCAGTGATCGAGACGCCGCTCGTGCCGCCGCTTCCGGCCGTGCCGCCGCTTGCCGTAGTACCACCCGATGACGTCGTGCCACCGGAACCGCTGGTACCGCCCGAGCCCGGCACGAACGGTGGATCGCTGGCCGAAGGACCTCGCGGCGTCATGGCCCAGATCCCGGACTGAGACGCCCAGACCAGGTGATCGCCGGTCAACGTCACGTAGTTCGGGGTCAAGAGCGTGGTCTTGGGGTTCATCGGAGGGAGCGACGCGTAAGTGACTGGATTGGCTCCGTCGAGATCGACGTAGTTCAACGACGTGGACGTCATGAAGTAGACGCCCGCCGGTGCGTCGGTGGTCGCAACGATCGAACCCATCTGTCCGCCGACGATGAGCTGAGGCTGTGTCGCGACATCGACGCCGCTCGGTCCCTTCATCAACCCGTCGCTCGTCGTCCAAAAAATCCCGGCGGGCGTCGCGCTCACGAACGTGGGTCCGTTCTGGTTCGCCGCGTACGTGCTCACTCCGTTGGGTCCGTAGACCATGACCGCGTTCGCGACCGTCCAGTAAACGCGGCCCGCGTCGATGGAGAGCGGCGCGCGATACGCATCGGGGGTCGAAATGGGCCCGAGATCCGATGCGATCGCGTTGTTGTTTTGCTCCCAGTAGACATGCCCCGTGAGTGGGTCGACGGCGAGCCCACGCGGAACCGGCAACCCGCTGGCAATCGCTAGCTTTGCGCCGCTCGGGGACAGCGACTCGATCGACCCGTTACTCCCCGAACCGAACACGCTCCAATAGACGGTGTCACCGACGGCAACGACATCGCCGCCGCCTCGAGTGTCCGTGGCGGCCGCCGAAATCGCTCCTCCGGCGAGCGGCGCGCTTTCGAGGAGACCCGAAAGCGATTCCCAGTACACCGTAGTTTCCGTCGCGGCGATCGACGACGTGGGACTCGTGTCCTGGGTTTCCGCCGAAATGGGAACGACTTGAACGAGACAGCGTCCGTCGGTGCACGTTCCCGTGCACGTGTGATCGGCACACGGGTTCGACGTCGACGAACCACCAGCGCCAGTGCCGCCCGTGCTCGTCGTGCCGCCCGTGCTCGTCGTACCGCCCGTGCCGGTGCTTCCCCCGACGCTCGTGCTCCCGCCTCCTGACATGCCACCCGCGTTGGTAGTTCCGCCGACATTCGTCGAGCCACCGACGTCGGTGCTCCCGCCGACATTCGTCGAACCGCCGACGTCGGTGCTTCCGCCGACATTCGTCGAACCGCCGACGTCGGTGCTCCCGCCGACATTCGTGGAGCCGCCGACGTCAGTGCTTCCGCCGACATTCGTGGAGCCGCCGACGTCAGTGCTTCCGCCGACATTCGTGGAGC
>CAZDNG010000015.1:132013-137305 GCA_964506835.1 uncultured Polyangiaceae bacterium
CACCGACGTCGGTGCTCCCGCCGACATTCGTGGAGCCACCGACGTCAGTGCTCCCGCCAGTGTCGGTGCTTCCGCCTTCGCCGCCGGACGCGCCGGAGGCCGTGTCGCCGCCGGTGTCGTTGCCGCTGCCACCACTTCCCGGGGCGCCACCGGTTTCGGCGCTGGTCCCGCCGGTTTCCGGTGCGCCGCCGGTGCCAGAAGAGCCGCCATCGCCGTTGGGATCGGCGCAGATGTGCGGGATCCCGCCGCCGCCGCACACCGCGGGCGCAGCGCAAACGCTGCACGTGAGACCGCCGAGGCCACACGCACCGTCCGTGTCGCCGGTGACGCAAACGCCGGTCGCGTCGCAGCAACCCTCCGTGCACGGCAACGTCGTCGGATCGCAGCATTGCATCGACGCCTTCGTGGTGACGCAGGCGTCGTAGGCGTAGGTCGCGTGCGTGAAGCTCGTCCCGAGAGCTGCCGCCGCTGCGAGCGCGCTGTAGACCGCGATGACTTCGTTCAACACGGTCACCTTCGCGCCTTCCGCGAGGAGCTGGCCGTACACGCCTTGCAGCGCGCTGTTGAGCCCCGCCGTCGCGAGCACCACCTTGCCGATGTCCTGCAACGTGGTGCTGACCGAGGCGCCGTCGACGTCGTCGAGCGCCAGATCACCGTCCGCGTCGACCAGCTTTCCGGCGTTGGAGATGGCGGAGTTGGTGTCGGCGAGGAGAGCGCCGCCGATCGTGAGGACGGTGTTCTCGATCGGGTTCAACGCCTTCAGCATGGTCGCGACGGCCGTGAGCGCGTCCTTCAGCACCGGTTTGAGATTCGGAATGCAGTTGTCCGTGCACTGGACCGGATCGGAAATGAGCGCCTGCGTGGTCGACCCCGTCGTGCTGCAGGTCTGCGCGGCCGTGATCGACGGATACGCCGCCACGTGCGGAGCCAGCGTCCGCTGAAACCAGGGCGTCAGAAGGATCGGCTGAATCTCGTCGGTCTGTTGCGACTTGAGCAGGTACACCCACGTCGCGAGCGCGACGCGGCGGTCGTCGTCGGTGATCGTGTGCTCGTGGTACGCGGAGGCGAACGCGTTTCCGTTCTCGAGGGCGTCGAGCGCGGTGCCCGTGCACTCCACGGCGGGCGCGGTCTTCTTCGGGTCGCTGCTACAGCTCGTCACTGACGCCGCGAGGGCGAACAGCAGAGACGGCGCGTGCGTGATCCAGAGCGGGCGTCGCAGGGCGGCTTTCATCGCCTCGCAAGCTAGACCATGGGGCCGGATTTTCTCAGCGATGCGGGCGCCTTCGGCCACGAGCGTGGTCGAATTTCGCAACCTCGTTCTCGCCGGGAGGTGCGCGAGCGCATCCGGGCCCCCAACTGCCGCAACCCCAAACGGGGATCAGCCTTCCGCGGCGCGCTTCAGATCTTCGGCGTAGGTCTCGAATACCGGCGCGAAGTCGGGAAGCGAACCCTTGATCATCGGGAGCATCAAGCCGGTGAACGCCTCTTGCATCGAAAAAACGGTGGTTCCGTCGGCCTTCGGCGTGAGCGTGAACGTGCGCACGCCCTTGAACATCGGCGCCATGCCGTCGCTCCACGTCATGGTTCGGCCCGATTCGACCTGCGAGACCTTGGGCTTGAAGACGCGGTCTCCGGCGGCGGGCACCTTGAGCTTCAAGGTCCTTCCTTCGGCGATCTCGCCTTCGATACTGCTCACCGTCGTATTCCAGCGCGGAAACCCGGCGGCGTCGGTGAGTAGCGCCCAGATTTTCTCGGGGCTCGCGCCGATGGTCGTCTCTATCGCGCAGGCCATTCGGAAAGCGCTACTCGTCGTCGTCGCTTTGGCTCGGCTCATCGTCGTCATCCGGCTGTTTCGTTCGAACGCGTCAGGGGAGGGAAGCATAGCCGTCGACCGTCGAGAGCTCGACGAGCACCGGCGGTTCCACGCAGTTGCCGGCGAGGCGCTCCTGGAACGCCTTGAACGACGCGAGCCCGGTGAGTGGACTGTCGCCCTCGATCGTGGCGACGTGAATGAACGTCACGCCGTCGGCGAGGCGATACGTCGTGTAGCGAATTCCGCCCGGCGCGCGCGCGCGGAGCTCGTCGAACACGGCGTGAATCATTCCTTCGTTCGTCGCGGCGTAAGCGTTCTCGGTCTTGTATCGCACCATCACGGTTCTCATCGGGGCCTCCGTCGAAGCCGACTCTCGGCTTTCGGAAGGGACGACGACCGACGTGGGCGAAAGGATGCGGAGGAGGCCGGCGATTTCTCGAATCGTCGAAGAATGCCGGGAAAATCCGGGCCCGGCGCTAGCGACCCGCCGCTGCCGAACCTTCGCGGAGCGTGAACGCGGCGCCCTGCGGGTCGTCGCAGATCGCGATGCGATCACCGCCGGGGATCACGACGGACTCGACGACGATGCCGCCCTGTGCCCTCACCGCGTCGACCGCGGGACCCAAGGCGCCAACCCTAAAATGAAAGAGCCAGTGGGGATGAACACCGGGTCGCGTCGCGATATCGGACATCGAACCCACGGGCACCCCGCCGGTTTGCCACGCGAACGGATGGAACACGCCGTAGGTGCCCAAGTCGAGGGGCGCCTTGAATTCCCACCCCAATAACTCGCTGTAATTTTTCTTGGCACGCTCGACGTCGTGGGTGTTGAGGAGATGCCACTCGACGCCGACGCTCGAGTCGCGCGGCTTCGGAGCGGGTTTCGCGAGCGCGACGACGGCGCCGCCCGGGTCGCGCACGACCGATGCTTCGAGCCCTTGCGGGTTCACCCACTTCGGGCCGAGCGACGTCGCTCCGCGGGCAACGAACGCCGCCGTGGCGCGGTCGACGTCGCCGACGTCGATGTAGCCGAGCCAATGAGGACGCGCGCCGCGCGCGAGCGCCTGTTCGTGGAGCTGAAAGACCTCGAGCTTGCGATCGCCGAGCACGGCCGCATAGAACGCACGCGCGCCGTCGACGTCGGTCGTGCGGAGGTGATAGTCGAAAAATCCCGTCATCTTCGGCGACGTTTTAGCACGCGCGCATGCCGTTGCAGGCGCATCTATCTCGACGAGCGCGCTCTTCCAGGGCGTTTCGCGCACGGGTCCCGAGGTGCCGCGTGTCCGATGATACGATATGAGCCGTCATGAGCGGATCGTTCCGGGCGAAGTTCGCGCAAGCGCTCGTCGTGCTCGTCGCGGGGTGTGGCGGAACGCCGAGTGCGCCGGCAGCGCCGCTCTCCACGCCGGGGATCGCCGCGCCCGTTTCGCCCCCTCACGACGAGCCGCACTTGCCGCCGGTCGCTCCGACGGGCGCTGCACGAACTCAGACGATCGCCGTCGCACCGCCGGCGTGTTCGGCCGCGGATTGGTCGCCGCACCCTCTCGCGCCGCTCCTCAGACCGGGGAAGACACCGACGTCGTCGCAAACGGAACATCCCGGCGCGACGGAGCACGCGTTCGAGTCCGAGTGCACCGATTCGCCGAACGGTCCGACCTGGGATTCACCGAACTCCGTCGTCATCGACGGCGTCGAGCTCCAGCTATCGAATGCGGCGCCGGCCGGAGTGAGCCGTCGCGGTTGGCCGGGCAATCAGTGCGCGTTCGACGTCCGAGCCGCGGACGGATCGGGTCGAGCCACGCGGCTCGGTCCGACGGAAGTTCCGCCCTTCACGACCGTGAGCGCCGTCGTGCGATCGGGATCGGCCGCCTGGATATCGCTCTCCTTCAACGGCTACGCCGCGGAATTTCCTCGAGGCGGCAATCGCGTCGTCGCCGTCGATCTGTGCGACGGACGCGTCGTCTGGAAAACGAAAGACTCGACGTCGAACGGCGGGCTCTTGCTCCTCGGCGACTACCTCGTCTCGCCGTACGGCTTCACCAACGAGCCGCGACACGTCTTCGTGCTCGACGCCCACTCGGGCAACGTCGTGCAACGGCTTCCCGTCATCGAAAACATCTGTCCGAGCACGCGCTGGGCGCCGAACTGGCACGAGGGAGACCGGTGCGACGCCCCGGGCCAGACCGTCGGCGCCGCGACGAACCCGCGCGTCGAAGGAGGTCTCGTTCTGGTGGATACCAACACCGGCTCGTCGTCCTTCGAGTTTCGGTGAGTGCAGCGCCGGATAACCACGGCGCGTCCGAGAACCGATCGCGGGCGTTCAGCCGTGCTGAAATCCAGCGCCGCCCTTGACGGTGCGACCGGTCGTACTATTTCCTCAGGGTGACGAAGGGAACCGAAACCCGCCAGCGCATCGTCGACCGGGCGCTCGCGCTCGCGAGTACGGAAGGCATCGAGGGAATCACCCTCGGAGTCCTGGCGGATTCCCTGAGCTTGTCGAAGAGCGGTCTCTTCGCACACTTCAAGTCGCGGGAGGCGCTGCAGATCGCCATTCTCGACGACGCGGCGGCGCGGTTCATCGAGCGCGTCGTGAGCCCGGGCATGAAGGCTACGCGCGGAGAACCTCGGGTGAGAGCGCTGTTCGAGCGATGGCTCGACTGGGGCCTCTCGCGCTCGCTGCCCGGCGGCTGCATTTTCGTCGCTGCGGCCGTCGAATTGGACGATCGCCCCGGCCCGGTTCGAGACACCCTCGTGCGAGGGCAGCGCGCCTGGATCTCGACGATCGCGGATGCCGCGCGCGGGGCGATCGAGGAGGGACACTTCTCTTCGAAGGTCGATCCCGAAGGGTTCGCCTTCGAGCTGTACGGTCTGGCTCTGGCAACGCATCACGCCGCTCGCCTCCTTCGCGAGCCGAAAACGCTCGAGCACGCGCGCGCCGGCTTCGAACGTCTCATCGCATCCGCGCGTCCGGCACCCGCATCCAAGTCGTCCCGAGCTCGTCATGGAGTGAAACGATGAACCAGCACGCCGTCCCGTTTTTGTCCGATAAAAGCACGACCGGTCGTGCGAATAAACGTGATTCGCGGTGGCAGCGCTGGTCGCGCTGGGGGATCGCCACCGGGTCGCGGCTGGCGCCGGATCTCGCCGAACGTTGGGCGACGCATCTCTTCACGACGCCCGAGCACACCCCGGCGCCGGAAGCGGACCAGGCGCTCCTCGCGACGGCTCGTCCATTTCGCGTGGGTCGGCGCGCGGCGTGGCAGTGGGGGCGGGGTCGACCCGTTCTCCTGGTTCATGGATGGGGTGGTCGCGGTGCAGATCTCGCGCGGTTCGCGGCGCCACTGGTCGAGCGCGGCTTCTCCGTCATCACGTTCGACGCGCCCGCGCACGGCGTCTCTCCGGGCTTTCGAGCGACGATCGGCGACTTCGCCGACATGATCGCCGCAGTGACCGAGCGAGTGGGCGCACCCGCCGCGATC
>CAZDNG010000016.1:0-133998 GCA_964506835.1 uncultured Polyangiaceae bacterium
GCGAAGCGGCAGGGGGAGCGGTCGCGCAGCGAGCCGCGGGGGACAAGGTCCCCCCCCTACTAGTAATGCCGCTCGAGCGCGAACCAGCCGAACGCGCGGAGCATGACCTTCGCGAGCGTATCTTCGATGAGCGGTTCGAGCCGGGTCCAGCCGGCCTCGACGAGCTCGCGCGCTTCGAGGGCGCACGCCTCGACCGCGCCGCAATCTTCCAGGCACTGGATGACCTGATGCACGACCCGCGGGTCGGTGGATTTCGTCGCGAGGGTGTCGCGGAGCCAGCGGCGCTCGTCGAGCCCGAGGCGTGACATCGCCTTCGCCACCGGAAGCGTGATCTTGCCGTGCGAGACGTCTTCGCCGCGCGACTTCAGGTCGCCCTTGAATCCCCGGAGGTTCAGCACGTCGTCGACGATCTGGAATGCGAGACCCAGCGCCTCGAAGAACGAGCCGAGAGCCTCGATCTGAGCCTCGGTTCCGTTGCCGGCGACCGCGCCCATTCGAGCGAGGCACGCCGCAGGCGCGGCCGTCTTCAAGCGATGCACGGTGAGCACGCGCCGCTCGAGCTCGGGGCCCGACCCGGTTTCTACGATGCGCGGAAGGATCTCGTCGAAGCCGTCGATGTCGATGGCTTGACCGGCGTGCCCGGCGCGAAGAGCCTCGAAGTAGAGGTCGTAGGTGCGCACGCGCTGGCGGTCCGATAGCCCGGCAGCGTTCACCAGGTGGTTTCCGAGAAAGTACGCGGCGGTTCCCGAGTTGACCGCCTGAGCCTCGCCGTAGATCACGTGTGCCGCGGGGCCGCCGCGACGGATTGCCGACTTGTCCTGGACGTCGTCGACGATGAGCGAGCCCACGTGCATCATCTCGGGGAGCGCGAGCCAATCGACGAACGGACGTGAATCGCCGCCGACGATGTCGATGCACGTGAGCGCGGCGTACGACCGCCATCCCTTGCCGCCGCGATCGGTGATCTCGCGGATCGGGCGGATCAGCGTCCGTCCTAGCTGCTTCAGATCCATTCCGTCCATGTAGTGATCACGCTGCGGATTGCCGATCAAGTCGCGGGCTTGCTCGTACGTGGGCTCGAGCGGAATGACCTCGCTCAGTGACTTACGCACGATGCGACCCACGGCCTTGAAATAGCTGTCGAGGTCGTCGAACGCGGTGTAGCCGCTGCGCTCGACGAAGCCGACGCCGCGAACCTCGCGGCCGCGCATCTTGCCCTCGACGTCGACGCGCCCCTCCCAGAACGACGATTTCGACACCAGGGTGAGAAACTCCTGATCTTCGAAGATCGCCCGGACGTCGAACTCGATGCCCGCGCCGGGGATCTCGCAACGCCAGCGCACGGGGTAGTCGAAGAACGTGCGCGAGCTCTGCCACGTTTCCACGGCTTCGAATCGAAGGTCGTGATGGATGCTCCGATTGCCTTTCGGGTCGATGACGATGGCCCAAGCGCCCGCGGAGCGGTTCGACTTCAGGTGGGTCAGCGGGTAGACGGTGACGTCGGTGCCGTCGTCGAGCATCGCCGAGAGCCAGTTCCACCCGATGGCGTTGTCTTCCTTCTTCTCGCGCGCTTCGGCCTGACGCTCGGCGAGGGTGCCTTCTGCGCCGTCCTCGAATTGATCGTGGTCCAGGGTGCCGTCGTCGCGGCGCCCGAACTCGTGATCGACCCAGCCTTGGCCCTTGTCGATGGTGTGCTCGATGCCGTTCGCGGAGATGGTTCCGGTGACCTTGCATCGCGGCTGGAAGTAATAAAACATCCGCTCGTTGTCGGGGCCGCGCACCACGCCGTCGTCGCCGTGACGGACCGGCGCTTTTTGCGGCGCGAACACGACGTCGCAAGCGACGTTCTCTTTCTTGTCGAATAGCTGGAGACGGTACGTGCCGTCGTCTTGCTTTCGGAACGTCGCGCCGCCGAAGTCGAGATCGAGCCGCCTCTCGCCCACGAAGACCCGGCCTTCGATCAAGCGATCCGGTCCCGGCACGTGACCGCGCTCGAGCACTTCCATGAGCGCGCGATTCAGGCGCGGATCCTTCGAACCATGGCCGCGCTTCAGACGCTTGAGCGCCTCTTCCGGCGCGGTCGGATCGACGCGCGCGACGTGAACGTACTTTTTCCGGTCGACGTCGATGATCGCCCACGTCACCGAGTGCGCGTAGTCGAAGCCGCCGGTGTCGGCGCGCCGTGACTTCGCCTGCCGGAAGAACGCGGCGAAGAACGAAAAGCGGCGCCCGTCGACCGTGGTCGCGTGCGCGTTCGCGTACCACCACTCGAGCGACGAGGAGGCGTGCGGAAGATCGTGCACCGTCAGGTCGATGGGCCCGGGACCCGGCCAATCGACCGGTGTTGGTCCCGACGCCGTCGTCAGCGTCTTCTGCTTCGGCACTCGCACGTCGCTCCGTGACTCGGCGTCGGCGCTGGCCTGCTTGGTCGATGCCGGGCTGTCTCCGCCGTTCAAGGAGGAGCCAGAGGAAGCCAGCGACAACGGACGATTCGTGTTCATGAACGCGCCTTTCCTGTCACCAGATGATGCAAAGCAGTGACTGTGCCATCCTGTGCCTCGAGCCAAATTTTCATGGAGCGACCACTACGAGCGGCTCCGATCATGCAGTCTTGCGGGGAATGTCGACCCGCCGACCCAGCGTTCTGGACCCGACCTCGCCTGAGCGTTCCAGAACGATCGGTTGTGCTGTGCAATTTTCGTACGTTTCGGTACTCCACTTGCGCAGTAGTGATTGGCGATCGCGGCAATAATTTCCGAAATATGGATTGTCGTCCCACCAGATCGAGAGCTCGCGCGTCCATTACCCGAGCGGCTTCTGGCCGCCTGAGTGGTCAGGTTCGCCGACGCGCCCCGAGTCGAGCGAGGCACGCGGGTTGAATGGCTCCGCTAGACTCGCGTCTCTCCAAAAGGTCCTCATGGTGCAATTCAGCAGTGCAATAAAATTCAATTCTACCTGTGTTGCGGCTCTGTGTCTGCTCTCGACGACGAGTATTGCACGCGCCGACGATCTTACCGCGGATCAGATCGCCCAGCGGATCGTGAAGGGGAATGGGTTCACGTGGGAAGGTGCGCACACCAAGCTCCGCATGGTGCTCGTCGACGACAAGGGAGCGCGCAGCGAACGCGCGCTCGACGTCGAAGGCCGCCGTCACGCGGGGCAACTCGAGTCGAAGGTGCGTTTTCTCTCGCCGGACGACATCGCGGGGACCGGGTTTCTCATGATCGAGAAGCCGAGCGGTGGCAGCGAACAATACATCTACCTACCCGGGCTGAAGCGGCTCCGCCGCATCAACGGGCGCGAGCGCGAAGGGAGCTTCATGGGGAGCGACTTCACGTACGCGGATTTGAACCGGCCGGAAGACAAGGGCGCGAAGCAAGTGAAGCTCCCCGACGAGAAGATCGGATCGGACGACGCCTACGTGCTCGAAACGACGTCGAGCTCCGTCGAGAAGTCCGGCTACTCGAAGCTCGACACGTGGGTTCGTAAGAAGGACTTCATCCCGATCCGGACGCGCTTCTACGCGCCCGACGGCAAGCTGCAAAAGACGCTCTACGTCCGGAAGACGCGGGACATCGACGGCAAGCCGGCGGTCGTCGAGGCGCTGATGAAGACGGAGAGCGGACACTCCACGGAGCTCTACGTCGACGACGTGCAGCGTCGCGAAGATCTGCCCGACGACGACTTCATCCCGAGCGCGCTCGAGCGCTGAGTCGTCCGAAGTACTTCTATGAGCGCGGCGCGATCTTCGCGAGCGTGCGCAGCACGGCGGACATCGGCTTCGCGCCGAGCCGGAGAAACAGCTCGATCAGGCTCGAAAGATCCTCGACGAACCGGGTGAAGCGGTCTGCTCGGTGCTGAAGCGCGCGCGCCCGCGGATGGTTCGAATCGAGCACCTGTGCGGACGCCAGCGTTTGACGCATGGCGTGTAGGACAGGGATGAACTCGCGGCGGTGTCGCTCACCGAGGATCTTCAAAAACCACACCCAGGGGTCGTGATTCGTGGCGTAGTAACTCGAACCCGCGGTGGTCTCTTCATGAACGACGCCCCAGTCGACCAGCTCGGCGACGTGCTCCTTGGCCTTGCTCGGCGCGATCTGAAGTCGCTCCGCGATGGCGATGTGGTCGAGCGTTTCGGCGGCGATGAAGATGAGCGCGTGAGTTCGCCCGAGATCGCGCGGCATTCCGAAGGCCTCCGCGAGGCCCCCCCAATTGTCGACGAAGGTCTGCTCGGTGGCGGCGAATGGAGCGTCGTCGCCGTGATGCTGGCCCGTCGATGCTGCACGCGGTGCTGGCGAAGAAGCCATGACCTTCGCTTTTAGCACGCGGGGTCGACGAACGGGCTCACGGGCGTTCGCGGTCGCTCTTTCGGGTCTCCACGTCGCATTCGCGCTCGCATTCGCGCTCGCTTCGGCTCCTACGACGGCGCGCGCCGACGACGTGATCTCGGATCCCGAGCTCGGGCCTCCGCCGAAAAGCGCGGAGTCGCCGGCAGGGGACGACGTGATCTCCGATCCGGAGCTGTCGCCGAAGCCGCATCCGGGCACGGCGACGCCGCCGCCGGAAAACGACCACGCACCGACCACCGAGCCCACGACCTGGCGCATCGTGCTCGAGACGCGTTGGGGCGTCGCGACGGCGTGGCAACCGCCGTGGACCGTGCCGGTCACCAATGCGCCGGCGGGAACGACCACCAAAGTGCCGTCGAATCAGGACGTGGTCGAGGGAACCACGGTCGGCGTGCTCGAGGCGCAACAACGCGTGTCGAATGCGGTCCTCGTTTCGGTCGGGCTCCGCGCCCGACACGATTTCGCGACGCGCCGCGACGGCAATCCGCGCGAGGAGCTCGACGTCGAGCCGGTGAGCGGGTTCGTGGATGCGCGCATCGCCGACGGGCTGCACGTGCGCGCGGGGTATCAGATCGTGACGCTCGGGCGCTTCGATCTGTTCTCGGCGACGAATTTTCTCGCCGTGAACGACCTTCGCAACGGGCCGTTCACGATGCCGGACGCGTCCGCGATCGCGCAGCCGGCGCTCCGCGTCGACTACGACCCGACGAGCGCCCTCTCGCTCCAAGCGTACTACCTCCCGTTCTTCGAGCCCGACGTCGTCGCGCTCTACGGGACGAACTACGCGCTGCTCTCGCCGTTCGACCGTGTGTCACCGGGACCGCAGCCGAACGCGACGATCCCGAGCCCGGTCGTCAGTCGCTCGGCGATCGCCTCGACGTCGACGAGCGCGCTCGGCACCTTGGGTCCGTCACCGGATTTTTCACGTCCGCAAGGCTCGCTGCGAGCGCTACTGCACGGTGCGGCGGGCGAGCTCGCGGCGACGTTCGGGACCGCGCTCGAACGGCTTCCGGCGGTGAATTCTTCGCTTTCGGCGAACCCCCCGACGCTCTCGGCGAACTCGCCGATTCTCGACTACGGACGTTTTTACGTCGCGAGCGTCGACGGCGCGACGGACGTCGGTCCCGCGCAGGTCGGGTTCGAGGCAGCGTTCATGAAAAACCGGACCGTCGCGACGGAGTCGACGACGACGACCAACGGCACGACTACGACCTTCGGACAACAGAAGGCCGACCTGGTTCAATTCGGGCTGAGGGCGGAATACGCGGACGGCGACGAAGTCGGCGTGGGCGCGGAAGCCTTCATCGCCGCGGCGCTGAAGAGCCCCAACCTGGCGAACAGCGCCTATCTCTTTTTCGACCACCTAGGCTCGACGTACTTCTCGCAAGGCGTCGCCGTGGGCGGTTACTATGCGCCCGAAAAGACGCCCTTTCGCTTCGAGCTCGGCGGCCTCCTCGCGACGGGTCCGAGTGTGCTCGTGTTTCCGCGCATCCAGTGGGAGGCGCTCACCCGGTTCTACCTCGAGCTCGGCGCCGGATTCGTGACCGGACGCGGCACGATCTTGTCGCCGAATCCGACGTTCGGCGGCGCGTACCGCGACATCGGGCAGGTGTTCACCGGTATTCGTTACATTCCCTGAGCCGGATGCGCATCGAGCGCTTTGGTGATCGGGCTGTCGGGGCCGTACGCCGTCGACAGCCAATCCGCCGACGGGATGATGATCTTCGCGCCGATCGCCGGCGGCGTGAACGGCGCGTAGCTTCCGTTCTTCCAGATCAGCCAGAGGTACGTGGGATCTTCCAGCGGGCGCGAAAACCGCGCGACGTACTCGAGGGGACGCCCGTCGGGGGTGACCGCTGCGATGGTCACGCGGAGCTCGTCGAGGGAAATGTCGTCGCCGACGACGAACGGGTGCTTCTCGATGTCGCGGAAGAGGATCTCGCTCGGAAGCTTCAAGAGGCCGCCGTCGATCCGAACGCGGAGCGTGCGATCGTCGAGTCGTTCCAACGTCGACGCGCCACTGCCTGTGACCAGCCAACGCTGGAGACGGGCGAACGGGATCCCGAGGGCCGCACGCCGGATCGGGATGTAGCTCGCGAGCGGGTCCGCCGGCGGATTGACGTACACGATCGCGCGATGCGGTACGGTGGCGTCGCTCGGCACGCTGCGATCGGCGCGCTCGAGGGTCTCGCGGATCTGCACGATGCCGCGCGCACGGAGCGGGAGCTGAAGCGGACCCGCGACGAGGTGCACGACGATGATCGACGCGGCACCCACGCGTGAAACCGGTCCGTAGAACGGCGCCTGAGGGAGCGTGCCCTCGACGAACGCGGCGAAGAAGCGCGCGGTGAGCCCCATCGCGCCGATGCCGACCCAGGGGAGCAATCGATCGGCGGGGAAGGCCGTGCATGCGGGGATCGTCGCGAGCACCGCCCCGAGCGCCCAGAATCGCGCGACTTTGTCGTCACGGACGAGCGGCGCAAACAGGAGAACGGCGGCGAGCATAGCGAGGACGGCGAGGACGGCGACCACGACCGCGACCGCCGGGAACATGACCGGGTACATGTTCCACCCCTCAGCCCACGGTCCGCCGAGTTGCGCGAGCCAGAGCATCGAGAACCGCGCGGGGAGGGCCGTGAAGAACTCGCCGGTGCTCGCGATGGGGTCGAAATACACGCCCGAACCGCGGACGCCGTAACCGAGCGCGCGGTACAGCGCCGACCACGCGAGAACGACGGCCGCGTACGGCGCGAGGCGGGCGAGCCGACGCTTGAGCGGGCCGTCTTCGAGGAACAGCGCGTGGGCGAACAAGTACGCCGTGACGGCGATCGAGCCCTCGCTCGCGAAGAGCGCGACGCCGAGACACGCCGGAGCGAGCCAGGCCGCGCCGCGGTTTTTCCCGTTGGCGCTTCGGTGGTGCAGAGTGATGGCCCACACCGACAGGGCGCAACCGACGATCTCCGCTCGATTGGCGACCCACGCGACCGGGGGCCCCCGGGTGTCGTCGAGCGCGTAGAGCGCGAGCGCGAGCGACGCGGCCCACGTCGCGCCTTTGCCGACGTCATCGACGGCGCGATAGAGCGCGCGAACACCGAGCAAGGCAGCGAGGGACCAGAGGATCGAGTGGACATGAAGCAGCGGCCCATTCGCGGGCCAGAGTGTCTGGTCGAGCCAGTGCGTGATTGACGCGACAGGACGGAAGAATGCGAAGCGAACGTCGGGGTCGGTCCACCAGGGGAACACGCCGTCGTTCATCAGGTTCCGATTCGCGTCGAGGCTCGCGAACCGGAACAGATCGAGGGCGTTTCGATGGAAGCCCGCGATGCGGCTCGAGCCGCTGAGCACGAGCTCGTGGAGAAAATCGTCGGCGGCGAGGCCCGTCGGGATCGACGGGGCCACGAGCAGGGTGGCGAGCACGAGGATCCAGAGGTCTGCCCGGGGCTGGGCGAGCGCCTTGCGGATCCGATCGTACATGCGGAAAGGTTCGAGTTAAGCTCGACGACCGGTATCGCTGTCAATGCTCTCGACCGCGGGCGACGCCGATCTCCTCGCTCCCGCCTCTCTCCATGCGGCCCCGAACAGCGCTCTTCCGCCGTCTCGAAGCCTTCGTTGCGGCGCTCGGAGCGTCCCGTGCGCGACGCTGGACCGTCTTTGCCGCGACCCTGCTCGCGGCGCCGTCCGTCGGTGCGCACCGCTGCCTCGACGACTTCGTGCTCGCCTTGATCGCGCAAGGACGCGGTGCGTCGGTCGGGCTGACCTACGGCAGGCTCGACCTGTTCACGTTCACGACGGGCGTGCCCGAGAACGACCATCGGCTCATGGACGTCGGGCTCATGCTGCCGTGGTGGAGCGACGAACGCCTCCGGATCGCGTTCTTCCGGCCGCTGTCGTCCTTGACGCACTGGCTCGACGAACGCCTCTGGCCGGCGTGCGTGCCGCTCATGCACCTCCACAGTCTCGCGTGGTTCGCCGTCTTGCTCGTGTGCGCGTCGTGGGTCTTCCGGTGCATCGAAGAATCGCCGGTGCTCGCCGGGTTCGGTTTTTTTCTGTATGCGATCGACGACGCACACGGCCCTGCGGTGGCGTGGCTCGCCAACCGCAACGCTCTCATCGCAACGGCGCTCGGCGCCGCGGCCCTTTCCGCGCACGTGATCGCGCGAAAGCGAGCGAGCCCCGGCGCGGCGGTGCTCGCGACCGTGACGTTCGGCGTCGGGCTCCTCGCGGGCGAGAGTGCGATCGGGGTGCTCGCGTATCTGGTCGCGTACGCGATTTTCCTCGACGAAAAATCGACTATTGCGCGCGCCATGTCGCTCGCGCCGTACCTCGTGGTCACCGTCACGTGGCGCTTGCTCTGGGCGCATGCCGGCTACGGCGCCCGAGGTTCCGGCGCCTACATCGATCCGCTGACATCACCGGCGACATTTCTCGCCGTGTTCCCGGCAAAGCTCGCGATGCTCGTGCACGGACAATTCAGCGCGCCGCCTTCGGACCTCGCGTTTCTCGCGCCGCCGGCGCACCAGCCGTTCTTGCTCGCGCTCGCGGCGACGACGGTCGTCGTCATGTCGATCCTCCTCTGGCCCGTCGTGCGTCGCGATCGGATTGCGCGGTTCTGGGCACTCGGGATGCTCTTGTCGCTCCTGCCGCTCGTCGCGACGTTTCCGAGCGATCGCCTGTTGCTCTTCTCCGGGCTCGGCGCGATGGGGCTTCTCGCGCGTCTCTTTCGCGACTTCATCGACGCCGGTGTGAAGGGCGAGCTCACATTCTCGACGAAGTCCGTCGTCATCGGTTGCCTAGTCGCCCTCCACCTCGTCGCGGCTCCGCTGCTCCTGCCGTTTCGCTCGTGGCAGATGGAGTTGTTCGCGCTGGCTCATGACCGCGCCGAAGCGGCGATTTCGTCCGATCCCGGCATCGAAACGGCATCGGTGGTGATCGTCGGGGCGCCCACGGTCTTGTTCGCCAATTACATCCAGGCCGAGCGGCAGCTCACCGGCGTGCGGCGCCCGGCGCATCTGTACCTGCTGGCGACCCAGGGCTCGGCGCTCGACGTCGAGCGCGCCGGCCCGTCGTCGTTGCTCATCCGCCCCGAAGGGGGTTTTCTCTACACGCCCCTCGAACGGCACTATCGCGGCGACCTCCGGGCGATGCCTGCCGGCCATCGCGTCGTGCTATCGACGATGACCGCCGAAGTCGTGACGAGCCTCGAGGACGGACGCCCCGCGAGCGTGCGTTTCGACTTCGACGCGCCGCGTTCGACTTACCGATTCGTCACCTGGCAGGGCGATCGCTTCGCGCCGTTCGTGTGGCCCGAGCCCGGTCACGCGGTGACCTTGCCTCGAGAAGACTTCGGACAAATCCTCGGACAAACCGCGAAGAGCTTGTTCTGAGCGGGGACCGTCGCGCTAAGCTCGTCGTCGAATGCCCGCGCTGAGCTGCGTCGTTTGCGAGCAAGAGTCGGTCGAAGAATCGCTCGAGGAGGCCAGCGTGCGCTCCAACGTGCGCGCCTTTCGCGACGAGTCGTTCGTGTTCTGGCGCTGCCCGAAATGTAAAACCCTCCACGCCCGCGATCCGGTCGATCTGGCTCACTACTACGCGAAGTATTCGTTTCACGCGCTGGTGATGGATTGGCGTCTCCGCGCCATGTACCGAAACCAGCGCGCGCGTCTCGAGCGAGCCGGCGTGAAACGCGACCATCGCGTGCTCGACTACGGGTGCGGTTCGGGCGCCTTCGTGAGCTACCTGCGCTCGAGCGGGTTCTCGAACGTCCGCGGTTTCGACGAGTATAGTAGCGAGTTCGGCGATCGCTCGGTGCTCGACGATCGCTACGACTGCGTGATTTCGCAGGACGTCATCGAGCACGTCGCGTCGCCGCACGAACTGATGACGGAGTTCAGACGGATCACGAAGGACGCCGGCGTCATCGCCATCGGAACGCCGAACGCGAGCGCGATCGATCTTCGCCGTCCGGACGCCTACGTGCACACGATCCACGCGCCGTATCACCGGCACATTCTCTCGAAGGAAGCCCTGCTCGACGCGGGGCAACGGCAAGGGTTCAAACTCGATCGGTTTTACCCGACGATGTACTCGAACACGGCGGTGCCGTTCTTGAACGAGGCGTTCTACTTCTATTACACGAAGATCACCGACGACACGCTCGACGCTTTGATGGAGCCGGTGAAAGTCGGAGCGCTCCTCGCGCGCGCGCCGATCACGCTTTTCTGGGGTTTGTTCGGTTCGCTGTTTTCACGTCACACCGACGTGATGGCCGTCTTCCGGCGCTGACCGCCGTCGGTTCGCGCGCTCACTCGCAGACGACGGCCGACGACACGTTCGACCGCGCCGCACGCCACGCCGGCAAGCCTCCGGCGAGCGCGGACGTCGCGACGACCAGGCTTCCGATGCGCGCCGTCGCGCCCCACGGGAAGATGAAGTCGAGGTGCCAGCCCATGTCGGTGGCGACCATGGTGCGGAGGAACAATTTACACGCCACGACGCCCAACCCGGCGCCCCCGACGACCGCGCAAAACCCAAGAAAACCAGCCTCGACGATGATCGACGTGGCCACCTGGCGACTCGTCGCGCCGATCGCGCGGAGCATGCCTATTTCGCGGGCGCGATCGATGACCGCGGCGGCCATGGTGCCGATGACGCCCATCAGCGCGATGAGCAACGTCACGAGCTCGACCGAGCGCGAATAGGAAAACGTTTGACGGAGCGAGTCGACCAGCTGCTCGCGAACGGTGGTCGTCTTGGTCACGAACACGGAACCCGCGCCGCCGAGCGCGGCTCGTACGGTGTCGGCGACCTTGTCGTCGTTGACGCCGTCCTTCAGATAAATCGAGACGCCGTCGACGGCGCTGTCGGCCCAATATTGCGAGAAAAATTGGCGATCGATGAACCCCGCGCCGGTCTCCGACGTGTAGTCGACGATGACGGCGCGCACCTCGAACGGCACGTCGCCCTTCGGGGTGTGCAACGTGAGCGAATCGCCGGCCTTCAAATGCAAACGCCGCGCGGCGTTTTCGCTCAGCAAGATCCGCGGACGCGCCGTGAGCTCGCCCGGGTGCAGCGGCGCGCCGTCGACGACGAGCCACGCTTTGCCGCGTCGGCCCGCCTCGGAGAGAAAGACGTCGGTGTCCGTGGCGACGAGGCGAAACGATTTTCCGAGCGCGGGCTCGTCGATGATCCGGTACGACTGGGTGCGGTCGACGCCCGGCACCTTCGCAATCTTGTCCGCCGCGTCCGCGCTGAGCGGCACGTGACGGCGATCGATGATGGGCGAGCCCAGGGTCACGGTGAGATCGGCGATGCCGATTTCGTCGACCCAGCTGCCGATCGAGCGCTCGATCGACGAGAGCCAGCCGCCGACCGACACGCTCATGCCGACGGCGACCATGAGCGCGAGCACGTTGACCGTGCTCCGTCCGAGCGTGCGCGCGACGTAGTCGAGGCCGAGTCGCGCCGGCAATCCAAGAAGGGCTTCGACGACGCCGACCAGGGCGCGCCGGAGGCCGACCATGAGCGCCGGGGTGGCGAGCGCCGCACCGAGCACCGTCGCGGTGAGGGCCACACCGCCGCCGAGCTCGCTGCCCTGGAAAAACGGCGTCCACGCGAGGCTCAAGAGGACGATGCTGCCGACCAGCATCGGCACGAGGGGAAGCCGCGTCCGCTCCACGGTCGACGAGCCGCGGAGCACGATCGCCGGATCGACCGAAGCGCCGCGGCGCGCCGGCCACCACGCGGCGAGGACCGCGGTGAGGAGCCCTGCGCCGACGCCGCCAGCGGCGACGTCCCAGGTGAGGTGCGGTTCGACATCCGGCATCGCCGTCGCGAGTCGCGACAGCGCCTTCATCGTGGTTTCGGTCGAATACCGCGCGAGGCTCTGGCCGAGCACCAAGCCGAGCCCGATGCCGGGCGCGGCGAGGAGCATCGCCTCGATGCAGAACAGCTGCACCGTGCGGCGTCGCGTGACGCCGAGCGCGCGGAGCGTGCCGATCTCGCGCGTCCGTTGCGCGACGGCCACGCCGACGGCGTTGTAAACGAGGAAGCCGCCGACGAGGAGCGCGAGAAACGCCGAGAGCCCGAGTGCGCCTTCGAGCGGCGCCGCGAGCGCGCGGAGCCGGACGCCCATGCGATCGGGACGCTCCACGGTGCGGCTCGGGCCGGCGAGCTTCAAAAGCGCGTCGCGGACGGTTTCTAGGTTGGCACCCTTGTCGACCGAGACGTCGATGCGATCGACGAAGGTGCCGCGCGCGAACGACACCTGCGCGGCGTCGAGGAACATGACGGCGAGCTGGCCGCCGAACGACGCCGCGGCGCCGCTGTCTTCGAGGACGCCCTTGACGGAAAAGTCCTTCGGGCCGTCGGAAGTGAGGAGGCGAAGCCGGCTGCCCTTCGTGAGGGAGTGACGCGTTGCGAAACGGCGTGCGACCAGGATCGCGGTCGGATCATTCACGAAGGCGAGGGGATCTTCGATGACGCGATGGTCGCCCTCCTGGACGGAGAACGGGAGAAAGTGCGGATCCCCCAAAAAATCAACGCCGAGCACCAGGATGGATTCGCCGTATTCCGGCGCCTGCGCGCTGACCTCGACGGTGGACGCCGAATGCGCGACGCCGGGCACGTCGGCCACGTCAGAGAGCAGCTCGCCGGGAACACCGACGCCGCCGCCTTCGATCGTCAGATCGGCACGGCCCGACACGCGCGCCACGAATTCGTGGAACGACGCGAGCATGCTGTTCGCGGCGGTCTGCGTCGCGACGTAGAGCGCGACGGCGAGGGCGATGCCGAGCATCACCAGGAGCGAGCGCAGCGGCGAGCGCACCCAGTGCCGCAGGCTGATCTCGCGAAAGAGCGCCAGCATCAGGAACGCGCGCTCGTCGTCGGCGTCACGGCGACGACCTCGGGGGGACGCTCGGCGACCCCGCTTCGTCGCCGATGAGCTGGCCGTCGCCCATGGTGAGCACGCGGTTTCCGCGCCGCGCGATCGACGGATCGTGGGTGATCAGGACGACGGTGCGGTGCGCTTCGACGGCGCCGCGCAACAGCTCGAGGATGGCGTTGCCGGTCGCGGAATCGAGATTTCCCGTGGGCTCGTCGGCGAGGAGGACCGGCGGATCCATCATGAGCGCGCGAGCGATGGCGACGCGCTGCATTTCGCCGCCCGAGAGCTCGTCGGGACGATGATTGCCGCGGGCGCCGAGGCCGATGCGTTCGAGGAGGCTCTGCGCGCGTCCGCGCGTCTTGCTGCTGCTCTCGCCGGCGAGCCGCGCCGGCAAGGCGACGTTTTCGACGGCGGTGAGCGTCGGGAGCAAGTTGAAGAACTGGAAGACGAAGCCGATGCGCGTGCGACGGAGCAGCGTCCGCTCGTCGTCGTTCATCTTGCCGACGTCCTTGCCCTCGATGAGCACCGTGCCCGTGGTCGGCTGGTCGAGCGCGCCCATGAGATGAAGGAGCGTGCTTTTGCCGGAGCCGCTCGCGCCCACGACGGTGACGAACGAGCCGGGCTCGATCGTCAGCGAGACATCGCGAACCGCGGGGACGGCGCTCGCGCCCATTCCATAGGATCGCGAGACGTTCTGTAAAGTGATCATGAAGGTCGGTCTGGCGCGCCGCACAAACCGGTCAGACGGGGAAAACCGGAACTACCAACTTACCACGCTCGGGTCCACTTCTTCCCCCTCAATAAGTCGCGGCTTCGAGTCGGTCGACTTTTCGGAGCGACGGGAAGAGCCAGGTCCACAATACGACCACCAGACAGGTCCCTACACCGCCGAGCACGACCGCGGGAACGACGCCGAAGAACGCGGCGGTCACGCCGGACTCGAACTCGCCGAGCTCGTTCGATGCGCCGATGAAGAGGACGTTGACGGCGCTGACTCGACCGCGCATCTCCGGCGGCGTCGACAGCTGAACGACGGTGTGACGCACGACCACGCTGACGAGGTCGGACGCGCCGAGCACGACCAGCGCGGCGAGCGACAGCGAGAAGCTCCGCGACACGCCGAAGACGATCGTCGCGACGCCGAACAGGCCGACGCAGGCGAACATCGTGAACCCGGCGCGCCTGCCGAGCGGGCGATACGCAAGGACGAGCGCCATGAGCAATGCGCCGACGCCGGGCGCGCCGCGGAGCGCGCCGAGCCCGGAGGGTCCAACGTGCAAGATGTCGCGCGCGTACACCGGCAACAGCGCCGTCGCGCCGCCGAGGAGAACGGCGAACAGATCGAGCGAGAGCGCGCCGAGGATGACCTTCTTTTCTCGGACGTAACGGACGCCTGCGAGCAACGACGCGAGCGTGGGCGCGGACCGCTTCTCGCGCGACGGCTTCGAGCGCAGTGCGGCGAACATCGAGAACGCGAGGACGAAGAGCACGACGGCGGACGCGTAGGCCGCCGCCGCACCCCCCGCGGCGTACGCGAGGCCGCCTGCGGCGGGACCGACGATGGTCCCGATCTGGAACACCGACATGCCCCAGGCGATGCCGTTCGAGAGATGTTCCGGCCGGACGAGATCCGGCATGAGGGCCTGTCCAGCGGGACCGCTCAAGCCGCGGCCCGAGCCGAACAGGACGAGGATGGCGTAAATGGGCCACACCTCTTTCGACTTCGACGCGATGACGACGAGGAGCGACAGCGCGCAGAAGGCGTAGATCGCCTGGCACGCGGACAGGATGCGCCGTCGATCGAGTTGATCAGCGAGTTGCCCCGCCGGAAGCGCGAGCAAAAACGCCGGCAAAAATTGGGCGAGCCCCGCGTACCCCAGGTCGATTGGACGGCGAGTGAGATCGTAGAGCTGCCACCCCACGCACACCGAAACCATTTGCGTGCCGACGACCATCGCAAATCGTCCGATCTGAAACAGGCGAAAGTCGCGATAGCGGAGCGCGGCGCGAGCGGAAGGACGCAATGGGGCGTCGTCTGGCATGGCGCGGTTAACTAGTGCGGTGGTGCACGGTAGTCGACCGATCACCGTTGGATCGTCACGCTCGGCGCGCCGCGACGAGCATGCAATCGCCGAAATTCAGGTACACGTGGCCCGGCACGGCGGCCTTGGCCGCCGCTGACAAAAGGCGCCGGAGCGGCCCGCGGGGCGCGCCCGCGGCAAGCTTGAAGAGGATGTTCGTGGCGCTGACGAGGCGTCCTGGTCGCTGGACGTTGACCTCGCCGAACCCGTTTTTTCGGAGCAGCTCGGTCAGGCCGCTCTTCGAAAAATAGAAGAGATGCTGCGGCGGATCGAGGAAGTACCAGCGCGCGCCGAGGAGCTTCGCCCACGGCGTCGCGAGATCGCCGGTCTCGATGACGAGGAGGCCGCCGGGGCGCAACAGGTCGCGTGCTCGGACGATCGCGCGCTCGGGGTCGCGAAAGTGCTCGATGACGTCGAACATGACGATGACGTCGAAGGTGCCCGGGATGGACACGTCGAGAAAATCACCCGCGACGACCGGGACGCCGGCGTTGATCGTCGCCTGTCGCGCGCATTCGGCGGCGATCTCGACGCCGAATGCGTCCCATCCGGTTTCGCGCGCCACCTTGAGCAGGAACCCGTACGCGGCGCCGACGTCGAGAAGACGGCGTCCGCTCGGACCGAGCGCCGCGATGCGAGCGAGACGGCCCGAGAAATTCCGTTCGATGATCGCCGAGTCGGCGAGATAGCTCGGGTACCCGGTCTCCTGACCGCCTTCGAAGTAGTCCGGCGAATAGAGGCCTTCGAGATCGCTCGGGACGAATGACGCCGGTACGAACGCGTTGCCGCAGCTCCGACATCGCAAGATCGGGTAGTCGTATTTGACGTGCCAGGGCCCGCCGTCCCTGCCGCAGAGTCCACAGCGTATCGAGGGCCCGACGCGTTCTGAAGCGCCGTTCAAATGCATGGGGCTTTCAGTACCACGTGCCGCCCTATACGAAGGTATCGGGGCGAATGCGCCCGCTCTGTGGGCCGGCTTTGTGCTCGGAAATGGGGTTTTGTCATCTCGTTTGGTCAGAGCCCCGCCCCCCCGCAAGAAATCCCTTTGCAACGGGTGAGTCCGCCTTATGTAGGGCCGCATGGGTCTAGCAACGCTCGCCGAAACGCCGCGTTCCCTCGGAGCTCGGAGTCCGCACTCCATCGTCACCGTCACGAAATCGACCGAATCGAGCGAAGCTCGTTTCGAACGCGACGTGCACGAGGGGCTCGGGCGCGTCCCGAAGTCGCTGCCCTCGATGTACTTCTACGACGAATACGGGAGCGCGCTCTTCGCGAAGATCATGACGTTGCAAGAGTACTATCCGACCCGGACGGAGCGAGAGATCTTGCGCCGTCACGCGGCGCGGATGGTCGCGCCGTTCAGCGGTGGCTCGTGCGACGTCGTCGACCTCGGCGCGGGCAATGGCGAAAAAACGCGTCTCGTCCTCGAACAGCTCCGGCGCGCGTCGTGCGACGTGCGCTACGTGCCCCTCGACATTTCCGAAGATGCGCTCCTCGCCGCGCTCGACGCCTGTACCGCGCATTTGCCGAACCTGTCGGCCGAGGGCGTGGTTGCCGAATATACCGACGGAGTCCGCTGGCTCGCCGAACGCGATACCGATCGCCATCGACTGGTGCTCTTTCTCGGCTCCAACATCGGTAACCTGGACGGCGCGGCATCTCGCGAATTCTTGCGTGGCCTTCGCGCCGGACTTCGTCCCGGCGATCACGTGCTCATCGGGTTCGATCTCTTGAAGGAGATCGAGCTCCTCAAGGCGGCGTACGCGGATGCGTCGGGGGTCACCGCGGCGTTCAATTTGAACCTGCTTCGTCGCATCAATCGCGAGCTCGACGGCACGTTCGAGCTCGCGGGCTTTCGCCACTACTCGACGTTCTCGCCGAGCGAACGACGGATGGAGAGCTTTCTCGTGAGCCTGCGCCGGCAATCGGTGCGGGTCGGGCACCGCCGGTACGACTTCGAGGCGTGGGAGCCGATTCACACCGAGATTTCCTGCAAATACGACGTCGCCGCGGTGTCGCGGCTCGCCCGCGACGCGGGGTTCACCGAGGTCGGGCATTTCAGCGACGAAAAGAGATGGTTTCTCGACGCGCTCTGGCGCGTCGACGAGGGGAACTGTACGTGACCGCGCCCGGCGCGGAGTCGACGCCCGACGCGCTCGCCGAGCGCTTCGCTGCCGTTCGTCGATTCACCGCGTCGCTGGCCGAACCGCTCGAGACCGAAGATTACGTCGTTCAATCGATGCCCGATGCGAGCCCGGTGAAGTGGCATCTCGCGCACACGACTTGGTTCTTCGAGACGTTCGTGCTCGAACGGTTCGTGCCGGGCTACCGCCGTCACCGCGAGGCGTACGCCACGCTCTTCAACTCGTACTACGAGGCCGTCGGCCCGCGGCACCCGCGCGCCGAACGCGGCCTTCTCACGCGGCCCACGGTGCGTGAGGTGTACGATTATCGGCGTGTCGTGGACGATGCGGTGACCACGCTGCTGTCGCGAGGCAGCGTGCTTTCGCCGGAGCTGCTCGCGACGATCGAGCTCGGGCTTCAGCACGAGCAGCAGCACCAAGAATTGATTCTCACCGACATTTTACACGCGCTGTCCCGAAATCCCCTCGGGCCCGCGTACGCTCGGCGTCCCTCGATCGCGACGAGCAAGGCCGCGACGACTCCGTCCCGCGGATGGCACCCCCATGAAGGAGGCGTTTTCGAAGTCGGTCACGCCGGTTCGGGGTTTGCCTTCGACAACGAGGGGCCGCGGCACCGCGTTTACGTGGACCCTTTTTCGATTTCTGGGGCGCGCGTGTCGGCGGGTGACTTCGCGGAGTTCGTCGAGGACGGCGGATATCGTCGGCCCGAGTTGTGGCTCTCCGACGGCTTCGCGACGGTGCGCGCAGAAGGATGGACCGCGCCGCTTTACTGGGAGCGGCGCGACGGCGCGTGGTGGTCTTTCTCGCACTACGGCTGGTCGCCGATCGAGCGCGACGCGCCCGTCTCTCACGTGAGCTACTACGAGGCCGACGCGTTCGCGCGCTGGGCCGGGGCGCGGTTGCCGTCGGAGTTCGAGTGGGAAATCGTGGCGCGCGAGCGGCCGCACGACGGCCAGTTCGTCGAGGACGCGCTGCTCGTTCCCGTCGCGCGCGCTGAGGCCGAGGAAGGGTTGTTCGGCGCGACGTGGACCTGGACGTGCAGCCCGTACACGGAATACCCGGGCTTCGCTCCGGTGGCCGGCGCGCTCGGCGAGTACAACGGCAAGTTCATGGTGAACCAGATCGTCCTTCGCGGCGGGTCTTGTTTCTCGCCGCGCCGTCACCTTCGCGCGACGTACCGGAATTTCTTCCCACCCTCTGCCCGCTGGCAAATGTCCGGGATCCGGCTCGCCCGGGCTCGCTGACTCAGACGGGGCGGAGCTTCGCGAACAGCTCTTTGAATTGTTCGCGGTTCGAACGGGCGAACTTCAACGCCGCTTCGGCGGCGTCGGCGCGATGTTCACCGTCGGACGACGGGGTTTGCCCGCGCGGGAACGTCTCGACCGCGACTTCGTCGAACGCGGTCAGGCGGCAGATGAAAATGCCGCCGGGGTCGTCGGCGCGCGTGGGGTCTTCGACGATGACACGCACGATCACGGCGCCGTCTTCGATTTCCGGGTCGCCAACTACGGAGACTGAAGGCATCAAGGTGACGCGCGTCCTACCACGGCTCACCGGTCAGCACTAGACTCGTCGCCGATGCGCGGCCCCGACCAAGATCCTGAAGGGCCGGACGAGGTGCGAACGTCGGCGGCGCGCGAACAACGCGCGCTCGAGTGGGCGGCGATCGCGGCGATCGCGGCGATCGCGTGGCTGTCGCTCCCGCTCGCGGCCGGGTTGCTCCTCGGAACCCTGAGCGGATTCATCGTGCAACCGCTCTACGACGTGATCGCGCGGCGCACCGATCGGCCCGTCTTCGCGTCGATCGCGACGGTGCTCGGCTGCATCCTCGTGATCATCGGCGTGTTCGCCGGCTTCGTCTCGATGTTCGTGGTTCGAGCGGTCGCGCTCTCGCGCACCCTGGTCACCGAGCTCGGCCCGGAGGGCGCGCTCACGGCCCGTTTTCAGTCGCTCCCCGGCTATCTGTCGAAGCTCGGGTTCTCGCCGAACGAGGTGACGGAAAAGCTGCGCGACGCCGGGGCGAATCTCGCGTCGCGCGCGACGGCCGTGGCCGCGGCGCTCGCGGCCGTGACGGCGAGCAGCCTCCTCGGTCTGTTCTTCACGGCGCTCACGATGCATCTCGTGCTCCGGAACTGGGGGAGCATGGCGTCGGAGCTCGAAGTGCTGTCGCCGCTTCGTCCCGAGTACACGCGCGCGCTCCTCGACGAGTTTCGCCGCGTGGGGCGAACGACCTTACTCGGCACGGTCGTGACCGGGCTCGCGCAGGGGCTCTTCGCGACGATCGGCTTCTGGATCACCGGCGTGCCGCAGCCGCTGTTCTTCGGGATCGCGACGGCTCTCGCCTCGTTGATCCCCGCGGTCGGCACGATCATCGTCTGGCTGCCCGCGGGCATTTTCCTCATCGCGACGGGGCACCCCGCCGGCGGCATCATCGAAATGATCTGGGCGGCGACCTTCGTGATCGGCACGTGCGACTACGTGATCCGTCCCCGGCTCGTCGGGGACGAAGCGGTGCCGGCGCTGGTGACGTTCATCGCGCTCTTCGGCGGCGTCGAGGTGTTCGGGCTCGGCGGCCTCATCGTCGGGCCGGTGCTCATGTCGCTGGCGATCGCGACGCTTCGCATCTACGAACGCGAGCGCGAGGTCGGCCCTCACTCCGCACGACCGCGGAAGCGATCGCGCTGACTGTCATGAGTGCGTCGATTCGAATGACTCGATGCACTACGCCGTCGACGCGGACGGCCTCGGTTGCAGGAGCAGGCCGACGACCGCAGCCACGAGCACGCCGAGAAAGTGGAACGCAAAGACGTGCGGCGCGTCGTGGCTGGCCGGGCACTGAAATCGCAAATACGCCTGTCCCGCGAGCGCTCCCCACGCTCCGAGCGCGGCGACGGGGAGCGCGCCCCATCGGCCCTTCGACACCGCAAAGCCGAGCCCGACGGCGCCCGCGGCGAACACGAGCTCTTTGAACCCACAATTGAAGCCCGCCGAAAACGCGAGCTGCCCCTCGTGAGTATCGAAGAGCGCGAACAACGCCGAGACGACCACCGCGGCCGCTGCTGCGGCAAGGCCCCGGCGAGGCGGTCTCTTCGTGACGGCCGTTCGCACGCTGGGTCGCATGCTCGCTCGCTCCGGCGCTTGCGATCGAGATCGTGCGGCGGCGTAGACCCGATCTTCGGCGTCGAACTCCGCGAGCACGGCGTTCATGGTGCGCTGCAACGCCTGCGCAGACGGCGCGGGCAAGGGAGCGCCGTCGAGCAACGCGATCAGATTTTCGGCTTCGGCGAGGAGCGCGGCACACTCGGCGCACGACGCGGCATGCGCGTACGCCGCGACGCGCTCCGCGTCGAGCTCTGGTAGCGCGACGAGCCCCGTTGCGTCGTGACCGACGTGGGCGCTCATGGAGGTCCCCCGGCCGCTGGAGGATCGCGGAGCATGTCGCCGAGACGCGTTCGCAGATCTTCGTACGCGCGAAATGCGTGCTGCCGTACCGCACCGGGGGTGCTTCCCAACGTCTGGGCGATCTCGGCGTACGTCATGCCTTCGTAGCGATGCAGCTGGAGGATGACACGCTGGATCTCGGACAGCGAATCGAGCGCGCGCCGCACGACCGCGGCTCGGTCCTCGGCGGCGTCGCGTTGCTCCGCTGCGGCTACGGCGCGCGACTGCTCGGCCGCGGCGAGGGCGTCTTCCCCGGCGTCCTCGGCGAGACGGTACCGTTTTCGCCATTCGTCGCGGCGGACGTGGGCAGCGATCGTGAACAGCCAGGGCCGAAGCGGTAGCTCGGGTCGGTAGGAGGCTCGGGCCCGGTGGACATTCAAGAACGTGATCTGCATGAGCTCGTCCGCGACCATTTCGTCCCGGAACGCCCGGCGGAAAAAGGCGTGAATCTTCGGCGCTATCCGAGCAAAGAGCCGCTCGAACGCCCGGCGGTCGCCCGCCACGTACGCGACCATGAGCGACTCGTCACTGTCCGGGTCTTCTAAGGGCATACGTCGATGAGCCAGCGATTGTTACGCCAGACCCGGGTCCCGCGCCGAGAAAGCGCAGGGGGTCGTGACGAAAAACCGAGCGGGACCGTACCCCACCCAGGCCCGGATGGGCGCGTTTCTCACCGGTCTCGTCGGGCGCCGTTCAGGCGGCCTCGTCGAGGCGGCGCGCGATGAGTCGATCGAGCGAAAACTTGCCGGGACCCACCACCGCGATGACGACGAGCATGACCAGGTACGTAAATTCGTCCTGGCCGACCAGATCGAACACGCCGTGGATATCGGCGAGCTTCGCGGTGAGGATCGCCACGACCATGCTGACGATGAGGGGAATGGTCGCGAGGCGCGTGAGAAGCCCGATGACGAGCGCCGTCCCGCAGAGGAGCTCGCTCCAGCCGACCAGTACCGCTTGGAAGCCGGGCAACGGAATCCCGAGCTTCACGAAGAACGCGGTGACCTTGGGGATGTTGTGCACCTTTCCCCAACCGGTGGATTCGAAGAGAAGTCCGACGGCGAGCCGAGCGAGCAGCATCGCGACGGGTACGAGGCTCTCGAGCACCGTCGAAGCTCGCGCGCGAGCGACCTGTAATTGCGAGGCGACCTGGTTCGACATTTCGTATTCTCCCACTCGGCTTGCAGAAAGCGCAAACACCGTGGTTTGGATACGCATGACTCCGCGCGGTGTTACGGGGCGGCGTGCATTCCGTTCGAGAATGCGCCGAGAGGCGACCCATGCGTCGCTCGCCCGTTGCGTATTGTCGTTCGCGTCTTTCGCATCTTCCCCGTTTTGCGCGTCCTGCACGCCGCGAGCGCGCGCCGTTTCGCGGCCGACCCCCGTCTTCTCGCGCGAGGCGCCCGCGGTTCGGTCGGCGCCCTCGTCGATGGGGCCAGCGAGCTGGTCGTACGACGTACGCGTCGGGCAGAACGTCGAGCTCGACGTCGAGGCGGTGTTCACGGGCTCGCTCGGCGGTGCCCTCGTATTCGACGACGAAGCGCGGCCATTCATCGACGGCCTCGCCGTAGAACGAGGGGACGCCTTCGCGCCGTTCGCGATGACGGACGCGAACTGGAGCGTGGGGTGCGCTTCGCCGTGTCGCGTCCGCTATCACGTTCGTCTCCGCAAAGCGGCCGACGAGCTCGGCGACGTCGATGACGCCATCGTGCTCGGCGGCGTCGTGTTCGCGCCGCCGTCGACGTGGCTGCTCCGTCCGGAGAGGGTGCCCGAAGACGGCAAATACCGGGTTCACGTGAGCACCCCGGCGGATCTTCCGTTCACGACCGCGCTCCGACCGGCGCCCTCGATCGCCGACACCTATGAGGCGTCGTTCGACTCGTTCGACCAATCGACGTTCACCGCATTCGGTCCCGTCGTCGTGCAATCCGTCGGCTCGTCGGGGACGGTGCTCGCGATCGCACCGGGAAGTCAGTTTTCCGTGCCCGCGTTGCTCCGATGGGTGGAAGCGTCGCTCAACGCGGTGACGGCATACTTCGGTCGCCCGCTCGACGATCGGTTCACGTTGTTCTTTGCGCCGGGCACCTCGACAGCCACGCGCGGGGAGACCCTGGGTGGGGGAGGCGCGTCGATTCTCGTCCGCATCGGAACGAACGTCACACCGTCGACCGTGGTGCGTGACGATTGGGTCGTCGCGCACGAACTGATTCACGTGGCGTTCCCGGATCTATATCCGAACCATCCGTGGTTCAACGAAGGGCTTGCCTCGTACGTCGAGCCGATCGCGCGCGCCGAACAGGGGATCATCACGGCCGAGAAGGTGTGGTCGGATTTGATCGAAGGCTTGCCGCAAGGGTATCCGTCGCCGACCGACGGAGGCCTCGACCAAGACGATACATGGGGCCGCGTGTACTGGGGTGGCTCTGCCTATTTTCTCTTGGCCGACGTGGGCATCCGTGAGCAAACTCACGGCGCCAAGGGACTCGGTGACGCCGTGCGGGCAATGGCCGCGTCTGCCAGCGTCGAAGTACATCGGCCTTTCGAAGCGACGCTCGAAGAGGGTGACCGAGCCACGGGGACGCATGTACTGATCGACTTATACCGTCGGTTCGGCCAGGCCCGCGGCGCGGAGGATTTCGACGCTCTGTTCGCGACACTCGGGATCCGTCACCAGGTTGGCCCCGTCGCCGTCAGGTTCGATGATTCATCGCCGCTCGCGTCCGTTCGACGGGCGATCACCGCGCCGCTCCCCACAAGCGGAGTAGACTCGCGCGCTTCGTCGTCGAAAAATCCGCCTTCAATCGGGGCGCGTAGAGTGCCGGGAAAAGGCACGACAAAAGCTTCACGGGGGCTCGCAGGTTCGAGCCCTCGCGAATAAGAAGGGAACAATGAAAATGAACATGTCGAATACGTTACTTGCTGCCGCGGTGAGCGGCATTCTCCTCGGCGCGGTCGGCTGCGGAGGCAGCGACGCCGCTGCCCCGGAGCCGGCGACGCCCGCTTCCGAGCCCGCGGCGGCTGGATCGTCGGCGCCGGCAGCGGCCACCGATACGGCGGCTGCGGCGTCCACGGACGCGACCGGTGAGAAGTCGTCCTGCAAGGGCCAGAACGACTGCAAGGGCAAAGGCAATTGCAAGACCGACAAGCACGGCTGCAAGGGCCAGAACGACTGTAAGGGTCAAGGCGGTTGCAAGGGCTGATCGCCCGGCGGAGTGGGTCGGCGCGGCGAGTCCGCTTCCGGCCCACCCGCTCCGATTGAGCTCGAAGCGTTACGATGCCGCTTCGAATCGAAGACTACGCACTCATCGGCAACTGTGAGACGGCGGCGCTGGTCGGCCGAGACGGCTCGGTCGACTGGCTTTCGTCTCCGCGCTTCGATTCGCCAGCGTGCTTCGCGGCGCTGCTCGGCACCGCCGAGCACGGGCGCTTTTTGATCGCGCCGGACGGTCCCGTCGAGGCCGTCGAGCGACGCTATCGACCGGACACGCTCGTCGTCGAAACCGATTTTCGTACCTCGAGCGGCCGCGTCCGCATCATCGACTTCATGCCCGTCGGTGTCGGGCGCACCGGCGTCGTGCGTATCGTCGAAGGGATCGAGGGGCGAGTGCGCATGCACGTCGAGCTCGTCATTCGGTTCGACTACGGCTCCATCGTTCCGTGGGTGCGTCGCGACGGCAACGGCATCTCCGCGGTAGCGGGCCCGGACGTGCTCTATCTGGACACCGACGTTCCTTGTCGTGGCGAGAACCAGCGTACGGTCGCCGAATTCGACGTCGAAAAGGGGGATCGGCGTCACTTCGTCCTGACGTGGTGCTCGTCGATCGCGCCAAAACCGGCGGCGCTCGACCCGGAGGCGGCGCTCGACGAAGTCGCGCGATTCTGGACTGAATGGTCGCGTCGCTCGACGTACCAAGGCCCCTATCGCGATGCGGTCACGCGCTCGCTCATCACGTTGAAGGCATTGAGCTACGGGCCCACGGGTGGACTCGTCGCGGCGGCCACGACGTCGCTTCCGGAAAAAATCGGGAGCGTGCGGAACTGGGACTACCGTTTCTGCTGGCTTCGTGACGCGACGTTCTCGCTCTATGCCTTGCTCGTCGGTGGCTATCGGGAAGAGGCCCGCGCGTGGCGGCAGTGGCTTCTTCGCACGATCGCCGGCGATCCGGGTCAGATGCAGATCATGTATGGCCTTGCGGGTGAGCGCCGCATCCCCGAGCTCGAGCTCGGCTGGCTCCCGGGGTACGAGGGCTCGGCGCCGGTACGCATCGGTAATGCCGCCGCCGATCAGCGCCAGCTCGACGTCTACGGCGAAGTGATGGACTCGCTCTACCTCGCGCGACGCCACGGCATCGAAGCGAGCGGCGACGCCTGGAGCGTGCAGACGAAGCTGATGGAATTTCTCGAGGCGCACTGGATGAACCCCGACGCCGGCATCTGGGAGATCCGCGGTCCGGATCAACGATTCACGCATTCGAAGGTGATGGCGTGGGTCGCCGCCGATCGCGCCGTGAAGTGCATCCAGCGCTTCGGTGAATCAGGGCCGCTCGACCGCTGGGCGGCGCTCCGCGACGCGATCCATCGCGACGTGTGTGCTCAGGGCTTCGATGCGAAGAAGCAATCGTTCGTGCAGGCCTACGGATCGAGCCACCTCGACGCGAGTCTCCTCATGATGCCGCTGGTCGGCTTTTTGCCGCCCTCCGACCCGCGCGTGAAGAGCACCGTGGCGGCGATCGAGCGCGAGCTCGTGCACGACGGGCTCGTCTATCGCTACGCGACCGAGACGGGTGTTGATGGGCTCGTCGCCGGCGAGGGCGCCTTCTTGACGTGCACGTTCTGGCTCGCGGACAACCTGGTGCGCCTCGGACGCCGCGACGAAGCAACGGAGATGTTCGAGCGACTCGTCGCCCTCGGCAACGACGTCGGGCTCATGGCCGAGCAATACGACCCGGTCGCCAAACGCCAGCTCGGCAATTTCCCCCAGGCCTTTTCGCACGTCGCGCTGATCAACACCGCGCACAATCTGGCGATGCCGGAAGGGCCGGCGATCGACGTCGCAGGGCGCGGTCAGTGAGCGCTCAGAGCACGTCGCGCCACTCGGGCGACGCTGCGAACGCGGCGTGGATGAGCCCGACGTGGGAGTACCCTTGCGGGAAGTTCCCCCACATCGACAAGGTCGCCGTCTCGTAGTCTTCGGAGAGCAGCCCGAGCGGAGTCAACGTGGCTTGCACGCGATTCATGACCGCCTTCGCCTCCTCGGTTCGCCCGATGTACGCGAGCGCTTCGATGAGCCAGAAGGTGCAGATGATGAACGCGACCGAAGGCTTACCGAATCCGTCGTCCAGCTGATAACGGAAGAGCCAACCGTCCCGCGACAGCGCGCTCCGGACGGCGTCGATCGTCGCGATGAGGCGCGGATCGTTCGGCGGCAAGAACCGGAGCGACGCCATTTGCAGGAGCGAGGCGTCGAGGTCCGCGCCGCCGTGACTTCCCGCGAACGCCCCGAGCTTCGTGTTCCAGGCCTCGAGCGCGATGCGATCGCGAATGGTGTCCGCAGCGGCCGAGAACTCGGCCTTCAAGAGCGGGGCATGACGCCCGACGATACGCGCCATGCGATCCGTCGCGGCCCAGCACATGAGCGTCGAGAACGTCTGCGGTTGCCACTCCGTGCGGTATTCCCAGATCCCGGCGTCGGGGGTTCCCGCGACGGCGATCGCCCGGCGCGTGAGCTGCTCGACGAGCTTCAGCACCGCGTTCGAGCGCTCCGCCGTGTAGCGGTCGTCGAGAAAAATGGGAGCGAGCGCGAGCACCATTTCGCCGAATACGTCGTGCTGCGAATGCTTCGCTGCGCCGTTGCCGACGCGGACCGGGCCGTGCCCGGAAAAACCGGGCCAATTTTCGAGGATCCGTTCGTCGAGATCCGATTTTCCATCGACGCGATAGAGCGGCGCGAGGTTCAGATCCGGAGCGCCGCCCGCGACGTTGAGGAGATACCGGACGAAGTTCTCGCGCTCTTCGAAGTGTCCGAGCAGGCGCAACGCGCTGATCACGTAATAGGCGTCGCGGAGCCAGCAATAACGATAATCCCAGGTTCGGCCGGTGCCCGGCGCTTCCGGAATCGACGTGGTCATCGCGGCGACGATGCCGCCCGTGTCTTCGAAGCAATGTAGTTTCAGGACCAGCGCGGAGCGGATCACCTCGGCCTGGAACAGCGGCGGGATGTTGCAGTGCTTCACCCAGCGCCGCCAATACCGGAGCGTCTCGGCGTACTGGAACTCGAGGCGCGCTTCGAGCGCTTCTTCGACCGGCGCGCCCCACGTGAGCGCGATGTGTCGCTTCTCGGTCAGTGCGAATGGCTGACCGTCGAGGTACGACAGCGGAATGTTGGTCGTCAGCCGGAGGCGGCTCGCGAACCCCTCGTATTGGACGTGGTTCGAACCGACGGAGCGCTGTGGCGCCTCTTTCGACCACCCGAGGCGCGGGTCGCACGTGACGCGGACGCGCGGCGCGCCTTCGAGCGGCTCCACGATCCGACACAGCTCGGTCGGTCGAAAAATACGGCCGTGTTGCTCGAAACGGGGGGCGAAGTCCACGAGGCGAAATGCGCCATCCTTGGTGCGAAACACCGTCTCGAGAACGTTCGTATTCTCGACGTATCGCTGCTCGCCGGACGTTCCCTCGGCGGGCCCGACGAGGAATTGGCCGCCATTTTTCTCGTCGAGAAGCGCGGCGAACACCGGATCCGAATCGAAGCGGGGCAAACAGCACCACACGATGGCCCCCGTCTTCTCCACGAGCGCCGCGATCTGACAGTTGCCGACGAGGCCCAAGTCTTCGAGTCGCACGCTTGGACGTATAGTCCGTTTGGCGAACCGCATAACCCCTTTCGTCGCCTGGAACGCGTCGTTCCCGCGAGACGGCACTTCGGCGCCACTCGCGTGTCACGGTCGCCTGTTAACGGCAGCGCATGGCATCGTCTGCTCCCATCGTCGTTGCTGCGGAAATGGGGTACGGCCATCTTCGCGCCGCGCTCCCGCTCTCGGATGCGCTCGGGACCGAGCTCGTCCACGCCGATCGCGCGCCCTTCGCTGACGCCGACGAGCAGAAGCTCTGGGCCCGGGTCCGGCAGGCGCAGGAGCTGCTCTCGAAACCCCTGCAGATCGCGTCGTTTCTCGGCGATCCGACCAGGCTCATGGACAGGGTCACGAAGATCCCGCCGCTCTACGCGCGGGTCGACCACGCCCACCCGAACCTCGGGGCCCGCGCCCTGGATTTCCTGGTCACTCGCGGTCTCGGCCGCGGCCTGGTGCGCCACTTGAAAGAGACCGGGGCGCCGCTCATCACGACGTTCTACGCTCCGGCGATCATCGCGGATCGTGCGGGCTGCAACTCCGTGTATTGCGTCGTGACCGACGCCGACGTGCACCGCGTCTGGGCGCCGATGCAAGGACGCCACAGTCGCATCCGCTATTTCGCGCCGAGCACCCGCGTCGTGCGCCGGCTCGTCGCGTACGGCGTGCCGCGCGAGCACGTCACGCTCACCGGTTTTCCGTTGCCGCTCGAGCTCCTCGGGGGCCCCGAGCTCGGCCTCTTGCGCCGCACGGTCGCTCGGCGCGTGGTCCGGCTCGATCGCCGCGGCGCATTCCGCCAGCTCCACCGCTACGACCTGGTGCGCACGCTCGGCGAGCTGCCGACACACGAAGAGACTCGACCACCCGCGTTGACGTTTGCCGTCGGCGGCGCCGGCGCCCAATCGGAGATGGCGTTCGACTTTTTGCCGAGCCTCCGCGACGCGATCGTCGGACGGCACCTCACCGTGAATCTCGTGGCCGGCACTCGCAGCGACGTCGCCGAGGTTTTTTACCGTGCGATCCACCAATCCGGCCTCGACGCCTCGATCGGCGACGGCATCGAGGTGCTGAAAGCGCCGGACTTCGCGACGTACTACCGTCGCTTCAACGAGCTGTTGCTCGAAACCGACGTGCTCTGGACCAAGCCGAGCGAGCTCAGTTTCTACGCCGCGCTCGGCATTCCGCTCATCGTCGCAAAACCCGTCGGCAGCCACGAACGCTTCAACCGCAAATGGCTTCGTCAACTCGGCGTCGCGCTCAAACAAGAAAGCGTCCGGCACGCCTCGCAATGGATCGAAGAGTGGCTCGAAGACGGCACGCTCGCCGCCGCGGCGTTCACCGGCTTCGTCCGCCTCCCGAAAGACGGCACCTATCGAATCCTGAAAACCGTTCGCGAAGAGAGCGGCGCGCGCAAGAGCGACGGCCCGCGCGCCCCCGCCGCCCTCGGTCTCGACTCTTAGAAGCTGGCTCATAGACCTACTACGCCCCCCGCTGCGTCGGTCGGCCTCCTCGAAATACCAGCGTATGCCTGCGTCGGCCTTCCTAGCATCGGCGGGCTCGCTACGGTCTCTGAGCCAGCTTCTTTTGTGTGGGGCACCGTTCACGGCAGGCGTCGTCGATGTGGGGACTCGTGCCGTCAGTCGGGGCGCGACGCGGCGTGAATGTAGATCGCGGCGATCTCGGCTTCGTCGAGAAAACCGACGATGCGCGAATCGACGTCGACGACCGGAAGCTCGCGGAGCTTCGTTTTCAAGAGCAGCTCGGTCACCTTGATCAGGTCGTCGCTGTCGCGCACGCTCACCGGCTGTCCCATGACGTCGGCGGCGACCGCCCACTTCGCGCCGTCGTGTTCCATCGCGAGGACTGGGATCACGCTGTTACTGACCAGGCCGATCATGCGCCCCGACGCGTCGACGACCGGAAAGACGTCTTGCCACGTCGATTCGGCGACCAAGCGCAGCATTTCGGCCGCGGGGGTCTCCGGGCGGAAGCTCGCGTAGGGTCGCCCCCGAGTCATCAGATCCGCGGCCGTCTTCGACCTCAGTAAATCCTGCAGGAGCGAATCGCGGTGCACCGGCGAGTCGTTGAGCGTCGGCACTTGCGCGCCGTACAGCGTTCGACCGCGCAGGGCGACGAAGACGATGCCCTGCGTGAGCATCAAGGGAACGAGCAAATCGTAGTTTCCAGCGAGCTCGCACACGAGCACGAGCGCGCTGAGCGGCACGTGGGCGATGCCGCCGTAGAAGGCGCCCATGCCGACCAGCGCGAAGGCGCCCGGGTCGATGCCCGGATCGTGCGACAAGAGGGCGACGGCGCGTCCGAACGCGCCGCCGAAGAGCCCGCCGATGCAGAGCGACGGCGCGAAATCTCCGGCGCTCCCGCCCGACCCGATGGTCAGCGACGCGGCGACGATCTTCACCAGCGACAGCCCGAGGAGTAGCTCGACCGCCGCCCACCCGGGCGGCACCCATGACGCGCCGGAAATCGCGACCTGCACCGCGCCATAACCGCCGCCGAGGAGCCCCAGCCCTTGACCCTCGGTGCTCATTTTGCGCCCCACGACCAGGATGAGGGTCGTCGCGAGCGCGCCGAGAGCGAGCCCGCCGATGGAGGGACGCAGCCAGTCGGGGCAGGGGATGCGATCGAAGAGGGTGTGCGCGCGGTGGAGCGCGCCGGCAAACGCTGCGGCCAGGAGCGCGACCAGGACCGCCAGGAGCGCGTACAGCGGCAAATGGATCGCGCTGAACGGGAAGCGCGGCGCGTGCGCGAGGAGCGTGCTCTCGCCGAAGATCGAAATGACCACCGAGTACGCGACGACGCTCGCCAGCACCGACGGAATCAGGGCGTCGGATTCGAACCCGTCCGCGTACAGCACCTCGACGGCGAGTAGCGCGGCGCCGAGGGGCGTCCGGAACACCGCGGAGATCCCGGCGCCGACGCCGGCGACCATGAGAATCCGGGTTTCTCGCGGCCCGACGCGAAGTAGCCGGCCGACGTACGACCCGATGCCGCCGCCGATTTGCATGGTCGGGCCCTCGCGGCCGCCCGCGCCACCGGTGCCGAGCGTGAGCATCGACGCGAGGAACTTCACGCCGATCACGCGACGGCGAATGATGCCGCCGTCGTGGTGGAAGGCGTGGATCATGGCGTCGCCGCCACCCCCGCGCGCCTCGGGCGCGAGCCGGGTCACGAACCCACTGAGCAAGCCGCCGATGGCCGGAAGAAGGACGAGGAGCCACGGCCGGAAGACGTGAACGCCGCTGCCCGCCGCGAACGTCTCGCCGTGGGCGCGGAGCGGGACGTAGCCCGTCAGGTCTTCGAGCAGCAGCCGCTGCGCGTATTCGAGGGCGCCGAAGAACGCCGCCCCGACGAGCCCCGTCGCGACCCCGACGAGTGAGGCGTGGAGCAAGGTGCGCCCGACGATCCGCAGATCGAGCGGCGAGCTCTCGGCAAAGAGCAGTGGCAGGATGGAGCGGTTTTGCGCGGCCCACCACAGCCGTCCGCGCGCCAGCGCCGAGGAGAGACGACCCTGCATCGGCTCACGTCACCGGTGAGGGGTTCGGGGCGTGGAACGAGTTCGGCGTGAGCACGGGGTCGCGGACGATGGGCCTCGCCGGGCAGGAGGATCAAGCGGATCCTCGGGATCGTGGCAAGACGCTGCACTCGGCGCGAGGGCGTCCGCTCGGGTGGCGGAACCGTCCAGGAAGCGGGCCGATTTCGGCCGAGTCTGTAGGATGCGGCCGGCAATGGCGTCGGCACCCCCGGAGCGCGCTTTCCCTTGGTACGACCCGCGTCAGTCCCGCGGGCGATTGGCCCTCGGGTTCGTCATGGGGCTCGTGGCGTGGTCGATTCTGCCGCGGCTCGGCTGGGGAATTCGCGCCATCGCCGGCTGGGACGCCGCAAGCACGACGGTCCTCGGGCTCGTGTACTTGACGGTCCAGGGCGCCGACTCGTCCGAGACGCGGCGTCGCGCTGCCGCCGAGGACCCAGGTCGGAACGCCGTCTATTTCCTGGTGCTCCTCTCGTGTGCGGTGAGCCTCGTCGCCGCGACGCTGTTCGTTCGCCAGGCGCGCCGCGCGTCCCCCGAGCTCGACGACTTCGTGGTCGCACTCTGCCTCGCCGCGGTCGGGTCGTCGTGGTTGCTCACGCACGCGGCGTACATGTTTCGGTACGCTCGGCTCTTTTATCGCGACGACGACGACGGCGTCGGCGGCCTCGAATTTCCCGGAAAGAAGCCACCCAACGATCTCGATTTTGCTTACTTTTCGTTCACGATCGGCATGTGTTACCAGGTGTCCGACGTGACCGTGTGCAGCGACCAGATGCGCCGCACCGTGCTGGTCCACTCCATCGTGTCGTTCGCTTACAACACGACCGTGCTCGGTCTCGTGTTGAATCTGGTCTTCGGTCGTTTCGGGTGACGCCGACCGTTCGAGTCTATTGCCCGCGCACCAGGCTCGCCGATTGACTCATGCCCATCGCGACGTACGCGAGCTCGAACCCGATCAGGGCGGCGATCACGAGATACCTCGCCCAACGCATGCGCCGATCTTGTCCGTCTCGCGAGTCGAACGGGTTTCGATGACGTGTACGCGCGACGAAAAGTTGTACTTTTTTCCAACTCCCGAAACGAGCGACGGCCGCGCTCTATTCCGGCTCGCGTTCACGCCCGGTTCGCGTCGCCGAGTTGCAGAGACGTTTCGAACGATCTAGGAGCTCGCGGCGATTCCCTCCATGCGCGTCGGCCTAGTCAGCACGTACCCGCCGAAGCGCTGCGCGATCGGTCTCTACACGCAAAACCTGGCCCGCGCTCTCGTGGCGGATCCGGACAGCTCGGTCTTCGTTTGCGCCGAAAACACCGGTGAGCCCGAGGATCTGGGCCTGCCCCGGCTCCAGGTACGCGCAGCGTACCGGCGCGAGGACGACTACGGCGACGACGTGTTTCGGGCCATCACCGCGGAACGCTGCGAGGTCGCCCATTTTCAGTACGCGCCGGACCTGTTCGGCGAAGACCGCCGCTTGCCGGCGCTCGTGAAGCGGCTTCGCGCGGCGGGCGTACGGCCGGTAGTGACGCTCCACACCGTCTACGGAGCGCGCCGCTGGCGGGCGCTCGCCCTTCGGCCGAGCACGCGGGCCTTTCATCGCGAGCTCGCGCGGGCCGCGCATCTCGTCGTGCACCACCGCGAAGCGATGGCCACGGAGCTCGAGCGGCAAGGCATCTCGCCCGGCGACATCAGCGTCATTCCGCACGGGACGACGCGCGCCGAGCTCCCGCCGATGAGCGACGCGCGGGCGCGCCTCGGTATCCCCGAGGACGCGTTCCTGTTCACGTTCTTCGGGTTCATCCACCGCCTGAAGAACGTCCACACCGCAGTCGAGGGGTTTCTGCGGGCCGCCTCGAAAATGCCGGATGCCCGTCTCCTGGTGTCGGGGATGCCGTGGGGGGATCGTTGGTACAATCACCTCTACGTCGGCGCCATCAAGGCGCGGGTCAGTCTCGCGCCCGCCGCGCCGCGCGTGTCGATTCGCGACGAGTACCTCGCGGCGGAGCGCGTTCCGGACGTCTACGCCGCGTCGGACGTCATTTTGCTGCCGCACCAGCAGAGCTACGGCTCGGCCAGCGGCGTTTTTCATCAGGCAGTGGGCTTCGGTCGCCCGATGCTGTCGGCGCGGGGCCCGAAGTTCGCCGAGGCGAGGGCGCTGTTCCGCGACCTTCCGGATCTCATGGTGCCGGCTGGGAGCGCGCGCGCTTGGGCACGGGCAATGACCCGCATTTACGAATCGCCGGACCTTCGGAGGCGCGCGCTCGAGGCCGTCGAGAGCTTCGCCGAACGAACGAGCTGGCCCGTGGTCGGCCGCGAGCACCTCGCCGTGTATCGACGACTCGTCGGCTAGGCCGCGTTCGCGCGAGGCTGGGTCAACCCTTGATGAGGGTCAGCGCCTCTTGCGGGATTTGGTTTGCTTGAGCAAGAACCGCGACGCCGGCCTGGGTGAGCACCTGTTCGCTGCTCATCTTCGCGGTTTCGCTCGCGACGTCGACGTCGCGGATGCGCGAGTTGGCGGCGGTCAGGTTCGTGCGCATCTCCTCGATGGACTGCGTCGTCTCCGCGAGCCGGTTCATGACTGCGCCGTATTTCGCGCGGTTCGTGGATACCGTCTCGATCGCGTTGTCGATGACGCTGAGCGAGGCGAGCGCCGCAGACGTCGTCGCGCCGCCGACACTCGTCGAAGCGGCGAGAAGCGACGTCAAGTTCAGGTTCCCGAACGTCACAGCGATCTGATCGGCGGCGGTGTTGTTGTTGCCCACCTGGAAGGTGACGGTGCTCGGTGCGTTCGCCAGCAGCTGGTTGCCGTTGAACTCGGTCGAACCCTGGACGCGCGCGATTTCGGCTTTCAGCGACTGGAACTCGGTGTCCGTGTAGCTGCGGTCGGTCTGTCCGAGCGAGCCGTTCGACGACTGCATCGCGAGCTCGCGCATACGACCGAGAATGTCGTGTACCTGGGCGAGTGACCCTTCCGCAGTCTGCGTCATCGAGGTCGCGTCCCCGGCGTTGCGCTCCGCGACGACGTACGAGCGAATCTGCGCTTTCATGCCCTCGCTGATGGCCAGACCGGCCGCGTCGTCCGCCGCCGTGTTGACCCGGTAGCCGCTCGACAGCTTGGTGAAGCTCGACGCCAAGGCCTGTTGGTTCTTGTCGAGCTCGAACTGCGATTGCATCGAGGCCATGTTGGTTTGGATCGTGATTGACATCGTTCGCTTTTCGTTACGGTTCTGGCTCTCGTGGCGAGCCGGGAAGATCGAGTGCCCTGGCTATCGCTAAACACGAAGCATGCCGAACCCGCGCCATGCAGTTTTTCCCGGGTACCCTCACAGAAAAACGAAAACAGCGTGACCCAATGGGGCGCGGAAGTGACCGGCGGGTTGACGTCGCGGCGCCATCCGATTGACACGCGTATCCGTCGGATCGGGGCGTCACTCGAGCATGCCGGCTTCTTCGAAGTAGCGCCCGAGCGTGTCGGCCAAAAGCGGGTCTTCGTGCTCGTGAAGCGGAGTCAGCGGGCGCGCCATGTCCCCGACGCGGTACGTGAACGACGCCTCCGCGATCCGGTCGCGCACGAGCCTTCGGGTGTCACCGGTGGCCCCGACCAGATCGATGTACAGCTTGCCGGAGCGATCGTGACGCCAGATGTCGGTGATGAGCGCGCGCCGCGGCGGAGCGTGGAGCAGGCTCGTGCCGTCGAGCCCCGGCGGGATAGGCGTCCGGGTCCAGTCGAAAATGGTCGGCGCGATGTCGACCAGGCTAGCGCGCACGTCGCTGGGGCCGGCGGAAACGCCGGGTCCGCGGATGAACATCGGAATGCGGATCGATTCTTCGTGCAGATCTTCGCCGTGCACCGGCGAGCCGCCGATGAACGACTCGCCGTGATCCGCCGTGACGACGACCGCCGTCGGTCTGCCACCGCGTGCGTCGACCGCGTCGAGCAGCCGGCCCACTTCGAAATCCGAGAAGGCCACGTCGTGGTCGTATTCGTCTTCGAGCCGATCGCCGAATGCCGGCACCTCGGGGTGGCGATCGTACGGGTCGTGGGGTTCGAAAAAGTGCGCCCAAAGAAAGAAAGGCGCGTCGCCGAACGACTTCAGGACGTCGATGGCGCCGTCGGCGACGGCCGCGTCGTTGGTGCCCGAAGGCGTCACGCGAACCTGGTCGAAGCTGTTCTCGAGAAAGTCGCGATAGCCGAGGATCGCCCCGGGTTTTGGCGCGATCACGACGGCGGTTCGCATCCCGCGCCGGCGAAGCCAGAGCGGCAGCGACGTCGACGGCGTCCGCACCGGCGCGGAGAGGTTCGCGAGCCACTCTTCGCCGGGAAGCAAGGTGCCCTCCCACGGAAACGGGAGCATGCGGTCCTTCGACGTGATCGCTACTGCTTCCCAGTCGAGGCGGCGCGCGTAGAGCCCGCTCAGGAGCGAATGGAGCGCGATGCACGTCCAGCCGCCCGACGTGTACGCGCGCTCGAAGCGCCGCGCGCCGCGTCCGAACGCGTCGATCCGCGGCGTGGTCGGACGGAAATAGCCGTAGCTCCCGACGTGATCGGCGCGAAGGGTGTCGATCGAGATGAGCACGACGTTCACCGGGGACGGCGTCGCGGGCATTTCCGTGTCGGGCGCCGCGGCCATGCGCAACGGCGCATCGCCGTAGCGGCAATTGTCGTCGACGCCGTTGCCGGGAATTTCTCGGGCGTTCGGGTTCACCTTCGGGTCGAACGGCGCGCAGTCGCCGCCGCCGAACCACGACGAAGACCCGTCGCGATCGAAGTCGGTCGCGGTGCGCGCGAGCTCCACGAGGCGGCTACTCGTCGGTCGTAACAAGAGAGGTGCGACGCGGTCTTCCGGCGTCTGGGCCGTCGCGACGAGTCCGACCGCGAGCGCGCCGAACCAAGCCCACTCGAGTCGCGAACGCCATATCGAGCTCGGCAATCGCTCGCCCACGACGGTCGCGACCGCAAGCCCCGCATCGGCGACGAACGTCCATGTCGCGACCACGAGCGCGAGCCGCATCGGCGGATAGGCGTGGAGCACGAGCAGGGTTTCGTCGGCCGTTTCGGTGACGAGCGTGACGACGACCGCGACCCCGACCACGGCGAGTCGCCAGAGTCGTTGCCGAAGATTCCCTCCGAGGTCCGCCAGGAAGAGGCAAAGGCCGAACAAGGCTCCGGCTACCGCGCCGCCGGACAAGGTGAGGGCAGCCATGGTGCGATGCGGCCCCCCGAGCTTGGCGACGGCACCGACCGCGAGCGCGGGCCAGAGCCCGGCCGCCGTCCCTGCGAGGACCCACCCGATAAAACGGCGCGTCGCGCCGAGGTCACGCACCCGGGCTCGCACTTGGCCCAGCGCGACGCCGACGAACGCGCCGACCCAGCCGGATAGCGTCAACGTGAGCACGTCGAGCGAACCGGAGTGGAGCACCGCCTCGACCTCGGCCAGCACCGCGAACGCCGCGCTGCCGGCAAAGGCATCACTCAGGGCGGCGATGACGCGTCCGCGTCGCGACGCCGGCGGGGATGGGCTCGCGCGAGTCGTCACGACAACCCGCAGCGTACCCCGTCTCGTTCGGCGCTCGTGACGTCGGTTCACCGACTTCGCGAAGCGGAGCTGCGACATGTGAAACAGGACGAAGTCGACCCGACCCCGGAGGCGCCTTCGAGGCTGCGTCCGGGGTCCGATGCCCTCCGACATTGGAACTGAACCGTGGCGTGCGGTCGAAACCTGGGAGCCGCTTCGTCCGGTGGCGGTGAAATTGCGACCGACAAAGTCACCGTTCGACGTCCATGCCGCTGCCTCCGCAAGCTTTGCGGTAACCTTTTCGGCTGTCGGCCGTCCATCAACAGAGGCCGCAGCGTGGACGGCGGCTCAGGCTACATGTTAGCCTGAACGGGAGTCATTTCTGGACATGGCGCTAACGACTGGCGACGTAATCGACGGAAAATACCGCATTGTCCGCCTCATCGGCGAGGGCGGGATGGGGTCCGTCTACGAAGGCGAAAATATCCGGATTCACCGCACCGTCGCCATCAAGGTGCTGCATGCCGGCGTCGCGGAGAACCAAGACGCCGTTCAGCGATTCGAGCGGGAAGCACAGGCTGCGGGGCGCATCGGGTCCGAGCACATCGTGGAGGTGCTCGACCTCGGCAATCTGCCCGATGGCGACCGCTTCATGGTCATGGAGTACCTCGACGGCGATACGCTCTCGCAGCGGATCACCAAGCGCACCCAGCTCACGGCTCGTGAAACCTACCCCGTGGCGAGGCAGATCCTCGAAGGGCTCGCGGCCGCGCACGGCGCGGGCATCATCCATCGCGATCTGAAGCCGGACAACGTGTTCCTGCTGAAGACCCGCGGCGGTCAGCCCGACTTCGTGAAGCTGCTCGACTTCGGGATCTCGAAGTTCAGCGCGCTCTCGGGAGAGAGCGGCTTCAGCATGACGCGCACCGGCGCCGTCATGGGCACGCCCTATTACATGTCGCCCGAGCAGGCGAAGGGCGCGAAGGGCATGGATCATCGCGCCGACCTGTACGCGGTGGGCGTCATTCTCTACGAGTGCGTCACCGGCCGCGTGCCGTTCAACGCCGACACGTTCAACGAGCTGCTCTTCAAGATCGTGCTCGAGACGCCGCAGCCGATCGAGCAAGTCGTCGTCGACAGCGATTCCGAGTTCAACAAGGTCATCCAAAAGGCGATGGCCCGCGAGCCGGGGCTTCGCTACCAGACGGCGCGCGAATTTCAGCAAGCGATCGATCAATGGGCGTCCGGCGCGGGCGTGACGAACCTCGTCACGATGTACGCGACGCCGCCCGCCGGCGCTCGGCCCGCGACCGCGGGCATGCTCGGCGCGACGCCGCCGGGTGCAACCCCGTCCGCGGCCAATCCGATAGTGCGCTCTACTCCGGGCGGCGCGTTGTCCGACAGCGCACGCCGCGCTCAAACCGGCACTCCAGGAACGTGGGCCGGCTCGCCGCCGTACATCGAAGGCGGCGACAAGAAGAAGGCGAGCTCCGCGCTCATCGTCGGTGTCGCGGCTGCGGCGCTGGTCGTCGTGGGCGGCGGGTTCGCGGCGTTCCACAAGTCACACGAGGCTCCGCCCGACGCGTCCGCTGCACCCGCCGCGTCGGCGCCGACGCTCGCCGAGCTCAAGGCGCAAGCGGAAGCCGAAGTGAAGGCCGAGGCATCGGCCCAGCAAGCGTCCGACGACAAGGTGAAGCAGGCCGAACAAGCGGCTCGAGACGCCGAAGATCGCGCGCGCAAGGCCGAAGCGGACTCGAAGAACGCCGAAGCGGACTCCAAATCGGAGGACGAGGTCAAGGCCGCCAAGGACCGCGCGCGTCAGCTCAAGGCGGCTGCCGTCGCGGCCAAAACCGCGGCGGCGAGCGCCAAGGCATCGGCCGCCGCCGGTCCGGCATCGCCCCCTTCACAACCGACGACCGGGCGGCATATCCGAACCGAGCTTTGACGAACTACGAGAGACTCTCTGCACAAGATGCCGGCTTTCTCTACGCGGAAGCGCCCGCGACGCACATGCACGTCGGGTCGCTCCTCTTCTTCGAGAACGCGGGTCTCAGCGAAGACGAGCTGAATCGACACATCGAGAGCCGCCTGCACCTGGTGCCGCGCTTTCGAAAGAAGCTCGCGTGGGTGCCCGTGCATCAGGGCCGGCCCGTCTGGGTCGACGACCCGCATTTCGATATTCGGTTTCACATCCGGTACACGGGCTTGCCGCGACCCGGCGGCGAGAAAGAAGCGCTGCGACTCATGGGTCGCGTGATGAGTCGCCCGCTCGATCGTCAGCGCCCGCTCTGGGAACTCTGGGTCTTCGAGTTGCCGGACAATCGACTCGGCATCATCCAGAAGACGCACCACTGCTTGATCGACGGCCTGAGCGGCGTCGATCTCGGGACGGTGCTCCTCGATCTCGTGAAGTTCCCGCCCCCGTCCGACCCTCCGCCGGAGTGGATGCCGGAGCCGGAGCCGACCCGCGAGCGACTGCTGGTCGACGCGCTCGTCGAACGATACACGAAGCCGGCGGAAATTTACCAATCGTGGAAGGCGGCGGTGAAGCCGCAGAGCGACCTCTTGAAGCGCGCCCTCGACGTCGGTCAAGGCGTGTTTTCGTTCAGTCGCGCCGCATTCGAGAAAGCGCCGGTCACGTCGCTGTCGAAGCAAATCGGACCGCACCGAAGGTTCGACGTGGTGCGCATGAAGCTCGATCCGGTGAAGCGAATCAAAAATCGGTTCGGCAGCACGGTGAACGACGTCGTGCTCTCGCTGGTCACCGGCGGCGTGCGCAAGCTGCTCCTCTCGCGCGGTGAAAATGTCGACGGCCTCCTCCTGAAGGCGCTCGTGCCAGTCAGCGTTCGCGATTCGTCGAAGCGCATGACCTACGGCAACCAGGTCTCGATGATGAACGCCGATTTGCCGGTCGGCGAGCCCGATCCGCGGCGGCGCGTGGAGTTCGTGCGTGATCGCATGGCTGGCGTGAAGGAATCCAAGCAAGCCGTTGGTGCGGATTTCTGGGTGAAACTATCCGAGTACGCGCCGCCGACGATCCTCGCTCTCGCCGGGCGCGCTGCCGTCTCGCTCCAGCGCATGGTGAACCTCATCGTCACGAACGTCCCCGGGCCGCAGTTTCCGCTCTATCTCAAGGGCGGGCGAATGCTCGAGGCGTTCCCGTGCGTCCCGATCGCGAGCACGGCGTCCCTCGGCGTCGCGATCCTGTCTTACGACGGCCAGCTCGACTTCGGGCTCAACGGCGACTGGGACATCGTTCCCGATCTCGACGTGTTCGCGCGCGGGATCGAAGAGGCGCTCGTCGAGCTCGAGAAAGCGGCGGGTCTCGACGTGGCCGAGCCGGAAGTACACGCGTCATGAAGCGCGGGGTTTCTCGAGCGCCGCACGCGCTTCGTTCCTGACGGATTCGTCCGCGTCGGTCGCGAGGGCGTGGTCGAGCGCGCGCAGCGCCGTCTCGCCGCCGAGCTCGCCGAGCGCCCACGCCGCGTGTCCACGCACGAGCGGGCTTTTGTCGTTTTCCAGCGCGCGCACGAGCGGCGCGACGGCGTCCGGGTTCCCGCTATTTCCGAGCGCGACGGCCGCGTTGCGCTGCAGCTGAGGACGCCCCACCCGCCTTAGCGCGGTGCGCCGCACCAGTTTGCGATAACCGGTGGACGTCAGTTCGAGGAGACCGACGAGGCTCGGTTGATCGAGCGCCGGATGCGCCGCCAATTCGGGAGCGGCGGGGCGCGGCGATTCCGAGGCGTTGAACGGACAGACGTCTTGGCAGACGTCGCAGCCGAACACGCGCGCGCCGACCGCCCGGCGAAGCTCGGCGGGGATCGCGCCGCGCGTTTCGATGGTGAGATACGAGACGCATCGCCGCGCGTCGAGCACGTAGGGTCCGACGAAAGCGCCGCTCGGGCAAGCGTCGAGGCATGCCGTGCATCGGCCGCACCCGGCGCGAACCTCGACGTGGTCCGGCGTGATCTCCGCGTCGACCAGGAGCTCGCCGAGGAGCACGTAGGTGCCCACGCCGGGAACGATCGCCATCGTCGATTTGCCGATGAAGCCGACGCCGCCGCGTCGCGCCGCTTCGCGCTCGAGCATCGGCGCGGTGTCGACGCACGCGCGCGCCGCGACGGGGCGACCGAGGATCGCCTTGCACGCGCGCCCGAGTGCCCAGAGCTTGTCCTTGAGCACGCGGTGATAGTCGGTCCCGACCGCGTACGCGGCGACGGAACCGACGAGCGGGGTGGTCGCATCCCGATCTCGCCGCAGCGCGACCGACGACGCGCCGCGGTAAGGCAGCGCGACGGAGATGACCGTTCGGGCATTGTCGAGGAGCGCACGCGGCTCGGCGCGATCGTCACCGTTGGCCAAATACGCCATGTGCCCGTGGCGCCCGGCGTCGAGCCACGTCTGGAGCCGCAGATCCGCCTCGTCGAACCGCTCGACCGGTACGAACCCCACACGAGCGAAACCAAGTGCGATCGCGGCGTCTCGGATGCGAGTCGCGACGTCCTCGGGCTCGGGTCCCGAGCCACTCGGGCTCTCGGCCGGTAGGGGGGGCATCAAAGGCTTGCGCTCCGTCGTGTCCTTGGGGAATAACCCCCCGCGGTCGCGGGTCGGAAGCCCGCCATTCGACAGCATGGCTCGCGTTCGCGCGAGTCGCTTTCGGCGACCGTTCGCGACGGGGAATCCGAGTGATCCAAATTCGAGAACTCTATAAGTACTACGGGGAGCGGCGCGCCATCGGCCCGCTTTCGGTAGAAATCGGCCAGGGTGAAATCGTCGGTCTTCTCGGCGTCAACGGCGCAGGGAAAACCACCGCACTACGCATCCTCGCGTGTGACCTGCTCCCGTCCGCGGGGTCGGTCAAGGTCGACGGCATCGACGTCGTCGAGAGCCCGGAGGCGGTCCGCGAGCGCATCGGCTATTTGCCCGACACGCCACCGTTGTACGGCGATATGCGGGTCGGCGAATACCTCGCTTTTGCGGCGCGGCTCCGCGGCGTCCCGTCGAAAGACGTGGCACGGCGTGTCGTCGCAGTCGAAGAGCTGACGGCGCTCCGCGAACGCCACGACGATCCGATCTCGACCTTGTCGCACGGCTTTCAACAGCGATGCGGCATCGCGCAAGCCATCATTCACGAGCCCAAGCTCGTCGTGCTCGACGAGCCGATCTCGGGTCTCGATCCGGTGCAAATCGTCGAGATGCGTGCCTTGGTGCGCAAGCTCGGCGGCACGCACACGGTCATCGTCTCGAGCCACATCCTCTCCGAGATCAGCGAGACGTGCGATCGGATCTTGGTAATCAAGGACGGCGAGATCGTCGCGTCCGGAACCGAAGAGGAGCTGTCGTCGAGGCTGCTCGAAGGCGTGCGCGTGAGGGTCACCGTCCGCGCCATCGGGGCGCCGGCGTCCGCGGCGTCGGGTCGCGCGAAGACGGTGCTCGCCTCCGTCGCCGGCGTGACCGGCGTCGAAGCGACGCACACCTCGGAGTCCGGCGACACCGTGTCGAGTTTCACCGTCGAGGCCAAGACGGACATCCGTCCGGCCCTCGTCCAGGCCGTGCTCGGCGCGGGCCTCGAGCTACTCGAGCTCGGCCGACACGAGCACGAGCTCGAGAGCGTCTTCTTGCGACTCGCCGGGTCGTCGAACGCCGCGGCGAAAGAGGAATCGGCATCGTGAGCAAAGCTCTTCTCATCGCGCGCCGCGAGATGGGCGCCTACGCGCGCTCACCGCTCGGCGGGGTCATCATCGGCGGTGCGCTCCTCATCGAGGGCATCCTCTTTTACTACTGGGGGCTCTCTCAGAAGATGCTCTCGGCGGAAGTATTGAGCGAGTTCTTCTACGCGGCGAGCGGCGTAACCATGGTGTCCAGTCTGGTTCTGTCGATGCGACTCATCGCCGAAGAGCGCCAGACGCACACGTTCACCCTCCTGAACACCGCGCCCATCCGCGACTGGGAAATCATCGTCGGGAAGTACCTCTCGGCGCTCGGGATGCTCGCGATCCTGACCGTGCTCACCTTGTACATGCCGGCGCTCATCTTCGTGAACGGCAAGGTAAGCGTCGGACACATCGCGGTCGGCTATGCCGGGCTCTTGTTGATCGGCTCCGCGACCATCGCGATCGGTCTCTTCGCGTCGAGTCTCACCAGCTCCCAAGTCGTCGCGGCGATCGTCGGTGCCGCCATCCTCGTCGCCCTGATCCTCCTCTGGATGCTCGCGGGCGAAGTCGAACCTCCGTTGAACGACGTGCTCGCAGCGATGGCGTTTCATCACCAGAACTTCATGCCGTTTCAAAAAGGCATCCTCGAGCTCAAGGGCGTCGCGTACTACTCCGCGGTGACGTACTTCTTCTTGTTGTCCGCGACGAAGATCTTGGAAGCGCGGAGGTGGCGATGAGCAGCGAATCGAACAAGCCGGACCCGAGGCACGCGGCGCCGGCCGGCACCGGGCGCGATGGTGCGCCGGCGTGGGTCGTCCCGCTCTACGTCGGGGGCCTCATCGTCCTTTACATCGGAGAGCGCGTCCTCGGCACGCACGACACCGCGCGACTCGTCGTCTCGGGTGCGGGAACGCTCGCCGTCCTCGGCGCGACCGCGGCGCGCTTCGTTCCGACGTGGCAAGCGGGTGGCGAGCGCGGGCGCATCGAAAAGGTGCTCGGTATTTTCTCGATCATCGGCGTGGTCGCGCTCTTCCTCTACCTGGCGACGACCGAGTGGGGGATGGCGAAGCTCGGGCTCCAGAGCGCCGCGGATCAGACCCGCGACCGGGTGCACGGGTTGCTCTCCGTCGCCTGGGTCGTCCTCATCGTGGTCAGCGTGCTCCCCATGCTGTTCGCGGAAGCGGCGCTCGCCCCGATGCGCAACGCCGAGCGGCTCGAGAGCCGTCGCGTTCGCTCAGCAGCCGCCGCCGGTCTGACGATCGCCGTCGCTCTCGTGTACTCGGCCCTGTTCGTCTATTCGGCGGCCGGCTCCACGGCGAAGGTCGATTTCTCCTACTTCAAGACGAGTGAACCGAGCGAGTCGACCCGGAAGATCGTCGAAGGGCTCAACGAGCCGATCCGCGTCGTGGCGTTCTTTCCGGAAGTGAATCCGGTCCGCACCGAGGTGAAGGGCTACCTCGAGAAGCTCGCGGCGGGCGCGAAGAACCTGAAATTCGAGATGGCCGATCGCTATCTCCAGCCGCAGCTCGCCAAGGACATGAAGATCATCCAGGACGGGGTGATCGTGATCGAGCGCGGCGAGGCCAAGCGCACGTTGAACATCGGCACCGATATGAAGGAAGCCGAGAAGAACCTGAAGACCCTCGATCGGGATTTTCAGGAGCGCCTCTACAAGCTCCTTCGCGAACGCAGGAACCTCTACGTCACCGTCGGCCACGGCGAGATCAACGACGAACCGGAGGGCACGTCCGACGAACAGAGCGGACGCTCGGCGAAGATCCTGAAGACGCTGCTCGGCAAGCAGAACTACACCTTGAAGAACCTGGGGCTCTCGCAGGGCCTCGCGACCGACGTTCCCGACGACGCCGACATCGTCATGGTGCTCGGCCCGAGCCAGCCGTTCGCGCCGGAGGAGCTCGCGTCGCTGCAGCGCTATGCGGCGCGCGGCGGCAAGCTCTTCCTCGCGCTCGACCCCGACGCGATGTCGGCGGAGAACGTCGAGACGGCGGGCGCGGCCTCGACGGTACCGACCGGCACCGTTCCGCCGAAGGACACCTCGAAGCCGGCCAATGAAAAGCCGAAGACGGCCGCGAAGAACGGAAAGCTCGATGCGAAGGGCGACGCCGACAAGACCGCGTCGTCCGAAAAGGCGAACAGCGGCCTGAGCGAGACCGGCCAAGGCACCGACGCGACGCTCGAGGCGCTCGCGAAGATGGTCGGCGTCGAGTTCTCGTCCGTCGTGCTCGCGGACGACAAGCAATTCGCCCGCCGCCGCTACAACGATTCGGACCACACCTTGCTCGTCACGAATCGGTTCTCGTCGCACCCGTCGGTCACGACGCTGAGCCGCAACTCGTCCCGCGCAGCCGTTCTCATCGGTGGCGCCGGCTCGGTCAAGCGCGCCGAGGGCACGACGGCGAAGGTCGACATCGCCCTCCGCGCGCCTTCGAGCACGTTTGCGGACCTGAACCACAACTACAACTTCGACGCCGCGACCGAGAAGCGCGATTCGTACGGCATCGCCGCGGCCGTCTCCGACACCGGCGGCGCGCCTCCGCCGGCGAAGAAAGACCCTGCGAAGAAGGGCGAGGTCCCCGACGTCCCGATGCCCAAGGAAATGCGTGCCTTCGTCCTCGCCGACGCGGACGCGATCACCGATCTCGCCCTCTCGAACGCGATGACCAACCAATTGCTGGTGGTCGACGCGCTGAGGTGGCTCGGCGGCGAAGAGAGCTTCGCCGGCGAAGTGAACTCCGAGGAAGACGTGAGCATCCAGCACACGCAGCAAAAAGACCTGGTCTGGTTCTACTCGACGATCTTCGGCGCCCCGGCGCTCGTGCTCGGCCTCGGCCTCGCATACAGTAAGAAGAGCCGTCAGCCGCGAGGGAAGAAGAAATGAACCCGATGCGCGGTCTCGCCGCCCACGGCGCGATCTTCGCGGTCGCCGCGTTGTTCGCGTATCGCACGTGGACGTACGACGAGAGCAAGGAACCCAAACACGGCGAAACCGAGCTCTGGTCCGGAACGCCGGATCAGGTGCAACAGGTCGAGTTCGACGTCAAAGGCGGCTCGATCACACTCGAACCCCACCAAGACTCGAACGGGCGGTACTTCGTCGGCGAGGTGAAGAAGCCGGCGCCGCCTCCGAACGTGAACGTCCAGCAATCGGAGCCCCCCGCGCCGACCAAGCCGATCGACATCCACTTCATCGCAGTGAAAGAGGGTCAGGACTTGATCGAGACGCTCGCGCCGCTCCGCGCGCTCCGCGTCCTCGGCAAGGTGACCGATAGCCAGAAGACCGAGTTCGGCTTCGACAAGGACGAAGGCAAGCTTCGCGTCCGCGAAGGCGGCAAGGATCGCTCCCTCGTCTTCGGCGCATCGACCCCCGGCGGCAGCGACTACTACGTGAAAGACGCGGCGACCGGCGACGCCTACGTCGTCGCGGGCAGCATCTATCGCGACTTGAGCTCGGCCGACTCACGCCTCATCGAACACAATCTCCACGGTTTCGAGTCGTCGGCCGTCGAGCGCATCAAACTCACCGCCGGTTCGGCGAGCCGCGAGCTCGTTCGGAGCGCGTCCAAGAAAGACGCCTGGACGAAGCCGGTCGCGCCGAACGAGCACGACGACACGGCGACGAACTTCATCACGAAGATCGATCGACTGCACACCGTGAACTACGAAGGCGAGACATTGAATCCGCCTCCGACTGCCGCGGATCTCGTGATCAAGGTCGAGTACTTCGACGCCCACAAGCAAATCGGGTTCCTCGAGCTCGTGCGCCGTCCGCCCGCCGAAAAGTCCGACAAACCCGAGTATGCCGCGCGCACCGAGCACACGCGTTGGTACGCCACCGTGATCCGGAGCGCCGCCGAGCAGCTCGATCAAGACGTGAAGTCCGCCCTGACGCCCTGAACGGAATTGCCGGCGCGTTCGCGCCTAAATTCCCGCGGATCTCGCGCGGCGGCGACCCGCTGGGGTCGACGCTATAATCCGAGGAGTGCGAGGAGAGACCCGGCGTGGTGCCCGTTCGCGTTGCGTCGCGCTCCGTATGTTCGCGTCCGTTGCGGTGGCGGCCGTTTCCGGGTGCGCGCCACGGGCCGCGTCGGCGCCTCCGGCCTCCGTGGCGACGCTCTCGCCGTCGCCGCGACACGACGCGGCTCCAGCGCTTCCCAGCGTCCACGACATCGTCGCAAGATCGGCGACGTCCGTCGTCGTGGTGCGAACGCCGACCGGACTCGGCACGGGCTTCGTCGTAGCGCCCGGCCTCGTCGCGACGAATCTCCATGTCATCGTGGGCTCCGATCGCATCGTGGTCGCCGTCGCAAACGGCAAGGTGCTTCCCGTTTCCAACGTCGCGGGATTCGACGCCTACCACGACCTCGCCCTGATCGCGGTGCCGCCCGAGACCTTGCCGCCCCCGTTGCCGCTGCGCGAATCGGGTCCGCTCGCAGCAGGAGATGCCGTCGTCGCCATCGGCACCCCACAAGGCTTGGCGCTGACGGCATCGACCGGGATCGTGAGCGCCGTTCGCCAGCTCGCCCCGACGATCACGCTGATCCAGACCACTGCGCCGATTTCACCCGGTTCGTCGGGCGGCCCCCTGCTCGACGACGAGGGGCGCGTCGCCGCGGTCACGACGCTGATCGCGAGGAGCGGTCAGAACCTCAATTTCGCGGTGCCGGTGACTTATCTGTCCACCTTGCTCGCGCTGCCCCGGCATCCGCTTCTGCTCGCCGATTTCTCGAAGCTGCGTTGGCGGGGGCCGGCGCACAGAGACGCCGGCGAACAGGCGGGGTCGGGGGCGACTCGTCCGGATCGTCCGTCGTTTCCGAGCTCCGTCGCCGGTTTCGCGATCGGCGGTACCGTTTCCGAGACCAAGAAGAGCTGTACGGGTCACTGGCAATCGCGCCCGAACCTCGGCGACTGCAACAAGCTCCCCGTCGACGTGCCCTTCGCGACCGGAGCGGTGCGCCTCTACTTCGCGCACGAGCGCTTGCTGGCAGTGATGCTTCGTTCGGCGTCGCTCGAAGACGTTCGCACCGTTCTCGGCGGCAAATACGGCCGGCCCGACTATGCCGCGGCCGGTTCCGGACCGACGACCCTCAAGTGGAACTTGAAGGGTGGAACCATCAGCGTCCATGGAGACGGTCAGCTCGAGATCCTCTACACGTCCGAGGCACCGACCAGCGAAGCGAACTACTGAGACCGGACGCAGCGCGCGATGCCCAGGGTCGCCGTGGGCTGGTGCTTGGTGAAGCCGTCCTCGAAGTTGAGCGACCACTCTTCGGCGGTGCTCGACCCGTACGGCGTCGCGGTCCAGTACCAGGCGTTCGCCGCAGTGTTCGGGAAAGCGTCGTGATCGACCGCGGGCGATACGTTGCCGGAGGGCACGTCGTCGACGACGCTGGCCAGCTCGTTGAGGCTCGGCAGCCGCCAGGCGTGACCGTTCAACGACAAGCCCTGGCAGTACGCCGTCGCCTGATCCCAGGTGAGCGTCGCCGTGGCGTCGGAGCCATCGGCTTGCCACACGAGACAAGTGTAGTCGTCGGTGACCTCGCCGGCGGCGACGGCGTAGTGCGCGACGGGCAGCGTTTGTGAAGCAGGGACTCGAACGCAACGGTCGTAGGCCGATGCGGCGGTCTGATCCAGGCTGTTGTTGCTGTCGCCCGCCGAGAAGTTGATGAACCACGAGAGCGGCGGCGTGACGGTCTTTCTCGAATCGACCACCCAGGGGGTCGAAGCCCATGTCCAGCCTGGCTTGGTGGCGAACTTGAAGACGCTCGGGTCCACGCGAGGTCCCGACGGCTGCGCGTCGTCGAGGATCGACGTGAGCTCCATGCGCGTGGGGAGCGTCCAGCCTCCGCCGTCGAGCACGAGATTCTCGCAATTGGCGATCGCGTCGGACCACGTTCGCGTGGTCGCGTCGACGGTTTGCTCCCAGACCAATCCGGTCACGTCGTCCTTCACGGTGCCGTTGCCGAGATCGGTGAACGTCATCGAGTGGGGCAGGTTCATCGATTTCGGCGTGGGCACGGGCCATCTCGCCCACTTGCGCGACACGTAGTCCGTGTTCGCGACGGTCGCGGTCGCCCCGCTGTAGCAAGCGGAGCTCGAACCGCCATCCATCGGCAGTCCCGTCTCGCCGCCGGTTGCGCCGGACACTGCGCCCCCTTCACCCGTGGCACCTCCGCTTCCGGACGTCGTGCCCCCGTTCGCTGCGCTCGTGCCACCGGTCATTCCGGGGACCGTCGTGGCGCCGCCGGCGCCGACAGCGACGCCGCCGGATCCGTCGTTGGTCGTCGCGCCGGCTCCGCCAGTCGACGCGGCGCCGGGCGCGCCGCCGTTCATGGCGCCGCCCGCGCTCGCGATTGCCGCGCCCGATGAAGGCTCGGCGCTCGTCGAACACGCCGCGAGAGCGAGCGGAACACCGAGCGCCGTCCGTCGGACGAGCGCTGCGAGTCGCAGGCGACCGCGTTGCATGAATCAGGGCCCTCCCGAAACGGGCCACCCATCGGCGTCGAGGACGAGCTCGGCGACGCGCAGAGTCGGGTTCGCGTGATTCGCGTCGAGCGCATGATAGAGGTTGTACGTGGCTTGCGAGGTGACGAGCACGGCGTTGTGACCGGGCGCCGTCCACGTGCCGTTCCCCTGCACGAGCTGGTTGCCGCCGCCGTTCATCATGTCGGTGCCGGCCTTGTCCAGGTAAGGACCAGTCACGCTCTGCGAGCGACCAACCCGGATGTTGTAGTCGTACGGGCTCCCGCAGCAGCTCCCGAACGAAACGAAGAGATAGTAGTAGCCGCACTGATGCACGATGTACGGCCCTTCGATCGACTTGTTGTCGGCGAGTGCGAGCACCTGCGTGTCGGCGCGCGTTCCGTCGGCGGCGAGCTTCACCAGTTTGATGCCGCTCCAGAAGCTCCCGAAGTCGAGCCACGGCGTACCGTCGTCGTCGACGATGACGTTGGGGTCGATCGCATTCCAGTCGTCGCTCGTGCCGACGTTGGAGCAGAGGACGGAGCCGTGATCGGTCCATGAGCCGGAGCTCATGCTCGCGCGCGTCGCGTGCCCGATGCACGACTTGTTACTGCCGAACGTCGAGACCGCGTAATAGAGATGGTAGACACCGTTGAAGAACGAGATGTCCGGCGCCCAGACGTTCGTGACGCCACTGAGCTTTCCCGCAACCCACGAGGGAATGCTCGAAAAGACGTCGGGCGCGCCCTTCCAGGCGAGCAGGTCGGTGCTCGTCTTCGTTGCGATGCCGTTGCCGGTCGCGAAGAGGTAGTAGACGCCGTCGGCAAAAATGGCCGACGGGTCGTGCGTGCCGAGATTGCCGGTCAGCGCGAGCGTCGTGGGCGGCTTGGAAAGGTCTTCACTCGGGATCTCACAGTCGGCGCCCCCGGTCCCGCCGCTCGCCCTGCCCCCGCCGGCTCCACCATTTGCCGTACCGCCGCCGTTTGCCGTTCCGCCGGTGTTCGTTGCGCCGCCGGCGCTCGTCGTTCCCCCGGTCGAGGTCGCGCCTGCGCCGCCGGTGGACGTCGCGCCGCCGCTCGCTGACGAGGAGCCACCGCCGCTCGGCGAAGCGCCGCCACCGGCGTTGGTCTCGCCGCCCGTCGACGTCGTGGGGCTCGCCCCGGCGCCGGCCGACGCGCCGCTGCTCGACGCTGCCGTACCGCCGGCCGACGTCGCACCGCCGTTTTCCCCCGCGTTGCTCGTCGAACCCTCGCGCGCACTGGAACAATCCAGTGACGCCACGCTGATCAGCAGCGATATCCCGGTGATGCTCGCGAATCGCATGCTCGATTCACTTTAGTAGCGCGCCGGCTCACATCGAGCTCAACAATCCACACACGTCGGACCGCAGCAAGGTTCACGAAAGGCTCACTTTCATGGGCTTTCGTGATCCGAGTTCGCCCGATGGCGCAGCCTGTTAAGGTTTCGGCGTCGGTTGCGAATCGTTGGCGCGGCCCACGACGTAGGCGCGGATCGCGTCGACTTCCGCGGCGCTCAACACCTTGGCGAAGCTGACCATCCCTTTGTCTCGACGCGAACCGCCGAGCACGATGGGGACCCATGTGGCGAGCGAGAAGGCAGCGGGCGACCATCTCAAGTCGGGCAAGAGGCCGCCGGAGACGACCGCATCGCCGTGGCAAACGGTGCAGTAGCGTTCGTAGAGCGCGAATCCTTGGCCGATCGTCGCGGCCGTTCCGAATCGGAGGGGTGGCGTCGCAACGTTTTCAGGCGGAGGCGTGGCCTCGGGGAGCTTCGCGTCTCCGCCGAGTCGGAACGCGAGCACGCGGCTGCGATTCACGCTCAGGCTCCCTTTGTGTGCGACCTCCCCGGCCGACAGCGCGAACGCGCCGCCCCAGCCGGCGACGACCGCGACGTATTGCTTCCCGTCGACCGAATACGTGATCGGTGCGGCCATGATTCCCGTCTGTGCAGGGAATTGCCAGAGCCGCGTGCCGGCGTGCGCGTCGTAAGCGTTGAAGAAGCCCGCGGCGTTCCCTTCGAACACGAGGCCGCCCGCGGTCGTGAGCACGCCGCCGTTCCAGGGCCCGGGTTCTTCGACGCGGAAGACCTCCTTTTGCTGCACCGGATCCCACGCGACGAGAAAGCCGCGCACCGACGCGAGCACTTGCGCCTTGATCGCCGGCGCTTGCGGCATGCTCGACACCATGCCGTCGAGACCGACGTTGAAGCCGAGCGGCTTCGGTTCGTAGTCCTTCGCGGTCGCGTACGCGAACGGCACTTCTTGCGCGGGGATATAGACGAATCCCGTCGCTGGATCGAACGACATGGGCTGCCAATTGTGCGCGCCGAGCGGGCCTGGCATCGCGATCCACGGCTTGCCCGTCGAGCCGTAGAGCGCATTCGGATTCACGATGGGCCGACCCGTCTTCGGATCGACTCCCGTGGCCCAGTTTTCTTGTGCGAAAGGGCGGGCGGAGATGAACTCGCCGTTGGTGCGATCGATGACGTAGAAGAAGCCGTTCTTCGGCGCCTGCATCAAGACCTTGCGAGGCTTCCCGTCGATCATGAGCTCGGCGAGCACGATGTGCTGCGTCGCCGTGTAGTCCCATCCTTCGCCGGGCGTGGTCTGGAAGTGCCAGACGTACTCACCGGTGTCGGGCCGCAGCGCGATGATCGACGAGAGGAACAAGTTGTCGCCCGGCGTCGCCGTGCGCTTGCTTGGATTCCACGGCGAGCCATTGCCGGTACCGACGTAGAGCAAGTCGAGCTCCGGGTCGTAGGCCATCGAATCCCACACCGTGCCGCCGCCGCCGAGCTTCCACCATTGGCCTGACCAGGTCGCCGCCGCCGTTTTCATGATCGGCGCCTCAGGCGGCGCCGCGGGGTCGCCCGGCACCGTGAAGAATCGCCAGACGAGCTTGCCGCTGTCGGCGTCGTAGGCCGAGACGTAACCGCGCACGCCGAACTCGGCGCCGCCGTTACCGATGATGACCTTGCCCTTCACGACGCGCGGCGCGCCGGTGATCGTGTAGGCCTTCGTCTGATCGACGGTCACGACGGACCACACGACCTTGCCGCTCTTGGCGTCGAGCGCGACGAGTCTGCCGTCGAGGGTGCCCACGAAAATGCGCCCCTTCCAGAACGCGACGCCGCGGTTCACGACGTCGCAGCACGCCTTGACGCCCGTTTCGCCGGGAACGGCGGGATCGTATTGCCAGAGCAGCGCGCCGGTGACCGCGTCGATCGCCTGGACTTTGCTCCACGCGCTGGTCGAATACATCGTTCCGTCGACGACGAGCGGCGTCGCTTCCTGTCCGCGGTGCGTGTCGAGATCGAGCGACCACGCGAGCGAAAGCTGAGCGACGTTCGCGCCGTTGATCTGGACGAGCGGAGAGAACCGCTGCTCGCCGTACGTGCGGCCGTGGGTGAGCCAATTCGATTCGTCTTTGGCCGCGCCGACGAGCCGCGTCGCGTCGACTTCGGGTGGCTCCGGGTGGACCGCGGCCATAGGCTTCTTTTCGGAGACGGGGTTGGGCTTACTGCACGCGGGGAGGCCGAGAACGCAGAGAGAAACGAATCGAAATAAGCGCATTGCCGTTTCCTTGAAGCCGACACGATCGCACGAGAGCTCGGGAGCGGGGCAACGATTGTCGACCCGGCGCCCCGCGCGCCGTCGGAAATCGAGCTTGCTTGCAGCCTCGTTTTGCGATGCGTCACGCGGTGGTCAGGAACGATTCCGCGATTCCTACGTCGTCGAGCAACCAGTACGAGCCGAACGAGGAGCGACCGGCTGCGCCGCCAATTCGCGACGGTCGCGCCGTGCGATCCATGACGCTTCTGAGACAGCGTTGAGCTGCCTCGGCGAGCGGCTGACCCGCGTGTACGAACGCTTTGCCGATAACTTTCACACGCGCGGGCGCGCCAAATTTGTTAGTGAATCGCGAGGGGCGTGGGTGAAGCGTCGTGCGCGAACCCCACTTGACGACGAAGGAGGATCCTCATGTCGGTCGTGAGTATGTACGTGAAGTCTTTCACCGTGAACGGCACGGGAACCGTAGTGAAGCTCTTCTACGATTCTGCGTTTTCGGGTCCACTCCAGTTTGCGTCGGTGACTCGCGACACGTCGCTGACCGGTTCCAACGCGACGGGAACCATCACCATTTTCAATCCCACGGACTACACGGCGGCCGTTCACGTTTCGGCGGCTTCGTTCGCTCACTTACTCAGCGACCTCGCGATGTCCGGCGGTGAGGTCGACATCTCGATCACCTATGATCCGTCTACCTTGGCTGTCTCCGCGTTCGCCGAAGCCTTCGAGCGCGCACTGATGGTGCCCGGTTCGATTCGCGAGACCCCGCTCGGCCCCCCACCGGCGGTTCAAACCACCGCTCCGGTGTCCATCTTCGGCTTGGTCGTGATGGGGCTCTTTGTCTTTCGCGGTTTCAGGCTCTTCACGGGCGCCGCATCGCCGAAACGTCGGAGACATTCACCCGCGGCAATTTGAGTACGACGGTCGCGTCGTGTGAGAAATTACGGGATTGTCACGACCCGTTCCGCGACCGACTATCCGGACCGTGGTGGGGAAGGGAAGCCTTTCGGGAGTGACTTACCGGGACCGACTCCGACGGTGGTCGGAGCGATTGTCGAAGTGCGGGCTCGTCGCGGCGTCGCTCGCGTCGGCGACGTCGTTCGGCGTTGCGGGCTGCATCTCGTCGAACATCGATGCGCCCGATTGCACTCTCGAGTGCACGAGCACGAGCGCGTGCCCGTCCGGTTCCGAATGCCGCAACGGCCTGTGTGCGCGCATCGGTTCGAAATCAACGTGCCGCGAAGGCTCGGCCGGTGGGTCTCCCAACACAGGGGGCGCGACTTCCATTGGCCCTCCTATACGGCACACGCCCGTTCTCCAGGTCGCCGCGAATCCGACGAAATTACCCCCGTCCAATGCATCATCGCCTGATGCATCACCCGACGCGGCGGACGCGTCGATCGATGGCGCATTGGTGATCGTCGTCCACGAATCGGCGTTGTGCGCGGGGCGCGAGTCGAACGTGACCTTGAGCGTGACGGGCGGCGAAGGGCCCTATCATTGGACCCTGGGCGATGGCTCCGCGTGGCACCTCGACGAGGACACCGGCGCGAGCGTGACCGTTTCCGGAGCTCCCCAGGATGGCGGAACGAGCACGTTCTCCGTGACCGTGTTCGGTGCACACGGCGGCAAGGCGACCCAAGCAGTCTCGCTCGAGGTCTTTTCGCCGCCGCGAGTCGATACGTCGCTTCCCCACGCTTGTCCGGGCGAGGCGTACTCCACCACGCTTCACGCCGTGGGCGACGACGCGAGCGCGTATCAGTGGTCGATCGCGTCCGGAGATGGCGGGGCCATCAGCGCACAGGGAAATATCTTGTCGGCGAACCCGGTCGCGCCGGGGCCCATTTCGTTCACCGCGACCGTCAGCGACGGGCATTGCTCGTCGGACGCGACGGAGCTCACTCTCCAGGTCGACGGCGTTGGGCTCAACCAGTGCCCGTCCATCGGCCCTGATGTGCTCCCGGAGCCTTGCGCGGGCAGCACGTACACGGCTCAGGCGTTCTCGGCAAAAAACGGAACGGCGCCGTATGTGTTTCGCGCCTTGTCACTCCCCGACGGGCTCGTGTTCAATCCCGACGCAGCGAGCGTGTCCGGCGTGAGCAAGGGAGGCGGCACGCTCGTCATGCAGGTGACCGACGGAGCGGGTCACGTGGTGCAGAAGAGCTACACGATGACCCCGCGCGACACGTGCTGGCTCGCGTACCAATCGACGTCGAGCGACGCGCACGCGGGCCTTCACTTCTACGACCCGGTGCTCGCCTTCGATCGCCAGTTCGCGAACTCCGCGGCTGTGAGCGACGCGCTGTTTTCGCCAGACGGCCGCGCCCTGGTCTATCGAACGACCACGTCGGGAACGTCGTCCCTCGTCCTGGTCGCCGCGCCAGGTTGGAACGAACAACCCCTGTCGTTCGCCGGGTCGGTCGACCACTACGCCTGGTCGCCAGATTCGCGCACGCTCGCCGTTGCGTATCACGTCGGCGCGAACGGCTTCCTTGGCGGCGTCGCGGTTTCCGGCGCGGGGGTTCCCGGCGACGCGGGCCCGACCGGCGGGGGAGTTTCACCAGAAGGCGGCGGAGCGCCGGCGGGGGCACTCGTCACGGCGCTGGCCGCGGCGAGCGTGAGCGTCGGTTCGGAGCTGGTCTGGCTCGGCAACTCCCGCGTCGCGTTCCTGGTGCTCGGACCCGACGGCGGTATTCCGACGATCGCGAGCGTCTCGGGAACCGCGGTGTCGTCCGTGGTCGGCGTCGACGTCGTCACCTATGACTCGGACTCCACGCTCGAAGCGACGCCGTCGGGTTTATTCGTCGTCGATTCCGATTTTGAGGACATCGCGTTTTACGGGGGATTCGACCAAGGGCGCTACGGCCTCGCCTTGACGACACAATTCGACGACCCACAGGGCCAATACGTCGCCAGCGTCGCCGGGAGTCAGCTTCAGGTCTATCGGACGGTGCGCGATGGATTCGGCACGCCGTTCGCGACGTCAACGGGTGGCTGCGGTGCCTTTCTCGCCTGGTCTGCGAACAACGAACGCATTGCTTGTACGAACGATCCGAGCGCCGGGGCGGCCGACGAGGGCACGATTTTTACGCTCGACGGGACCACGACCACGCTGGCGCCCGCGCCGATCCGCGGAACGCAGGACTACACCATCGGTGCGTCCTCCGCGCATCGGCGTGCGTTTTCGCGGAGCGGAGACTGGTTCGCGTTCGTCCTCCCGAGCGAGCTCGGCGTCGCAAGCCTGGCCGACGGCACGCCGCACGTCGTGACTTACGCGCTGCCGCCCACGGGGACGCCGGTAGGCCATACCGACGACCTGGCGTTCTCTCCGGACGAGCACTTCCTGCTCTGGCAGACGACGTCCAATTTGCTGCTCGGCTCGCTGCAGAGTTCGAGCGTCCCAATGTACACGCTCGTTCAAGGTAGTCTCGCGCCCGCTGTACAATGCACTGATCAATTCATCGACGATCCGACGCATTGGTGTGGAGCGTCGACGCCGTCACCGCAGACGCTCGCATGGTCGCCAGATTCGCGATTTGCCGCTGCAAAACGCGCCCAAGGCGACGTCGAGGTTTTCGATTTCGCATCGCTCGGAGACATTGGCACAAATAACGCATGTGCAGGTCAGTGTGGGTTCTTCGCCTTTCAACCTTGAGGCGCCCCACACTTCCAACGAAAGAGGATGCCCATGTCTATCGTGACCATGCACGTAAATACGTACACCGTGAATCAATCGGGAACGGCGGTAAAGCTGTTCTACAATTCGATGTCGACGGACGTTCTTCAGTTCGCACAGGTGACCCGTGACACTTCGCTCACCGGCAACAACGCGACCGGAACTGTCGAAATCTTCAGCCCCACCGACTACTCGGCGGCGGTTCACGTGTCTGCGACCGAGTTCACTCATCTACTGAACGATCTCGCCATGACCGGTGGAGTAACGCAGATCTCCATCACGTACAATTCGACCACCCTCGCCGTGTCCCTGTTCACCGACACCTTCCAGCCGGACCCCGTGCACGCAGTTCTGCGGATCGCGGCGGCACTTCGCAGCGTAGAAGAGCCGATTCGCCTCTTGCTCGATCCCGCGCTCGATGTCGAATCGATGGCAACGGCACTCGGTGCGACGACGAACCCCGGCGATACATCGGCGTTGCAGCCGCGTACGAACGGCAAGAACGAAACTCATCCCCCGGTGTAATCAGGCAGAAGTGTTCGAGGGGCGGCGCTCGACAGACACGGAGCGGGCGGAATCCGTGGTCGACGACCGAGCGCCGATTCCGTCGAACGTCACAGCAATCTCATCCTGGCTCGTTGCGCGTTCGTTTCAACAGTGTGCTCGAACTGTCGCGACGCGAGTCGAAAGGTTCCGGCTACATGAGACCCGATCCGGGTTATGCTGCACGAGTGACGATAGGGGAGCACATCGCGCATGAGATGTACGTCGCGGGCGTTCGCGCTTGGCCGGAGGTTCGCGTCGAATGGTCGACATTTCGCGAGCACATCGCGCGCGCGCCTCGCGGAAAGCCGAACCCCGACCTCATGCGCTACGCCGCGGACCTGTACTTGTGCTGCGCATGCGCCGCGAAGGACGACGCGGCGCGCGCGATCGTCGTGCGTGACGGTGCGAGATCGGTGCGGAGAGCGATCGCGCGGGTGGGCCGGGATCCGGCGTTCGTTCGCGACACCCTGGAAGGCTTCTGGTCGCAGCTCTTGTCCGGCCCGGATCCGCAGATCGAACGGTATTCGGGGCGAGGGTCGCTTCGCGCGTGGCTCCGGGTCATCGCGTCGCGTGTGGCGCTGGAACGGTGCCGGGCCCAGCGTCGGAGCGCGGAGCGCGAAGCGAGCCCGGCGCAGCATTTCGTCGGAGCACGACTCGGTCCGATGGTCCCGATTCGCCGCGGGGCCTACGAAAGTGCGTTCCAGGATGCCCTCGAGCGGGCGATCGACGATCTCCCGAGCGCGGACCGGAACCTCCTTCGCCTCCACGTTCGTCGCTGCGGCGTCGACGAAATCGGACGGATCTACAATGTGCAGGCGGCGACGGCGGCGCGGTGGCTCGAGCGCGCCACGGGGCGGGTGCTCGTGGCAGCCCAGCAACGTCTCGCGCCGACGTCGGCCATGCCTTCCCGCGCCAGCTGCCTGAACTGAATTGCGACGAGTCGTCACGATGCCGGATCTGATCAAGAGGACGCCAGGGCCAGAAGCCGTTCCGACGGCTCGCCCGTGTTTGAATGACGACGAGATCCTCGATTTCGCCGGCGGGCGGATCAGCACCGACCAGCTCGACTCGGTGCATTCGCATCTCGACGGTTGCTTGGTCTGTCAGCGTCTCGTCACCGAGGCGGTCCGCGAGAAGTCGATTTCGAGCGCCGGCGACGAGCGAGAGCAGGCCCGTTGGTCGCCGACGTTTCAGTCGGGAAGCGTGATCGCGCGCCGGTACCGCGTGCAACGATTCGTCGCGCGCGGCGGCATGGGCGAAGTGTACGACGCTTACGATCGCGATCTCCAGAAGCGGATCGCGCTGAAAACCGTGATCTCGACGGTCACCGACGGTCCGCGCGCCGTGCGGCGCCTGAAGGCCGAGGTTCAGCTCGCGCACCGCGTGAGCCACCCCAACGTGTGCAGGATCTACGATCTGGGAACGCACGACGTCGAAGGCGGCGGCGTCCTTCACTTTCTCACGATGGAGTTCGTGGACGGGGAACGCCTCTCCGACCGCTTGCAACGCGGGGCGCTCCCGGTCGCGGACTCGACGCACATCGCTCGCCAGATCTTGTCCGGGCTCCGAGCCGCCCACGGCGCGGGCATCCTTCATCGCGACTTGAAAAGCGACAACGTCATGCTTCGTCCGGCGTCGAACGGTCAGGTGATCCCGGTCATCGTCGATTTCGGTCTTGCTCGCACCATGGACGTGGAGGCCCATCGGACCACGAGCGCGAGCGGCTTCGTCGGGACGCCGTGCTACATGGCGCCCGAGCAGCTCGAAAACGGCGAGCTGACGCCGGCGAGCGACGTTTACGCCTTCGGTGTGATCTGGTTCGAGATGCTCACCGGACATTTGCCGTTCTCCGTGCGGGCGCCGTTCGAACGGCTTCGCAAGCCCGCACCGCGCCCGAGCAGCCTATCGGCGGACGTTCCAGCGAGCTTCGATAAGCTCGTGCTCAAATGCCTGGAGCGACTCCCCGAACAGCGCTTTGGTTCACCGGAAGAAGTCCTCGCGGCGCTCGACGTCCTCGAAGCGAAGAACTCGTCGAGCCGCGTCTCGGTGGTTCCTCCGCGACGCGCCTCGCGCGCGGTCGTGCCGGCGCTCATCGGCGCGCTCGCGGTCGCGGCGCTGGTGTTCGCGCGCTTTCGCAACGTGTCGCCCGCAGCGGCGGCGAGTGGGCCGGTCACGGCGCCGACGAACGCCCCGGCGCCGCCGGCCCGTCCGGCGTTGCCCCTGGTCGTCGCCGGGACGCCGCCCGCCGAGCCGCCGCCGAAGGCCGAAGAATCGCCGAGCATCGCCGTTGCCCCGGCTCCCGCTACGGAGAAGGCCGGCCCGGCGAAGAAACGTCCTTCGACCGCTTCGTCCGAGCCTGAGCTCGGTTCGGTAGATCCGTCCACTCGTGTGGTCGTTTCTCCGCCACCCCAATCAGCGGCGGCTCCGCCGTCGCTGGGATCGCCGTCCGTCGCATCCTTGCCGAACCCCGCGTCGGTAGCGGTATTGCCGATGCCGGGTTCGAACTCGATGGCGTCGTTGCCGCCGTCGGATTCGAACGCCGTCACTCCCGCGCCGCGAGTGGCGCAGGTTCCAGCGCCCGCTGCGCCCACGGCGCGGCCAGCTTCTTCCGCTGCTCCGCTGTCGCCGGAGCGGATGGGCTTTGCCGATCCGTTCCGAAAGCGCTGAACGGGGGCTCTCAGAAGCGCTTCGAGTAACCGACGTAGCCCGCGCCGGGTCGAAGCAAGAAAGAGACCGACGGCGCTTCGCGTCCGTGGTGCTCGCCCCAGAGCGTGAGACAGAGCGCGCTCGACACGGCGAGCGCTCCGGCCGCGACCGTGAGCCCAATCGCGACGTTCTGATCGCGCTGCGCGTCGTCGAGGAGCGACGGCCCTCTCGGTGCCCATGAGTGCATCACCGGGACATCGGCCCACCGCTGCGCGTCTCGCTGGGCGGCGTGCGCGTCGACCTCCAACACGACGGCGCCGACCCCGAGGCCCACCGCAGCCACCAATGACGACCAGCCGATGATCCGCGGCGCCGTCCAGTACGAAGGATGGCGCGGCGCGGCGTCGCATCGTGCTTCGAGCTGCGCGATCGCAACTTGGGAGGCGGCGGTGTACGCGCCGTCGGGGACCGCGCTCACGTAGGCGCGGTAGCTGCGGAGCGCCGGAATGCAGTGATCGAGCTCGCGCTCCAGTCGTCCGAGGTCGTAGAGCAGATCCGGCTCATGCGAGAGCCGGTACGACTCTTTCATGGACGCGAGCGCGGATACCCGGTCGCCGGCGCGATAAAACTGCAACGCGCGATCGTACGCGGCTTCGGCCGCTTTCGAGTCGTTCGCTCCGGCGCGGCTCGCGTACATGGAAACCGCGAGGAGCGCCGTCAGGTGCGCCCAGCTCCGCCCGCTCGCGATCATCGCGGGCGATCGTACTCGAATCGTTCCGAGGCGTCGTTGCCGCGTCGTTTCGGTCGAGTGCGCCACTCGGTCCCAGCCGGTTCTACGGCTTCATCGGGCCGTTGGCGGTCGAGCCGTCGTGGAGCTTCATGCCGCCGTATGACTCGACGAATGGAATCGTCGACCAGACGCGGTCGAACTCGGCCTTCATCGTCGCGAGGTCGGCCGCGTCGGTGCCAGCGAGATCGTGGAGCTCCCCGGGGTCGCCGACGATGTCGTACAGCTCGCTCCGCGACTTTCCGTACACGATGAGCTTCTTGCCGCCTTTCACGATGGCGCGAATTTGCGGGTTCTGCGAGTCGAGCGGAAGGTCGAGCACGACGGGCTCGCGGTCGTCCGGGGCGCCGCCCCGGAGCTCCGGGCCGAGCGAGCGACCGACGAAGGACGGCGGCGCGTCCTTCACGCCCATGAGGTCGAGCACGGTCGGCGCGAGATCGATGTGCGAGCGGAGCGCGTCGATGGTGCGCGGTGTGCCGCCCGGCAAGTGAACGAACAGCGGCACCCGAGTGAGGACGTCCCAGAGCCAGAAGGCGTGCTTGTACACGCCGTGCTCGCCGAACGCTTCGCCGTGATCGGCCGACACGATGACGGCCGTGTTGCTCCACCAGGGCTGCTTCTTCGCGAAGTCGAGGAGTCGCCCGACGTGAAGATCGGTAAAAAATACCTCCGAGTCGTAACGGTCGCGGTTCTTCTTGCCGAAGTCCGGCGACTCGGGGTGCGTGATGTACTGGTCGTGCGGGTCGGTGTAGTGAAGCCACGCGAAGAACTGCTTACCGGTGTTCGCCGGATCGCCGAGGAGCTTCACGCCGATGTCGGTCATCTTGTCGCTGGTGATGTTCTTGTCCGTCTCGGGGTCGAAGGTGATGCCCGGCACGACTTGCCAGACGTCGAAGCCTTGATCGAGCTGTTTCCCGTGCGCGAAGTACAGGTGCGAATGCACGCCCATCGTCCGGATGCCGTGATCGTGCAGCACCTCCGCGAGGAACGTGTTCGCCTTCGAGTAGTCGGTGAAGAAGAACCCCGAACGATAGAGCGACGACGGATAGCGGCTGGTCGAAAACGCCGCCACGCTCTTCGCGGTGTAACTCGAGATCGAGTAGGCGTGCGTGTACACGACCGACTCTTTGGCGAGCTTCGTCAGGTTCGGCGCAATGTCCCGCGGGTAGCCCGCCCACGGCATGTCTTGTCTCAGGCTATCGATGGTGATGAGGAGCACGTTGAGCGGCGTAGCCGGCGCTGTGGGGACGCGGTCGCGATCGGGGGAGGGCGCACTCGCACCGGACGCGGACGGATCGGCGGCCCCCGCGGCGCCGGCGCTCGTCGCGCCCGAAGCCGATGCGGTCGTCGTCGCCGGCGGAGCGTCGTTCGTCGCCGGCGATTTCCCACACGCGACGGCGCTCGCGAGCGCGACGAAACCGAGCGCCGCGGTCGGAGTCAACTTCACGTCAGCCCTCGGCGAGCCAACGGAGGGCGGCTTGGTACATCGCCGGTTTCGCTTCGAGGGCGACTTCGTGGCCCATGTCGTGCGGAGTGAGCACGCGGACCGGCACGCCGGCGTGCTCGAGCCACTTCTTCACTTCATCGGCGTCCCCGACGACTTCGTCGTGCTTCCCGGTGATCAGATACACGCGGCGCACATGGCCGCGAGCCTCCGGTAGCGACGCGACGCCGACGGCGCCCCAATAATCTGCGTCGGCACCGAGGATGAGCCACCGATTGAACGTGTGCGGTTCGCGGAGCCCGACGTTCATCGCGACGAACGCGCCCTCGCTGAACCCGATGAGCGTGTTGCCGTAGAGCTGAACGCGCCGCCCGTACTTGCGGCGTAGACCGTCGATCGCGGCCATGACGATCCGGCGCCCCGCGGGCCAGCTGTTGCCCCAACCGCGTTTGCCCTCGCCGCGATCTTCTTGACCCGAGGGGCACACGAGCCAGCCGAGGCGACGCGCGACGCGGGCCCACCGCTGGCAATACTTGCCGGGTTCGGCGCCGCGGCCGTGCAGGTAAATGATGACCGGACGCATCCCCGAGCGACCGGGGCCGGTCGGCTCGAAGTAGTACGCGGGTGCCGTTCCGGGGATCGACAGCTCTTGCATGCCCGCGTCGGCGGGGCCGCTCGAGCGCTCGTCGTTTTCGGCGTCGGCGCGTTCTTCGGCGCGGCTCGGCGCGGGGTGCGTCGTCTCGGGTTCGTCGGCGATGACGAGCTTTTGGCCGATCTTCAGCCGGTCGGTCCGCTTCATCTTGTTCGCTTCGAGGAGCGCGTCGATGGAGACGCCGTAGCTCTTCGCGATGCTGCCGAGCGTGTTGCCGGCGACCACGACGTGGACCCGCGTCGGCGGATGTACCGTTTCACCCGCGACGGGGATCTCGAGTCGTTCGCCCACTCGAATGGGCGTGCCGCGCGTGATGCCGTTCGCCGTCGCGAGCGCGCCGCTCGTGATCCCGTATCGATGGGCGATGCCGCCGAGGGTGTCGCCTTTGCCGACCACCACCGACCGGGCGCCGTTCGACGGCTCGGCTTGCGGCGCCTTGGCCGCGGGCTCACGCGGAACGACCGGCGTGGCGGCCGGCTCAGGCGGCGGCGCTGCCTCGTCTTCGGTCATTTCCCCGGAACTTCCGGCGTCGGGCACGTCCGCGACCGCCATTTTGGGGGCAGTCGTGGAAGGGGCTGCCGGGGGCTCGTTCGCCGCGCGCGCGGTTCCGGCGGCAGGCGCCAGGAACGCCAAGGCGATGACGAGCGGGAGCGATTTGCGGAGTCGCATGACGGGGAAAACGGCTACCACAACCCGCCGCTTGAGCGGGAGAAACTGGGGAAGGTTCTTTTTCCGATGCCGCGGCGGCGCCCCTTTTCCAGCGGAGTTGCCAAAGAGGACGAGCGCCGGCAAAAGCGTCGGAACGACGCGACTCCATCAGGGAAAACGCCGGAGATGAGGGCCGCTCAGGCGCGCCGTCGCACCGCGGTCCAGCTTTCCCGCAGGCGTCGTTTCGAAGGCGTCGACGAACCGAAGCAGTCGCGGCCGGCGATGGGGCGATAAATGTTCGCTCACGTGCCGCGCAAGGCCCGCTTGGAGCGACTCCAGTGCCGCGAGCGCTCCCTCGGGGACGACGGCGACGGCGACGAGCTCACCCCAGGTGTCGTCGGGGACGCCGAATACGCAGGCGGCGCGCACCCCGGGGCACCGTTCGACGACCGCCTCGACCTCGCTCGGCACGACGTTTTCGCCTCCCGTGATCACGAGGTCCGAGCGACGTCCGAGGACGTGCAGGTTCCCGTTCGCGTCGTAGCGTCCGAGGTCGTCGGTTTCGAACCACCCCTCCGCGTCCGGGTGCCGTCCTCCGGCGTCGCTCGGAAAATAGCCCGAGAATAACGTCGGGCCGCGCACGCGGATCACGCCGCCGAGAATGTCGACCTGGACGCCGTCGATCGGCGGCCCCGCGCCGAGCTTGCCGCGATTCACCGTGCCCGCGCGCTGCGTCGTGACCTGGGAGCACGCTTCGGTGAGGCCGTACGTCGTGAGGACGGGAAGCGCGCGTTCCCAGGCGCGCTCGAGCAGTCTCGGTGACGCCGCGGCGCCGCCGAGGAGCACGGCGCGAAGCGAACGGGGCGCCGACCATGCCGCGTCCGAAGCGAGCAACCACTCGAGCTGCGTGGGGACGAGCGACACGATGGACACGTCGAGCTCGTCGAGGGCCGCGCGGAGCGCTTCGGGCGTGAGCCGTCGTCCTTCGGCAACGTCGCGCGGGATCACGACGGCGCGGCGCGCGATCAAGCATCGCGTCAGAATCGACAATCCGCCGACGTGCGCGATCGGCAGCCCGAGGAGCCACCGATCGTCGTCACGCCACCCGAGATTCGAGGCGCTCGCGCGCGCTCCCGCCACGAACGCGCGCCGGCTCAAGACGACGCCCTTGGGCGCTCCGGTCGTTCCCGACGTGAAGAGAATCGCGAGACAAAGTTCGTCGTCGGGCAGTGGTTCGGCGGCGGCTCGCACGGGCGTCGTCGCGGCAACGTCGTTCAGTTCACGCGCGTCCAGCCAACGCGTTTTCGGAATCAGCGGGTACAGGGCGGCGCGTTCGGTGTCGGTGAAGCGCGGGTGGACGAGGGCGACCGGCCAACCGAGCTCGATGAGCGCGTAGAGCACGACGAGCGTGGGCAGATCGCTCGCGCCGACGAGTGCGAGCGGCGATTGCAAAGTCGCGGGAGCGCCTCGCCACCGCTCTTCGAGCCGCGCGATCATCGGTTCGACGACCGCGGCGAGCTCCGCGAACGACCAGGTGCGTTCTCCGAAAACGAGTGCGGTGTGGTCGGGCGCTTCGCGACTCGCACGGCGCACCGAGAGCGTCATCGTGGCCTCGTCAGCGGCGCGAGCCCGAGCCCAGGGCGATCGTCGGCGGTGAGCTCGGTTTCGCCGAGGAGCCCGACCGACGTGGGCGGCCAAACGGCGAGGCCCCCGTGCTTGTCGAGCCCGCTCGCGCGGGTGCGCGACGCCATGGCGAGCGCGAAGTGAGCGCTCGCGGCGAGGGCGATGGGCCCGTCGAACGTGTGCGACACCGTGACGTCGAGGCCGCGCTTCGACGCCTCGCGGGCCAGTTTCAGACAGCGCGAAAATCCGCCGAGCGCCGTCAACTTGAGCACGACGGCGACACATCGGATCCGCTCGAGTCCGTCGGCGAGCCGTTCCCAATGCGCCGGATCTCGGAGAGACTCGTCGAGCGCCATCGACACGGGGGGATCGACGAACGTGGTACCGAGCGCCGCCGCGGGAACCGGTTCTTCGACGAGCTCGGGCCGGAGCGCGACGAGTCGTTCGAGCTCCGCGTGCGCCGAGCGAGGATCGAGCGAGCCGTTTGCGTCGAGGCGAAGCGCAGCCCCGCCGATTGCGTCGCGCACGGCGGCGAGCACGTCGTGCTGCGCGCCGAGGCTCGGCCCGAACACCTTCACTTTGATGGTCCGAACGCCGCGCGCGGCAGCACCGCGAGCGCGAGCGATCACGTCGGCGTCTTCGGCTCCGCCCGCGAAGGCGGAAAGCGGAACGACCGGAAGCGATTTCGACGGACCCAGGAGCGCCCAGAGTGGAGCCGCTGCGCGCTGCCCGAGCACGTCGAGCAGCACCGTCTCGACGGCGAACCGAGCGGCGTTCGACGTCGTCGCGAGGTCCGCCGGGAGCTGCGCGAGCAATGCCGATGCGTCACCGGCCGGGTCAGGTTCGGGGAGCGCCGTCCAATCGATGCGCTCGAGGGCGTCCTTCGCTGCTTCGAATGAATCCGTCGAATAGTCGGGGAGGGGGGATGCTTCCCCTTGCGCGACGCGTCCGTCGCGGTCTTCGACGCGGAGCAACAATCCGCGACGCTCGATGATGCGCGCACTTGCCGTTCGGGCTCCCGAAACGGCGCCCGCGTGAGTCACGACGTCGACGCGACGGACGCGCATTGGAGGAGTGTCGCACGTGGCCGCCTCGGAGGGTCAGCCGAGCGCGATCCCCGCCGAGAAAAGCGCCGCATAGACGAACAAGAGGCGCGCCGTTCCGACGAGGCTCGCGTTCAGGGCGCGCCCGGAATCCCGAAGAACGCGCCGTGAAAGCCGAACCCCGATCGGCAACGACCCGAGCGGGAGGAGCAGCCAGGGGGACATTCTCCCGACCAGAACCAAGGTGAGCGGCACCGCGTACGCGAGCGTCATGAGCGCCGCGTATTCGTATAGACCGACGGCGCGCCCGAAGCGCACCGGGATCGTTCGCTTGCCGGCTTTGACGTCCGTCTCGGCGTCGCGAACGTTGTTCACGACGAGAATGGCCGTCGCGAGCGCGCCGACCGGCGCGGCGGCCCAGAACCCGAGTTGGGTCAAGGTTCCGGTCTGCACGAATACCGTGCCGTTGACCGCGACGAAGCCGAAGAACAGGAGCACGAAGAGATCGCCGAGCCCGTGGTAACCGAGCGGGTACGGGCCGCCCGTATAAAGGATGGCCGACGCGATCGACGCGAGCCCGATCACGACGATGGCCGGCCCGGCGACGGCAGTGAGGTACGAGCCGACGACGAGGGCGAGCGCAAACACGACGACCATGGCGTTCCGGAGCGCGCGAGGGGTGAGCAAACCGGCGGCCGCGGCGCGCATCGGCCCGAGACGTTCTTCGGTGTCCGCGCCCTTTTCGAAATCGAACACGTCGTTCGCCAGATTCGAACCGACCTGAAGCAGCATGGCGCCCACGAGGGCGGCGAGCGCCGGACCGAGGCGAAAGGAGTGCATCGCGTGCGCGCACGCCGTGCCCACGAGCACGGGCGAGACCGCGGCGGTGAGCGTCGCGGGGCGACAAGCGAGGACCCACGCTTTCACCGAGCCGGGTCGGATCGACGGCGCGCTCGTCATGGCCACGGAAAGATCTCTCGCGAAATGCGTCCGACGGCAAGGACGTTGCGAGCCGCAGCGGCGACCGCGCAGACGCTCGGCGTCAAGACCGTGTCCCTGCTCCCGCGTCCGCGACGCCGCGTTTCAGCATTTCTACCACCGCAGCAGGTCGTTCGAGCACGACGTTGTGACCGACTCCTTCGACCAGTTCGACGGTCGCACGCGGCATTCCCCGGGCCATCTCCCGTGCGATCGTCGCGAATTTGGGGTCCAGCGTGCCCGCCGCGAGTCGAACCGGCGTCGTGATCGCGCCGAGTGAGTTCCAGTACGACGGCATGACGCCGAGCCCCGTCGCCCGTAGCGACCGAGCGAGCCCGCGCGGATCGTGGGCTCGACGCTCGGCACGCTGTCGCTCGAGGACGGCCGGGTCGAGCGACGCTTGCGTCGCAAAGAGCGGCAAAGCCTCCCACTGGGCGATGAAGGCGTCGATGCCGTCCGTTTCGAGAAGGGTCGCGAGCCGCTCGTCGTCCGCTCGTCGTGAAGCGCGCGCTTCGTCCGATTCGAGCCCGGGCTGCGCGCCGATCAACGTCGCGCCTGCGAAGAGCGTCGGATGCCGCGCGAGAAGACCGAGGGCGATGCGCCCGCCGAGTGAATAACCGAGGACGTACCAGCTCGGTCCGCCTTCCTGAAGAAGCGCCGCGATCCGGTCGACTTCGCCGGCAAAGTCGCGCACCAGTGCGTCGGCCGGGTCTCCGTGTCCGACCAGTTTCGGTGCCACGACCGTGAAGCCCTGGCCGAGCCGTGAGCGCACCTCGTCGAAGCTCGTTGGGCTTCCAGTGAAGCCGTGGAGCAACGCGAGCCCGAACGTCATTGGGGCAGGGAATCGAGAAGCGGCGCGACGGCGCGTTCCACGCGACGAGTCAGCTCGCGATATTGCTCTTTCGAGCCGTGCGGCGCGAGCGGCACTTCGATCACGGTGCACCCCGGGCGCGCGAGCCCCGCGTCGGCGGCGCGCCTTAGCTCGTCGATCGTCGACGCGCGCCGGTAATCGACGTCGAAGAGCGACGCCAGGCCCTGGAAATGCCGTCCATGCGGCGTCGTCCAGAACCGAAACGCGGCGTCTTCCACCCCGGTGTCGGCGAGCGGGAGCTGCTCGAAAATACGGCCGCCGTCGTTGTTGAGCACGACCACGACGAACGGGACGTCGAGCGCCGCGGCGACGGCGAAGCCGCCGAGGTCGTGCAACGTCGATAGATCGCCGAGGACGAGCAACGTCGGTTCGCGACTCGCGTTCGCGGCGCCCGCCGCGCCGGAAATGATGCCGTCGATGCCGCTCGCGCCGCGCTGCGAAAATACGAAGAGCTCGCGCGTGGCGCTCCGACAAAACGCGTCCGCGTGACGCACCGGCAAGCTGTTTCCGATGCCGAGCAGCCCGCGGCGGGGCAACGAGTCGACCGCGGTGCGCACCGCGGCACCCTCCGACAGCGTGCGCTCCGTAGCGAGCAGCTCGGTGACCGCAACCCACGAAGCGTCGTTCATGAGCCCGAGGACCTCGCTCCACGCCGTCGGCCTCGTCGGGCCGCGCTTGGCGCGACGGTCGGCGAGACCGAGCGCGATCCGGCGAACGTCGCCGATCATCAACGTGGTCGCGGTGCCCTGCGGATCCGGGTAGCCGTGCGCCGCAATGACGTGGCGCGGGACGTTGCGTTTTTCGCCGAGCCATCGCTCGAACGCCGTCGACGTGGGAGTCGCGCCGATCTGGAGGACGAGATCGGGGGAGAAGCGCTTGCGGACGCTTTCGCACCGAAGGAGGACGTCGAGCGCGTCGAGCCGGCGCGCGTGCGCGTGCGACGAGTCGAAGCGGAGCTGACTCGTCGTCTCGGCGAAGACCGGAAACCCCGTCGCCGCGGCGAGACGCTCCAAGGTGTCGGCGCCGAGCCCCGCGGAAGCGTCCATCGGACCGCACACGATGAGCCCGCGCGAAGCGTTCGTGCAGGCCGCGGCGAGCGCCTCGAGATCGACGTCGGGGATGGTGCGAATCGCGCGAATGGGACGCGGGATCGGCGTCGCGAGGAGCGCGTCGACCCGCTGGCTCAAGTCCTTGCCGGCCGCGCTCGTCGCTTCGGCGGGTTCGAGGGGTTTTCGCGCGCGCACGTTGAGGTGCACCGGGCCCGGGTCACCGGAGATCGTGTCCCACATCGCCTGCGCGGCGCGTCGTCGCAGTGCGGTCAGGCAGACATCGGACGACTCGGGCATGCCGAGGTCGACGAAGCTTCGCACGAAGCCGCCGTACAGCTTCACTTGGTCGAGCGTTTGCGACGCGCCGGAGTCGTGCAGCTCGTACGGACGATCTGCGGTGAGGAGCAGCAGCGGGACGGCCGAGAGAGACGCTTCGACGACCGCGGGGAAGTAGTTGGCCGCCGCCGAACCCGACGTGCAGAGCACGGCCGTGGGGCGCCCGGTGACCTTCGCGCGTCCGACGGCGAAGAACGCCGCCGAGCGTTCATCGAGCACGCTGTGACAATGCAGACGGTTACAATTGAGCGCAGCCCACACCAGCGGCGTCGATCGGGAGCCGGGGCTGATGACGACGTCGGTGAGCCCCGCGTCCGCGAGACTGGTGATGAGTAGCCGCGACCACTCGCGGAGCAGATTTTCTGGGTTCATTTTGCGACGTGCAGCGCCGTGGAGAGCGTCCTGAGCTTGAGGCGCGTTTCCGCGTACTCGCTCGCCGGGTCCGACCCGCGCACGACGCCGCCGCCGGCATAAAGATAAGCCCGATTCCCGGCGAACGCACCTGAGCGCAGCCCGACGACGAACTCGCCGTCCCCGCTGCGATCGAACCAGCCGATCGGCGCCGCGTACCAGCCGCGCTCGGCCGGCTCGTGCTCGGTGATGAATCGCACCGCTTCGGGGCCGGGCAGACCGCCCACCGCCGACGTCGGATGAAGGCGCGACACCAGCTCGAGCACATGACGCCGTTCGGCGAGCTTGCCGCGAACCGGCGTGCGCAGGTGAAGCAAATGCCGGAGAGTGCGCACTTCCGGCGTATTCGAGAAATCGAGGCGCGAGCACAGCGGCGCGAGGTGTTCGACGATCTCGCGGATCACGAATTCGTGCTCGTTCCGTTCCTTGACGCTCGCGAAGAGCTCCGCGGCGCGGGACGCGTCGCCCGAGCCGGCGAGCGCTTCCGTGTCCACGTCGAGGCCGGAGACGCGGATGAGGCGTTCTGGCGTGGCGCCGAGGAACGTCACTTTGCCGAACCGGAACGCGAACCGCGTCGACGAATCGCCGACGGCGAGCTCCGACAGCACGTCGGTGACGTCGACGGGTTCGGCGAACGACAGCGCCGTACGCCCGGCGACTACCACTTTCTGGAAATCGCCGCGTTCGATCCGCGAGCGCGTCTCTTCGACGAGCGCGCGGAACTCCGCTTCCGTGGCTTCGACCCGGCTCGTGATGGTGCGCGGCCCGGCCGGCGCGCGATGCGGTCCGCGCGCCGCCGCTGAACGGAGCACGCCGACCAGCGCTTCGGCCAGGTCGAAGAACGGACGACGGCGTGATTCGCTCGCCGCCTCGTCGCTGCGGAGCGCGACGCTCAGGAACGCCGCGTCGCGCGTTCGCGCGTAGGTGAATCGCGGAAAGACGAACCGGGCGTCCCCGAATTCGGACCACGGTTCTTCGCGTGCCCAACCCGCCTGAAATGCAAAACCGCCGAAGCAACGCGGCGACGGCGCGCCGAGCTCGGGCGATCGGGTCACGACGCGACCGAGAAGCACGCGGGCTTGCTCACGGATCTGCGCCATTCGATCCGGACCCGAGCCGACCAAGGTTTCGACGGCGCCGAGCGCGGCGAACGCCGGACCGTCCGCCGGGTGCCAGACCACGGCTTCGGCGTTCGGGTCCGCGTCGAGCAGTGACTCGAGCGGCGCGACCGGTGCCTGAAGCGTCGCGACGACGATCGCGTTCTGGTCTCGAGGTTCGTCGAACGCCGCTTCGAGCCAATCTGCCACGCCCAATGGCCTCTCGGTCGCGGGCAAAGGCAGCGCGGGGGTCGTCATGAAACGGGCCTCGGCCGAGCGACGTACAGGTGACACACGCCGAACGTCAATGGCGACGTTTCGAGCACCTCGAGGCCCGCCTCGCTCATGATGTTCGCGAAATCCGCGGCGGGCGGAAACGCCGCGATCGACCGTTGCAGATAACGATACTCGCGCGAGCCGGACAGGAGGCCACCGACCCACGGCACGACCGTTTGCACGTGGAAGCGGGCGAGGGGACCCAAGAGGCCCGCCCTCGGTTCGGACAGCTCGAGGATCACGATGCGCCCATCGGGTCGCGTGACGCGCGCCATTTCGCGAAGCGCGCGCGGCCGATCCGGCACGTTACGGATACCGAACGCGATGGACACGGCATCGAACGCGCCGTCACCGAAGGGAAGCCGCTCCGCGATGCCGGCTTCGAGCTCGACGCGCTCGGCGAGCCCGGCGTCGTGGACCTTCTTTTTCCCGATCTCGAGCATGCGCATCGACGGGTCGACTCCGGTGACGCGGAGCTCGGGGTAGAGCTTCGCGATGAGGATGGCGAGATCGGCCGTTCCGGTCGCCAGATCGAGCACCGATTTCGCTCCATCGAGGTTCATCGCCGCCACGGCGCGACGCCGCCACCCTTGGTCGATGCCGAGCGACAAGAGTCGGTTCAGAAGGTCGTAGCGGCCGGCGATCGCATCGAACATGTCGCCCGAGCCATCTCGCGGCGGTTCTGGGGTCAGAGACCCGGGAGCGGCGGTCACGTGGGCGTCGTAGGTATCGCCGCGTGCCGCGTCAAGACTTGGGTAAAAACCGCGGATTCGTTTCGGGCCTGTGGCGGCGGCCTGTGGCATGCTCGTCCGCGATGCGACGCGCCGTGCTCGGTCTTCTGATGGGATGCCTGCTCGTCTTGGGGTTTCCCCGGGCGGCGTCCGCGGCGACGATCGCGACCCACGTCGACGAAGCGCCGGACGAGTCGTTCAGCGAGTACGTCCCCGGCGCCGCGGGCCTCGAAGGGCGGCTCCTCGCGCCGTGCTGCTGGGATGCGAGCCGCCAGACCCTCGACATTCACGGCTCGCCCATCGCGAACGAGCTTCGCCGCGAGATCCGGCATCGATTGAAGGCCGGCGAAACCCCCGACGCGATCCAGGCCGATCTGGTTCGCCGCTACACGACGAAGATCCTCGCCGTTCCGCCCGACAATCCGCTGCCGCGCCTCGGGACGTATCTCTCGTTCGGGCTCTTCGGCGCGGGCGGCCTCGCGACGGCCATGGTCGTCCGATGGCGACGGCGTTCCAAGGAAGCCCGCGAGAAGAAGCCGGAGCCGCCGTCCCCCGACGCCAAGCGCGACGAGTGGGACGAGAAGCTCGACGAAGCGCTAGACGAGCAGGACTGAGTCGCGTTTCGGGCGCACCGATTGACCAGGTCAGGCGCGGCGACGCGCGACGGGCGCTTTGTCGGAGGGCGCTTTCTTTCGCGTCGCGCCGGTCTTCGAATCTCTTTTGGCGTCCGTGACGCCGTTCTTCGTTTGTTTCTTGGCGCCTGAACCGGTCTTGGACTTCGCCGTGGGGGCGCTCGGCGGCTTTCGGCCGAAGGTGGGCTCGGAGCGAAATAGCTTCTCGGCCGCCTCCGCCGCGCGGGCGGCGCGCTCGGTCTGACCGCGCATCTCCATCAAGAAGCGACTCGGGATCTGCGGCCGCTCGGCGCCCCATTTCATGCGGGCCTTGCAGAACGAGAGCGTCAGACGGTCCTTCGCGCGCGTGACCCCGACGTAGCAGAGCCGTCGCTCCTCCTCGATGCCGACGCCCGACGAATCTTCCACCGAGCGCTTGTGCGGCAAGAGCCCCTCCTCCATTCCCACCAGGTACACGTGCGGGAACTCGAGCCCCTTGGCGCTGTGGAGCGTCATCAACGTCACCGATGCGGGGCGGTCGTCGTCGGTCTTCAAGTCGTCGCGGGCGAGCGTCGTCTCGTCGAGGAAGTCGCGGAGCGTCGGGTTCTCGGTCTTCGACTGGTAGTGAGCGAGCGTATTCACGAGCTCGCCGAGCACCTCCCAGCGCGCCTCGGCGTCGCCGGGGTTCTTGTAAGCGCGCTCGAGCTCGCCCTTGTAGCCGATCTCGGTGAGCAACTCGGCCACGCCTTCGACCCAGGGCACCTCGGTGAGACGCGTGCGATACCGATTCAATAAATCGCGGAACCCGAGCACGCGCGCCTCGGCATGGTGGGGCACGTCCGCGTCGCGAACGGCTTCCGGTAACACGTCCCACAGCGACTTCCCCTCCGCGACGGCGCGCTTCAACAAGCTCTCGACGACCGAGTCGCTGATGCCGCGTCGCGGCGTGTTGATGATGCGGAGCAGCGACACCTCGTCCGCGGGGTTCGCGAGGACCTTGAGGTACGCGAGCACGTCGCGAATCTCTTTGCGGTCGTAGAACGATTGCCCGCCGACGAGGACGTACGGGACCTTTTCGCGCCGGAGCTCGACCTCGAAGGCCCGCGGTTGCTCGTTGGTGCGAAACAGGATCGCGAAATCGCGCGGGTTCATCCGCTCGGTCGACTCGACGGTGATCTTCGCTTTGATCTCGCGCACGACCTCCTCGGCTTCGTTCGTCTCGCTCTCGAATCGAATGAATCGCGGGATGTCGCCCCCAACTCGAGACGCGCGGAGCACCTTGTCGTGACGGCTCCGGTTGTGAGCGATGAGCGTGTTCGCGAGGTCGAGAATCGTTTCGCGGCAGCGATAGTTCGATTCGAGGCGAACGACCGTCGCGCCCGGCCAGTCCTTACCGAAGCTCAGGATGTGCGCGACCTCCGCGCCGCGAAACGCATAGATCGACTGGTCGTCGTCGCCGACCACGCAGAGGTTTCGGTGCTTCTCGGCGAGCGCGCGGACGATTCGGTACTGGAGCGCGTTCGTGTCCTGGTACTCGTCGATCAAGATGTGATCGAAGCGGGTCGCCTCGGCCGTCCTGACCTCCGCGAACCGTTCGAAGAGCTCCTCGGTGCAGAGGAGAAGGTCGTCGAAGTCGACGGCACCGGCCGCTCGGAGTGCGGACTGGTACTTGGCGAAGGCCAGCGCGGCGAGGTGCTGTCGGTCCGTTTCGGCGACTTTTTCCGCATGATCGGGGCGGATACCGCGCGTCTTCCAGCTCCCGATCTGAGACAGGAGGTCACCCGGTCGCAGAGTCTCGTGTCCTACACGCAGATCGCGAAGCGCGCTCCGAGCGATGCTCTCCTGCTCGTTGCCGTCGTAGATGGAAAACTCCGCGGGGTAACCCAGGTGCTGGATGTTCCGACGCAAGATCCGGACGCAGAGCGAGTGAAACGTCGAGATCTCGGGTCGCTGAGCGCCTTTGCGCCGCTTACCGAGGAGTGCGAGCGCGCGCGCACGCATCTCTCGTGCCGCCTTGTTCGTGAAGGTGACGGCGAGGATGCGTTCCGGGCGCACGCCGTCTTGAATGAGCTTCGCGATGCGTACGGTGATGACGCGCGTCTTTCCGGTACCCGCGCCCGCGAGAACGAGGAGTGGACCTGATGCTGTCGTGACCGCAAGGCGCTGCTCGTGGTTGAGATCGGCGATCGACATGTCGTGCGAGCGCATCCCGTGCCCGCGCGCGTGCACACGGTCAATAGGAACGTTTCGAATGTGGACGTGTTCGAACGTTCTTGACTAACATCGAAAGGAAGTGCTCTCTCTTTATTCCATGACCGATCGCAGTGCGGCGACGGTATCGAACACGATGATCGTGATCGGTGTCATCGGCGAAGCCCAACGCCGATGTCCGATAGCGACACGGCCCACTCCGATGAAAGGGCCCCGCTGAATGACGTCGGCCGTCGCGCTCCACATCGAGCAACACGGCCGCGGACGACCGACGGTGGTGCTTCTGCACGGCTTCGCAGGAAGCGCGCGCAATTTCGGGCCGCAAGTGCGGTTTCTGCGCGAACATCACCACATCGTGACGTTCGATCTGCGCGGCCACGCGCGGAGCGAAGCGCCGGAAGATCCGTCGGCCTACGAACCCCAAGCGTTCGTCGAGGACGTCGGTCGCGTGCTTCAGGAAGTGAACGCCGAGACGTGCGTGCTCGGCGGCGTGAGCATGGGAGCGAGCATCGCTCTCCGGTTCGCCCTCGCGCAACCGAGTGCCGTGCGCGGACTCTTGCTCGCGTCGTTCCCGCCGAAGGGGGACGCATCGACCTCGTCGTGGGCGATGCGATTCGCGAACGCGCTCGACGAGCGCGGCTCTGAATCGGCGGGCGAAGAATTCGTCTGGGGCGGCGCGCGCTACGACGCGGCGGCCGCGCGACTCATCCGCCAAGGCTTCGTCGAACACTCGCCGCACGCGCTCGCGTCGATCCTGCGACGCACCCTCGCGGTGATGCCGAGCGTCGACGAGATCGACGGACTAAAAAAAATCGACGTGCCGACGACGATCGTCGTCGGCGAAAACGACACGCCCTCACGTGGTCCTTCGACCGCACTCGCGGACGCCATTCACGGAGCGGAGCTCATCGTGATGCCGTCGATCGGTCACGTGGTGAATCTGGAAAACACCAACGGATTCAATGCAATCACTGCGAAGCTCTTGTCGCGATTCTAGCGTGCGGCGAAATGCCGCCGCGCTCGCTCACGCCGTGGGTTCGGCGGAGCGTCGCGGTTTGCGGAGATCCCGCGGCGGCGCGCGCCCAAGCACAACTGACGTAGCGCCACAACATGTTGTGTTGACACGTGACACTAGATGGCAATATATGTGCTGTAAGCCGGTCCGAGCGAGGGCAATCGATTCGGTCAGGCAAGGAGGAACGCATGGCTGCTAAGAAAAAGAAGAAGAAGAAGGCCGCTAAGAAGAAGACCGCCAAGAAGAAGGGTGGCCGGAAGAAGGCCGCCAAGAAGGGCCGCAAGAAGGCCAAGAAGAAGGGCCGCAAGAAGAAGGCCCCCGCGGCCCCCGCGGCGATGTGATCGCCGAGCGGCTGTGACTGGACTGGTCTCGGATCGGTTCGTCGCAGCCGGCGCCGCGCGCCAAGGGCGCTGGACATCGGTTCCAGGGTTCACTCGGTGCGCGGTGCGCTAAGGGCCGCAGCAATCGTTCGCGGCCTCGAAGGCGCCCCGAAGCAACGGCTTCGGGGCGTCTTCGTTTTGTGATTCGAAACGTCGGATTGGCGTCGGACCGCGATTCAGGGTTCCCGTCTTCCGAGTCATCGACCGAAAGCGGCCGAGAGGCGTCGGGTCTTGCGAACCTGGCTTAGGGTAACGAGCGCCGGTCTCGAGTGATGACAACGCCCCTGCGCCCTCAGCCCATCGTCGTCGTTGCGACGGGCTTCGCATCGTTCGCCATGCTCGTCGCGAGCGGGTGCCGTTCCGACGATTCGAATCGCAAGGCACCAGGAGCACCCGCCGTACTCGCGCGCGGAGATAACGTGGTCGTCGAACGCGCCGCGGCGGATTTCTTCGAAGGACGTGTCCTCGCGGCAAGCGAATCACGCTTGAAAGTACAGATGGCGAGCGAAGGCGACCCCGTCGACGTCGCTCGAAGCGACGCTTATCGCCTGCCCGTTCCGCTTCACGACTTCCGTGCCGCCGATCCCGCGATTTGTCGGACGGCGGACGCGGTCTGGTTGGCGTGTCGCGTGATCGACGGCGGCGATCCTCGAAAGGTCACGTTGCTGTCGGGCGAGCCGCGATCGCTTCGGCCCGGCGACATGCTCGCGCCCACCGAAGTGACGGCACTCGGGATTCGTCGGGCCTTCGACGTCGCCGACACGCGCCGGCGCTTCGTCGACCAAGCCGAGCACGCCGGCGAGCCGGCGAGACCGCACGGTTGGACGCCGGGGCGCAAGGAACCGGTGCTCGCGCGCCGCGAGCTCGGCTGGTACGCGGCGCACTCGCTCGGCGCGGCGTCCGACGGGGGCGTCGTGGTGAGTTGGGACTCGGAGGACATTCCGGTCGCGATCCCCGGGGGACACGTGGTGCCGGTGCCGCCATTCGAGCACACGTTCGTCATCGGTGAGTTCGTCCTCACACGCCCCGCCAGCATGTCCGAGGCGTGGGAGGTCGTGCGTATCACCGGGGTCGGCGCGGACGAGGCGAGCGTGATCGGGCAGACGGGCGAGAATCGACGCGCCCCGTTGAACCAACTCGTTCCGCTCACCCACGGTGCGCCGACCGAGCGTTAGCCGATCATGGGTGCGGCTTGCCGCTCGGTGGACTCGGAAGCGCGCGCGGGTGCACGGCGAGGAGCGCCGCGGTTTGTCCGGCCGCGACGCGCACTTCGATCCGGACGCGGAGCGCTTCCGGGGTTCGAATGGCGCAAGCGTCGGCCATCGCGGAGTACGTCCCATGCGTCAGCGCGAGCTCTTCGCCGGTCTCGTCGTTGAGCAGCCGGAGATCGACTCCTTCTGCGCCGCGATCGACGGCGACGGCGACGGCGACGCAGTGACCGCCCGGGCTTTCGGCGTGGGCGGTCGTGAGCAACTCCGCGCTCACGCTCTGCACGGTGAGTGCGCCGAGGTCACGCGGGCTCTTCAGCTGCTGTCCGTCGACCATCCGTTCGAGCAATCGTCCTGCCGCGACGGGATGCTCGGAAAGTGCCGCCGGCAACCCGTGGATGGCGCGCATTTGAACCTCGAAGGGTCCCGACCGCGAGACGGCTTCGACGTCCAAGCGACCGCGCTTCGATTCACCGCAGGCAAACGAGGTCGCTACCGCAGTCCCTTCGCCGCGCGCGACGAGCGCCCCCGTGGGTGACCAGATCCAGCTCTCGACGCCGCGCGCCGGATCGCCCGTGAGCACGTCGAGCCGGGAGCATCCTTCGGTGGTGTCGAGGTCCACGCTCACCCGCTTGCCCACCGAGATCGTTCCCTTGCCGACCGTCGTCGGTGCCGGATAGCCGTCGCGAGTGAGTCGTGCGTCGAACGCCGTGCGGCGCTGGTCGAGCGTCGAGGCCGCGTCGGCTTCGTAGACGAAAATGTCGTCCGTGCGCTGGAGGAGCGGCCCCGGCGAGTCTGCAATGGACAGGACGAGCGCAGACAGCCCGCGTCCCGCGTGAGGACGGAGCTCGAGCGTGAGATCGGTGTGGCGCGTCGCGCACACCACCGCGGAGGGGTTGTCGTGCTCTGCGGCGCCGCGGCCGAGGATCCGTCCGTCCGAATCGAGCACGGTGAGCTCCACGTACGCCACGTCGGAGGACGGCAACGCGAACACGTCGAGACATTGGTTCGGCTCGACGGTCGCCGAGACGCGCGTCGCGAGCCTCGGATCCATGGGAACCGCGGAGCGCCGGACGTCGTGCCATGTCGAGCCGAGCTCGCGACGGTGCGCCGCGAGCGCTTCGTCGAGGCCGGGCCAGACCTCGGCGGCCGCCGGGTCCTCGCGAAGCTCGCCCTTCGCGCCGACGGCCTTCGAAACGCGGTCGAGATCCGCGGGGCGAAAGAGCTGTTCGGAGACCGTGAAGAGCCCGTGCCCCGCTGCGATACGCCCGAACGCGTAGAAATTGGCCGGATGCGGAGGACAAACCACCACACTTGCCGTGTCGCTCGACGTTTCATCGTCGCCGAGTACGGCGCCGTCTTCGGCGTACACGAACGCGTCGAGATCTTCGATAGACGGGCTGCCGCGTGCCAGCACCAGCACGCAAGCATCTGGCGGTGCGGCCAACCGCCCGCCCAGACTGTCACCCGGTGAACCCGCGCCGGTTGCGAGGATCCGGGCGGGACCGGCCCCCACCGCGGTCGCTCGCGCCGCGTCGACGGAGACCCAGCGCGCGCCTTCCGGCTCCGACGTCGCAGAAGGCAGCGGCGGAGCCGGCATCACGCCGCGACTCGCGTGGGGTGCGCACGCCGTCGCCGCCGCGAACGCGAGGACCACCGTCGAGCGCGAGGTCATGGCTCCTCCTCACCGAGGCGCTGTCCGGCGAGCGGCCAGAGCCCGAGGACCCACACGACCCCGCTTCCATGCGTCTCGACGTTGAGGATCCGTCGCCGGGCGATCCCGGTGCAGAACGACAAGACGACGGCGGAGTCCGGTTCGTCGGTGTGCGCGCGAGCATCCGTCGCGCCGAGATCCACGCCGAGAGAGACGAGGCTCGACGAGCCCTCGGTCGGCGTGAGCGCGGCGAGGTAACACTGTCCGGGGTCGGTCTCGATCGGGAGATTCGTGATGCCGCCGATGCCGAGCGACGTGTAGCTCGGTGGTCCGGCGGGAGCCGCCGCGTGGTGTTCGACGAGCGCGCGACCGATCCGCGCTCGAGCCACGACGCCGAAACTGTCCGGCACGCCGCTCGGAAGCTCGCGAGCGCCGTGCAAGAGGAGCATGGGCGCGTTCGCGCCGGCACCGGCGAAGACGAGGATCGCCGGCTGACGTTCGCCGGTACACGCGAGCAGGTTCGCGTCCGGGCTGTCGGTGCGATCCGTCGCGGCAACGCCGCCCGTGGCCCACCCGAGCTCGGCGTCGATGTCGTGGTAGGCGTCCGGGTGAATCGGCGTCGGCCCTCCGAGGATCCCGATCCAATGGCAACCGGGCGACAGATCGAGGAGCACCTTGCCCGCACCCTCCTCGTTGGCGGAGAACGAGCGGCGATCGACGTTCGACGCGCCCTCTTCGCGAAGCGTGCGCTCGAAGGCGACGGCGCGCGACGCGAGCGGCGGTCGCGTCAATGGCGGCAGGGTTCGATCGCCGCTCTCGGCAACCGCGCCGGGGTCGCGATGGGGAAGGACTTCTCGGAGATCGGGTACCGCGCCTGGCGATTCGACGGAAAGCACCTCGAGCACGCCGTGCGGCGAACGCAGCTCGATCCCGAGCTCGGCGAGCTCGGCGCGCGCCGGACCACAGCGCTGGATCTCGGCGGCTCCCGCGACGCTGCCGACCAACGCGTTCGCGCCGGGCGACTCGTCGTCGGACGCCAGATGGAGCAAAAAGCCCGTCGAGAGCGCGCCAAGCACGGCGAGCGTGGTGCACCCATCGCCGGCGCGGTCGACCGATGCGGGCGGAAGTGACACCGGGACGAGCGCTCCGGCGGCATAAAACCGCGGCGGGAGCACCGTCACCGTGCCGAGCGACGACCAGCTCTTCGCCAGCGTGTCGACGTCTTTGCCGAGGTCGGCGTGCGCCGGGCTCGCGACACCGACGAGCGCGGCGAGGAGCGCGACGCCGCGGGCGGCGCGGATCACCCGTCGACTCGTTCGAAGGGCGCCTCGACGAACGCTCGCGTCGCGGCGTCCCAGACGAACAGACGGTGTGCGGTGACTTCGCCCTTGTCGACGGCAGTGACGAGATAGGCGAGGTCGTACGTCGGCGCGTCGCCGCCGCCCATCGTCATGCTCGCCGCGTCTTCGGCGCTGAAGTACGCCCCGCAGTCGAGGTGCGAGTGGAAAAATACTTTCACCGGGCGCCCGCTCTTCGCGCCCTCGGCGATCGAGCGCTCGAACTTCAGGGCGTTGATCTTGAAGTACTCGCGGCCGGTGCGCGGATGAGATTCGGGGTCGACGCGGTGATACTTGTTGGCGAGGTTCTCGAGCTCGACGGCCTGATCGGCGAGCAACGGATCGTCGGCGGGTCCGGAGACGAAGCCGCACGCCTCTTCGTCGCGCCCGTATGCTTCCCGGCCCGCGCGCTCGATCACCTGAAAGACGGCTGCCGGGAGACGCACATTTCCGAAAATCCACGCTGGCTTCATCGGATCCTTTCGAGAACGTCTCGGCTCACCAGACGTACTTTTTCTCCCACTTCATGGGGCCGAAGTAACGGTCGCCGCGATCACACGCGATGGTCACCACGCAACCGCCGCCTTGCGTCCGATGAAGCTCGTTCGCGATGCGAACGGCGGCGAAGACGTTCGCCCCCGTCGAATGCCCCACGTATAGCCCCTCCTCGGCGGAGAGCCGTTCGGTCATGTCCCATCCCTCGTCGGTCGTGACGTGGACGATCTCGTCGGGGGTATGCGCGTCGTAGATCGCCGGGACGAGGCTCGATTCCATATGCTTCAACCCTTCGAGGCCGTGCAGCGCTTCGGCGGGTTCCATGGCCGAGCAATGCACTTTGCGCGTGTGCTCGTGAAGCCGGCGTGTCGTTCCCATGAGCGTACCGCTCGTGCCGAGGCCGGTGACGAAGTGCGTGATGCGATCGCCGAGCGCGTCGAGGATTTCCCCGCCGGTGCCGTGATAGTGGGCGAGGGGATTCGACGGATTCGAATATTGATCCGGGTAGAAATACTTGTCGGGGTTCTTCGCGACGATCTCGCGAACGAGCCGGATCGCGCCGTCGGAGCCTTCCATCGGGTCGCTGTAAATCAGCTCCGTGCCGAACGCCTGCGTGATGTCTTTTCGCGCCTTCGTCACGTTCTTCGGCATCACGAGCTGTACTTTGAGCCCGAGCGCCGCGCCCATGAGCGAGTACGCGACGCCGGTGTTCCCGCTCGTCGAATCGATGACGATCTTGTCGGAGGTGAGCCTGCCGTCGTTGATCGCATCCTGAAGCATGCGGAGGGCCGGGCGATCTTTCACGGAGCCGCCGGGGTTCGCGAACTCGAGCTTGAGATACACCTCGACGCTCGGCGCCGACCGCGCGACTTTTTCGAGGCGGAGCAGCGGCGTATTTCCGACCGCTTCGAGGACGGAGCCGAGGCGCTTCGAGCGGGCGAGCCGAAGGGTCACGGCGGGTCGACTCCGAGGGCGCCGCGCAAGGTCGCGAGCGCGCGCCACGCGCCCGCACCGTACGCGCGAGTGGCGTCGTGACGAAACCACGACGCATGCAAAAATGGTGTCGGTTCCAGGTTGGGGATCACGGTGACGGAGCCGACTCCGGCGCGCGCGAGGTAAGATACCTCCGTCAGGGCGCCTTCGGTGCCCAACACGTGCGCCTGGGCGCGCTCGATGCGCGCTTGCCCGGCGTCGCCCACCTCGGCGAGCCGTCGCTGCCGGCTATAGCGGTCCGAAGCGTCGCTCATCCGCCGCCGGCGATGGCTGGGACGATGCTCACTTCTTCGCCGCCCTTGAGCTGCGTCTCGAGGCCGTCGAGAAAGCGGATGTCTTCGTCGCCCACGTAGATGTTCACGAACCGGCGCACGCCTTTTTCGTCGAGTAGACGATCGCGAATGCCGGGGTGACGCTGCTCCAGGTTCTCGATGACCTGCTTCACGGTGGAGCCTTCGGCGGGAACTTGCTCTTCGCCTCCGGTGAGGGTGCGTAGCGGGGTGGGAATGCGGATCGTGACGGCCATTTCAATTTCCTTTCAGGCAGCGCAACTCGTACCCGTGTACCGCGCTTCGTCGATGTCGAAAATGGTGCGGCCCGGGCCGCAGAGCGCGCAAGCGTCGCGCCGCTGGACGCCCACGGCCCGCAGGCGGTCGGCGAGCCCGTCGAAGGTGTGGATGATGCCGAACGCCGAAGCATCGCCGCAAAGCACGCGCAAGGCGAGGTCCGCCATCAACGCGCCGGCAATGCCGACGACGGGACCCATCACTCCTGCCTCGGCGCAATTGGGTTGCGCCTCTCCGGCCGGCAGATCTTCGAACAAGCACCGGTAGCATGGCGCGCCGTCCGAACCGACGGCCCAGGCCGTCGCACGCCACCGCACGGCGGAACCGTGAACGACGGGACGCTCTTCGATGCGGCAAGCATCGGCGACGAGAAACTTCGTCGCGTAATTGTCGGCACCCTCGATGACCACGTCCGCGGAACGAGCGAGCTCCCGCGCGTTGTCCGGGAGAAATCGGCTGCGCACGAGCTCGATGCGCGCCGCTGGGGTCGCTCGCAAGAGCGCGCGGCGCGCGGCGTCGAGCTTGTCTCGTCCGACGTCGTCTTCTCCGAACAGCACTTGCCGATGCAGGTTCGTCTCGTCAACGAGGTCGTCGTCGACGAGCACGACGCGACCGACGCCGGCCCGGACGAGCGCGGACGCCGCGGGGCAACCGAGGCCGCCCACGCCGACGAGGAGCACCGTCCCTCGCGAGGCGCCGTTCGAGTCAGGAGATGAAGTATTCATCGAGGCTGAAGTAGCGTTCGCCGGTGTCCGGCAGCACGGTGACGACGTTCTTACCCGGACCGAGCTCGCGCGCCACGGCGAGCGCGACGGCCACCGCAGCCCCGCTGCTGATTCCGGCGAGGAGCCCCGCTTCGCGAGCCAGCCGTCGCGTCGTGCGATAAGCGAGCTCGTCGGTGACGGTGCGCACCTCGGTGACGACCGAGCGGTCGTAGTTTCGCGGGACGAAGCCGGCTGCCAGGCCTTGAATTTTCGTCGGCCCGCGCTCGCCGCGCGAGATCGTCGCGCACGACTCGGGCTCGACGGCGATCACCCGGCATTCCGGGTATCGCTCGCGGAGGGCCTTGCCGACGCCGGTGATCGTGCCGCCCGTTCCGACCCCCGCGACGAACGCGTCGATGGACGCGTCGCCCATCGCGAAGAGAATTTCCTTCGCGGTCGTCTCGTAGTGGACCTTCGGGTTCTCCGCGTTGTCGAACTGTTGCGGCATGAACGCTCCGGGCGTCTCTCGAGCGAGCGCGGCGGATTTTTCGATCGCGCCGGCGAGTTGTTGCTCTTCCGGCGTGAGCACGACCTCTGCGCCGAGCGCGCCGAGGAGCGCGCGCCGTTCGAGGCTCATGCTCGCGGGCATGGTGAGGACGCAGCGGTATCCACGCGCGGCCGCGACCAGGGCGAGCCCCACGCCGGTGTTGCCGCTGGTCGGCTCGACGACGACGCCGCCCGGCTTGAGTTTTCCGTCGCGCTCCGCCGCTTCGATCATGGCGAGGCAGATGCGATCTTTGACGGAGCCGCCCGGATTCGCCGACTCGAGCTTGCCGAGCAGCGTCGCGCGCGGTTCGGCGCGGTCGAGCGGAATCTCGATGAGCGGCGTGTCGCCGATCAGGTCGAGGAGGCTCCGAAAAACCCGCGGATGCTTGGGGAGTGGGGGTAGCTCAGATGACATAGGCCTGACGCTGGGTGCCCGGGCGGTGCATACCGAGCTCCTCGGCGCGGGTGCAGATGTCCGAAATGCTCACGTCGTCGAAGCACCGCTGGATGCTCGCCGAGAGATCGCGAAAGACCGCGTCCGTCACGCGACGCGAGGGAGGGCCCTTGTCGGTCGCCCCGTCTTCGGCGAGCGCGATCGCGCCCTCGAGCGCGCGCACGACGTCACCGAGGCTGATGCGCTCGGGGAGCCGCGCGAGGCTGTAGCCGCCTTGCGGCCCGCGCTTCGACGCGACGATGCCCGCGCGCTTCAGGTCCTGAAAGATCTGCTCGAGAAAGCGCGCCGGGATGCTCTGTCGTTCGGCGATGTCTTTCACTTGCGTCGGTTGGCCCTCGTTGTTGAAGGCGATGTCGAACAACGCCCGAACCGCGTAGCGGCCCTTTTTCGAGAGCTTCACGCCTCGGATATGCATTCATGCATCGGGATTGTCAAGAATACCCGCCGGGGCCTCAAACGCCGCGGCCGTACAGCGAATCGAGTGCTTTTTGATACTTCTCGAGCACCTTCCGGCGCTTGAGCTTCAGGGTGGGCGTCAACATCCCGTTTTCGACCGTGAACTCTTCGACGATCGGGAGAAATTTCTTGGGGCGTTCGTACCCCTTGAACCCGGCGCCCCGCTGCGTGAGCTCGCGAGTGATGAGCTCCTGCACGCGGTCGTCGTGAGCCGGGTCACTCACGGTGAGACCCTCCGATTTCGCCCACCGATCGACCGCGTCGCGATCGAGCACCACGAGGGCCACGTTGTACGGCTTGTTCGCGCCGTACACCATGACGTTCGTCAGGTAGGGCGACAGCTTCAGCTCTTCTTCGAGCGGCACGGGCGCGACGTATTTTCCGTTCTCGAGCTTGTACTGCTCCTTGATGCGACCGGTGACGTACAGAAAGCCATCGCCGTCGAGATAGCCGAGATCTCCGGTGCACAGCCCGCGGTCGGCGGTGAGCACCGCGGCGTTCTCCTCGGGTCGATCGTGATAGCCGAGCATCACGTTGGGCCCGTGAACGACGATCTCGCCGATCTTCGGATCCCCGCTTTTCTCCCGGTCGATCTCGATGCGCACGCCGGGAATCACTTTGCCTACGCTGCCGATCCTGCGTTGCCCCGGACTGTTCGTCGTCACGATCGGGCTCGTCTCGGAGAGGCCGTACCCTTCGTAGACCTGGATGCCGAGTGCGTCGATGAACTCCGCGACTTCGGAGTTGAGCGCCGCGCTGCCGCTCACCACCCACTTCAAGCGCCCCCCGAATCGCGCACGGACCTTGGAGAAGATCAGTCGATCGACGAGCGCGAGCGCACCCTCTTCGAGCAGATTCGGTGAGCGTCCTCGTGCCTTCTGCGTCGCGACGCGAACGCCGAGGTGAAACAGCTCGCGAATCGCGCGAGGGCGTCCGTTCATCTGATGATTCACGCCGTCGTAGATGCGATTGAACACGCGCGGAACGGCGAACAGAATCGTGGGGCGCACCTCGGCGAGGTTGTCGACGAGCCTCGATATGTCGTCGTTGATCGCCATCGAGCCGCCGACCGACACCATCAGGTGCAGCTCGCAGGTCTGACCGAACGCGTGGGCCCAGGGCAAGAACGCGAGCGAGCGCTCATCGGACTCGAACGGGAAGAGTTGCCGCACGGCATTCACGTTCGAGCAAATGTTGTCGTGGCTCAACATGACGCCCTTCGGGTTCCCGGTGGTCCCCGAGGTGTACACGAACGCCGCGAGATCGTCGGGGCCGGGGCGCGCCGTCTCGACCGGGTTCGGCCCTCCGCGAATGAGATGCGACCGGAACGAGTTTTCGTCGGTGTCGGGCAGGGCGATGCCCATCACGTGCTCGAGGGACGGAAGCCGCGGCTTCATCTCGACGAGCTTGTCGTAGACGCGGCGCGTCCCGCCGATCACGACGCGGGCGCCCGAGTCGCGGATGATGAATTCCCACTCTTCGGGGGCTTCGGCCTCGTACATGGGCACGAAGGCCGCGGCGCGACCGAACGTCGCGTAGGCGGCGATGGCCCACTCCACCGAGTCGTTGGCGACGATCGCGACGCGATCGCCACGCCCGACGCCGAGTTGCCCGAGCGCGGCGCGAAATCGGTCGACGTCCTTGCGGAACTCGTCATAGGCGATCCACCGCCAAGCCCCGCCGGTCTTGGTGCCGAAGAGCGGCTTGTCGGAAAACCGCCGCGTACTCTTTTCGAGAAGGTCTACGAGGCTATTGAACCGCTCAGTCATGGTCGAGGCGTCGCCTTTCGACTCGGAGCGGAACGTAAGGGACGGCAGGGGCCGAGGTCAACGTCCGGTTCAAGGCGAGTCTCCCATCATAAAACGCCATCTCGGTGGCACAACGCCGCACGGTGATTTAGGGTGGCGCCGACTTCGGCATGGCTCGTTTTACGGTCACGACCTTCGGCTGCCAGATGAATCAGCACGATTCGGAGCGGCTCTCCGAGGTGCTCCGTGCCGCCGGGTACAGCGACGCCGATGGGCTCGACGATGCGACGTTGATCGTGTTGAACACCTGCAGCGTCCGAGACAAGGCCGAGCACAAGCTCCGGAGCGAAGTCGGGCGGCTCGCGATGCTGAAGGCCGAGCGGCCCGAGCTCGTGCTCGCCGTCGCGGGCTGCGTCGCCCAGCAAGAAGGCGAGCGGCTCCTGAAAAGCATGCCCGCCGTAGACGTCATCGTGGGTCCGGACAATCTGCGAGAACTACCGGAGTTACTCCGCGACGTCGAGCACGGCCGCCGCCGCGTCAGCACCGTCTTCGATACCGAGACCCCACATTTCCTTGCAGCGGAACCCGTGGTCGGCGGCGGCAAGGTCACCGCGTTCGTGACGACGATGAAGGGCTGTAACGAGCGCTGCTCGTTCTGCATCGTCCCTGCCACACGCGGGCCCGAGCGCTATCGTCCGTCGACCGAGATCCTCGACGAGGTCTCGCGCTGGGTCGAAGCGGGCGTGCGGGAAATTACGCTCCTCGGCCAAACGGTGAACAGCTATCGGGACCCCGAACGGCGCCTCGCGAACGCGCCGTCGAGCGCTTTCGACCCCGCCGACGCACCGTGGAAGAAAGTGCGCCGCGCCGACGGTGACGACAGCGAATTTCCCGCGTTGCTCCGCGCCATCGCTGCCGCGACCCCGAAGCTTCGACGGCTTCGCTACACGAGCCCACATCCGAGGCATCTCACGCCGGCCCTCGCCCAGGCCCACGCCGATCTGCCGGTGCTAGCAAGGCACGTGCACATGCCGGTGCAATCCGGGAGCGACCGCGTCTTGAAGCGGATGATCCGGCGCTACACCGTAGAAGAGTACGTCGAACGCGTCACGATGCTCCGCGACGCGGCGCCGGGGCTCTCGCTCTCGACCGACGTCATCGTCGGGTTCCCCGGGGAGACGCGCGAAGACTTCGAAGCGACGCTCGCGCTCATGCGCCGCGTCGGTTACTCGGGCGTGTTCGCCTTCAAGTACTCCGAGCGTCCTCAAACGCCATCCCAGAAGCTCGACGACGACGTCTCCGAAGACGAGAAATCGGCGCGACTCGCGGAGCTCATCGCGTTGGTCGATGGCACCCGCCAAGCGCACCTTGCTGGTTTGGTGGGCACCTTCCAAAGCGTGCTCGTCGAAGGGCAGGGGAAGAGCGGCGCCTACACCGGAAGAACGGAGCGCAACGAGATCGTCCATTTCGAAGCGTCGCCGGAACAGGTCGGCGACGTCGTGGACGTCCGCATCGTGCGCGCCTTCAAAAATTCGCTTTCCGGTGAGCTCGAGCGGAAAAAGGTTCGCCTTCCCCTCGCGTTTGCCAACTCTCCCCGCGCCCGGCGCAATCTACCGGTGATGTGATGGCCCTCATTCTTCCTTATTTAGGCAAGACCCCCGTGATCCCTGCGAGCGCGTTCATCGCCGAGAACGCCACGTTGATCGGCGACGTCGTGCTCGGCGAGGACGCCAATGTGTGGTTCGGCGCGGTCCTTCGCGGAGACGTCGGGTGGATCCACATCGGTCGCGGCACGAACGTCCAAGATCTGTCGATGGTTCACACGACGACCGGCATCTCGAACACCGACGTCGGCGAATACGTCACGATCGGTCACGGCGTGATCCTGCACGGTGCCAAAATCGGCGATGGATGTCTCATCGGCATGGGCTCGGTCATCCTCGACAACGCCGAGATCGGCGCCGAATCGCTGGTCGCCGCGGGCACCGTCATCACGCCGCGCACCGTCATTCCGCCTCGCTCCCTCGTTCGCGGCCAACCCGGGAAATTCGTCCGCGTGCTGACCGAAGGCGAATGGCTCATGGGCCGCGCCAGCGCCCACCACTACGTAGACCTCGCCGGGAATTATCGTTGATCGTGCTGCCCAAACCCGAGGTCGATCAACCGCCGCCGACGAAGTGGACGATTTCGATGATGTCGCCGGGGGCGACGCGGGTGGCCGGGTGAGCGGCGCGGGGGATGACTTCGCGGTTTTTTTCGACGGCGACGGGGCCGTCGTCGAGGCCGAGGTGTTCGATCAAGCCGCGAACGGTGAGTCCGTCGGGAATTTCGCGTGACTCGCCGTTGACGGTGACCTGCATGGGGAGCGCTGGTGCAGCGTTACCCGGGCGCGACGCCTCTGCAATCCGATTGGCGAAGGAGTCGACCGCGCGGCGTCGAGCAGCTAAACGGTCGCCCCGATGACTTCCGAGCGAGTCGTGTTCCTCGCTGTCGCGGCGCTACTGTGGTTTGCCCCTGGGTGCAGTCACAAGGCGCCCGCACCGGGCTCCGCGTCCGAATCGGCGAGCGCCCCGCCCGAGGGCGCGGCAGCCGCTGCGTCCGCGACGAGCGACGCGGGCGGCCTCGGCGCGGCTCGGCCGACCTCGTCGGGACCCGAAGTCGCGGCGACCGTGATCGCGGCGACGATCTACAAACTGCCCGACGTGGCGTCTCGGAAACTCGGTTACATCCGTCTCGGACGTCACGTGCGGCGCGACGCCGAAGCCGTCGAAGGGAAGGGGTGCAAGGGCACCTTTTATCACGTGTACCCGCTCGGTTACGTGTGCACCGAGGAAGTGACCACTCAGATGGACGCTCCCATCGTGCGCGCCGCGTCGACGGGGCCGGACCTCTCGAAGCCGCTCCCCTACCAGTACGGATTCGTGCGAGCCACGTCACCCCAATACCTCAAGGTTCCGACCCACGACGAGCAAGAGAAGAGCGAATTTCAGCTCGACGATCACCTGAAGTGGTTCGAAGACAACAAGCTCGACGTACAGCGGGTCTCGCTCGGCGCGAACGACGTGCCGCTCGACGCGAAGGGCTATCCGCGGGTCGGCGTCGCGTTCTCGACTCCACGAAAGCTCTCGTCCGAGCTCGACGGCAACGAGATCCTCGGCGGAAAAGCCGACGAGCCCATTCCGTGGTGGCTCGACGGCGGACGGAAGGTCGCGAACGTATCGGGCTACGACGTGCCCGAATACGCGATCTTCGCCGATCGCGTGCGTCGCAAGACCGGGCTCTCGTTCGTCGACGCCTTCGTCGCGAAGGACGGCGCTTTCGAGCGACGCTTCGCGGTCACCGTCGATCTCCGGCTCATCCCGGCCACCAAGGTGAAGCCGGACGCCGCCTCGATGTTTCACGGCACCGAGATCACTGCGCAACTGGCGATGCCATTCGCGTTCGTCAACAAGCGCGACGTCACGACGTGGAAGCTCATCAAGAACAAGGACGTCGCGAAGCCCGCCGACGCCGTGCCGCTCCGCGCGATCGTTCCGCTCACGGGCACGGCGCGCATGAAGCAGGGCACACGATTTTACCAGACGCGCGGTGACGCGACGCGCTGGCTCAAGGCCGACGATCTCGGGATCGTCGCCGATCCGCCGTCGTGGCCCGAAGCCGCCGACAAGGGGCAACGGTGGATCGACGTGTCGATCACGGAACAGACCCTGGTGCTCTACGAAGGACGGCACGCGGTGTTCGCCACACTGGTGTCGACGGGGCAAGACCGCCTGGGCGATCCCAAGACGACCAAGTCGACGCCCCGCGGCGAGTTTCACATCCGCAGCAAGCACGTCGCGGCCGCGATGGACTCCGAGGAGAACTCGGCGGTCCTCGGCGGCTCGCGCACCGTCGAATCCGCGCCGAAAATCTCGGCCGAGGCGATGTCGACCGTCGAGCGCCTTAAAGCGGCGGAGAAAGAAGGCAAGGAGCTGGACGACGACGACCAACGCCGCCTCGAGAACATCAAGAAAGGCCGCCACCCCGAGTACGGCATCACGATGCGGCGCGGTTCACAGAACTTCGAGCTCCGCGACGTCCCCTGGATCCAGTACTTCGCGTCGGGCTACGCCATCCACGGCGCGTACTGGCACGACGTCTTCGGCATTCCGAGAAGCCACGGCTGCATCAACCTGAGCCCCATCGACGCACGCTACGTCTTCAACTGGACGGAGCCCGAGCTTCCCCCCGGCTGGCACGGCATCAACGTCGGCCCCGAGACCGCCGAAGGCACGACCGTCGTCGTCAGAGAGTAACGAAGTGGCCGGTCGCGGATCGCGCGGTGCGGGCACGAGCCAGGGGCACCATTCGTCGAGTACGGCACCGTCGAGGCCCGTGTAGTCTCCACGCGTGCGACGTCTTTGGGTTCTCGGAGCCATTTTCTTCGCCTCGGGCGCGAGCGCGCTCGTGTTCGAGACGCTCTGGTTTCGTCAGGCCGGGCTCGGTCTCGGCAACGGGATCGTCGCGTCGAGCCTCGTCTTGTCGGCGTTCATGACCGGGCTCGCTCTCGGCGGGCTCTTTGCCCCGCGGTGGATGCGGCGTTTCGCGCGTCCGTTGCCCGCATACGCCGCGCTCGAAATCGCGATCGCGCTGAGCGGCCCGCTGCTCGTCGTGCTGTTGCCGGAGATCGGCGTCGCATTCGCGCCGCTCGGGCGCGCGTTCGAGCACGCGCCGGCGGTTCTACACGCGCTCCGGTTTTCGTTCGCCTTCGTGCTGCTCCTGCTTCCGTCCACGGCGCTCGGCATGACGCTCCCCGTGCTCGTTTCGGCGGGGACGAGCGCGCTGCCGAACTTCGGCTCGGTGCTCGGGTTTTTGTATGGGATCAACGCGCTGGGCGCCGTGGTCGGCGTGGTGGGGACCGAGACGTTCTTGCTCGAATCGTGCGGAATTCGCGGTTCCGCCTTCGTCGCAGGGGCGCTCGATCTCGCCGCCGCGGGAGCTGTCCTCGTCGTCTCGCGACGTGACGCGCGCAAATCCAGAGAAGCCGGATCAAGTGCGTCGAGCGGCGCTTCCTCGTCGCAGGAGCACGAAGCGTCGTCGCATTCATCCCCGACGCCGAGCGCTCCTTCGCTTCCCGTGAAGACATGGCCCCTCTACGCCGGTGGATTCGGCTCGGGGATGCTCCTGCTCGGCTTGGAGGTCGTGTGGCTTCGATTCCTGATGCTCTTCCTGAACGAAACGCCGCTCATCTTCGCGGTCGTGCTCGCGCTCGTTCTCGCGGGGATCGCGGCGGGCGGCTTCGTCGGTTCTTGGATGGCCCAGAAGAGCTGGGCGGCATCGACGGCGACGTCCTTCGCCGCGTACGGCGCCGGGCTCCTCGGCGTCGCGGCCTATCGAGCCTTTCCGCATTTCGCCGAGGGCACGCTCACGCCCTATCAGAGCGCCGGGACGATGGCGCGCTTCGCCGCGGTTCTCGTCGTGCCCACCGCGGTGGCTTCGGGCGTGCTGTTCACGCTCGTCGGCGCGGCGCTACGCCGAGTTTCGACCAGCGACGTGGCCACGACGGGGCGGCTCCTGTTCTGGAATACGATCGGGGCGGCTGTCGGGTCGCTGCTCGGTGGCCTCGTGCTCCTTCCCACGATCGGAATGGAGCGGTCGCTCTTCGCGCTGCTCGCGGCCTACGGCGTGCTCGGCTTGGTGCTCGCCTTCGGCGGCGCGGCGTTCGAAAAGGCCCGGCTGATCGCGCCGGTCGTGTTCGCGCTCGCCTGCTTCGGCTTTCCCTTCGGGGCGATGCAGCGCGACTACATCCGCACTTCGGCGGCCCGCTGGCAATTGCCGTCCGATTTGCTCGAAAGCGTCCGCGAAGGGCAGACGGCGACCTTGATTCACGTCGTGCACCGCATCCACGGCAAAGCCCGCTTCGACCACGTTGCGACGAACGCCTACTCGATGACGATGAACGGCTTTTCGGGGCGGCGTTACATGAAGCTCTTCGCGGTCCTGCCGATCGCCGTTCACCCGCACGTCGAGCGGGCGCTCGTCGTGGGCTACGGGATCGGCAACACCGCGCAGGCGCTGACCGACACACCCGAGCTCCGCACGATCGACGTCGTCGACGTCTCCACCGACATGCTCGAAATGAGCCGCCGGCTCGCGACTCGGGCGGGAGCGGATCCGCTCGCCGACCCCCGTGTGCGAGTCCACGTCGAAGACGCGCGCTTCTTTCTTCGGAGCACGAACGAACGGTACGATCTGATCACGGGCGAGCCGCCGCCTCCGATCATGGCGGGAGTCGTGAGCCTGTACACGACCGAGTACTTCCAGCTCGTGTACGGACGACTCCGAGACGGGGGCATGGCGACCTACTGGCTCCCGATGATGAATCTGTCGGCGAGCTCCGGCAAAGCCATCGTTCGCGCCTTCTGTGACGCCTTCGCCGACTGCTCACTCTGGCGCGGGACGGCCGACAACTTCATGCTGCTCGGAACGCGAAGCGCCCGCGGCCCGGTGAGCGACGAACGATTCGTCGCACAATGGGAAAGGCCCGAGTTCCGCGGCGAGCTCGTTGCCATCGGGTTCGAAGAGCCGTCGCAGCTCGGCGCGCTATTCGTTGGAGACGCGGACTATCTGAACGCGCTCACGACGGACACGCCGGCGCTCGTCGACGACTGGCCGAAGCGGCTCGGTCCGCCGACGGACGCTGCCGAATCCGAAGCGCTGCTCGCCGAATGGCACGACACGCGAACGTCGCGGTCGCGCTTTCAGGATAGCCGCTTCGTCGCGGCGTTGTTCCCCGAGTCGATGCGGCGAGCCTCGCTCCGCGAATTCGAAGGACAGCGGCTTCTCGACGATCTCCTGGCATCGTCGCCGACCATCGCGCGAACGACGCGGGTACTCCACGCGGTGCTTCGCGGCGTGCCGCATCGGCTCGCTCCGCTGCTTCTGCTCGGGAGCGACCCCGACGTGCAGCGCGTGCTCGCGCAGCTCTCGCCGGGCGAGCGCGCCGCGCCGGAGTGGCTACCGCACGTCGTGGCGGGGCAGCTCGCCGATCGCGACGTCGCTGGAGCGTTGACGACCCTCGAACGAACTCCGGACGAGCTCCTCGCGATGCCGGATCTCCGGGACTACGTCGGCTATGCGGCGACGCGCCAGGACCACCCCGTCCCTCACGACTGACGGAAACGACAATGCCCCGACTCCTTCGAGTCGAGGCACCGTCGAGAGAGGCGCTGACGATTCAGCGCCCGCGTTCCGAACGCCTCCGCTAGTTCGCGTCGGGCGCGTCGGCCGCCTTGCCGCCATCCTCGAGCGGCGTCGCGGCCGTGCCGCCGACGGACCGAACCGAGGTATTGAGCGACGAGCCGAACAAAATGCACATTTCGCCGCCGTAGAGTTCGTTCTTGAACGTCAAGGTCTGGCTCGACGTGTTGTTCACGTCGCACTCGATCGAGACCTTGTCGCCCGCTTTGACATTCAGATCGCCCGACACCGCGCCGTCGGTCTTGGCCGTGGGGTTGGTCGGGGGATTGTTCGTGATGCTGTCGTAGTCGAACACCGCCGCTTCCTGCCAGCTCCACGAGTCGTACACGAGCTCCTCGTTCTTCCAGACCGCGAAGCGATCCGTGTAGACGTGGCGGTGACCGAAGAGCGACACGATGCGTCCGTCCTGGGTGATGTCGGCGCTCGCCTTGAGCTCGGTCTTCGTCCCCGGGGGAATGCCCTGGAACGGGCCGGCGAGCACGAACACCGATTGCTCCTTCTGGGTCACGAGGGACGGATCCACGAAGTAAACGTTCATCCACACCTCGCGGAGGTGCGTGATGTTCGTCGTGTTGTACGCGTGATAGTTGAGACAGAGGCTCGCGTTGCCCGGCAACTCGCCGCCCATGCCGACGTTCTCCGGCGCGGGAATGCCTTGCGGCGGGCTGTCGAACACGAGGTTCTGCGTGCCCGGGAAACCGGCAATTTGAGTGCCGGGGCAGCCGCCCGTCGAGAAGCCCACCGGCAAATTGTCCCCCGTCACCACCGTGTTGATCAGGTGATGCGAACCGGGTCGCATGTGGATCGTCACGCGGTTGTACCACTTGTCTTCTGCCGTCCCGATCGACGCGATCCCGTACGCGTTGAACTCTTCGCCGGGAGCGAGTGTGTACTTCGCGGTCTCGGTGGGGTCGGTGTAGTTCGACGGCCCGAAGTGGATCTGAATCCCCTTGTCGGCAGGCGGCGCTGCAATGCAGTACTCGTCGCCCTCGAACCCGCTCTTCAGATTGCACGGATCCGGAACGTCGGGGCAGGGCTTGACGGACGACGCGACGCGCGGACAGGTCCCGCTATCGGCCGTCGTCGTCGAGGACGTGCTCGGCGTGCCGTGCGACGTGGTCGAACCCGAGCATGCGCCGAGGGCTGCGGCCGAAAGGCCGATCAACGTGAGTTTGGGGATTTTGTACATTGGGAAGGTGCTCCTCCGACGCTCGGTCCAACGCCTCGGCTAGGGACCGCTCGGTACATAACACGAAACTCAACGATTCACCTGGTTACGTAATGATGATCGTGAAACGAATTCGCCGAGTTGCGTGGTGACCAAGTGAACTGGTGCCACCAGCGTCGAGGCGCGATGGAAAATTTCTATCGGGTCGGATCTCAGTTGCGGAAAAGGTCGACGGAACCGATGCCTCCACGCTCGTCGACGAGCGACCGGTGCCGACAGCGGGAGCGTCATCGTCGCTGTAGAACGCCGCGCAGCACGAGCGCGCTGTTGTGGGCCTCGTCGCGCGCCGCGTAGATCAACGTGAGGGTTCCGTCGCGCGCGAAGGCGCGAAGCTCACGGACGGCACGCGTGGCCTCGGGTTCGCGAAGCTCCGTGAGATAGCGCTTGGAGAACTCTGCCCAGCGCGCGGGATCGTGACCGAACCAGCGGCGAAGCGCGTCGCTCGGCGCGACGTCCTTCATCCACGCATCGAGCTTCAAGACCTCTTTTCGCACGCCCCGTGGCCATAACCGTTCGACGAGGATCCGTCGTCCGTCGTCCGGATCCGGCGGTTCGTAGGCTCGCTTGATGCGGATGTCTTTGCTCATCGGCTCGCTGCCGTCGTACGTCGCGCCGCACGAGACGGAGAGCTTACCTTAACCGTCTGGTTTCTGCCGCAAGCGAGCGACGGCGCGCGATCCGGAACGAGCTCGCGAGGAGAGCGAACAGTCCGGAGAAAATGCCGACTCCGTCGCCACGCGTTGCAACGACGCCCACGCTGCACGCGTGGATCGAGAGGTGATCGGAAGAGGCCGCGCCGCCGTCGCTGTCGTGAGCTCCGCTCGCGGCGGGCGGCGGCCTCGACGACGCATCGCCGCTCGGGCTCGCGCCCGCGTCGCTGCCCGACGTTGCCATGCACAGCGGGCCCTCGAGGTAGTCGTAGTCGAGGCCCCCGTTGCCCACGCTCGGCAGCGATGCCGGGGTGACGCAGACCTGCTCCGTCGTGCTCGAAGGGCACGCGGGAAACTGTACCTGGCAAAGGTCCATGACCTTCGAGAAGGTGTGTCCTCCGTCGTGCGAGACGGAGAGCATGGACCGCGGAGGAACGTCGTTGGCCGTGAACTCGTTGGTGCCGGCGTACAGTCCGGTGGAGGTCCAATCGAGACCCCAGACCGGCTGATCGTAGATCTCCGTGAACGCGCTTTGGCCGTTGGCAATTGCGTCGTCGAGGGGCGCCGATTGGATGCCTTGCAACCCGCCGAGTGACAACCCGCCGGGTGCCCCGACGAGGAGCGTCGTGTGATCGGGCGACAGAGCGAACCCGGGGAGATCTCCCGAGCCGAGGAACATTTGCGTCCAGTGAACGCCGGCGTCGGACGATGCCCAGAGTTGATCCGCGACATCGTCCGTCAAGTCGCCGCCGTCCACCCAGATCACGAGGGCGTCCGGCCTCGTGGGGTGGACCAGTCGAACGCGAAGCATCCAATACGTGTCGGGATCGAGAGAGAGAGGGATCGGGCGCAGGGCGAAGCTCGCGCCACCATCCATCGATACCGCGAGATCGTACGTACTGCTGGTCGCGCCAGCGACATAAATCCGATTCGGATCCGACGGCGCAACCGCGACTCCTTCGCCCGAAAAGTTCGCAGGCAACGCCCCGCCGAATCGCGTCCAGGTCTCGCCGTTGTCGGAAGAGCGAAGAAGGGCCGATTCAATCCCGCCGTCCGATGCAAAGTCGCTCACGGCGATCACATCCGAACCGAACGGTACGATGTCTTGCAGCGACTGTTGCGAGGAGAACGAGCTCGACGCGTGCCACGAACAAGGTTCGTCGGAGATGGCGAGCCCTTCGAAACTAGACGCCACGAGCAGCCGGCCGCCGCCCAACAGCAGCGTGCTACTTCGACTCGAGTTCAGGGAGGACGCACCCCACGCCTCCGCGCAATAGTAGTTCCACGTCTTCGCGCCGTCGGTGCTGCGAAACAGGCCCCAGTAGTCCGAATGGATGACGATGTCGTTCGGGTTGCCGGGTTCGACGAGGATCTGCGTGCCGCGAGGTGGCCCTCCATGTGCTCTCGCGCTTCCTGTCCAGGCGAGCCCCAGCGCGACGGCAAGAACGGCCTTCCCTCGCCTTCCCCTCGGCGATCCTTCGAACCCGTACCGTGCAAAGCGCATTCGACCCATGCCTCTATTGGTGACCCGTACCGGTCGTTTCGAGCGGTCGGACGAGTCGAAAAGCATTTTAGAGGGGGCCGAGCGCGGCCTCGATGACGAAGCCCGCCGATACGGTGGGAATATGGAAGAGCTCGCGCGTGCCGAGCTCCACGCGCACCGGACCCGGATGAAGATTCAAGGTCGGACCCAACACCAATCCGAATGGACCCGAAGCCAAGGCGTAGCTCAGTCGAACATCCATTCCCCCGACCGATTTGTCGGCACTCCCGATGTTCAGGGACGGAGGGGCGCTGGCGTGCAGGAAATCGACGAAGAGGTCTACGCCGGCCCGGAATCGACGCGCGTCGTCGAACGCCACTTCACTGCCGGCATGCACTCGAGCGAGGCGCGCACTCACGTCGTTCGGCGAGGTGAGCCCGAACAACATCGCTCCACCGACCTCGACGGCAAAGCGATTCGGCAACTCGAGCCGCGCGCTCACGCGGGGGCCCAACGCGGCGGATAACGAGCCTGCCCAGACCTCTCCGACGGCGCCCGCTTGGATGAACGCGCCGTGGGAACGACTCTGGGCACTCGAACGCGTTTCCAGAGGTGTCGCTAGCGGTGGCGGTGAGTCAGTTGGTGTTGGTGTTGGTGTTGTCGGTGTCGGCATCGTCATCTGCGGTCCCGCGCCCAGCGCCGACGTTGCGGGTGTCGCAGGTTGCGATTGACCCGCGAGGAGAGGGTCGAGGGCTGCCAGGATCTGTTCGACGGTGGCCCGCGGCTCGGACGCGAGCGGAACGCTTTCGCGGACCGGCGAGTGATCGAAGGAATGCCACGTGAGCTCGGCGGTCTCGCGGCAGACGACGACCAGGGTGCCCGAGAGCCGTCGAACGAGAAATTCGACCCGGGCCCGAGCGTCGAGCGCAGCCTTTTCTTCGGCTCCAAGGGCAGGGCAGTCGATGGCAATGACGACCGTGGGCTCGTCGGCGAGGGCGCGGGGCTCGTTCGTCAGGGCCGGCGCGGCCACGACCCACGCGCAAGTGGCCGTCGAAATGCGCCGACCGATTCTCACGTTGCGGCGCACGATAGTGCGGATGCCGTTTCCTCGAGTGCCGAAAAATCGCACGAAAGGAGTGCACGCGGTGGCTCGAGCGGGCACTAACCCCGAGGTGCAACGTGCGATCTCCGCGCCGATGATTTCCCGCGAGCACGACGGCGCGGGGCCCGGCGACGAGCGGACGGCCCGTGCGCCGATACGGTCTTCGGCGCGCGAAGACGTGTCGAGCGTCGAACGCGACCTGTTCGAGGAGAGGATCTTCGGGCTCGTATTTCGCCAGATGAATGCCCTGTGGGGGCGGTACCGTCCGGACTTCGACGACCTCGTCCAAATCGCGGCCGAGCAGGCGCTAAAAGCGCTCCCGTCCTTCCGAAAAGAGGCGGAGCTGTCGACGTGGACCTATCGGATTTGCTATCGAGCCGTGCTCCGGCACCAGCGTTGGTCCCGGCGTTGGTTGCGTCGCTTCACGCTCGAGCCCTTGGCGCGCGAGCCGGCCGCGCCGGAGCTCGACGGCTGCTCGGAGCTCGAACGACGCGAGCGGAGTCAGCGGCTCGCGCGGGCGCTCGGGCACCTGTCGGACAAGCGACGCTCCGTCGTGGTGCTTCGCGATCTCGAGGGGCTCGACATCCACGCGATCGCCGAAATCGTCGGGACGAACGAGGCCACCGTGCGATCTCGCTTGCGCGACGGAAGGCGCACGCTGGCTCTGCTGCTGCGAACCGATCCGTACTTCGGCAACGACGCGTGCGCGGAGGAACTCCCATGATGTTCGACGCAGACGTTGCGGAGCTCGACGAGATCCGTCGGGGTCGAATGGCGGAGTGCTGGGAAGCCGTCGCGCCCACCGACGAAGAGATTCGACAGACGTATTTGCGGTTTCAGCGACGACGAAGGGTCACACCGAAGGCGAACACGACGGTGCTCAAGGTCGCCATGGCACTCGCTCAAGGCTTCGTGCTCGGCGTCGTGACCGCGGCGCCTGCGGCGTGGATCGCCAATCACACGCATCGCGCGTCCGTGGAATCTCCGAGTGCGCCTCGCGAGGCGCACTCGGGCGCGACACGGCGTTCGAATCGCGTTCGGCATCCGAGCGTGCGCCCCGTTCCGGAGGCGAACGTTCCCGTCGGTGTCTTCGCCGATCCCGACGTCCGCGTGCCCCAAGAAGCCGAAGCGAATGCGGCGGGAGTCGTGCACCTGAATCCGCGAACGGACCGCGTCGCTCTCCATGCCGTCGTACCGAGCGAAGTCTTGCCAGCGGCGAGCGAAAGACGAGAAGGGACGTCGAGCGGGCCAGCCGACGGGCCCTGGGTCAGGGCCGCGCGCGCGATCGCCGGAAGCGATTTCTCGACCGCCGATGAAGCGCTCCGAGATCTGAGCGCGGATCCCGATCCTCAGACGCGCGACGCAGCGGAGCTCACGCGCGCCGAGATGTGGGTCGCTCACGGACGGCAAGACGGCGTGCGATCGACGATCGAACGACTCGTTCGCGAGGGTCGAACACCGCTCGTGCGACGTCGGGCGGCGGCGTTGCTCGATCGACTCACGCCGAGTCGGTAGCCCCACGTCCGCAGCAACGTTCGATCGTCTCTTCGGAAAACTCGACGGTGTCGAAGTGCATTGAGTCGCGCATGAGTCGATCGCACCCGCAGATCACGTGGCGGCAAAAGCTTGCTCGAGACGCAGCGAGTCACAGAAGGTTCGATCGGCTGGGCGTCGACAACTCGGACGCGAAATATTGAGGGCCTGCCCCAAAATTACATTCGAGCAAGCGCGGTTAGTACACACACTATAACTCTTCAGTGTGGCGGTGTTCCGATCGGTACACTCTTTAACCCGCCCAGCCATTTTTGTGTCATTGAACACCCGGACGTCCGACCGGACCGTTCAGGAGGCGCACTTTGGCTATGAAAGCTATCGAACTCGGGCTTGCGTTGATCATCACCAGTGCTCTTGCAGCTGCCTGCTCGGGCACCAGCAATCAGGGGGGCCAGAAGAACGAGGGATTGGGGAGCGGCGGAGGCGGCAATCCGTTCGGGGGAGGCGGCACCGCTGGCGCCGGCAATTCATTCTCCTCTTCGGGTGGCTTTCCGAGCAGCGGCGGGTTTCCGATCACGAGCAGCGGCGGGTTTCCGACCAACACGGGTGGTGATCAGGGAAGCACGGGTGGCGATCAGGGAAGCACGGGTGGCGTTCAAGGCGGCACGGGCGGCGATCAAGGAAGCACCGGCGGAGTTCAAGGCGGCACGGGAGGGGCGGTCGACGGCGGTGGTGGTGCGGGCGGTGGCGGCACCGGACCCGCTCCGACGAGCACCACGGCATCGACCAAGGGAACGTGTACCGTCATGACGTACACGGCGGGCATCGCGACGGCTGCCGACTACGCCACGCCGACGATCTACTACCCCACCGATTGCCCGGCGCCGTTCGCCGGCGTCGTCATCATTCCAGGTTTCACCGAGGTTCAAGCGCAGATCAATCAGTGGGGCACGTTCCTCGCGTCTCACGGCTTCGTCGTGATGATGATCGACTCTGCTGCCGGCGGCGTCGGCAACACCGGAGTCGAGCCGCCGTCGCGCGCGCTCGGGTTGGCGGAAGGCGTGACCAACCTGAAGGCGGAAAACACGCGCTCCGGCAGTCCGCTCATGGGCAAGCTGAACACCGGCCTCATGGCGATCATGGGTCACTCGATGGGCGGTGGCGGCACCTTGATCGCGGCCAACACACATCCGGAACTGAAAGCCGCGATCGGCCTCTGCCCCTGGAACCCGGGAGGCACGTATCCAACCGATACGGTGCCCACGCTGTTTTTCGACGGCAATGCAGACGTCCTCGTGGGGTCGTCGCAATCGTCGGCGGAATACATGAGCATCCCGACGACGACGAAGAAGGTCTACGCGGAGTTCAGCGGCGGCTCGCACTTCGTCGCCAACACGCCCCTCGGCGGGGCCGCGACCGACGTGGTCGTTGCGCGCATCGGACTGTCCTGGCTCGAAGTGCAGGTCCTCGGAGACACGCGCTATCAGCAATTCATCGCGAAGGATCCGACGATGGACGCTTACGACGTGAAGCCGTAAGCGCGCTCGGAAAGGCCGCGCGTGCCCTCCGACGCGCGGCCTGGCCGAAATCAAGGGTATCCGCCGACGTCCTCGAGCGCCGCGCGCTCGTCGACGCCGAGCATCAGGTTCATGTTCTGAATGGCTTGGCCGGCGCCGCCCTTGACGAGATTGTCGAGCGCGCCGAACACCGTGACGAGGCGCGTCGCTCCCTCGATCGGCCCGACGGTAACGCCGACTTCGGCATAGTTGGAGCCCGATACGGCGACCACTTCGGGCAAGCGCTTCGCAGGCACTCGAACGAAGGGCTCGCGGACGTAGGCCTCTTGGAAGAGGCTCTTGATCGCCGCGTCCCCGTACTCGGCCGGAACGCGAGCGAACGCCGTCGCGAAGATGCCCCGCACGAGCGGCGCGGACACGGGCACGAAATGCACTCGGAGTTCCCGGCCGGAGGCTTCTCGAAGGACGCGCTCGATCTCGGGAACGTGCTGGTGGTCGAGCGGCTTGTAGGTTCGCAGATTGTTCGCGCGCACCGGGTGGTGCGTGCCGGCGCTGGGGACCACGCCGCTGCCGCTGGAGCCGGTGATCCCGACGACGTCGACCGCACTGTGGAGCAAACCCGCGCGCGCGAGGGGCAGGAGAGCGAGCTCGATGGTGGTGGCGAAGCAACCGGGCGACGCGACGAAGCGGCTCCGGGCGATCTGGTCGCGGTTGAGCTCGGGTAGTCCGTAGGCGAAGCGCGCGAAGAGATCGGGGCGAGGGTGCGTCGCGCCGTAGTAGCGAGCATAGGCGGCGGTGTCGTCGAGACGGAACGCGCCGGACATGTCGAGAACTTTGACCGGCGTTTCGAGGAGAGATTCGACGACGCCGATGCTCGCGGTGTGGGGCAAGCCGAGGAGGACGATATCGACGTCGCGCGCGGCTTCGCGGGCAGGCAATTGCTCGAACGTAAGGTCCGTGACGCCTTCGAGGTGAGGATGCGCGACCGAGAGGAGCTCACCGACGTGATCGATGGAGCAGACGCGCGCGAGCTCGACGTGCGGATGAATCAAGAGCCGGCGAATGAGCTCGGCCCCTGCGAACCCGGAACCGCCGTAGATGGCCGCTCGAAAGCGCTGGGTCATCCCTCATTTTGCTCCGCAACGGCGCGGAGTGCACGGAGGGCCTGGAACGGGGCTCCCGGGTCGCGCCCGCGTCGAATCGCTACAACGACCCGTGCACGTTGATCGGAATCCACAGCGTACGCACTTGGACGTTTTCGCCGCGGCGGGTGTAGCCGGCCAAGCCGTAGAGGACGTTCCACCAGCTGCCGCTGGGAGTCTCGCCGTAGCTGAAGAGGGGGAAGAAGTGGAACTCCCAGTCGAGGCCGTGGGTGACGTGCTTCTCGTGGTAATAAGTATTCGCGACGACTTGAGCGACGCTCTCGTCGTCGGAGAAGCGCCAGTAGATCGGGAAGCCGATGGTGGCGCGTGACGAGGTGCTCGCGAAGTCGAAGAAGACCGGCGCGATCACGGTGTGGGTGTCGGTGCCGTCCCGTCCGAAGAACGCGATGGGGAGAAGGTTCGTGGACCAGCCGCGGAGATCCTTCTGGTGCATGAAGAGCGGCGTGATGAACGTCGTTTCGCTCATGCCGTAGCGCTCGAAGTGACCCCAGAAGGGGAAGAAGGCCTGGTTCGTCTCGCGCGGGCTGGTCTTCGAATAGAGAAACGGAAACAGGAGCTGCTCGTCGAGGCCGACGTCGGGATCTTGATAGTGCCAGTAAAGCGGCGTGATCATGTCGAGCTTCGTGCGGCCTCGATGCTGCGCGTAGCCCCAGGTGATGAACGTCGTGCCGTCCGTGTCGTCCTTCGACAAGTAGTAGAGCGGATTGATGAAGAGGCTCGACGTGGGCGTGTGCCCGTAGTGGAAGAACGGGAGCAGCGTGGTGTGGCGCTCGTTCTCACCCCACAGGCTGTAATAGAGCGGGAGGATGTGAAGGGCGTCGCGCTTCTCGGTGTGCCGACGAATCACCGGACCCCAGACGTCGATCCACGACTCGGCTTTCGAGTCGTCGGCGTGATAGTGAAGGAGCGGCGGGACGAGGTCGTAGGACGATTCCTCGGTCTGGCCGTGGAAGTAAAAGGGCGCGATCCCGAGGTCGATATTCGTCGCGGTGCGTGTGTCGCAAGTAGCGCCGCCGGTCCACGTGCAGAACGCCGGCCCGATCAGGTTGAAGCCGCCCTTTTCGTCCGAGTGCAGGGACGTGAGGAGCGGGGGGATCACCGTGTAGCCGCCGTGCGGGCGAGTCCCGGTGAAGTACAGCGGCGCAAACCAGTTGTCGGTTTCGCCGGGCGCGCGCCGATTGACGAACGGTCCGACGACGGTCGTGCGGCTGGTCGGGCTCCTCAGGTTCCAGAAGAGCGGGAAGAGAATGTCGTCGGAGTGCGTCGCGCTGCGCCGGTCGTAGAAGAAGCCGCCGTAAAGCGATGCGCGGTCCGTCTTCGTCGGATCTTCGAGACTCGGTTGTTTGCGCTCGAACCAGAGCGGGAAGAGAGTGTGGAAGTGGTAGTCGCCGCTCCGCTCGGCGTAATAGAGGCCGTAGAAGTGCCGTGACGTTTCGGGGCCGCGTCCCACCTCGGGGTCGTCCAGTGCGGCGTCGCTGCCGATGCGGTTCTCGACGCTTTTCGGGATCGCCAGCGGCTCCGCAGGAAGGGTGGGCTCGGCGCCCGGGGACACGACTTCGTCGGACGCGCCGGACGCCGCGTGGGTCTCCGGTTCGTTCGATTTTTTCTTCGGTTTCGCGGGGCCCGAGCGGCCCGTGCCGCCACCGCCGGGAAGGCCGCCGCCGAACCCGCCCGGGCCGCCGCTGGGACCGAACCCGCTACCGCCGAACTGCGCGTGCGCGAGAGAGCTCAGGAGAACGCTCGCTGCGACGAGGGCCGCCGCAGCGCGCGGAGTTCGGCATCGGACGCTCAATGGGCCGGCTCCAGGGGGGCGCGTGCCATGAGCTCCGAAATCTGCTCGGCCGCGGCAGCGCATGGGACGTCGATTTCGGTGTGCGCGGCGAGATCCTTCACCTTGAAGACGCCGCGATCGAGCTCCTGATCGCCGATCAAGACGGCGAGCCGGGCGCCGCGTGAGTTCGCGCGGCGAAGCATGCTCTTCATCGACGTGCCGCGGCCGTCGAGGTCCGTTGGTACGCCGCGATCGCGCAAGGAGCGGGCGAGCACCAGCGCTTCGAGCGTCGCGCGCTCGCCGATCGGCGCAATGAAGCACGGCGACGGCTTCGCGTCGTCGCTCGGGTTCATCGCGAGCAAGATCCGTTCGAGGCCGAGGGCGAACCCGATCGCCGGCGCAGCGGGACCGCCGAGATCGGCGACCATGCCGTCGTAGCGACCGCCGCCGCCGAGGGCGTTTTGCGATCCGAGCCCTCCCTGCGACGACTGAAATTCGAACAACGTGCGCGTGTAGTAGTCGAGGCCTCGGACGAGCCGCGGTTCGGCGCGATACGGCACGCCGAGGGCGTCGAGACCGGCGCGCAGCGCGTCCCAATGCGCGCGATCGGCGTCGTCCAGAAAGTCGAGGATGGGCGGCGCCTCGCGCACGAGCTCCTGATCGCGCGGCGCCTTGGAGTCGAGGATGCGGAGCGGATTGTCGCCCAGGCGACGCTGCGAAGCCTCGCTCAGCTCACCCTTGTTGGGTTCCAGGTGCTCGCGGAGCACCTCGCGATAGCGCTCGCGCACGCCGGCGCTGCCGAGCGAGTTCACGACGACCTCGACGTCGGTGATGCCGAGTCCGACGAAGAGCCGGTACAGCATGTCGATCATCTCGGCGTCGCACGCGGGGCCGGGGTCGCCGAAAATCTCCGCGCCCGCCTGGTAGAACTGCCGGTAGCGGCCACGCTGAGGCCGCTCGGCGCGAAACATGGGGCCGAGGTAGTACCATCTCGTCACCGGTTCCCGAGCAAAAACCGTGTGCTCCACGTACGCTCGCGCCGCGCTTGCGGTGCCTTCCGGCCTGAGCGTCAGCGAATCGCCGTGGTGCAGGAGGGTGAACATCTCCTTTTGGACGATGTCCGTGGATTCCCCGACCGACCGCACGAAGAGCTCGGTGGGCTCGAGCAACGGCGTACGAATCTCGGCGTAGCCCGCGAGCTCGACCGTGCGCCGGAACGCCTCTTCGAGAGTCCGCCACCGCCGGAGCTCGTCAGGGAGGATGTCGTTCATCCCCTTGGCGGCGCGGTACTGCATGGCTGACGGACGGGCCCTCGACTCTTAGGGTTCTCGGCAGGGGCCGCCCCGTGGGCACGACGACGGCGAGCGGGAGGCTTATGCTCAATGCGCCGGGTCGGGTCAAGCTTCGGGTCGGGGACGGCCCAACTCGACTGCAAATAGGCTCCGAGCCCGAATTTCCGGCCTATTGTGGTAGCACTGCCGTCGAGATGAGGGCCGCGGCCATCGACCTCGGAAAGGTGCGCGTCGGTCTCGCCGTCGCCGACGAACTCGGCCTGATGGCGCACCCTCGGCCGCACCTCGACGGCACTCGGCGCCGCGCACTCATCGAAGCGCTGGCCCGATTCGCCGACGACGAGGGCATCGGCGTGTTCATCGTCGGGCTGCCCCGCACCTTGCGCGGCGCCGAGGGTCCGCCGGCGCGCCGCGCGCGGGTCTTTGCCGCCGAGCTGGCGACCCGAACCGGGCGCAAGGTCGAGCTCGTCGAGGAATGGCTCTCGACCCGCGAAGCCCAATCGCGCCTCCATGAGCAAGGCCTCACCGCCCGTGACTCGAGGAGCCGCATCGACAGCGCCTCGGCGGCCGTGCTGCTCCAGGCGTGGCTCGATCGCCGGGACCCCGACGCTTGAAGGGCCCGCGCCGCAAAAAGAAAAAGCGCGTCCGGAAATCGACGCCGCCGCTCGCCCTGCCGCCGAAGAAACCGTCGCGCATGGCCCGCGTGACCCTCGGCATTGCCGTCGTCGCTTTCGGGCTCACCGTGCTCGCCCTGATGTGGCTCGGGTCGCCGAAGAGCGGATCGGGGCACGCCGTCGACGTCGTCGTCACCGACGATCGCGCGCTCGCCATCGAGCATCTCGTCGATGCCGGCGTCGTCGATCGCCCGCTCGCGTTCCGGGCATTGTTATTTATTTTGGCTCCCTTCACGTCGCCGGTCGTCGGCGTGCACTTCTTGGCGGACGACCTGACGCCCGGCGAAGTCGTGCGCCGGCTCGGCCGCCTCACGTCGCGTTCCCGGATCCGCGTCGTCGTTCCGGAGGGGTTCAACCGATTTCAGATCGCGGAGCGACTCGACGCGAGCGGCGTTTGTTCACGCCGCTCCTTCGACGCCTCGGCCGTGGATGGCGCCCTCAATCAAAAGCTCGGCATCTCCGGCTCTTCCGTCGAGGGATACCTATTTCCGGCGACCTACGAGTTGTTCGCCGACGCGACCGCCGAGTCGATCATCGCCGAGATGTTCGGCGAAGGCTCGCGCCGCTGGGCGACGCTCGCCGATTCGCACGCCGACGCGCTCGATCGACTGAAGCAAAGATACGGCTGGGGTCAGCACGAGATCCTCACGCTGGCTTCCGTCGTCGAGAAGGAAGCCGCGAAGGCCGACGAGCGTCCGGTGATCGCCAGCGTCTTTTACAATCGGCTGGACAGCGCGGATTTTCGCCCGCCGCACGTGCTTCAGTCCGATCCGACCGCGGGCTACGGGTGCCTCGTCGCCCCCGAGCTCGAGTCGTGTCGCGGCTACGCAGGCCACGTCACGCCGGCGATCGTTCGCGACGCCGGCAACGCGTACAACACGTACCGGCACGCGGGCTTGCCGCCCGGACCTATCGCGAACCCGGGGCTCGACACCGTCGCCGCCGTCTTGCTCCCGGCAACCACGGACTATTTGTTCTTCGTCGCAACCGGAGACGGCCGGCACGCGTTCAGCCGCTCACTCGACGAGCACGAAGCCGCCATTCATCGTCCGCGGTGACGGCGCTTCGATCGACGGCGCGCGCGGAGCGGCGCTCGGCGCGCCGGGCCCCGTTGACGGCGGCGCGGGTCGCGGCTCATATCGTCGACGTTGAAACCGCGTCAGGACGAGCTCCCGATTGTCCTCGTTCCGCATCCGCACGTGCGCGTCGATCGCGGCGTGCTCGGCGGCAGCCCGCACATCGTCGGCTCGCGCGTCCCCGTCCGTCGGCTCTGGGGGTTTTATCGCGGCGGCGCGAACATCGACACCTTGATCCGCCGCTACCCGCAGCTCGGTCCCGCGAAGATCTTCGACGCGCTGGCCTTCGCCTGGGACAACCCCGAGGTCATGGAAGCCGACATCGAACGCGAGTCGCGCCTCCTCGAAAAAGACGAATCACGCCCCACGCCGAAGCCGTCCCGGCAAATGGACTTGCCGTTCGCGGGCGACAAGAAGCGGTAACCAGCGGGGAGCTAGGGCTAAGGCTTAGAGCTAGGGGGAAGGGGGGAAGGGAAGAAAGGCTGCCTCGCGGTAGATCGTGTGCACCAGTTCTGTTCGGCGCTCGGCCACGCGGAAGGCTGGAGGGGGCGAGAAAAAGCGTGGGGCCGGGCCAAGGCAAAGGTTGGAGCAACGCGCGGCCCCGCCTTCACGGGCTCGCGCCTCGCCCTACGGTGAATCAGGAACGACGGCGCGCGATCTCGTCGGCGAGCTCGCGGCCGCCGGATTCGTCGAACACCCGGGCGAGTTCGGTCGCGGATGCTGCGGGGCGGGCGGGAAAACGACGGCGCGCAGCTTCGGAGCGAGCGCGGGCTTCGACCGCGCGTTGCCGGAACCGAGCGTCGTGTTCGATTTCTTCGACGAGCGCGGCGTGCGCGCGTTCGGCGAGGTCGTGGTGCTGGCAGACGAGCAGGACGTCGCAGCCGGCTCGCACGGCTTCGACGGCGGAGTCTTCGATGTCGTAGCGATCGGCGAGGGCGCGCATTTCGAGGTCGTCGGAGAACAGGACGCCGGAAAACCCGAGCTCGCCACGGAGTAGATCCGTGACGATCGCGCCGCTCAACGTCGCGGGCACGTCGGGGTCGAGCGCCTCGTAGACGACGTGCGCCGTCATGAACGAGCCGAGTCGCGCCGCGGCGGCCGCGAACGGTGGAAGCTCGACGGCTCTCAATCGCAAAGCGGGTTGGCGAACGACGGGAAGATCGAAATGACTGTCTTTGTCGGTGTCGCCATGGCCGGGAAAATGCTTCCCGCACGCGAGCACCCCGGCACTCTCGAGTCCTTCGCCGAACGGAATCGCGAGGGACGTCACCCGTTCCGCGTCGCGCCCGAAGGAGCGATCGCCGATGACGGGGTTTTCGGGGTTGCTGTCGACGTCGAGGACCGGCGCGAAATCGACGTTGAAGCCGAGGGCGGCGAGCTCGCGACCGACGATCTCGCCGGCTCTTCGCGACAGCGCGGGATCGCCGATGTCGCCGAGGACGCGCATCGGTGGAAGTTCGACGACGGGCGCCGCGAGCCGCGCGACGCGTCCACCCTCCTGGTCGACACAGACGAACGGCGATGGGCCGTTGCCCGCGACCCGTACGATCTCCGTCGTGAGCGCGCGGACTTGCTCGACGGAGACGATGTTGCGACGAAACAGGATCAAGCCGGCGCGGCGTCCGGCAGCGAGCGCGTTCGCCGTGTCCCGATCGAGCACGGGCCCTTCGAAGCCAGCCACGATGAGGGCGCCCGCGAGAGCGGACGACGCTTCGTGCTCGCTCATCGCGCCGGGGCCGGTGCGGCGTCGAGATCACGCCGTGCCGCGCCGATCAGGTCCATCGCGAGCTCTTTCAAGGTAGCGACGTCGGGGCCTTCGAGCATGACGCGAAGCTTCGGTTCGGTGCCGCTCCAGCGTACGAGGAGTCGGCCATCGTCGCCGAGCTTCCGCTCGATGAGGCCCATGTGGCGGCTGAGCTCGGCCATGTCTTCGATGGGCCGGCGCGTCGAGAAGAGGACGCTCTCGAGCACCTGCGGCACGCGCTGCATGACCGATGCGAGCTCACTCAGAGGCTTTTGCTCCCGGATCATGACGCCGAGAACCTGGAGCGCCGCGACGAGGCCGTCGCCGGTCGTCGCGTGGTCGAAGAAGATGAGATGGCCGGATTGCTCGCCGCCGAAGGCGTAGCCGTTCTCGCGCATGGACTCGACGACGTAGCGATCGCCGACGGCCGTTCGCACCAAAGTGCCGCCGGCGCGTCGCAGAGCCACCTCGAGACCCATGTTGCTCATGACGGTCGCGACGAGGGTGTTCTTCCGCAGCGCGCCGCTCCGGAGCATGCGCGTCGCACAGAGCGCCATGACGGCGTCGCCGTCGACGATCTGGCCGTGCTCGTCGACGATGATGACGCGGTCGGCATCGCCGTCGAGCGCGACGCCGATCTGCGCTTTGCGACGCAGCACTTCCTTGACGACGTGCTCGGGGTGGAGCGCGCCGCAGTCTCGGTTGATGTTTCGCCCATTCGGACGACAGCCGAGCTCGGTGACCTCGGCGCCGAGCTCCGCGAACACGTCGGGCGCGACGCGGTAGGCGGCGCCGTGAGCGGCGTCGACCACGACGCGCACGCCGTCGAGGGTCAAATCCTTGGGAAACGTGGCCTTGGTGTAAACGATGTAACGGCCCGCGGCGTCGTCGATGCGCTCGGCACGACCGACGCGCGAGCCCGTGAAATTCGCGCCATCGAGCTTCGGATCGTCGAGCAAGGCCTCGATCGCCGCCTCTTCGGAGTCGGGAAGCTTGAAGCCGTCGGGACCGAAGATCTTGATCCCGTTGTCGGCGAACGGATTGTGACTCGCGCTGATCACGACGCCGGCGTCGGCGCGCATGCTCTGCGTCAAGTTCGCGACGGCAGGCGTCGGGATTGGACCGCACAGGAGCACGCGGCCGCCCATCGCGCAGATGCCGGAGGCCAGCGCGGTCTCCAGCATGTAGCCGCTCTGACGGGTGTCCTTGCCGATGACGACGCGCGGCGGTCGACTCTTGCCGCGCCGGGCGACGTCGGTGATCGCGCGCCCGAGACGGAGGGCGAGCTCCGGCGTCATCGGGGCCACGTTGGCCCGACCGCGAATGCCGTCGGTCCCGAATAGTTTTCGTGCGTTCATGAATCGGTCAGTCTCGGAAATTCTTGTACTGAAGCTCGATGCCGAGGTCGGCGCCACGGAGGAGCTGGATCGCCGCCTGGAGATCGTCTCGCTTCTTACCCGTGATCCTGAGAGTTTGTTCCTGGATCGACGCCTGGACCTTGAGCTTACTCGCCTTGACCGTTTGAACGAGCTCACGCGCTTTGTCGGAGTCGATGCCCTCGGTCACTTTGACGAGGAGCTTGGCGGTTCCCTTCGGACCCTTGTCCGGCTTCTCGAATTCGAAGTGCTTCAAGCTCACCTTTCGTCGAATGAGCTTCTCTTTCAGCACCTCGACGGCGGCGATCACGCGGTCGTCGGTGTTGGCGCGCACCATGATGCCCGCCTCGGTGCGCTCGACATTCGCGTCCATCCCGCGAAAATCGAAGCGCTGAGATAGCTCCTTTTGAGCCTGATTCAGGGCGTTCGTGACCTCCGCCCAGTCGAGCTCGGAGACCACGTCGAAGGACGGCATGCGCTCCCGAGCCTCAGAGATCGATGGGGGGATCGCGGTCGAGCCCGAGCAAAAGCGCGCGGGCCGGTCCTACGAGTAAAGTCGAGCCGGTGACGACGACGAGCCCGCGCTGGCCGACGATGGCCCGCGCCCGCGCGAGCGCCTCGCGGAGGTCGAGCACGACTTCGCTCCCGGGAATGACCGCGGCCATCTCTTGCGGATCGACGGCGCTCGCGATCGGCGGCGCGGTGAAGACGTGGTGGGCCGCGGTGTGATCGAGGCGCGCCAGCATCGCTCGCCAATTTTTCCGTTTGAGCGAACCGAAGACGAGCACGACGTCGCGGCGCGACCCGACGGCGCCCATGAGACTCGCGTCGATGACGTGCGACAGAGTCACCGCGCCGTCCGGGTTGTGGGCACAGTCGAGAAGGGTGAGCTCTTGGCCGTTGCGGTGGAGTAGCTCGTTGCGGCCCGGCCAGGTCGTCCCTTCGATGCCTTGAGCCATCTCGTCCGGCGAGACCCCGAGCTCGCGTCCGATGGTCGCGGCGACGGCGAGGTTCGTTCCGAACATCGCCATGCGCGGATACGCGAGCTGTGCCCCCGAATACGGCTCCGGGCTCCCGAGGTCGACCAGCTCGGCCCCGACGTCGGCGATGCGTCGTTTGATCACCTCGAGCGCGTCGGGGTGGATCTTGCCGAGGACGATCTTCGAGCCCTTCTTGATGATCCCGGCTTTTTCCGCGCCGATCTGGGCGAGAGAATCGCCGAGCTCGGCCATGTGATCGAACGCGACGCGCGTGATGGCCGCGACCTTGGGCGGCGGAACGACGTTGGTCGCGTCGAAGGCGCCGCCGAGTCCGACCTCCAGGATGGCCGTCTCGATCTTCGCCTCGCGAAAGGCATTGAAGGCAGCGACCGTGGCCACCTCGAAGAAGGTGAGCTCCGGGGCGGCATCGAGCACGGCCGTCAGATGACGGGCGAGGTCGGCGTCATCGAGCGGCGCGCCGTCGATCTGGATGCGCTCCGCGAACCGGTTCAAGTGCGGCGAGGTGTAGAGGCCGACCCGCTTTCCCTGAGCGGCAAGCATCGACGCGACGAATGCACAGACGCTGCCTTTCCCATTCGTCCCCGCGACGTGCACGACTTCGAACGCGCGCTCCGGGTTGCCGAACTTGGCGCACGCGGCTTCGGCTCGCGCGAGCTCGAGCCGCGCGCCCCGCGGAGCGAGCGCGTACAGGCGACTGAGCGCTGTAGCGAGATCGCTCACCGTACCTCGTCGGAGCGAGTCGATTGGCGTTGGGCTTTCATCGTGCGCGAAATCAGCATCGTACGGACCATAGCGCAACCATCATCCATTTCGGGGCAGGACCGGCGGCGAACCCCGCCGCCGAGGCGGCGCGGGCGTCGCGCGGCCTGTCCCGGGCCCTCGGCCGCCGTATACCGCATTTTCCCACCGGGGGCGCTTTTCGTGGGCAATCGTCACCTCCGCACTCGCCGGTGGCCCGAATTTGCCCGCTCGGCGAGCGATCCGGTACCCCCAACGCCATGCGATTCCGACAGCTCGCAGCGCTGTCCGCTGCCGTGACCCTCGTCGGCGCAGCAGCGGTGATTCGCGCCGAGGAGCCGCGCGGCGCCGCGTCGCGCGACGGCGCGCTCGCGAGAAGCGTGGGCTCGCCCACCGACGGAGCGCTGGTGGGTGGCGTTGCTCTGCGTGAACGCGCCGAGCTGCGCCTTCGTTGGCCCGACGGTCCGCGGTGGGCGCTTCCGCCGCTCGTCACGATGCTCGAGCGCGCGGCGGAGCGCGTCGGGCGGCGTTTTCCCGGCTCGATTTTGCTGGTCGGTGATCTGTCGCGCCGCGAGGGCGGCGCCATCGGCGGGCACCTCTCGCACGAGAGCGGCCGCGACGCCGATGTGGGTTTTTACTACTCCGACGCTCGCGGCCGTGCGGTGCGAACCGACCATTTGCTCGCCGTCGGCGACCTCGGAAACGTACCCGCCGCGGCCACGCTTCGCTTCGACGAGGCGCGCAACTGGGAGCTCGTCCAAGCCTTTCTGAGCGACCCCGAGGCGAGCGTCCAGCGCATCTTTCTCGCGGCGCCGCTGAAGCGCCTCCTGCTCGATTACGCAAGGCGGCACGACGCCGCGCCCAATGTCGTCGAACGCGCCGAGCGCGCGATCCACCAGCCGTCGCGTGGAAACCCACACGACGACCACTTTCACGTCCGGATCGCGTGTCCGCCCGACGAAGGCGACGAGTGCATCGGCGATCCGCCGTCACGCGCGTCGAGAGAACGCACGGCGTCACTGGAACCGAGCGAACGCTGAGAGCGAAAACCGGTCGCCCCTGCGTGTAGCGCGCGGCTATTGCCTTGTGTGGGCTTCGCCGCGAGGCCAAACTCGTGAGCAAATGAAAACGCTCGAGTTCCGGTCCGGGGCATGACCGGCTCGGCGCCTCTCATCGGGCGCGACGAAGAGGTCCGGGTCCTCAGACGCGCCGCGCAGGCCGTTCGGGAAAGCGGTGCCGCGCGGATCGTCACCGTCGTCGGACCGAGCGGCTCCGGAAAGTCGAGCGTCATCGACGCTGCGCTGGAGCTCGTCGCGGCCGATGCTGGACGTCGTTTTCGCGTGTACCGCGGCAGCGCACGGGACTCGTCCGAGGCGTACGGCGCGCTCGCGAGCCTGCTCCGGCATCGCTTCGGGATCGTGGACGGCGCGTCGATCGACGACACGCACGCGCAGATCCGCGCGCAGGTGTCGAAGGTGCTCGACGATCGCAAGGTGGGCGACGTCTGCTTTTTCATCGGGCAGATCCTCGATGTTCCGTTCCCGGATAGTCCACTCACGCGCGCCGTTCGTGACGACGTCGGACAAGCCCGATTTCTCCGCCGGGCCATCATCAAGAATTTTTTCGAGAGCGACGCCGCGCGCGGCCCGGTGTGTCTCGTGTTCGACGACCTCGACGCATCGGGCGAGAACTTTTCCGGCATCATTTCCCATCTCATCGAGCACGCGACGGGCCCGATCCTGATCGTGTGCTCCATGCGTCCGGAGGTGCTGAACGGACTCTCGGGCTGGCTTTCCCGGGCGAGCGATCGGCACGCGCGGCTCGATCTCGGGCCGCTGCCGCCGGACGTGAGCGCCGAGGTCATGCGGGCACTGCTTTCGCCCTGTGAAGGCGGCGTGCCGGAGCCGCTCGTTTCAGCCGGCGTGCGCCTCGCCGGAGGCAACGCCGGGCTCATGCAAGCAATGGTCCGCCTGTTCCACGACTCGGGCGTGCTCGAAGAGGTGCACGCGCTCGCGCGCCAACCGGTGTGGCAGGTCCGGCTCGAGAAGCTCGCCGCCGCGAAGCTCCCGGTGACCGTCGAGGACGCGGTGTCGCTTCGCGTCGCGGCCCTCTCGCCGAGCGAGGAACACCTCCTCGCACACGCCGCGGTGGTCGGAAATTCGTTCTGGGTCGGCGCGCTCGTTTGCCTGTCGCGAGTAGGGCGCAAGGTGCCCGGGTTCTGGGCACTCGAGCCCGAGAGCGAAGTCGAATCGATCGAGACGGCGCTCGAGCTCCTCGAGCAACGCGACTACGTCGTCAAAATGCCGGGCTCGAGCTTGCCGGGCGAGACGCAATACGCCTTCAAGCACAACCTGGAACGACAGAAGCTCGCCGCGACGCTCGGCGACGACCAGCGCAGGAGCTATCACCAGACGATCGCCGATTGGCTCGATCAGAAGCAATTCGACCATCCCACGCGCGAACACCTCGCGCTCTTGGCGGCGCACCTCGACGGCGCCGGCGCGTCGATGCGCGCCGGGCTCGCGCACCTCGCGGCTGCGGACGCGGCGCGAGCGAACTACGCGGCGAAGAGCGCCGAAGAACACTACGCCCGCGGGCTCGCGCTGCTCGGTGACTCCGACGCCGAACGTCGGCTCGACGCCCTTCACAATCACGGCGACGTGCTCGCCACCCTCGGTAAAATCGACGACGCGCTCGGGCGGTTCCGCGAAATGCTGGCCATCGCGTATCGGCTCGACCTTCGAGCCAAGGGCGGAGCGGCGCACAATCGGATCGGGCGGCTCTATCGCGCCATGGGCTCGCTCGCCGAGGCACGTCATCACATCGAGACGGCGCTCGCGCTCTTCGCGTCGGTGGGCGACGATCGCGGCGTGGCCGCCTGTCACGACGACGTCGGGATGCTGCTGTGGACCAAGGGCGAGTACGAGCCGGCGCTCGAACGCATGCGCACCGCGCTCGACATGCGCAAAGTCATCGGCGAGCGGCGGTCGATCGCGCTCAGCCTTCACAACATCGGCGTCGTGTTCCGCGATCATGGGAACCCGACGCGCGCCCAGGAAGCGCTGGAAGCGTCGCTCCAGATCCGTAGCGAGCTCGGCGACCGGATCGGCGTGGCCCAGACGCTCGACAGCCTCGGGCGGCTCGCGCAGGAACAACGCGACCTCGAACGCGCTCGCGACCTGTTCAAGCAGGCGTACGACGTCGCGCGCGAAGTCGGCGAGCGGAACTTCATCGCCGTCGTGCTCACGAATCTCGGCGAAGTCCATTTCCGGCTCGGCAATACGTCGCAGGCGATCGTCCTCTTGACCGAGGCGGAGGAGCTCTGCGACGAGCTCGGCGATCGGCTCCACCTCGCCGAAGCCAAGCGCGGGCTCGCGACCGCGTACTTGAAGCAAGGGGACCTCAAGAAGGCGCGCTCGAACATCAAGCACGCGGTCGATCTTCTGGGCCAAATCCGCAGCAAGTCGCTCCTCGCGATCGCGCTCCGGACGCTCGGAGAAATCACCGCGGCGGGCGCTTGGGGCGCGGCCCACGAGGGTAAATCGATCGACTACTTCATGCGCGCGATCGTGCTCTCGAAGGAGATCGGCAACGAGACCGAGATCGCCAAGAGCTATCTGAGCTTCTCGGACTACGTCGCTCGGTCGAACCACTACAAAGACAACGAGCGCATCCAGCACGAAGCGAAGAAGCTCCGCGCGATGGCCGACGATATCTTCGCGCGACAGCGCATTTCCGCGGAGCGCATCGGCGCATGATCGGAGTCGTGCGTCCCGGCGGGGGCCTCCCGCAGGGTCCGGCCACGGTGCCGGCGCGGCTCGCGCGGCTCGCCGCGGCGCTCGACCACGAGCTCCTCGGCAAGACCGAGACGATCCGGCTCCTTCTGATTTGCTTGCTCGCGCGCGAGCACGCCGTGTTGATCGGCCCTCCCGGCACCGCGAAGAGCGCGCTCCTCACGCGACTTTCGGGGCTCGTCGCTGCGCCCTATTTCGAATATCTGCTGACGCGGTTCACCGAGCCGAACGAGATTTTCGGCCCGGTCGACATCGCGGCCTATCGCGAGGGCGTTTACCGGCGACGCACCGACGGAATGCTCCCCGAAGCGGAGATCGTCTTTCTCGACGAGATCTTCAAGAGCAACAGCGCGATCCTGAATTCGCTCCTGTCGCTCCTGAACGATCGGCGGTTCGCGTCGGGAGGGACGGTCATCGAGTGCCCGCTCATCAGCGTGTTCGGCGCGAGCAACGAGGTGCCATCGGACGAGTCGCTCGCCGCGCTCTTCGACCGGTTTCTTCTGCGGATCCGCTCGGACTATCTCGACTCGTATCACTTCGACGAGCTCGTGACGGTCGGGCTCGCGCACGAAGCGGGGCGACAGGAAAAAACGAAGACGGCGCCGCTCATTTCCTCGGCGGAGCTCAAGGAAGCGGCGAAAGTCGTGGCGTCGCGCGTCCATTTTCCCGACGAATTTCTCGCGCAATACAAGAGCCTCGTCTTCCAGATCCGCGCCGAAGGGATATCGCTGAGCGATCGGCGAGTGGTGAAGCTCCTGAAGCTGTTTTCGGCGAGCGCGTACCTCGCCGATCGAGCGGACCCGGACGTCGAAGATCTGTTGCTACTCAGGCATGTGTGGAACTCGGAGGACCAAGCGGCGACGCTCGACCGCCTCGTCGTTCCGGTCGTCGATGCGTTCTACGCCGAGCACCCCGAACGGCGCGGGGGTGGCCCGAGCGGCAGGAGTGCTCGCGTCGAGTCGCTGGCCGCCGAAGTGGAACGCATTCGACGGATCTTGCTCGGCGGCGCGGCGCCGAGCGACGTTCAACTCTTCAGTCAATTGAAGGCGCTCGGCGAGTTACGGACGGCGCTCGCGTCGCTCGAAGGCGACGAGGCGCGCACGCTCGAGCGGCGCATCGCCGAACTCCTCGAAGCGTCCTTGAAGTCGGGGCATTTCGGCGACCCTTGACGTCCGAGGCGAAGCGTCGTGCGCTCGCCGCGTCATGTCGCTCAAGCTCGTGGTGCGCCGGGTCGGTTCGGTCGAAGTTCCGCTTCCCGCCTATCAAACGGCCGGCGCGGCCGGGCTCGATCTGTGCGCGGCAGTCGCCGAGCCGATCGTCATTCAACCCGGCGATCGTCAATTCGTGCGCACCGGCATCGCCATCGCGTTGCCCGAAGGATACGAAGCGCAGGTGCGCCCGCGCTCGGGGCTCGCGCTCCGGCACGGGATCGGCATCGTGAATTCGCCGGGCACCGTCGATGCCGACTACCGCGGCGAGATCGGCGTCGTGCTGGTCAATCACGGGCGCGAGCCGTTCACGGTGAAGGCCGGCGATCGCATCGCCCAGATGGTCATCGCGGCGGTCGCGCGCGCCGAGGTCGTCCTGGTCGAGGCGCTCGACGACACCGAGCGCGGCGCCCGCGGTTACGGCTCGACCGGCGTCTGACGCTCAGTTCACGCCGGCGAGCGTCGCGATGAAGGCGCGGAGCTCGCTTTCGAGCAGGACACGGTCGAAATCGCGGGTCACGATGTGACGGCTTCGTGGCAAGATGAGCACCGTTTTTTCGCGGCTCGCGAGGCCGTTCGCGACGCGCTGGGCGTTCTCGACGGGGCACACGTGGTCGTGGAGCCCGTGCGCGATGAACGCCGGCAGGGAAATGCGAGGGAGGAGCCGTTCGATCCGCGCGCCCGCGTTCATCACTTCGATGCCGCCATGGACGGGCTGCACGTTGTAGGTGAGCTGGGTCGCGCGCGCGACGGGATCCGCGATGTCCGCGCCGCTCTTGGGAACCCAAAAATCCCGGATATGCAGGCGTTCGACGAGATGGAGCGGAAGCGCCGCGGTCAGCGGCGAGAGACGCGTCGCATTCGCGAGCATTCCGAGTCCGAGCATTCGTTCCGGACGAACGAGGGCAAGGTGCGCAGCGAGGAGCGAACCGAGCGAGATCCCGACGACGATGACCGCCCCGTTCGACTGCGCGAGGTCGTCGAAGGTCTGCTCGACCGCCCGCGACCACTGGCCGAAGTCGGTGCGGACGAGATCCCTCGCGTGGGTCCCGTGGCCCGGCAGGAGCGGCGCATGCGCGCGGAGCCCGAGGGCCCTGGCGACGTCGGTGACGAGCTCGACCTCGAGGGGCGTCGCGCCGTAACCGTGAATCGCGAGCACCGCGGGCGAGCCTCCCGCGACGTCGATCGGCGACGGATCGCCTTCGCCGACGAGGGCGCCGGGCTCGCTCGTCGTCTCGGCGCGCGCTCGCGCGGCGCCGTTCACGGTCACCCTTCGCCCCGCTTGATGCCGTAAGCGCGGATCTTCTTGTGCAGGTTCGTGCGCTCGACGCCGAGCATCACGGCGGCGCGGGAGATGTTCCACTCGAGGTCCATGAGCACCTCGACGATGTAACGGCGTTCGGCCGCGTCGCGATACTCGCGCAAGGTCTGCCGGCTCGCACCGCTCGGCGATTTCGGCAGTGGCGTCGAACGGGAAGGTTCGACCTCGCCGTCCTGATCCTCCCCGAAGGGGTTCTCGTGGGGATCTTCGGGAAGATCGGCGATCGTCAGGATATCGCTCGACAGGATCGCCGCGCGCTCGACGACGTTCTTCAGCTCGCGGACGTTGCCGGGCCACGAGCGGCTCGTCAGCGCCTCGAACACCGCGGGGTCGATGCGCTTCGCCCGGAGGCCGTTCTCGTTGCAGAACGCCGCCACGAACGCCTCGGCGAGGATCGGGATGTCGGCGCGCCGGTCACGGAGCGCGGGAGCCTTGATCGGAAAGACGTCGAGCCGGAAAAACAGGTCTTCGCGGAACGTGCCGGCCGCGACGGCTTTCGACAGATCTTTGTTCGTCGCGGCGAGCACGCGGACGTCGACGTTGAACACGTGTTCCGAGCCGACCCGCACGATTTCGCCGTTCTGGAGCGCGCGGAGCACCTTCGCCTGCGCGGTGAGGTCCATGTCGCCGATCTCGTCGAGGAACAAGGTGCCGCCGTGGGCTTGCTCGAAGAGGCCGCGCTTGCGCTGCTGCGCGCCGGTGAACGAACCGCGCTCGTGCCCGAAGAGCTCGCTCTCGATGAGCTCGCGCGGAATCGCGGCGCAGTTGACCTTCACGAACGGCGCGTCCTTTCGCGGACTCAATCGATGAATGGCGCGGCTCACGAGCTCCTTGCCCGTACCGCTTTCGCCCGTGATGAGGACGCTCGCTTTGGTCGGGGCGACCTTGTCGATGTCCTGGAACAGCTTCTGCATCGGCGGGGTCGTGCCGATCATCTCGTAGCGCTGCTCGAGCTCGGCCCGCATGCGCTCGACGGTGACGCTCAGGCGCGCCGTACGAATGCAGTTGTCGACGCTGATGAGCACGCGATCGCGGTTCAGCGGCTTCTCGAAGAAGTCGCTCGCGCCGAGCTTGATCGCGAGTACGGCGTCCTGAACCGTCGCGTGTCCGCTGATCACGACGACCGGAAGCTCTTTCGTCGCTTCGTCGGATCGGATCTGCTCGAGTGCTTCGAGCCCGCTCATGCCCGGCAACTTGAGGTCGAGGATGACCAGATCGACCGGACGATTCGGCTTCTTCAATACCTCGAGCGCGTTCTCCGCGGTCGGCGCCTGAATGACGCCGTAGCCGGCCCCGGCGAGCACCATCTCGAGGGTGAGGCGGATGTTCTTCTCGTCGTCCACGACCAGAACGGTCGGTGCGACGGGCGACAGCGAATCGGTCGTCATGTCATCCCCCCTGGAAGGCGTGCGCGGAGGATCCGGAAGACCCCATCTTCGCGAGGAAATTTTTCGCCGGCACGACGAACGCGCTCTCCGGGTATTTGTCGAGGACGAGCAGGAACGTCGTTCGTGCCTTCTCGTCGTCTTTCATTTTGAGATACGTCTCACCGAGGAGCACCAGCGCCTCGGGCTCGAGCCCCGAGTCCTGGTAATTCGCGAGCGCGTATTTGCAGCGAGCGACCGCCGCGTCGAAGTTGTCGCGGTTCAAATAGAAGTGCGCGACGTAGAGCTCGTGCCGCGCCAGGAGCCCGGTAACGACCTCGAGCATGTACGAGAGCTCGGCGGTGTGCTTCGAGTCGGGATAGTCCGCGATGAGCGCGCGCAGGGCGACGTGCGCGTCGCGGACGTTCGAGAGATCGCGCTCCTCGAGCGGCGGCAGCAAGATGCTCGCGCCGGATTGAACGAACTCGGCCTTGGCGATCTTGTACTTCGCGTAGGGGACTTCGGGGTCGTTGCCGTAGTCGGCGACGAAGCTCTTGTACATCCCGACGGCTTCCGCGTACTTCTCTTGGTGGTAGTTGATGTCCGCGAGGCGGAGCTCCGCGAGGCGGGCGTAGCGGCTGTAGCCGTACTTCCGCTTCACTTCCTGCATCTGCTGGGTTGCGTATTCCCAATCCCGGTCGAAAAACGCGACGAGCGCCTGCTCGTACGCGCGTTTCGCATTTTCGGTGTAATGGAGGGGACTTTCAGCGGCCTTTTGCTCGGCACAAGCGGGCACGAGTCCGAAAATGAGGCCGCCGAGGGCCAAGATTCGCGCCTGCTTCAGCATGGGATGCCCGGGATTGCTAGCGGTACGGCCAGAAGGTCGCAAGCAGAAGCGGCCCCAGCGCTCGGAAACATCCGCAAAAAGTCTGGTCCTCTCCGGTTCGTAAGGTAAAACGGTCTGGCCATGGAGCGATTCCCCATGACGCCCCGGGGTGCCCAACGGCTGCGCGAAGAACTCGTGCGGCTAAAAGAGGAACGCCCGAAAATTTCGCGCGATATCGGCGTCGCGCGCGAGCACGGCGATCTTTCCGAGAACGCGGAGTACCACGCGGCGAAGGAACGTCAGGGAATGGTCGAGGCGCGCATCAAGGACATCGAGGACAAGCTGAGCCGTTCGGAGGTCATCGATCCGACGAAGCTCTCCGGTTCGAAGGTGAGCTTCGGCGCAACCGTCGAGCTCTCGAACCTCGATACCGACGAAGCGACGAAGTATCAGATCGTCGGAGCCGACGAGGCCAACGTCGACCAGGGGCTCATCTCGATCTCGGCGCCCTTGGCGCGGGCGCTCATCGGAAAGCAAGTGGGCGACGAGGTACGGATCAAGTTGCCCGCCGGAGAGCGTGCCTACGAGATCGTCGACATCCATTTCGTCTGAGTCGCCGCGCGGGTCTGGGTCGCCGTCATCGACGCGCGCCGACGGCGCGGGGGCGAGCGTCGTGGTCGTCAGCGCGATCGGCGCGGCGTGGCTCTTCGCCGCCGCGGAGTTCGTCGCGGTCGGCGTACTGCACGCGCCGGAGCTCACGTCGAGCTGGGAGCTGACTCGGGGCGGCCTGTTTTTGGCCCCGGTGGTGCTCCTCGGCGCGGCTGCGGCGGGTCTCTTCGGCGCCGCGTGTTTTTACGCCGTGAAGCAGCAAGGGGCGGCGCTCCGCATCGCGTTCGCGATTCTTTCCGGCGCGTTCGCCGGCACGGTGACGCTCTTCGTCGCCACCGGACGTCACTTCGCGACCGCGCCGTCGCGGAGCGGCGTCGTCGTGCTCATGGTCGGCATCGCGGGAGCGGTGGCGTTCGCCATTCAACCGTGGGCCGCGCGCCTGCGGGTGCGTCATCCGGTTGCTCTCGCGACGGCCGCGCTCGCCAAGGCCGTCGTGCTCGAGACCGCGAATCGATTCGTCTTGGTTCGTCTCTATCCGGCGTTCCACGTCGGGCTCGGCGTGGCCGCGCTCGCGGCAGCGGCGTTCGCGGCGGCCGTGCTCGTGTCGCGCGCGCTGCCCGGCGCGCGGCCCTGGTTTCGCCGTCCGAGTGTCGCGCAGTCCGGCGCGCTCCTTGCGACCACCGCGGTGGTCATTGTCGGGCTTTCGTCATTGGCGCGCCCGGCCGCCGCGCGCCTCTCGCATTTCGACAATCTTCGGCTCCTCCTCGTCGACCACGGGCCGATCCTCGGTGAAGGCGTCCGCGCCGCGGCGTGGCTCTCGCCGCCGGACCCCGCCGACGAGGGAGACCCCTGCATCCTCGATCCCCAGTCGTGCGGAGGTTCGGCCGGCGCGTCCAACTCCACGGGCGGCGTCGATTTTTCCGGCCGCGACATCGTGCTCATCACGATCGACGCCCTTCGCGCCGATCACCTCGGCACTTACGGATATGCGCGCCGGACGACACCCGAAATCGACGCGCTCGCGAAAGACGCCACGGTCTTCGAGCGCGCTTACTGTCCGACGCCGCACACCTCGTACTCGGTCACGTCGTTGATGACGGGGAAATACATGCGGCCCTTGTTGCTCCAGGGCATCGGCGAGGACTCCGAGACGCTCGCGACGTTCCTGCGCACGTACGGTTATCGAACCGCGGCGTTCTATCCGCCGGCCGTGTTCTTCATCGACCAGTCGCGCTTCACGGCGTTCGAAGCCGCGCACTACGGATTCGAATACGCGAAGATCGAATTCATGGAGGGAGAGGGAAGGGTGGCACAAGTCGCGTCCTATTTCGCCCAAGTGCCGGACGCGCAGCGGCTCTTCCTCTGGGTGCATTTGTTCGGCCCCCACGAGCCCTACGAAGCGCACCCCGAGCACCCGTTCGGCGACCGCGACGTGGACCGCTACGACAGCGAAATCGCCGAAGCCGACGGCGCAGTCGGCGGCATCGTCCGGCTCGTTCGCGCGAAACGTCCGAACGCCGTCGTAATCGTGACGGCCGATCACGGCGAGGAGTTCGGCGATCACGGCGGCCGCTACCACGGCACGACCGTTTACGAGGAGCAGGTGAGGGTGCCTTTGGTCGTCTCGGCGCCCGGCCTCGTCGCCGGTCGACGAATCAAGGAAGTCGTGCAGACCGTCGACCTGGTTCCGACTTTGCTCGGCGCGCTCGCCATTCCGCCGAGCCCGCGGATTCGCGGCCGGGATCTCGGCCCGTTGCTCGCCGGAAAACGCGCGGAGGGCCCCGGCTTTGCCTTCGCCGAGACCGACGACAACGCCCTCCTCGCCGAAGGGCCGCTCCGGCTCGTGTGCCAGCGCAAGCTCGGCGCATGTCGCCTCTACGACGTCTCGGAAGACCCTGCCGAGACGACGGATCTTCGCGCGAGCAACGGCCCCGACCTCGAGCGGATGCGCGCCGAGCTCCAGGCGTTCGGCGCGTCGCACGGCCGCTACGAACGGGACGGCCTCCGCGCCGAGACCGGCAAGGGTTGGCCGGCGCCCATCGTCCGCGCGATCGCCGGCGATGCCGATGCGGCCCCCGATCTCGCGCCACTCCTCGACGACGCCGATCGCGACATCCGGCGAAAAGCGGCGGAGCTCCTGTTCGAGCTCGGACGCCCCGAAACGACCGCTGCGGTGCGGCTCGCCCTCGAACGCGACGAGGACGTCATCGTCCGCAAGTGGTGCGCGCTCGCCCTCACGCGACTCGGAGAAACCGCGCCGCTCACGTCGGACCTGCTCGACGACCCGGACCCGCGCTTCCGGCGGAACGCGGCCCTCGCGCTGGCCGAGCAAGGCGACGCCCGCGGCGGCCCGGTGCTCGTCGAGTGGTGGCAACACGGGGCGCCGTCGGACTACGAGCACGCGGTCGCGGTCCTCGCGGCGCTCGCGAAGATCAAAGACAAGGACGCGGTCTGGCCCCTGGTGCAGTCGCTCGGCAACGTCCGGCTTCGGCCGTACATCGCGCGCACCCTCGCGGCGATCGGCGACAGCGCGGCGCGCGGGCCACTCGTCAAAGCGTTCTCCGAGGAGCGCTACCAGACTGCCCGCGGCGCCATCGCGGCGGCCCTCGACGCGCTCGGTGCCAAGGAAGAGCTCGCACGCCCGCTCTTGCGATTTTTGGGGGTACCCGATCCGTTACAGGGCGGCGTCGGTTACGCCGAGGACGCCAAGGTGCTTCAGTACGTGGGCGGCCCTGACGACAAGGGCCTCGCCGCGCTTCGCCGGCAGAGCAACGTCGGAGTGCTGGTGCAGCTCGTCGTTCCGAAAGGCGGAAACGGGAAGGGGGTTCGCGTCGTGGTGCGCGCGCGCGCGACGGAAGTCCCGGGCGAAGTGCGCGTCGGAAAGCGCCTCGATCCCATCTCGTACGACCGTAAAGGTAACGAGGTAAACGCGCGACAGGTCCCGAAAATTCACGATCGCGATTTCGCGAGCGTGAAGGTGCCGGTGAGCGCGTCGTTCGTCGAAGTGAGCGCGACGTTGCCCGACTCGCTCGGGGTTCGGCCCGGCCGCGCCGTCGAGCTCGTCGTGTTTGCCGAGCGCAGCGTGACGCTGGACGGCCTCGTCGTCGTGCCCCTCGCCGACGAGCTGCCGCCCCCGCCGCCCGAGCCGTGGTCGCCCGACGGGGCGCAGGCCCTCGGCGTCGATTCCCCCGCGGGCCGCCATTAGCGATGGTGCCGACGGGCCCTGTGGTATAGACCGCGCCCGTGGCGGAAGGTGACGAACCCACTGGATCGCGGCGTGAAAAGCGCCGCGCCGAGGCCGGCGACGAACCCGTCGCATCGGACGCTGCAGAAGCGTCCGCGAGCGCACCGAGCGCAGCCTCGACGATAGAAGAGAACAATCGTCGCGCCCGGCGGGCGAGGGCCGCACAGCGACGGCAACAGAAGGGACGTCCGCGTCCCGGCTCCGCGCTCGAGGCACTCGACGCGACGGAGCGCGTCGACGACGTCCTGACCCGCGCGACCGATCGCCTCGCGCGGTGGGCGCAGGACCACTTTAATATCGTGCAGTGGCTCGTGGTCGCCGCGATCGCTGGGTGGGTCGGCTTCCAGATCTATTCGTGGCGCGCCGGGAAGACGGCGGCGAAGGTCGGGACCCTGCTCGCGGACGCCGTGGCCGCCGACTACGGCCGGGTCGGCGCCGCCGACGACGACATCAAGCGCGATTCGCACGGCGACGTCGACGCCCGGCCCGCGTTCCCGACGGAAGCAGACCGCATCAAAGCCGCGACCGACGGCTACCAGACGGTGGCGACGGAGCGTGCCGGAACGCCGGCCGCGGGGCTCGCCAAGCTCGGGCTCGCGGGGCTCGCGTACGACCAAGGCAAGTACGACGACGCGACGAAGCTCTACGAAGACGTCGCGAACAGCGACCTCGCGAAGACCGACGCGGAGTCCAAGGGCAGGGCTCTCGAGGGCATCGGGCTGAGTCTCGAAGCCAAGGGCGACCTTCCGGGCGCCGAAAAGGCGTTCACCGCGTTCGAAAACGCCGAGGTGCCCGGCTTCCACGATCTCGCCGTGTACGATCTCGCCCGCGTCCTCCACGAAAAAGGAGACGACGACGGCGCCAAGGGCCGACTCGTCAAGGTCGTCGAAAAGCTCAGTAAACAGCCGACGTCGCCCGGCGGCGCGCCGACCTACCTGGCGACCGCGTCGCGCGAGCTACTCCAAGAGATCGATCCCAAGGCCGTCCCGCCGCCTTCGTCGGACGAAGCGCTCCAACGCGCGCTGCAGGAGTTCCAGAAGAAGCTGCCGCCCGGTGTGAAGCGCGTCGGCGGCGGTCCGCCGTCGGCTCCTGAAGAACCATGAGATCCGGCACGCTCCTCGTCGCCGGCGTTGCGGTCGCCGCGCTCGCCTTCGGATCGTCGTGCGAGTCGATTCGCGCCTCCGCGAACCCGGAGGTGCCGACGTGGGTGCACCGGCCGAGCTGGTCGCTCAGCGTCGTGTTTCGCGAGCCGCTGAATGCGCTCTCGCGGCAGGAAACCGAGGCCTACGAGCGAGGCCGCCCGGAGCTCGACGTCGACGGACGTCGCGTCTTCGTCGGTTCGAGCGACCGGGGGCTCTACGCGCTTCGTGCCGAGGACGCGACGGTGCTCTGGCGTTTCGAAACGCTGGGCGTCGTTCAATGCGAACCGCTCTACGACCCGATCGAAGACGTCGTGTACTTCGGCTCCAACGACGGCGCCCTGTACAAGGTGAACGCCAAAGACGGACACTTGCTCTGGCGGTTCATGACCAACGCGGAGGTCGCACGGCGGCCGGTAATCCGCGGTTCGACCGTGTACGCCGTGAACGCGAACGACACGGTGATCGCGCTGAATCGCAAGACCGGTGAGCGCCGCTGGAGCCAGCACCGCGCGCCCGCGCTCGGCATGGAAGTCGCGGGCTACGCGGGGCCTCTGGTCTCGCAGAATTTCGTCTACGCCGGCTTCAGCGACGGCACGGTGACCGCGTACGACGCCGAGACCGGCGCCGAGCGCTGGCAACCGGTGGATCTCTCCGCCGAGGCGGAAGAGGCGCTCGGCGACGTGCCGCGCTACCTCGACGTCGATACGACACCCGTCGCTTACAACATCGACGAGAGCCCGGTCGTCCTGGTCGGCAGCTACGACGGCGGTGTTTACGCCCTCGACGGCGACGACGGTGCGCGAGTCTGGGGTCGTCCGGAAGTCACCGGCGTCCACGACCTCGTCTTGTGGAGCCAGCCCGCCCATCCACGCCGCGACGCCGAGCCCGGAGCGCCGCTAGAACCCGCGCACGAGCTCCTGCTCGCGGCGTCCGGGACCACGGGTCTCTGGGCGCTCGATCCGAAAACCGGCGAGGACGTCTGGCATCGTCCGTTGCCCGACGGCGGCGTGTCCATGCCGGTGCCCGTCGCCGGCGCGCTCCTCGTGTCCACCACCGTTCACGGGCTCTATTTGATGTCGCCGCTCGACGGCAGCGTCATCGACGGCCTGCACACCGACGCTGGGTTCTCCCAGGCGCCCGTGGCGTACGGCCTCCGCGCCTTCATCCTGACGAACACGGGCTCGTTGCTCGGCATCCACATCACTCCGCCCGTGTGATGTGAGTTTTGGTTTTTGTTCGAGATCCGCAAGCGGCGTCGCGCGACATTCTCGCGCTGCTAGCGACCCGCGCCGGCTCCGCCGGTAGTCTCACTCGCGCTTCATTGGTTGATCGTGATCTGGCCCGCCAAGACTGATCGAGTCGTGGCAGCTCTCGGGGCGTGGCCCCGAGAGCGAGCGACCAGTGAGAATCGAGAACGAGCGACGCCCGAGAGTGACGAGCCGTCGGATGTCGCACCCACTCAGCGGCGGAGGCGCTTCGCGGCCGGCGTGTCTTTTCGCGTGCCGCCACGCGGAGCGGGCCTCGACTGCGGGACGACCTCGAAGTCGAGGTGCAATCGATTCCGCGCCGCCAAGTACAGCTTCTCGGTGTCCACCGCGCCGAACTCCGCGACCGCTTCCGCCACCGCAACGCGCGCGCTCTCCGGAGGTGCGCCGTCGTGCTCCACGAGAGCTCGGACGATTCCGTCGAATGCGTTTCGCGCCACTGGCAATGCCATCGTTCCAGACTTTTGCTCAATCCGGCGCGTTTCGTAAGCCCAAACCGTCCACGTTTCGGTCGCGCCCGGCGCTACCTCGCGCCAAAGTTGCCCCGTCGCGACGCATTAGTTCGCATAAGATATATTATGTTAAAATTAGAGCGGGGACCGGGGGGTCTAAAGCCGCTCGGGTTCGGGTCGCGTTCGCGGTCCCCGACGTGGCGGCGCCTCTCGGGCTGAATGGGTGCGAATCGCGGAATCGACTCGCGTGGCACGAGAGGCGCCGATCACGAACCGATGACGACTACGGACCGCCGGCGTCGGGAGTCTTGGTGCCTCGGACGCATTCGCGCGCCTCGCCGAGACACTTCCACCGGTCGCCGCCGTTCTCGACGCATTGCTCGAGCTTCTGAATGCACGGCGGTGGCGGCGGGAGCGCCGCTTCGATGCACGTGTTCGCGGTCTTCACGCAGGCTTCGCGCTCTTGCCAGCCGGCTTTGCTGAAGCCGGCGTCACGAGTGCCGTTGAGACAGCTGAACTCGGTGGACCGACACTCCTTGATCTCGCCCTCGAGCTTCTTGAGCGCTGCGAGCGCGGCCGTTTCACACGTCTTGAACTCGGCTTTGCACTCGTGGATCCCCGCATCGCCGTTGGCGCTGTGGAAGCACTCACGCGCCGTCGCGGCACAGTCGCACACGCTTCCCATCACCGCTTCCTGGGTTGCCCCGAGTGTCGCGGTCTGGTCGGTGCCCGACGACCCTTGGCCGCCACTGCTGCATCCGAATGAAAGGGCGACGCCTGTCGCGGTCGCCGCGGTCATCGCCCACGCCCGCGCGGACCTTGAAGTTAGACGAAATAGCATTGGCTCTCTCCTGTTCTGCAAGAAGCCCGTCGCACGTATGGAGTCCCTTGATCCAGCGGTCCAGTCAAGTGTCTAAATGCCAATTGACGGCAGTATCGAGGCCAATTTTTAGACTCGTGGGTCGACTGTGGATGAGACAAAATGAGGCCATTTTCAGGCTTTTATCGCAAATTTCATACATGTGGATTCATTCATCCGAATCTGCCGCGCCAATTCGTCTCTCAGTGCACAATTGTGCCCCATGACGGATTACACACACATGCCTGTCGTCACACGATCGCGACGATCACGTGACGAAAGGTGCGTTCGACCCTCGGGGCGAGCGGGTGTCACCCGTTAGAGACGCGCCAACGCCGCTCCCTCGAAACCGCCGTCGACAAAGGTTCCGCGACAAAATCCTCTGACGGCATCGAGCGACGCGATGCCGGCGCGCGCCGCGCGCGTGAATCAGTCGAAAAGCGTTGCGATCGTGCGCTGGATGCCGAGCGCGGCTTCACGCGGGTTCGCGGCGCTTCGAATCGGACGGCCCACGACGATGTAGTCGGCGCCGCCGCGGAACGCTTGCTCGACGTCCACGACGCGCTTCTGATCGTCGGAAGGTCGGTTTTCTACGGGACGGATCCCCGGCGTGACGACGAACAGGCGATCGCCGAGCTCGCTCCGGAGCATCGGCGCTTCGAGGCCGGACGAGACGACTCCGTCGCAGCCCAACGCGAGGGCGCGCCTGGCGCGTGAAAGCACCAACTCTTCGACGTTGCACGAAAACCCGAGCGCATCGAGATCCGTCCGGTCGAGGCTCGTCAGCGCGGTCACGGCGAGGATTTTCAGGTGCCCTTTTTCGCGAACGGCGGCCGCGACCATGGGCTCGTTTCCGTGAACGGTCGCGAATTGAACGTCGCGCTTCGAGAGGGCGCGAACGGCCGACGCGACGGTCTCGGGAACGTCGAAGAGCTTCAGGTCGACGAACACGTTCTTGTCGCGTCGGCGCAGCTCCTCGACGAGCTCGAAGTAGCCGCCCGCCATGAAGAGCTGAAGCCCGAGCTTGTAAAAGGTCACGGCGTCGCCGAGTTGATTCACGAACTCGAGCGCCGCGCTCGCGCTGTCGAGATCGAGCGCGACGATCAGACGGTCGGACCGCGGGACCGGTTTCTTGGAGAGAAAGCTGCTTTCGGAGGCCGCCATGTCGATTCCGCCGAGCGCGTCGGCCGGAAGCTTCGAGTACCCGCGAGCATCACCTGCGTCAACTCGGATCCCGGGCGTCTCGAGCCCTTCCCTCGCTCGAGTGCTGCTATGTTTTTCGAGCTCGTGCCCGTCGTCTACCGATACGTGAAGCGGACCGATTCGAGCGATCGACGCCCGCGTCATGTGGACGTCAAGGTCGCCGGTGCGGCTCAGAAAGCCGAGCTCGACGGCACGATGGCGCGGCTCGGTTACGCGTTCGCGGACATCGTCGAGGCCCCCTCGTCCGACGACCGAGCGTCGTTTCCCTCGACGGCTTCGGCCGGTCCGGAGTGGCGCGCGGTGGACCCCATCGACGAGGACCGTCCGACTCCCGTCGAGTGGCGCCGCACCGCCGATCTGGCGATGCTCGAGGCGGCGATCGATCGAATTCGCGAGAGCGGCGGTCCCCCGCCGGACGAGTCGTTCGAGCCCTGGTCGAGAGAATCGGAGCAGTCGAGAGAATCGGAGCGCGAGCCCCACGCCGGCAACGGGGCCGCGCCGATCGTCGACGCCGTCGCGCCGGCGCCATCGGTGCGGCCGCGCGTCTTGAGACGAGCGCGATTCGGGCGACGCGACGCGCCGCTCGTGCTTGCCGAAGCGCCGACCACGCCGCTCGCGCAATCCGCACTTCTGACCATGGCACTGGTCGGTACATTCGCGGTCCAGGCGCCAGTGCTTCAGAGCGACTTCAAGCACGACGACTTCCTTCATTTCTACATGGGTGAAGCCGTCCCGTTCGGGCGGTTCCTGATGACGCCGTTCGCCGGCCATTTGATGGCCGTGCACCGGCTCTGTTACTTCGTTCTGCGAGCGGTGTTCGGGCTCGATGCTCCGAGATTCTTCGAGATCATGCTGGCGACGCATCTCGTGAACGTCGCCTTGCTCTACGTGCTCATTCGCAAGTTGACCGCGCGCCCGACGCTGGCCGGTTTTTTCGCCGGTCTCTGGGGAATGGCGCCCGTGCACACGCCGACGATGAACTGGTTTGCCTGCTACGGGCAGGTGCAGTGCGTCCTGTTCACGCTGATCAGCCTGATCGGGCTCGCGCGCCACGCGGTAGAAAAGAAGCAGCCGTCGTGGCTCTCGATCGCGGGGTGGACGGTTCTCCTCATCCTCGGCGCGGCGAGCTTCGGTCTCGGGCTGGTCATCGCGCTCGTGTTCCCGATCCTCGCGTGGCTCCTCCTCGAACCCGAATCGAAACCGCGCGAGACGGCCCTCCGTCTGGTCCCTCTCCCCGTCATCGTCGGAATGCTCTGGTGGTTTTCCCATACCGTGGCGGAGGGCGATGTGGGCCCGGCAAAAGCGGCATTTCGCGCGCTCGGCGCGTTGCCTCGCCTGATGGAGTCGTTCGCGCAGCTCTCGGCGTACGGCGTGGCGACGCTGTTCGTCGGTCCCGCGCTGACGATGACTTATCGAGATCGCGCGGACTGGCCGTTCGGAGTCATCCATCTGGACGACGTCATTCGCCTCTCGTACCCGTTTCTCGCCGTCGTCGTGGTCGTCGTCATCGTGGGGTACCGCCGTTCGGATGCCGTGGGACGACGCCACCTCCTCGCGGCGCTTCTTCTCTACGCCGCGTCGTACGGCGTCGTGGCGCTCACGCGAGGCCCTTTGATGTTCGGGCTGAGCTTCATCTCGACGCAATCTCGCTATCATTACGGAGAAACGACGGCGATCGCGCTGCTCGTCGCGCTCGCCCTCACCCCCTTCGAGTTTCGATGGGCTTCGGTGGGCACGCGCGGACCCCTCTTGGCGTCTTTGCTCCTCGGCCTCATGATCGTCCCCGACGGCCGCGCGACGAGGGGCATGGACGACGGCATGGCCATCGGCTCGCGCGACGTCATCGTCGCGTCGGAGCAAGAGCTGACCGCGGCCGTTTCGGGCGCGCCCCCGGGAGCGGACGTCTACCTCACGAATCCGACGTTCACGCCGCTCCTTTTGCTCTTCGGATTCGGCGTGCCGCGCCTGCTCTTCCAGGACCTCGGCGCCTATTTCGTCGTCGCCCACGGCCCGTTGGGAACCATCGAGGGCCACCATCTGAGGTTCGTCGAGAAAGACGAGAAGCTCGTCGCCGCACTCCGCGCCGACGACCTTCCGAGGGTCTCGCGCCTCTTCGTCACCGAAGACGAGGCGACGCGTGCAGGCGCCGCCGTCGACACCGTGCCGACCATCTGTTTCTACCCTCCCGGCATGGCCGAAGTCATGAGCGGGAAGGGCTTCAGCTCCGAAGCCCGAACGCAGGTCACTGAAGCGCTTCAGCACTGCAAGATGACGGAGCGGGCGACGGACGCGATCCGGAAGCAGATCGCCCTGGACCCGGTGGCTCAAGAAAAGATGCGGGCGGAATTGCGCGCCACGAAGGATCCGAAGGTGCTCGCTCAGATCGCGGACGAGCTTCGCCGCAGCAAGGATCCGGCGGTGCTCCGCGACATGTCGCAAGCGCTCATGGCCTCGAAAGGAGAACGTCCCTCGTCATCGGCGATGCCTGCAGCGAGCTCCTCCGCCGCGTCTCCGTAGAGAAGCGACCGTCAGCGACTCCGGCGCTCTGAGCTCAGAGCACGAACTGATCGCCGAGCGCGGTGACCGTCAGGTTCACGTTCTTCAGTCGCGCACACTCTTGCTCCACCTCACCCTGGAAGACGGGCTTGATGTGGTAGAGGAGCGTGGGTAGATCCTGGGGTTTTCCGAATTTCTTCAGGTCTTTCGCGAGCGTTCGCGGCGTGTGATGGCCGCTGTCCGTCGCGAGCTTCTGCTCCCGATTCGGAAAACTGACTTCCATGAGCAGCGCTTTGAGGTTCTTCTCTTTGCGCAGCACCTTCCAGAGCGCGTCGGTGGGCCCGGTGTCCCCGCTGTAACCGAGCGTCGCGTCCGGTCCGCGGACGACGAAGCCCGACGTATCGATCGTGTGATCGACGTCGACCGCCAGGACCTCGTATCCGGCCACCTCGGTGGTCTTGTCCGCGCGGAGCTCGACGTACCGGATCGTGGGGCCCGAGCTCGTCGAGATGTTCGAGAAGTCCGGCCAGAGCACGTTGTTGAAGAAGTGCTTCTTCAACGTCCGGATCGTCGCGCGGTTGGCGGCGATGATCAGGGGCTCGCAGTCGGCCTGACAGCGGTTGTCGGCGATGGTCGCGAGATCGCGGATGTGGTCGAGGTGTGCGTGGCTCACGACGCACGCCGCGAGCCGAAACTGCGCCTTCAGATCGAGCCCGCTCGTGAGCGAGCCGGCGTCGATGGCGAGCCGATCATCGATGACGAACGCGCTCGTCCGATGTTTCGGAGTTTCGCCGCCATGACACCCGATGACGCGAAGCTCCATTTATTCCGTGCAGCTCGGCGCGTGGTCGCCACGGGCGTTTTCGTCCGCGGGGTTCCCTGTTCCGCGCCGTAACGGCATGCGGCTGCGAGTCTATCCCCTCGCACGGGCGCGGGTCAAAGCGACGGCGGTCGCCGCCGGCTCAGTCCATCGAGAAGTCGTCGTCGCCGCCCATGCCCATGCCGCCCATTCCACCCATACCGCCCATCCCTCCCATGCCGCCCATTCCACCGCCGCCAGCGGGCGCAGCGGGCTTGGGCGCTGGGTGTTCGACGATGACGACTTCGGTCGTGAGGAGCAGGCCCGCGATGCTCGCGGCGTTTTCGAGGGCGACGCGGACGACCTTCACGGGGTCGATGATTCCGGCGTCGATCAAGTCGCAGTATTTATCGTTCCGAGCGTCGTACCCGAACGCACCCTTGCCCTCACGAACCCGTTCCACGACGACGCGCGGCTCGAGCCCGGCATTGCGCGCGATGTAGTGGAGCGGCGCTTCGCACGCCTTGGCGATCAGCTTCGCGCCGATCGTCTCGTACTCGTTGAGACCTTCGAGGCTCTCGATGGCCTTCGAGGCACGGAGCAACGCCACACCGCCGCCGGCCACGTAGCCCTCTTCGACCGCGGCGCGCGTCGCGGCGAGCGCGTCTTCGAAGCGCATCTTACGCTCCTTCATTTCCGGCTCGGTGTGCGCCCCGACGCGAATGACCGCCACGCCGCCGGAGAGCTTCGCCAACCGCTCCTCCAGCTTTTCGCGATCGTAGTCGCTCGTCGTCTCTGCGACCTGACGGCGAATGAGCTCGATGCGACCCTTGATCGCGTCCTTTTTTCCGCCGCCATCGACGATCGTCGTCGTGTCCTTGGTCATCAGCACGTGCTCGGCGCGTCCCAAATCCGCGACCGTCGCGCTCTCGAGCCCTCGCCCGAGCTCCTCGCTGAACACGGTGCCGCCGGTGAGCACCGCGATGTCCTTCAGCATCTCCTTGCGGCGGTCGCCGAACGCCGGCGCCTTCACCGCGGCGATCTTCAAGACGCCGCGCAGCTTGTTGACGACCAACGTCGCGAGCGCCTCGCCCTCGACCTCTTCGGCGAGAATGAGCAGCGACGCGCCGGCGCGATTCACCGCTTCGAGCACCGGCACGAGGTCGTGAAGCGACGTGACCTTCTTCTCGGTGAGCAGCAGGTACGGCTTGTCGAGCTCGGCCGTCAGTCCCTTCTGATCGGTCACGAAATAAGGCGAAATGTAGCCGCGATCGAACTGCATCCCTTCGACCAGCTCGACCTCGGTGCTCGTGCCCTTCCCTTCTTCGATGGTGATGACGCCGTCGCGAGTCACCTTTTCCATCGCGTCGGCGAGGGTCTTGCCGATGGACTCGTCACCGTTCGCGCTCACGTTGGCGATGCGCTCGATGTCCTTGTTGTCCTTGGCTTTCTTGGCTTGTTTCTTCAACGCCTCGGCGATGGCGACGACGCCGCGATCGATGCCGCGCTTGATGTCCATGGCCGGCACGCCGGCCTCGACGAGCCCGAGGCCCGACCCGTAAATCGCCTGCGCGAGCACGGTCGCCGTCGTCGTTCCGTCCCCGGTGTCGTCATTGGTTCGCGACGCGACCTCGCGAACCATCTGCGCGCCGATGTTTTCGATCTTCCCGGAGAGCTCGATTTGCTTCGCGACCGTCACGCCGTCCTTGGTGATGATCGGCGCGCCCCAGCTCTTCTCGATCCCCACGTTGCGCCCCTTCGGGCCGAGGGTCACCCGCACCGCGTCGGCGAGGGCATCCACGCCCCGCTTCATCGATTTTCTGGCCGCACGCTGATACGAGATGTCTTTGCTCATCGGTCGTCGCTCCTCGGAAATCCGTCGCAGCGCCTCAACCGGCCGAAATCGGCCGCGGTTGCGCTCGCTGGCGCAGAGTAAGCCCGGGTTCGAGCCGGTCAAGGGGTTCCACGCGCCGCGCCGTGGCGGAAAACGCGAGGGGTTCCGAGGGCCGCCCTCATTCCACACTTGAACGGCGCCGCGTGGGCGGCTAGATACTGCGGCCCCGGGCCGATCCCCGGTCCGGAGCCCCGGAATTGGGGGATCGTCTAACGGCAGGACGCAAGATTCTGGTTCTTGCTATCTAGGTT